>NZ_CM001165.1:2069444-2669444 GCF_000213055.1 Streptomyces sp. Tu6071 | reverse complement strand
ACGACGAAGCGGCTCTTGCGGCGCAGCGCCGCGTCCATGAGTGAACGCGCGTACAGCGGCGCCGACATGGCGGACATCGCCATGCCCGCGACCCCGCCGGAGCCCTCGGGCTCGTGCGGCGAGACGTTGTGCCGCCGGTTCCAGATGTACAGGCCGATCTGGAGCGCGGACGCGTTGCCGTAGAGCATGAGCCACACCGAGGGGTCGATGTTCACGCCCGAGGCGCCGAGGCCGAGGAAGAGGGCGCAGGACAGCGCCGCGAGAATCCAGTTGAGCGCGGACATCGGGTAGAAGATGACCATCATCGTGTAGTTGAAGAAGCGCCCGAACGGCAGTGTGAACGGGGCCTTCCAGAACTGCTTGAGCAGCGTCTCGTACGTCCCGCGCGACCACCGGAGCTGCTGCGTGAAGAAGTCCGTCCAGGCGGCCGGGCCCTCGCCGACCGCGAGCACGTCGGGGGTGTAGACCGACTTCCACTTGCGGCCCGTGCGCGGGTTGCGGGCGCGGTGCATCTCGAAGCCCGTCGCCATGTCCTCGGTGATCGAGTCGTACAGGCCGCCGATCTGGCGCAGCGCCGCGATCCGTACGGCGTTGGACGTGCCGACGAACATGGGGGCGCCGTAGGCGTTGCCCGCGCGCTGGATGAGCGCGTGGAAGAGGAACTGCTGCGATTCGGCGGCCTTGGTCACGAAGCTGTCGTAGTTGCCGTAGACCTGCGGGCCGATGACGAAGCCGACGTCCGGGTCGCGGAAGTAACCGAGCATCCGCTCCAGGTAGTTGGCGAGCGGGACGTGGTCGGTGTCGACGGAGGCGAAGTAGTCGTAGTCGTCGCCGTGCGCGTCGAGCCAGGCGTTGTAGTTGCCGTGCTTCGTCCTCGCGCGGTGCGGGCCCTTCGGCTGGTTCCAGCGCGCGACGCCCTTGCGCGAGAAGTGCTTCACGCCGAGCCGCGCGCACACCTCCCTGACCTCGGGGTCGTCCCCCTCGTCGAGGAGCCACACGTGCAGGACGCCCCGGTGCCTGATCCGCACGGCCGCCTCCAGCGTCCGCGTCACCATCTCCAGCGGCTCCTTGCCGGGCACGAAGGAGGTCAGGAAGGCGACGCGCGTCCCGGTCTCGGGGACGACGGGCACCGGGTCGCGGGCGACGAGGGTCGCGTGCGCGTTGGAGAGCACGTTGAGGCAGCGGAACAGCTCGATGAGCCCGATCGCGACGAGCATCACGACGTCGAGGACCGGCAGGAAGTCGTACGCGGGGTAGTCGCGTTCCGTCCAGTGCGCGGGCTGGAGCAGCCACACGAGCAGGCCGAGCGAGAGCACCGGCGCGGCGCACAGCAGCAGCGCGGCCCGCACCCGGTGCGTCTCCTGGCCGAGCAGGCTGCGGTAGCGGACGCGGTAGGGGCGGGACGGGTCGGGTTCGGTGAGCGGTCCGGCGAGCCGGCTGTAGTGCTCGTAGTCGTAGCGGGGCAGCGTGCCGCGCAGCCTGCGGAAGGTGCCCGTCCTGGTCTGCTCCACTCTGAGCTGGGTCGTGCGCGCCGGATCGTCGCCGGTCGGCGTCATGAGTCATTCCCCCCGCACGCGACCGCCGGGCCGCGTGGTCTCGTTCTTCCTCGCCCGCCGCGGCCCCCTCCGGCCGCCCCGCGGGCGCGTGCTGTCGTCGACCGGCTCGGCCGGGTGGGCTTGGCGGGCCGCTTTCGGCACGACAAAGGATGCTTTTTCCGGCGCGAAGGTTGCGCGATGCCCCTCCCGGCATGGCCCCCGTGCGTCCCGCGCCCCCCGCGACGACTCGAAAAGAGTTCTACGCCACCGGGCATGATCGCAAGGGCGAAACAATGTGTTTACCGTGCATATCCGCCAATCAGTACAACTGATCGGTTGACCGTCCGAACGGGTGTATGAGGGGCACGGGGTGTGGGGGATCGGAGCGCGGAAGGGGGTGGGGGTGCGCGCGGGGGCGTGCGGGGTGCCGGGGCGCGCCCGGTCGGTGCCGTGCGGGAGGTGGCGTGCGGGAGGTCCGCGTGGAGGTACGAGAAAGGCCCCCCGATCGCTCGGGGGGCCTTCTCTGTCGGTGCGCCGCCAGGGACTCGAACCCCGGACCCGCTGATTAAGAGTCAGCTGCTCTAACCAACTGAGCTAGCGGCGCCTGCTGACGTCGGGAACTTTACCCGATCCCCAAGGGTGCTCCCAAACCCCGGGGGGTGAGCGTCCGCACGCCCGTGACCGGGGGCGATGCGGCATTCGAGTCGTCAACATGCGGGTCCGCCAAGCCGTTGGGAAACTGACGTCTGTACAGATTTCGGCTGATTTGTCCCAGAGGGTGTGACGTGAATCTCATCGCCGGTCCCGTCTTCGAGGAGTTCCAGCCAGGCGCGGCCTGCCCGTGCCCCGGGTGCGCCGCCGAGCGCGCCCCCGCCGCACCCGCCGGCTCGCGGCGGCACCGCGGGCGTACGGGGGCGCCCGGCGTACGGGCCGTGCTCGCCGTCGCCGCCGCCGCGACCTCCGTGCTCGGGGCCGCCCCTCTCGCGCCCCCCGCCTTCGCGGCCCCGGAGCCGCCGGGGATCACGGCCCCGGAGAGCGCGCGGCGTGAGGCCGGGGGGACGCGGGACGGTGCGGCGGGTGCTCCGGCGTTCGGGCGGGGGGCGACCGGTCCTGCCGAGGCGCAGGCGCGGCGTGAGGCCGGGGGGACGCGGGACGGTGCGGCGGGTGCTCCGGCGTTCGGGCGGGGGGCGACCGGTCCTGCCGAGGCGCAGGCACGGCGTCACGCCGGTTTCGCGACGGCTCCGCGCGAGGCCCGGCAGGGCGGCGGGGCGACCGCCTCCCGTTCCGCCGCGCTCGTCCGTCCCGCCGCCGCGCCCCGCGAGCCCTCGGCCACTCAGGAGGGCGAACATCCCGGCGGCTACGCGGACCCGGACGACCCGTCCGAGGGCCCCCGGACCCCGCAGGGCAGCAGCGAGCCGCTGCACACGGGGAGCGACGGCGGAGCGGCCTCGCCCGGCACCGTCACGCGCGAGGAGATCATCGACCGGGCCCGTACCTGGCTCGCCGCGAAGGTCCCGTACAGCATGAGCGCGTACCGCTCGGACGGGTACCGGCAGGACTGCTCGGGCTTCGTGTCCATGGCCTGGGACCTGCGCTCCAACCAGTGGACGGGCTCCCTCGCCTCCTTCGGCGAGCGCATCACGAAGGACGAGCTCCAGCCCGGGGACATGCTCCTCTTCCACAACGCGCAGGACCCCGAGGACGGCTCGCACGTCACGCTCTTCGGCGGCTGGGCGGACGCGGCGCACACGAAGTACACGGCGTACGAGCAGACGCCGCCGCGCACGCGCAGCCGGACCACCCCGTACGCGTACTGGACGAACTCCTCGCGCTACATCCCCTACCGCCCGAAGAACCTCGCGAGCGGCAGCGCGGGACCGCAGTCGAGCGCCTTTCCCGGCGCCGCCGCCTTCGGCCCCGGCAAGGCGGGGGCGCACGTGACGCGGCTCGGCGAGATGCTCGTCGCGCGCGGCGCCGGCCGGTACTACCGGATCGGCCCCGGCCCGCGCTGGACCGAGGCCGACCGCCGCGCGACCGCCGCGTTCCAGCGCGCGCAGGGCTGGCGCGGCACCGGCGCCGACGGCATCCCGGGGCCGCGCACGTGGGCGTACCTCATGGGCGGCAAGGGCGGGGACGTGCGATGACGACGACACCGGCGGTACCGGCGGCGCGCGAGGACACGGCCCGCACCAGCCCCGAGCCGCGCCCCTCCGTGCCCGAGGAGCGGCCCGCGCGCACGCTCCCGGGCTGGGGCGCGGTCCTCGTCGCCGCGCTCGCGGGCGCGGTCGCGCTCGCCGCGCTCGTACGGGTCGCCGCGACGGGCTCCCGGCCCGCGACCGGGCTCGCGCTCGGCTGCGGACTGCTCGCGGTGTACGCGGTTGCCGGGGTGCAGCGGGTCCGCCCCGGCACGGCGCACGTGCTGACGCTCGCGGGGCGCTACCGGGGGACGGTACGGCGCGCGGGCCTCGTGTGGGCCGACCCGTTGCCGCGCCGCGTCCCCGTGGACCTCGCGCTGCGGCACTGGCGCGGCGGGCCCTTCGTGGTGGGCGAGGGCGAGCGGGTCTCGCTGCTCGTCGTGTGGCAGGTCGCCGCGCCCGCGCGCGCCGCCTTCGCGGTCGAGAACGCGGCGGACTACCTGTGCGACGCGGTCGAGGCGGCGGCCGGGGCGGTACGCGGCGAGTCGGCGCTCACCGCGCGGGTCGCCGCCGACGCGGCGGCCGTGGGCCTCAAGGTCCACACCGTCCGCCCCCTGCACACCGCACCGGCCCCGCACGTGGCCCTGCTGGACGCGGTGGAGCGGACGGTGACGGGGCTCACGGCACGGGGGCTGCTGGGGGACGACCCCTCGGAGCGGCGGGCCATGGTGCGGGCGCTGACGGTGGCCCTCACGGCGAAGAGCGAGCCGCCGAGGCCCGCGGGGCCGAGCGGCGCTGGCTGAGCCGAAGGGAGCGCGACGGTGTCGGGAGGCTCGTCGCGCGCAGGTCGTGAGGAACGGGCGACCGAGCACGTCGAGCCTCCCGGCACCGGCACCGGCGCTCCCGGAGGCGAAGCCGACGCGGAAGAAGAAGAGGCGAAGCCGACGCGTAAAGAGAGAAGCCCCCCGATCGCTCGGGGGGCTTCTCTCCGTCTGTGCGCCGCCAGGGACTCGAACCCCGGACCCGCTGATTAAGAGTCAGCTGCTCTAACCAACTGAGCTAGCGGCGCCTGCTGACTCGGAAATCATACCCAAGGTTTCGGGGTGCTGATGACCACGTCCCGAGCGGCCCCGCGCCACCGGCTCCGTCCCTGTACGCGGGCCCACTCCCGCCCGGCTCAGATGGTCAGCGAGAGCAGGACCGGCGTCGAGCCCCTGCTCAGCGCCGCGGCCGCCGCGTGGAGGCGGTGGGCGTGGCGGGCGGGCAGGGAGAGGGCGAGGCAGCCGACCGTGGGGCCCGTGCTCATCGGGACCGCCGCGCACACCGTGCCGACCGCGTACTCCTGCACGTCGAGCAGGGGCACGACGGGCGTCTGCGCCTCCAGCCTGCTGAAGAGGGCGCGGGTGTCGGTGATGGTGCGGGCGGTGAAGCGGGCGGGGCGGTGGCGCGAGAGGTGCTCGCGGCGGGCCTCGGGGCCGAGCTGGGAGAGGAGCGCCTTGCCGACCGCGCTCGCGTGGCCCGTGGACCGGAAGTCGACCCACTCGTGGACGCGCGGGGTCTCGGGGGCGTCGGCGACGCTCGTCACGGTGATCTCGCCGTCCACGTAGCGGCCCACGTACACGGCGGCGTTCACCTCGTCGCGCAGCCGGTCCAGGAGCCCCTGAAGGTGGCCGCGGATCGCGCACTCGCTGTTGAGCGAGGAGCCGCCGAGCAGCGAGAGCGACTCGCCCGTGACGTAGCCGCCGTCGTCGAGGCGGCACGCGTAGCCCTGGCCGCACAGCATCGCGAGGAGGGCGCCGAGCCGGTCCGTGTCGAGCCCGGTCTCGGCGGACAGCTCGGCGGTACGGGCGCCGCCCGCGCGGCGCGAGAGCGCTTCGAGCACCCGCAGGGCGTCCTGCACCGACTGCTGGGCGCGGGTCCTGGGCGGTACGGAGGTCGAAGGCACGGTGTCCCCCTGGCGGCGTGGTGGGCCGGTCGAAACCCGACTCCGGTCACGATAGTGCGGCGGGGGCGCGCGGGGGTGGTACTCGGGGGGATTGGGAGGCGGCGACGGTACGGACCGGGGCGGGCGTGGCCTGAGGATATAGCTGTGGCATATGCGCGGAAGGGGCCCCGCGGCCACAGGCCGCAAGACCCCTCCCAGGACGATCCCCGGAGGGATCAGAGCACCGCGCGCAGGAACTCCCGCGTCCGCTCCTCCCTCGGCTCGCCGAAGATCTGGGACGGCGGGCCCGATTCGACGATGCGGCCCGCGTCGAACATGAGGACGCGGTCGGAGATGTCGCGGGCGAAGCTCATCTCGTGCGTCACGCACAGGAGCGTGATGTCGGTCGTACGGGCGATGTCCCGCAGGACGTCGAGCACACCCGCCACCAGCTCCGGGTCCAGGGCCGAGGTGACCTCGTCCAGGAGCAGGATGTCCGGCTTCATCGCGAGCGCACGGGCGATCGCCACGCGCTGCTGCTGCCCGCCGGAGAGCTGCGTCGGGTGCGCGTCCGCCTTGTCGCCGAGCCCCACGAGGTCCAGCAGCTCGCGGGCGCGCGCCTCCGCCTCCGGCTTCGGCACGCCCAGCGCCGTGACGGGCGCCTCGGTGATGTTCCGCAGCACGTTCATGTTCGGGAAGAGGTTGAACTGCTGGAAGACCATGCCGATCTTCTTGCGCGCCTGGCGCTGGTACTTCTCGGACGCGGGCCTGAGCGAGCCGTCCGCCTTGCGCTCGTGGCTCAGCGGCTCCCCGCCGACCCACACCACGCCCTCGCTCACCTGCTCCAGGGTCATCAGGAGCCGCAGGATCGTCGTCTTGCCCGAGCCGGAGGGCCCGATGAGCGTGACGTGCTCGCCCTTGCGGACGGAGAAGTCGAGGTGGTCGAGGACGGTGTTGTCGCCGAAGCGCTTGACGACCTTGTCGAAACGGATCAGCTCGGCACTGCCGGGCTTCGCGTCCTCGACGGGCCCGGTGGCGGCCTTGTCGAGCGGGCCCGGTGCGACGCGCGGGGCGGGAACCCCCTGCCCGTCGGCCGGCCCGGCGGGTGTCGGCTGCTTGTCGGTCGGCTGCGCGGGTTCAGTGGCCAAGGCGGTTCTCCAGCTTTCTCATCAGCAGCGACGTCGGGTAGCTCGCCACCAGGAAGATCAGTCCCGCGAGGGTGAAGACCTCCGCGTAGACGAAGTGTGCCGAGGCGTACTCCCGGGCCTCGTACACCATCTCGCCGACGGTGATCGCGGCGAGCAGCGGCGTCTCCTTGAACATGGCGATCGCGTAATTGCCGAGCGCCGGGAGGACGTTGCGGACGGCCTGCGGCAGGATCACGGCCCGCCAGGTGCGACCGGGCGACAGCGAGAGCGCGCGGGCGGCCTCCCACTGTCCCTTCGGCACCGCGTCGATGCCCGCGCGATACGCCTCGCTCATGTACGTGCTGTAGTGCACGCCGAGTACGACGATGCCGATCGTGAGCGCACTCACCGTGTTGAAGAGGGCGAAGGCGCCGACGAGCTGGACGAGCAGCGGGGTCGAGCGGATGAACTCGGCGACGGCCCGCACCGGGACACGGAGCCAGGCAGGGCCCCGCGTCGCCATGGCGACGAGCAGTCCGAGGACGGCCGCGAGCAGCGAGCCGAGCACGGTGGCCAGCAGAGTGATCCAGAAGCCGTCGAGCAGGGTCGGGAAGACGTCCCCCCAGACGTCCCACTTCCATTCCTGGTTCACGCGGCACCCCCGGTGGACGTGACGGCCGGCTCGGCGCTGCGGGCGCGGAAGAGGCCCTTCGTCGGCTCACGCTGCCCCAGCCGCGCCTTCGCGGCGCGCTCCAGCGCGTTCATGACGAGCGTCAGCACGTAGGCGAAGACGAAGTAGAGGACGAGCAGCGTGACGTACGCGGGGACCGTCGCCCCGGTGCGGTCCCGCATCGACTGCACGACCTGGGTCAGGTCGGCGGCCGAGATGAGCCACAGCAGCGGCGTCGCCTTGAGCAGCATGATCAGCAGGGAGGTCAGGGACGGGATCATCTGCACCCACGCCTGCGGCAGGATGACCCGCCGCATCCGCTGGAAGGGGCTCAGGTTGAGCGCGACCGCGGCCTCGAACTGCGCGCGCGGCACCGCGTTGAGGGCGCCGCGCACCACCTCGGAGCCGTAGGCGCCGTAGTTGATGCCGAAGGCGACGACCCCGCAGAAGAGCGCGTTGAGTTCGTAGCCGGTGAGCGGCGGCAGCGCGTAGTACAGCCAGAACAACTGGATGTACAACGAGGTGCCGCGGAAGAACTCCACGATCACCCGCGAAATGGTGCGTACGACCGCGAACCTGCTGCGCCCCATGAAGCCGAAGGCGAACGAGAGCACGAACGCGAGGAGTGCCCCGTAGACGGTGGCCTGCACCGTCACCCACAGTCCCGAGCCGACCTGGTCGAAGTGGTCGAAGAAGTACGAGAAGAAGTCACCCATGGATCAGGGCCTTTGTCCGGGCCGGGCGCCGCCGCTCCTGGGCGGCGCACGGGGTCGGTGCGCGGAAGCTCACGCCTTGCACAGCGTCGCCGTCCGCAGGTTCGCCGGGGGCACCTCGCTCGCGCCGAAGCCGTAGGGCTTGAGCAGCCGCACGAACTCCGCCTCGTCCGAAGTGATCTTCTTCAGCTCCTTGTTGAACGCGTCGCGCAGCTCCTCGCTGCCCTTGCGGAAGACCGCGCCGCCCGGCGAGTACTGCTTCTTGCCGTCGAGTTCGGGCACGAAGGGCGCGACAACCTCCAGGCCGGGGTTGTTCTTGACGAGCCAGCGCAGCGAGATCCCGGTGAGGACGAAGGCGTCCACGCGGCCGGTCTTCACCGCGTCCGCGCCGTCCTGCTGCTTCTGGAGCGACTTGATCTTGCCGCCGGATATGCCCGCGCCCTCCACGTAACTCTTCTCCACCGCGCCGGACATGACGCCGAGCGTCGCCCCGGACGCCTTCGCGGACGCGAGGTCGGTGAGCTTCTTCGGGTTGCCCTTCTTGACGAGCATCGCGGTCGGCGAGATGAACTCGGGCTCGGAGAACAGGGCGTTCTCGCAGCGCTCCGGGGTGATCGCCATGCCCGCGCTGATCACGTCGTACTTGCCCGCTTGGAGCCCGGGGATCAGCCCGTCGAACTCCGTGAACGTGGGCCGCAGTTCGGGAACGCCGAGGGCCTTGAAGATCGCGGCGTGCAGCGTCGGGGCCTCGCCCTTGAGCTTGCCGTCCTCCTTGTACCCGTACGGCGCCTCGTTGGCGTACGCGACCTTCACGTATCCCTGCTTCTTGAGCTTGGCGAGGCCCGTCTCGCCCCCCGAGCCGCCCGCGTCCGTCTTGCTGCACGCGGCGAGGAAACCGGACACCGTCAGGGCGCCTCCGACCGCCGCCGTGCGGGTCAGGAAGCCCCGGCGGGACAGATGAGGGAACTCGGCCATGGTGTGTTACCTCCGCGTCGTACAGCGCATGGATACAGCGCATGGATACGAGGGGGTCGCCTTCCCGAGCGGCCAGAACTATGCGGAAGCCCTGACGGCTGTGATGCGATGGTGGCCTGAGGGTGACCTTCCTGTTGTCATACAAGGGAGATTTGCGGATCTACCTCTCGCCGTGCGTGCCGCCCCGGTCCGCGCGACCCTGGAGGCGGGGCCGGAAAAGTCCGGTACGGGCAGGTGTGGCGGGCGGTGAGCGGGCAGACGCACACAGGCAAGGTGAAGGTCCTGCCCCCGGGGCAGGCCCGTACCCGTACCCAAGGGAGCAGTGACGTGACCGCACTCGGCTTTCTCTATCCCGGCCACGCGGCGGAGGACGACTACCCGCGCATCGAGCAGACGCTCGCGAGCGACATCCGGCTGCCGCTCGTGCACGTCCCCGCGCGCGGCGGCGAGGCGGGCTGGCCGGGCGAGGCACTCGCGGGGGAGGCCGCCGAGGAACTGCGGCTCTCGGGCGCCGAGGCCGTCGTCTGGGCCTCGACGCTCGGCAGCGCGAGCGGCGGCCCCGACGAGGCCGTGCGGCAGGCCGACCGGCTCGCGAAGGACGCGGGTGCCCCCGCCTCCGGCACGGCCGCCGCCTTCGTCAACGCCGCGCGCGAACTCGGCATGACCCGCGTATCCCTCGCGACGCCGTACGACGAGGCGCAGACCGAGACCCTCGCCGGCTACTTGCGCGCCGCCGGTTTCGACGTCGTACGGGCCGTCGCGGGCGGCCCCGCGAGCCCCGCCGAGGCCGCCGACTGGGACGCCGAGGCGCAGGCGAAGCTCGTACGGGAAGCGGCCGAGCCCGGCCCGGACGGCGTCCTGCTCGCCTGCACGGCGCTGCGCACCGCCGCGCACATCCCGCAACTGGAGGTCGCCGCCGGACGCCCCGTCCTCACCGCGAACCAGGTGAGCGTGTGGGAGGCGCTGCGGCTCGCGGAGCGGCGGGTGCGGGAGCCCGCGCTCGGCACGCTCTTCACCGTGCTGCCGCCCGTACGGGGCTGAGCGCGGGGACCGTGCGGGAATAAGCGGCGGCCCCCTCCTGTTGTGGCGCCGAGTAACCGCGACACCCGCACGACCTGGAGGCATGACCGGTGGACGACGTCGACGAGATCCGAGGCACCGCGCAGGGGAGCGCCCCCGTACCGCTCTCCGTACTCGACCTGGTCACCGTCGGTGCCGGGCACACCGCGAGCGAGGCCCTCGCCACCGGCGTGCGGATCGCCAGGACGGCCGAACGGCTCGGCTACCACCGCTACTGGGTCGCCGAGCACCACTCGATGCCCGGCATCGCCTCCTCCTCGCCCGCCGTGATCCTCTCCCACCTCGCCGCCCACACCGAGCGCATCCGCCTCGGCTCGGGCGGCGTCATGCTGCCCAACCACGCGCCGCTCGTCATCGCGGAGCAGTTCGGGACGCTGGAGGCGCTCGCCCCCCACCGCGTGGACCTCGGCCTCGGGCGCGCCCCGGGCACCGACGGCGCCACCGCGCAGGCACTGCGCCGCACCGAACGCCCCGGCGAGGGCGCGGACGACTTCCCGGCGCAGGTCGCCGAGCTGGCCCGCTTCCTCGACGACGACTTCCCCGACGGCCACCCCTACCGCCGTATCCACGCGATCCCCGGGCCCGTCCAGGCCACCTCGCCGGGCGGCGTGCAGTCCCCGCACCGCCCCCCGCTGTGGCTCCTCGGCTCCTCCGGATTCAGCGCCCAGCTCGCCGCGATGCTCGGCCTGCCCTTCGCCTTCGCGCACCACTTCGCCGCGCAGAACACGATCCCGGCGCTCGACCTCTACCGCGAGAACTTCCGCCCCTCGGCGGTCCTCGACAAGCCGTACGCGCTGATCGGCGTCGCCGCGCTCGCCGCCGACGACGAGCGAGAGGCCCGCCGCCAGGTCATGACGGGCGCGCTCAGCATGCTCCGCCTGCGCACGGGCCGCCCCGGTCTCGTCCCGACGCCGGAGGAGGCCGAGGCGTACGAGTGGGGCCCGATGGAGGAGGAGTTCGTGAGCGGCTGGCTCGCGAACATCGTCCACGGCACGCCCGACGCGGTCCGCGAGGGCCTCAACGACCTCCAGAAGCGGACCGGCGCCGACGAACTGATGCTCACGGCCAACGCGCACGGCGGCGAGGCGCGGCTGCGCTCGTACGAGCTGATCGCGGAGGCGTACGGGTTCGGCGCCGCCGGATAGCGCGGGGCGGGCCGCGTCCCCTGTCACGTTTTCGTGCGCCGTCCGGTCACAGAGGTGAGAACGCGAGACGCACGAGGACCCAGGGAGTACGACATGGACGCGAGACTCAACGTGTTCGGCAGCGCGGTGGCCGGGAAGATCGTCGGACTGCTCGCCAGGACGGGGCCCGTCATCGACAGCAGCGGACTGCCGCCCGCGACGGGTGAGCTGGTGAAGATCCGGGCCAGCCAGATCAACGGCTGCGGGTTCTGCACCGACATGCACACGAAGGACGCCCTCGCCGCCGGGGAGACGCAGCTCCGCCTCAACCTCGTCGCCGTGTGGCGCGAGGCGACCGTCTTCACCGAGGCCGAGCGCGCGGCCCTCGCGCTCGCCGAGGAGGGCACCCGCATCGCCGACGGCGCGGGCGGCGTCCCGGACGAGGTGTGGGCCGAGGCCGCGAAGCACTACGACGAGGAACAGATCAGCGGCCTCGTCGCCCTCATCGCGATCATCAACGCCTACAACCGCGTCAACGTCATCACCCGCCAGCCCGCGGGCGACTACCAGCCCGGCCAGTTCGGCTGACCGGCCAGTTCGCCTGACCGGCGGAGGCGGGGCCCGCGCCGGGGACGGGCCCCGCCCCGGCCGTCAGGCGCGGCCACTGAGATGGCGGGCCAGGAACCGCAGGTCGTCGTCGAGTTCGTACGCCTCGGGCGGCGCGGAGTGTGTGCCGGGCCGGGCGTGCAGGGACTTCTCGGCGGAGCCGATGGCGTCGAAGAGGGCGAGGGAGTCGGCTCTCGGCACCCGTTCGTCGTCCCACCGCACGAGGAAGCGGACCGGTACGGAGACGCGCGCCGCCTCAGCCGCGTTGGCCACGCCGCCGCCGAGCCCCCACACGGCCGCCCGCACGCGGGGTTCGGCCGCCACGAACGGCACGCCGAGACCGCAGCCGAGCGAGACACCCCAGTAACCGACCGCCCGCTCGCCCACGTACGGCAGTCCCCGCACCGCGTCGAGCACGGCACTCCACTCCGGCACGGTCTGCCGCGCCACCAGGGCCTGGAACTCCGCGATGAGCGGCGCGAGTTCGGCACCGTCCTCGACGCGCCGCTGATGGGCGCGCGCGAGGTCGTCGTACGCCGGATCGACCGGGCGGTCCCCGTGACCCGGCACGTCGACGCACACGGCCGCGTACCCGGACCGGCGCACACAGCTCAGCCCCAACTCCCTGATCTCCGGCGCATTCTTGTGCCGCCCGCCCCCGTGCCCGAGCAGCACGAGCGGCCGGGGCCCGTCCGCCCCCTCGGGGGTCCACAGCACCCCGGGAACCTCGCCGACGGAGAAAACCTGTTCGCGCACGCCGCCCTGGGCGGTCGCGGAAGAGAGAAAACGCATGGCAAGCCATCCTCACGGGCTTACGCGGGTGCTGCCCCGACCATGCGAAGGGCGACGAGGGAGCCCCGACCTGTCACAACGGACACGGCGTCGAATGCGGCGTTGATCGGACTCACCTCCTCGGACAGCGGACGGACGCACGGCGGGGCAGACGCTAACACGGGGCACGCCGGGCGGTATTCACGGTGCGGGCGATGGGGCGGCTCCAAGGGCGCCGGACCGCCGTTCGAGCCCGTCCCAGTGGATCAGGTGGTAGTCGGCGGCCAGTTCGTCGTGGAAACGGGACACCGACTGCTGCGGAATCGCGGACATGTCAGGAGATGAACGCGGGCCGCCGGGGCGGGTCCGCGAGCGGGCCTGGTGCCCCGCATGTCACCCTCGGTACGTTGGATGCGCTCTGGAGCTCTTGCCGTTACGGGGGTTGACCTGTGAAGTGCCGATCGGTCGCGTATGTCCTGACCGCTGTCGTCTGCGGGGCCGGACTGGCCGCCTGCGGCAGTGACGACGGGGGAGGCAAGGACGACAAGACGGTGGCGGGAGCGGAGGAGAAGACAACCCGCCCGGCGCCCTCGCCGTCGGCGTCGGCTTCCGCTGTGAAGCGGCCGGAGATCAAGCTGCCGAAGGACATCTCCATGACCTTCGAGGGTGGGAAGACCGGGGATGCCGCGAAGGACAAGGCCCTCGCCGACAGCGCGGAACGCATGCGCGCGCTGAACGCGGTCATCGCCGGGACAGATCCCGGCGGGAAGGCCCTCGCCGTCTACACCACGGGCACGGCGACGGAAGCCTCCGCGAGCTGGATCAACCAGTTCAAGGACGCCGGCCTGACGATCACCGGTCAGTTCCGGTACTACGACCGCAAGGCCACCGTCAACGACGACGGCACCGCGACCGTTGTCTTCTGCGCGGATGAGAGCAAGGCGTACGCGAAGGAGGAGAAGACGGGCAAGGTCCGCAGGACGACGCCCTCGGACGAGGACTTCATCATCTACAACACCCGCCTGGCGAAGAACGACGACGGGATCTGGCAGACGACGCAGGTGATCTCGAAGGCGGGGGTGAAGCAGTGCGTGCGATGAGGACGAGAGCGGCGGTGCCACTTGTTCTCGCGTCCGCCCTGGTAGCGGCGCTCGCCACCCCCGCGTGGGCGCGCACCACTCCGGGCGATACCCGCGAGGGCGAGCCCCCCGGCACCGGCGGCGGCCGGCAGGGTGACACGCTCACCGCCGGGGCCGCCGGGATCTCGTACACGCGTTCCGGGGGCGGTGGCGGGAACAAGGTCGCGCCGCTCACCGCCGCCGGGAACTGGACGCCTCCGCCCTGCTACTACGCCCCCAGGTACACGCCCCAGGAGCTGGAGGACACCCTCGTCCCCATCTGGCAGGCCGAGTCGACCGGGCACGAGTGGGACCTCAGCCAGAAGAAGAAGTACGAGGACGGCGAGCCGTACAAGGACTTCAACAAGGACAAGGCGGGCAAAGGCTTCTGGTGGGCCTCGTACGTGACGCCCGGCTTCGAGGGCGACCCGGGCTCGCTCGCGTGTGACCAGGAGATCTTCTGGGTGGACAAGGGCGATCCGCCGCCTGCGAACATCCCGCAGGCCATCACCCCGGAAATCCTCGCCCAGTTGGCTTACGGGGAGATCCGCGTGCCGGGCACGGAGGTGGAGTTGGCGCCCGGCGGGGAGTCCAAGGTGAACCTGCCGACGTGGGTGTGGCTGGAGAAGGCGAAGTTCACGCCCGTGTCGGTCACGGCGCGGGTCGACGCGCTCGGGATCGAGGCGACGACGACCGCCGAACCCGTGTCGCTGCGCATCGAGCCCGGCACGGCCGACGCCCGTACGCTGCCCGCCTCCGGCACCTGCCCGATCCGCGACGACGGCTCGATCGGGGAGCCGTACGCGCCCGGCAAGGCGGACCGCACGCCTCCGTGCGGCGTCACGTATTTGCGCTCCTCGCGCGAGGGGAGCTTCCCGCTGCGCGCCACGGTCACCTGGAAGGTGCACTGGACGGGTACGGGCGTCAACGGCGAACAGCCGCTGCCCGAGGGGTCGTTCGGCGCGGAGCAGGACGTGGTGGTGCGCGAGGTGCAGTCCGTCAACCGCTGAGGGAGCGGTGCCGGACGCGGGGTGCGGGCCGTGGCGCCGCCGACGGGCCCGCACCCCGCGCCAGCCACCCCGCGCCAGCCACCCCGCGCCAGCCACCCCGCGCCAGCCACCCCGCATCCCGCGCTCCCCGCTACCCCGCAAAACCCCCGAGCAGCCCCCGCGGCACCCCCTGCAACGCGACCGGTCGCGTGAACCTGTCGACGGCCGCCGTGCCGACGCTCGTCGACCACGGGGCGGAGGTCGCGGGCCAGGGCCCGCCGTGGACCATCGCCTCGCACACGGCGACGCCGGTCGGGACGCCGTTCCACACGACGCGGCCCGCGCGCAGCGCCAGGGCGCGCAGCAGCGGCGCCGCGCCGGGCTCGTCCGCCGGGGTGCCGAGGAGCGTCGCCGTCAGGCTGCCGGGGAGGGTACGGGCCAGTGCGGCGTACGAGGAGGCGGGGGCCGTCGCGAGGACGACCGCGGGCCCGAAGTGCTCGTCGAGCAGCTCGCCCGTGAGGCGGGTGGCCGGGACGCGGACGGCGAAGGGTCCCGGGGCCCCGGGCCCGGCGGTGACCGCGGCGTCCGGCAGGGCACGCGCCGCCTCGCCCCACGCCTCGTGCGCGCGCGCCATCGGCGCGGTCAGCATCCGGTGGGACGGCGCGGCGGCCACCGCCTGCGCCAGGGACTCCGCCAGCTTCTCGCCCTCGGGCGTCTCCGGGAGGACCACGAGGCCGGGCTTCGTGCAGAGTTGGCCCATCGCCCGCGTCACCGAGCCCGCGAGCGCCGCCGCCCACTCCTCGTCCCCGGCCGCCCCCGGGAGGACGAACACAGGGTTCAGGGAACCCATTTCGGCGTAGACCGGGATCGGCTCGGGGCGGGCCGCCGCCGCGTCCATGAGGGCGCGGCCCCCGGTGAGGGAGCCGGTGAAGCCGACGGCGCGGATCTCGGCGGCGCGTACGAGGGCCAGCGAGACGTCCGCACCGCCTTCCACCAGCGAGAACACGCCCTCCGGGAGGACCCCGCCGAGCGCCCGCGCGACCGCGCGCCCCGTCTCCGGCTGTGCCGGGTGCGCCTTCGCGACGACGGGACAGCCCGCCGAGAGCGCCGCCGCCGTGTCACCCCCGGCGACGCCGAACGCGAGCGGGAAGTTGGAAGCCGCGAACACCGCGACCGGCCCCACGGCGACGCGCACCGTACGGACGTCCGCGTCCCCCGCCGCGACGCCCGCCGAGACCCGCTCGGGCGCGTGCCGCCCCGCCGCGACATGCGCGCCGAGGAGCCGCAACTGCGCTGTCGTGCGCGCCATCTCGCCGCGTAGCGCGTCCGGGGCGAGGCCGCTCTCGTCCGCCGCCGCGGCGACGATCCCGTCCGCCGCCGCCTCCAGTGCCGCCGCGCAGGCGTCGAGCAGGTCGCGGCGGGCCGCGGGGGCGAGCGCGCCGAAACCCTCCGCCGCCGCGCCCGCCCTGCGGGCCGCCTCCGTCACGGTCGTGCTACCGGTCGTGTCCGTCATTCCCTCGTTCCTTCCGCCTGGCGCCACTCGCGCACGATCGTTCCCAGGACCTCCAGGCGCGCGGCCGGGGCGAGGCCCAGGTGGTAGAGCCCGAGCCCGCTCGCCCCGGCGGCGCGCAACCGCCGTGCGTGCGCCGGTACGTCGTCCGGCCGCGCGGGGGGCAGTGCCGTCACGTACGCCTGCACGGGGGTGCCGCTGTCCGTCGCCGCCTGGACGGCCTTCTCGCTCGCCGCGCCCACCGGCCACACCGGGACGAGGAGCGCGTCCACGTCGGCGGCGGCGCGCGGGGTGAGCCCCGGCGAGGGCCCGGTGGCCCACGGGTCGGGGTGCGCGTGGAGGGTCACGGGCGCGGCGGGTGCCTCGGCGCGCACGGCGGCGAGGACCCCGGCCCGCAGCGCGTCGGTGGCCTCGTGGCGTACGGCGAGGAGGGCGGACGCGAGGTCGTCGGAGAGGGGGAGACCGGTGCGTACCGCCGTGCGCAGGGCCGCGCGTACCGAGCCCGGGTTGAGGCCCCGCGCGGACCAGGAGTGGGCGCAGGCCGCGCAGCAGCACACCGAGAGCCAGCGGGCCTCGTCCGCCGTCCAGGCACCTTCCGTCTTCTCGTGCACGCCCGCGTGGACGACGCCGAGCTGCCCGCAGCCTTCGAGCGAGACCCCGTCCACGGGGACGCCCTCCAGGGCCTCGGCGGTGAGCGAGGCGGCGTACGCGCGGACCTCGGCGTGGGAGGGGCAGAGCGCGTAACGGTAGTGCTCGCCGTAGCAGTTGACGACGGTGAGGTCCGGGTGCGCGGTGCCGAGCCGTGTGTCGTGGCCGAGGACGAGCCACGCCGTGACCGCGAGACCTTCCGCGCGCAGAAGGTTCGCCGCCGTGCCGAAGGGGTCGGGTTCCTCGCCGGTCCACGAGGACGCGGCGGGGCGCAGCCGGGCACCGGCCCAGCGGGGCGCGGCGGGGTCGGGCGAGGGGCGGTAGAGCGCGGAGTGCGCGGCGTCGACGAGGCGGCGTGCGGGGTGTCCCGGGGTAGCCGCGCGCGTCGAGTGGTAGGTCGCGGCGAGCGTCACGGAGCTGAGTCCGGTGGCGCGGACGCGGTCCGGGAAGCCCGGGTCGCCGAGCACGTCCCAGGGGTAGGCGTGGCCGGAGAGCGGCGCGGGCGCGGTACGGGGCCGGGCGGGGCCCGCCGCGTCGCGGGTGTCCGCCCTGTGCTGCGGCCCCTGGGGGCCGTGCGTCGCGGGGGTCACCACTTCGCCCGTCCCACCGTGAAGTCCGGCACGAACTGCCGCATGTACGTCGTGTCGTCGCGCTCCGTGATGCCGCAGCGCGTGTAGTTCTCGTGCAGGCGGGCGAGGGCGTCGCGGTCGAGCGCGACGCCGAGCCCCGGCGTCGTGGGCACACTGACCTTCCCCCCGTGGAAGGTCAGCGGGTGCTCCACGACGTCCGTGCCGTCCTGCCACGGGGTGTGCGTGTCGAGCGCGTGGTCGAGGACGGGGACCGCTCCGGCGAGGTGGACCATGGCGGCGAGCGAGATGCCGAGGTGGCTGTTGGAGTGCATCGAGACGCCGACGCCGAACGCGCGGCAGATCGCGGCGAGTTCGAGCGAGCGGCGCAGCCCGCCCCAGTAGTGGTGGTCGGCGAGGACGACCTGCACGGCGTTCCGTGTGAAGGCCGGGGCGATGTGCTCGAAGGCGACGACGCACATGTTCGTGGCGAGCGGCATGTCCGCGCCGCGTGCGACCGCCGCCATTCCGTCGATGCCGGGGGCCGGGTCCTCCAGGTATTCGAGGAGCCCGCGCGTCTCTGCCGCGACTTTGAGGGAAGTCTCGACGGTCCAGGCGGCGTTGGGGTCGAGCCGCAGTTCGTGCGTGGGGAAGGCGGCGCGCAGCGCGTGAACGGCGGCGACCTCCTCCTCCGGTGCGCGGGTGCCGCCCTTGAGCTTGATCGACTCGAAGCCGTAGCGCTCGGTCATCGCCCGCGCCTGCCGCACGATCCCGTCCGCGTCCAGGGCCTCGCCGAAGGAGTCGGGGGTCGCGCCCGGGTGGCCCGCCCACTTGTAGAAGAGGTAGGCGGAGAAGGGGACTTCGTCGCGGAAGCGCCCGCCGAGCAGGTCGGAGACCGGACGGCCGAGCGCCTTGCCCTGCGCGTCGAGGCACGCGACCTCGAAGGGCGAGTAGACCTGGAGCAGCGTCTTCTCGCGCGTGGCGGGCCCGATCAGGCCGTGCTTGTCGCCCGAGGCCGCCGCCCCGTCGAGCGCGGCGGCGGTCCGCCGGTAGGCGTCCGCGAGGTCGAAGACGTCAAGGCCGGGGAGGGCGGCGGCGGTCCGCCGCACGAGGGCGAGGTGCGCCGCGTCGCCGTACGTCTCGCCGAGCCCGTACAGGCCCTCGTCGGTGCGGATCTCGACGATCGTGCGCAGCGCCCAGGGCTGGTGCACCCCGGAGGCGTTGAGGAGGGGCGGGTCGGGGAAGGCGATCGGCGTGACGACGGCCTCGGTGACGCGCGGTCCGCGCGCGGCGGCGCTCACGCGACCACTCCCCGCGCCGCGATGCCCGCGAGCGCCGCCCGGCCGCGCGCGATGATGTCCTTCAGCTCGGCGACGTGCTCCTCGGTCGCGTCGAGCAACGGCGGCCGTACGGGGCCGACGTCCAGGCCCGCGAGCCGCGCGCCCGCCTTCGGGAGGGCCACCGCGTACCCGGGCGCCTTGTCGCGCAGGCCCACGAGCGGCACGTAGAACTCGGCGAGCAGCGTGCGCACGGCGGTGACGTCCCCGCGCGTGCTCGCGCGGTGGAAGGCGACGGCGATGTCCGGGGCGAAGCACAGGACCGCCGAGGAGTAGCCGGTGACGCCGATCGCCTCGTAGGCGGGCACCGAAACCTCGGCCGTGGGCAGCCCGTTGACGAACGCGAAGCTCTCCGCGCGGGGGTGCCCCGAGGCCCGTACCGTCGCGATGATCCGCTGCATCGCGTCCACGTCGCCGCGCCCTTCCTTGATCCCGGCGACGGTCGGAAGGTCGAGCAGCGCGAGAGCGGACGGCGGGTCGAGCACGGCGTTGGCGCGCTGGTAGACGACGAGCGGCAGGGGGGTCGTCCCGGCCACGTGCCGTACGTGCGCGACGAGGCCCGCCGGGGCGGATTCGATGAGGTACGGGGGCATGAGGAGCAGCCCGTCGGCGCCGGCCTCGGCGGCGCCGCGCGCGAAGCCGGCGGCGAGGCGCGGGCCGCCGCCGACGCCCGCGTACACCGGGACGCGCCCGGCCGCGACCTCCACGGCGGTCGCGACGACGGCGCGGTGCTCCGCCGCGTCGAGCGCCGAGAACTCGCCCGTGCCGCATGCCACGAAGAGCGCGGCGGGCCCGGCGGCCACCTGCTGCTCGACGTGCTCGGCGAAGACGTCGCGCGCGAAGGTGTCCTGTGGGGTGAAGGGGGTGAGCGGGAAGGAGTACAGGCCCTCGGGCAGCATGGGTGTCCTCGCAGATGCGTTCATGTACGTGAACGGTGTGCTCGTATGTGATCGATGTGCAGCGTCAAGGTAATCCCCGGAATTCGGGGGGTCAATGGCGCCCTGTCACGCGAGGAGGTGGGGGCGGGGGCGGCGAGGGGTGCGGTTTCCGGGGGCGGGCAGACGAACGGCCGCCCTCCGCAAGGGAGGACGGCCGGGGACGCGGGGGTGTGCCGGGGCGGGTCAGGAGGCGAGGACCGCGACGGCGACCGCCCAGAAGACGAGCGCGCCCACGATCGACACGGCGCCGGTCACGATGCCCGCCGTGCCCATGCCCTTGCCGGGCGCGCCCGCCTTCGCGCGGCGCGTCGTCATGACGCCGAAGACGACGCCGAGCACACCGAGCGCGAGCCCGAGGATCGGGATGAGCCAGAAGAAGATCAGTCCGCCGATACCCGTCACGAGCGCGGCGACCGCCAGCCCCGGCGTCTGCGTGCCGGTCGCGGGGCGGCCGTGGTAGGAGGTGCCGGAGGCGGGATTGTCGTAGCTGGTCACGGGGCGGTCCTTTCCTGCGGGAATCGTGCGGCTCGTGTGCCTTTCGCTGTGTGGAGCCGGGTGCCCGTCGAGAGCGAACTCACGCCCGTGAGAGCGAATTTGGGGTGGAAGGCGCGCTTCCGGAACGGGAGCGGGGGCATGACGAGGGGCCGGGGCACGCCCCCCGGCGTGCCCCGGCCCCTCGGCCGGGTCCGTACTCGTGCTCCTGCCGGTGCTCCGGCGCCCCGGGTCAGCTCACCTTGTAGGCGTACGCGACCGGCGTGACGCTCAACAGGCCGTTGTCCACCCACTCGTCGAGCTTCAGCGTCTTGTGGGTCGTGGAGGCGGGCGGGGTCACGACGAGCTTGGCGGCGTGCCGGGCCTCCGGCGTACCGGTGTTGGCGTGGGTCCAGGCGATGACGGCCTGGGCGCGCTGGCCGTTCTTGAGGGTCAGCGTGGTCTTGCCCGGGTCCTGCGCGTACCAGGTGTTGCCCCACGACGTCTTCGACGTGAGCGTCTTGCCGTTGGCGTCCTGGAGGCCGAGGCCCGGGTAGCCGCGCAGGGCGCACGTGTGGCCGCTCGTGTTCTTGAGGTCCAGGATCGCGCCCGCGTGGTTCATCCCGCCCGCGAGGCGCTTGCTCAGCGAGACGCTGAGCCCGGAGGTCGAGCAGGTCGGCGTCGCGGCCTTCGCGCTCGTCCCGGAGGCGCTGGCCTGCGCCATCGTGACGGCCCCGACCGCGCCGGTGAGCGCGAGCGCGGCGAGCGGTGCGGCTATGCGCCGCGCGATCCGGCCCTTGCGACCGGGCTTCGCGGCGGTGCCCACGGTGGGGTCGGTGTCGGTGATCTCGTTCGGGCTGCCGGTCATGGCCATCGTCCTTTCCTCGTGCGTGTACGAGGTTCGATGGCGGGGTCCGGCGGAAAGTTCACGGATGGGCGAAGATTTTTTCCGGAGTGCCGGTCCGGGGCCGGTCCGGGGCCGGTCCGGGGCCCGCCCGGGGTCGGTCCGGGGCGTGTCCAAAGTCAGTCCAGGGCCCGCCCGGAGCCCGTCCGGCGCCTCAGCGCCGCCCCGTCCCCCGTACCGAACGCCCCGGCGTCGCCTCCGTACGGGCCCCGTCGCGCAGCACGAAGTGCCCGTCGACCAAGACGTGCGGGATGCCCACGGGGAGCGTGCGCGGGCTCTCGAAGGTCGAGCCCGCCGCGACCGTGGCCGGGTCGAAGAGGACGAGGTCGGCGCGGTAGCCCTCGCGCACGAGGCCCCGGTCGGGGAGCCGCAGGCGCGCCGCCGGGCGCGAGGTGAGGTGCTGGACGCACTCCGCGAGCGAGAGGATGCCCACCTCCCGCACGTACTTCCCCAGGTACTGCGGGAACGTGCCGTACGCGCGCGGGTGCGGCTTCGCGCCCTGGAGGATGCCGTCCGAGCCGCCCGTGTGCACGGGGTGGCGCATGATCGCGCGGACGTTCTCCTCGTGCCCGACGTGCTGGAGGATCGTCGGGCCGAGGCGGTCGGCGAGGAGCAGTTCGCGGGCGTACGCCCACGGAGCGACGCCCCGCGCGGCGGCGGACTCGGCGACCGTACGGCCCACGGCGTCCGCGAGCCCGGGGCTCGTGACGCCCGAGATCTCGATCGTCCCCCACTCCATCGGCACCCCGTGGCAGCCGTCCGAGCCGACCACTTCGAGGTCGTGCCGGATGCGTTCGGCGGTCTCCGCGTCGGCGAGCCGCGCGAGCGTCGCCTCCGGGCCGCCCTCGCTCGCCCAACTGGGCAGCACGGCGGCGAGCGTCGTGGAACCCGGGGTGTACGGGTACGTGTCGAGGCTGATGTCGGCGCCGGCCGCGAGCGCCCCGTCGAGCAGCGAGACCAGCTCCGCCGCACGGCCCTTGTTCACGCCGAAGTTCATGGTGGCGTGGGCGAGATGGAGCGGGCAGTCCGCCTCGCGCGCGAGAGCGACCATCTCCTCGTACGCCTCCAGCGCGCCCGCCCCGTACGAGCGGTGGTGCGGGCAGTAGTAGCCGCCGTACTCGGCGACGACCCGGCACAGCTCGGTCAGTTCGGCGTCCTTCGCGTACATGCCCGGCGTGTACGTGAGCCCCGAGGACATGCCGACCGCGCCCTCGCGCATCCCCTGCGCGACGAGTTGACGCATCCGATCCAGCTCGGCGGCGGTCGGCGGGCGGTCCTCCCAGCCCATCGCGTGCATCCGGACCGTGCCCTGCGGGACGAGGTACGCGGCGTTCACGGCGAGGCCCTGCCGGTCGAGCCGGTCCAGGTACTCGCCCACCGTGCGCCAGTCGAAGTCCACGGAGTCGTCCCCGGGCCCGCCGCCGTTCCAGCCCGCGATCGTGCGGCGCACCTCGGCGAGCGTCCGCTCGTCGGCAGGGGCGTACGAAATGCCGTCCTGGCCCAGGACTTCGAGCGTCACGCCCTGCGCGACCTTCGCCGTGTGCGCGGGGTCGCGGAGCACGGCGAGATCGCTGTGGGCGTGCATGTCGATGAAGCCGGGGGCCAGCGCGAGCCCGTCCGCGTCGAGCGTGCGCGCCGCCGACAGGCGCCGCCCGTCCCCCTCCCGCCCGATCCCCGCGATCCGGCCCCCGCGCAGCAAGACGTCGGCGCGGTAGGGCTCTTCACCCGAGCCGTCGACCACGAGGGCGTCACGGACGAGGAGTTCGGGGCCGGGGGAGGGGGCGGGTGCTGCGGGCATGGGGCTTTTCCTGTTCGGGGAGGGACGCGGCAGAGGGAGTGCCGGGGATTCCTAGAAGAACGTCCGTACGTAGTCCGTGACCGTGCCGTCCGCCGTCGCGACGGGGATCAGCTGCCACTTGTCGAAGGACGTGCACGGGTGCGAGAGCCCCATGCCGAGCCAGTCCCCGACCTCGAGCTCCGCGTCCGGCTCCGTGCGCACCCAGCCGTGCTGGTCCGAGAGCCCGCTCACCGCGATGCCCCCGGCGCCGCGTACCTCGCCGGTGCGCGCGTCCCGTACCGCCTGCGCCTCGGGCAGGTCGAGGTCGTATGCGGCGTCCCGCTTGCCCGCGTTGACGAACGCCTGCTCGGCGGACGGGCGCGAGACGACCTGCGCCCACAGCCGGAAGGCCGGGTGCAGCGCGCCCTCGTCGGGGACGCGGTTGAACGGCGTGAGGTGCTTGTAGTGCCCGTCGTCGTGCGAGACGTACGCGCCCGAACGCAGCACCTTCCTTACCGGCGCGCTCAGTTCACCGATCTCCGCGAACGCGGTCGCGACCGCGTCGAACCAGGCGCTGCCGCCCGCGCTCACGATGATCTCGTCCGTGCCCGCCGCCGTGAACCGGCCCGCAGCGTCGAAGTCCACGAGGAGCGTGGTGAGCCTGCGCAGCCACGCGAGCACGCGCTCCGGGTCCGCCTCGGGTACTTCGCCCTCGTACCCGGCGACCCCGACGAGCCGCAGCGTGCCCGTCGCGGCGACCGCGTCCGCGACCGCAGCGCACTCCGCCTCCGTCCGCACCCCGGTCCGCGCGCCCTCGCCCGCGCCCAGCTCGACGACGACGTCCACGCGCCGCGCGCTCGACGGACCGGCGGGCAGGGACCCGGCGGCCTCGCGGAGCGCCGCGTCCATCAGCTCCACACCCCGCACCGAGTCCACGTAGCAGACGAAGACGAAGTCCGGGTCGGCCGCCAGCTCGGCCGCGAGCCAGCGCAGCGCCGCCGCGTCGACCAGCTCGTTGGCGAGGAACACGCGCGGCACGCCGAAGGCGCGCGCGACACGGACCTGGTGCGGCACCGCGAGCGTGATGCCCCAGGCGCCGCGCTCCAGCTGCCGCTGGAAGAGCTGCGGGGCCATCGACGTCTTGCCGTGCGGCGCGAAATCGAGGCCGTGGCGCTCGGTGTACGTCTCCATGAGCGCGAGGTTGTGCTCCAGCGCCTCGGCCGAGAGCGCGAGCACGGGGGTCGTGAATCCGCCCGTGAAGAGGTTCCTGCGCTGTCCGGCCAGCTCGGCGACGGTCAGGCCCTCGGCGTCCGGAGGCAGCCCCTTGAAGCGGCTGTCCACGCGGACCGCGGAAAGCCGGTCGAGCGCGAGCCGGTCGAGGGCGGCGGGGCGGCTGTGCCCAGCGGTCATGACGTACTCCCAAGGGGCCGAGGCGGCGCGCCCCCCTCGCGCGGGCGACGGCGTTTTCCGGCCGCCCGTGTTGCGCAGGGTGCAACGCTCATTGCGTATGTCGCTTCATGGTGTCTAACATCCTGGACGAGTCGGGGTCAATGAGGCGGGTGGGACGCCGGCCCCGCACCGGCCCGGGAACTTCCACCCCGTACGTACGACGAGAGGCAGACCGTGAGCGCGACCGACACCGCAGCCGCCACCGTTCCGGCACCGGCCCAGGCCCCCGGCCAGGCCGGGGGCACCGGCGAGAGCGGCCCCGGCGCCGAGGTCGTCTGCCTCGGCGAGTCGATGGTCACCTTCGTCCCGCAGACCACCGGCCGCCTCGCCGACGTCCCCGCCTTCACGCGCGCCATCGGCGGCGCCGAGTCCAACGTCGCCTGCGCCCTCGCCGCCGCCGGGCACCGCGCCCGCTGGGTGAGCCGGGTCGGCGCGGACGGCTTCGGCGAGCACCTCGTGGACGCCATAGCGGCGTACGGCGTCGACACGAGCGCCGTCACACGCGACCCCGCCCGCCCCACCGGCATCTACTTCCGCACGGCGGCCGACCGCGACGCCGACGCCGCCTTCGAGGTCGTCTACTACCGCGCGGGCTCCGCCGCCTCCGCGATGTCCCCGCACACCGTCCCGCTCGACGCGCTGCGCGACACCCGCGTCCTCCACGTGACCGGCATCACCGCCGCGCTCTCGCCCGACTGCCTCGCCCTCCTGCGCACCCTCACCGAGCGGGCGCCGGGGCGCCCCCTCGTCTCGTTCGACGTGAACTTCCGGGCGAGCCTGTGGCCCGACAGGGCGGCGGCGGGCGAGGTCCTGCTCGGCCTCGCGCGCGGCGCCGACCTCGTCTTCGTCGGCGAGGACGAGGCGGAGACGGCGTGGGGTGTCACGGGCGGCCCGCAGGCGGTGCGCGACGCGCTCCCCGAACCGACGACGCTGGTCGTCAAGCAGGGCGCGGGCGGCGCGACGGTGTTCACGCGCTCCGGGGCCGGGGAGGACGCGACTCCGGCGAACGGGGCCGGCGATCCCCGTACCGGCGAGGCGCCCGCGGCCCTCCGTACCGCCCCCGACGCCGTGATCCACGAGCCCGCGCCGCGCGTCGACGTCGTCGCGCCGGTCGGCGCGGGCGACGCCTTCGCCGCCGGGTACCTCTCCGGACTCCTGCGCGGCCTGCCCGTCGCGGACCGGCTGCGGCAGGGACACCTGCTCGCCGCGAACGTCCTCACCGTGGCCGCTGACCTCACGACACCCCCGCCGTGCGCCCTCACCGACCGCCTCGCCGCGCTCGACGCGGAGGAGTGGGGCGGGCTCGCGCTGGGACCGGGGTGGGCCGAGGCGGCTCAGTCGGCTGAGGCGGCTGGGGCGGGTGGGGCTGCTCAGTCGGCCGAGGCGGCTGAGGCGGGCGGGGCTGCTCGGTCGGCCGAGGCGGCCGGGGCATGAGCCAGACCGTCGATCGCGCGCTGAGCATCCTGCCGCTGCTCGCCGAGGGCCCCGCCGACCTCGGCGGCGTCGCGGAACGCCTCGACGTGCACAAGTCCACGGCGCTGCGCCTGCTCCGCACCCTCGCCGAACACGGCCTCGTCTACCGCCAGCACGACGGCCGCTACCGCCTCGGCTCGAGGCTCTTCGCGCTCGCCGCGCAGGCCGTCGAGCACCTGGACGTACGCGGCATCGCGCACCCGCACCTCGTCCGCCTGGGCGAGACGTGCGGGCACACCGTCCACCTCGCCGTGCACGAGGAGGGTGAGGTCGTCTACCTCGACAAGGTCGACAGCCGCTACCCGGTCCGCATGTACTCGCGGGTCGGCAAGACCGTCCCGATGACCGTCGCCGCCGTCGCGAAACTCATCCTCGCCGACCTCCCCGAGCCCGAGCGCCGCGCCGTCGCCGAACGCCTCGACTACCCGCGCTACACGCCCCGTTCGACCCCGGACGCAGCCGCGTACCTCAAGGAACTCGCGCGCGTACGCGAACAGGGCTGGGCCACCGACCTCGGCGGCCACGAGGAGTCCATCAACTGCGTCGCCGCCCCCGTGCGCGGCGCCGACGGACGCGTGGTCGCCGCCCTCTCCGTCTCCGCGCCGAACGTCGTCGTCAGCGCGGACGACCTGCTCAGTCTTCTCCCGCTCGTGCGCCGCACTGCCGACGCCGTGAGCCGGGAGTACGCGGGAACGCCCGTGCCGGGTGGGACCGTGTCGGGATCGCCCGTGCCGGGTGGGACCGTGTCGGGATCGCCCGTGCCGGGTGGGACCGTGTCGGGATCGCCCGTGCCGGGCGCGCCCGTTGCCGCCAGTGAAACGCCGAACAAGGAAGCCTGACCCGCCATGCCGACCGAGAAGACCGCCCTCACCCCCGCCACGCACACCGTCCCGCCCGCGAAGTTCTCCCACGGCGTGAAGAAGGGGAACATCCTCCAGGTCGCCGGCCAGGTCGGCTTCCTCCCCGCCGTCGAGGGCCAGGCCCCCACCCCCGCGGGCCCCACCCTGCGCGAGCAGACCCTCCAGACCTTCGCCAACGTCAAGGCGATCCTTGAGGAGGGCGGCGCGAGCTGGGACGACGTGATGATGATGCGCGTCTACCTGACCGACGTCGACCACTTCGCCGAGATGAACGAGATCTACAACGCCTACTTCGAGGAGCAGGGCCTCACGCAGGCCCCCGCGGCCCGGACGACGGTGTACGTGGGACTGCCGAAGGGCCTGCTGATCGAGATCGACGCGCTGGCTGTGCTGGACAGCTGAGTCCCGGCGGGCGAGTGCGGGGGGCAGGTGTCGGGGGCGCGGTGAGGTGTTCGGGACGGGATGAGGTGGGGCGGGGCCTGTTCGCCGACTTCGTACGGTTGGCGGCTCCGGTGCCTGTCTTGGTTCCGGTTCCGGACCCGCCCTGTCGCCCTCGCCCCCCCCGTTTCGCCCCCGCCTTACGGAGCCGCCGCTTCCCGCCGCCCCGCCCGCCGTCGCGTCTCTTCGCGTACGGGGGCGGGGCGGCGTGCTGTCTGGGTGGGGGCGGTGCGAGACGGTTCGCGGTTGGCCTCGCGTGCCAGGGCGTGGCCTCCGGGTCCGGTCCTCACTCCCCGGGGGCCGCCGCGAGCAGTCCGTTCAGCTCCGGGTACGCGATCCCGTCGGCGAGAACCCCGTACCCGCCCCCGGTGAGCAGGTCCCGCGCGGCCCGCCGCGCCACCGCGTACGCCGCCTCGGCGACCGCCGAGCCGAGACTCACCCGCGCGACGCCCAGCCGTCCCAGCTCGGCGACCGGCGGGGTGCCGGGCCCGGCGAGGACGTTGAGGGGCACGGGGATGCCTGCGGCGAGCGCCGCGATGCTCTCCGCGTCCGTCACGCCGGGCACGAAGATCCCGTCCGCACCCGCGCGCACGTACCGCTGGGCCCGCTCCAGCGTCTCCGCGAGCCGCGTGCGCGGATCACCGAGCCCGCGCAGGTACGTATCGATACGGGCGTTGAGGAACAGATCCCCGCCCGCCCGCTCCACGGCCTCCCGCGCGGCGGCCAAGCGCTCGGCGAACTCGCCGGGCTCCCGCGCACCGTCCTCGATGTTGACGCCCGCGGCCCCCGCCGCGAGCACCTCGGCGACCGTCTCGGCGACCTCCCCCGCGTCCCGCCCGAACCCGCCCTCGATATCCGCCGTCACGGGCACGGCCACCGCCCGCACCACCCGCCCGACGAGCGCGACGGCCCGGTCCCGGCCCAGCACATCCCCGTCCGCGACCCCGAGCGACCAGGCGACCCCGGCACTGGTGGTCGCGACGGCGGAAGCCCCGGCGGCCTCGACCACCCGGGCACTGGCGACGTCCCAGGCGTTGGCGAGGGCGAGGGGCGCGGCGGGGGTGTGGAGGGCGCGGAAGGTGGGGGAGGGGGAGGTTGTGGTGGGGGGTGTGGGGGCGGCCGTCGTGGGGGGTGTGGGGGAGGTCGCGGTGGGGGGTAGGTGCGGGGTGGCGGGGGGTTGGGTGGTGTTGGTCATGGGGGTAGTCAACTGGGGGCGGGGGTGTGGGGCTGGCGGAATTCCGACGTGGGCGTGGGAGGGCTGTACCGGGCTTCGGCGCGGCGTCCGTACTGGGGGGCCCTCGGCGCCTGGTGTCCCCCCCCCGTGACTCCGCACCGGCCCCTGTGTCCGGCACCCGGTTCGGCTGTGCTCCGGCTCCCCGGCGCTGCGCACCTGGTTCCCCTCTGTCCGGCTCCAGGGCGCCCCCCCATCCGGCCTCCCGGCCTCCCGGCCTCCCGGTGCCCCGCACCCGGTTCCCCCTGCCCCGGCTCCCCGGAACCCGCATCCGGTTTTCCTCTGCCCGGCCCCCGGCCCCCGGCACCCCGCATCCGGTTCTCCGCGTCCCTGGCACCCCCCGCCCCGCATACGGCCCCCGGACCCGCCTCTCTGCGGCACCCGCACCTCCTCCTCTCGCCCCCGCGCTTCCTCCTCCCCCGCACCCCCGCACCCCCGCACCCCGCCACACCTCCCCCCACAACCGTCCCCAGCGCATGACCCGCCCTCCCAAAGGGGGGGCCACCTCCACGCGTTCAAGTCTTCCAGCCGCCACCCCCCTCCCCACCCCACCCACCCCCAATCTGTGGACAACCCCGAGGAACCCGCTCACGCCCTCACCTCATCGAGTGAGCGGATTCTCAGGATCTGCCGAGTTGTCCACAGGCGGGGCCTTCGTGGTGCCCGTGTGTGGTGGGATCTGTGTGTCCCGCGCACCCGAACCTGCGTTCCACAGGCGCGTCCGTCATACTGCGCCCCGTGGAGCAGAAGCAGAGTGAACCGAACCTTCCGCCCATCGGCGCCGCCGCCGATCCGGCGTTGATCCCCGGCCTCACGGTGCCGAGTCCTCGTACGGGGACGGACGCGCCCGGTACGGAGCAGGAAGCGGCCCCCGAGGCGCGCCCCGGCACGGACGCCGCCGCGCCCGCACCCGACCCTGACGCGGAGCCGGCCGACGCGGCCCCCGGCCCCGAAGCCGAGGCGCGTACCGGGGCCGACGCCGAATCCGGCTCAGGAGGCGCCCCCGCGGCTGCCGCCCCAGCCGAAGCGGCGGCCGACGACGAGGCCCCCGACGCCCCCACCGAACGGGAGGCAGCCGAGCCGGACGCCAGCACCCCGGCCCCGGCCCCCGATGACGCGGACGCCCCCGCCGACGAGGACGAGGACAAGGCCGAGGCCGAGGAGGCGGACGAGAACCTCCGCGCCGACGCCGCGTTCACCGCCGCCGACCGGCGCGGCTCCGTCACGCTCGACCGCGACGGCGTCCGCTACGCGCTCGACGACCAGGCGTGCGAGTGGACCTGGAGCGAGGTGGCCGCCGTCGAGTACGGCACCTCGCGCATCGGCCGCCGTCTCACCGTCACCGTGCACACCCCCGACGAGCGCTGGTACCCGCACGACGTCCAGGCCCCGGACAAGGCGACACTGAGCCGCTGGACCGAGGAACTGGACACCGCGCTCGACGCGCACTTCGAGGAGTGACGCCGGGGCGGGGCGACCGGCCGCACGGCCCGCCACCCCGCCCCCGCCCGGCAGCCCGGCCTGAACGCCGCCCGCAGCGTCACGGCAGCCGTACGACATAACGGGTACGGGGTACGGGGACGAGCAAGCGGCTCGTCCCCGTACCCCGTACCGCCGTCCCGCCGCGCGGGTTACAGCCCGTGCACGTGCGCGCCCACCGCGTCCGACCAGGAATTCCCCGCCGCGGCGTCCCAGTTGGTGGACCACGTCATCGCGCCCCGGATGCCCGGGTACGTCTTGTCAGGCTTGAAGCTGCCGCAACTCGTGCCCTTGGCCAGGCAGTCCAGCGCCGCGTTCACCACGCCGGGCTCGACGTAGCCGCCGCCCGCCGCGCTCGACGAGGCCGGGACGCCGATGCCCACCTGCGCCGGGTCGAGGCCGCCTTCGAGCTGGATGCACGCGAGTCCGGTGAGGAAGTCGACTGTGCCCTGTGCGTAGACCTGGCCGTCGCAGCCCAGCATCGAACCGCTGTTGTAGTACTGCATGTTGACGACGGTCAGGATGTCCTTCACGTCCAGCGCCGTCTTGAAGTACTCGTTCGACGTCGACTGCATGTCGATCGTCTGCGGCGCCATCGTCAGGACGAAGCCCGAACCCGCCTTCGCGGCGAGGTCGTGCAACGCCTTCGACATGTAAGTGGAGTTGAGGCCGTTCTCAAGGTCGATGTCGACCCCGTCGAAGCCGTACTCCTGCATCTGCGCGTACACCGAATCCGCGAACGCCCCCGCAGAGGCGTCGTCGTTGACGCTGACCGTGCCCTTCTCGCCGCCCACCGAGAGGATCACGCTCTTCCCCTCGGCCTGCTTCGCCTTCACGTCGGCCTTGAACTGCTCCTCGGTGTAACCGCCGAGACCCGCCGAGTCGAGCGAGAAGTCGACCGCGCCTGGGGTCGCGGTCGCGTCCGCGAAGGCGACCGCGATGATGTCGTACTGGTCCTGGACGTCCGCGAGGGTCTGGACCGTCGCGCCGTTGTCGAAGTTCTGCCAGTAGCCGGTGAGCGCGTGCGCCGGTACGGCAGCCTCCTGCTCCGCCGCGCTCGCGGGAGCGATCCCGGCCGTGAGCGCCGTGGCGCCGAGCGCGAGCGCGGCGACGCCCGCGAGCGCCGTACCGAGCGCTCCGCCACGCCTGCGGCTCGCGCGGGAGGAACGACGGTGGGGGGAATGCAGCATGAAAGTGCCTCCAGTGGGGGGAGTTGACGGCGGTGGGGCGCCATCGCCCTCCAAGCTGGTCCAGACCAATATGCGCTGTCAAGAGGCGGTACAGGACTTGTCGCTTCCGGTACGGGCCGCACTCGGCCCCTGGCCCGCCCCCCGCCGGCGACGCGCCCCCGCCCGCCGCGCGCCCCCGTCCGCGACCCGCCCCCGCCCCGCCCATCCCCGCCTCCGCGCTGCCCCGCCCGCGCCCTCCTCTGGCGTCACCTCGCTCCCACCCCCCTCCAGGCCCGATATGTCGCCCCCGCCCCGCCCCGTCGGCCCCGCACAACTTCCCGACACGTGTGGACAGATGTTTCGGCAAGGGCCCGAAGGCCCCCTTCCGTACAGCGCATCCGGACACCGAACCGGTCGGGAAGGGTGGGCAAGCCGCCACAATGGGCCCAACTCCTCCCACGTAACCGCACTTTCCGGCCAAGATCCGGCTTTCAGTCGTGGAAACCCCGCGCGGTCGTAAGGCCCTACGAACCCTGCGAAGTGGGGTGTTGAGGATGCTGCGGCTGGATATGGTGCAGGAGCGAGAGGCGGCGTGCCGCTCGACCCGGCTTCGCGCGCCCGCGCGTACGCGCTCGGGGGATTCGGGGATTCAGGGAGGGGGTGGGACCGTGCCGACCGCTGTCGCAGTGACCGGGAGCGACCTCGTACTCCCCTCGCCGGACCGCCACACGCCCGGCGCCGTACCGCTCGGAGCCGCGACGGGCGCCCCGCTCGCCGAGTCCCTCGCCGAACTCCATGCCTTACTGGAGCAGCACGGCTGGCTCATCGTGCTGCACTCCACCGCCGCCGACCCGGAGACGATCCGCCGGGTGCGCACCGCCCGCGCGGCCCTCGAAGCGGACCGCGTCACCCTCGTCGGCCTCGATCTGCCCCCGCTCGGACTCGCCCTCGTGGCACTCCAGTTGCGGCAGCTCTCCGTCTGCGACTTCACCCCGGGCGTTCTCGCCTCGGCCGCCCGCCTCCTCGCCCACTACGTGCACGCGGGCGCCGTACTCGGCTCGCTCGCCAGGCTCGACCGCGTGCCCGTCCCGCTCGGCTCGCACGCCCGCTCCCGGCTCCCCGGCACGCAGTACGCGGTCCTGGCGCACCCCGAACCCCGCCTCGTCAAGGCCGTGCCGGGCGCCGAACTCCCCGGCCCCGACTTCGCGACCCGCCTCTACCTCGCCCACGGCGACCGCCCCTCGACCTGGCTCGGCGAGACCCTCGCCCGCACCTGGCAGGTCCAGTCCGTCACCGAAGTGCCCCTCCCCAAGGACTCCGCGGCCTGGTGGGGCACGGGCAAGCTCACCGAGTTCGCCGCGGGCATCCCCGACATCTCCGTCCTCTACCAGCTCGTCTCCTCCGTGCGCCGCGAACGCTGCCGCTGGTGCGGGCTCGAATTCCTCGGCGACCGCTGCGGATTCTGCGGCGCCCCCCTCGCCCCACCGGCCCTGCGCGCCCCGGCCGGCCCCCGCGAACTCGGCCGCGAACCCGGCCGCGAGGCAGCGCGCGGGTTCGGCCGAGAGGCGGCCCGCGAGCCCGGTCGCGAGACACCGCGCGATCCGGTACGCGACCTCCCGGCCGCCCGCCGCGCGGCAGCCGCCCTCCCGCACGCCGGACCCCGCCCCGAATCCGGACTCCCCGGCCCGCCGGGCGAGTTGGGCCCCGTCGCCCCCTCGGGCACGGCGCCGCGGTCCGCCCCTCCACCGGGTACGGCCCCGCCCGACCGTCCGGGCTCGTCGCACCCCCCGTACCGCTGACCCGGGGGCCCGCCGACCCGCGGGCCCCACCTCTCCGGGGACTCGAAGCTCCACACCCGTACGGTCTCCGCCCGTAGCACCCGGAGACCGCACCACCCGGAGTCCGCACCATCCCGGAGTCCGACCCGCCCGGACACCCACAACGCCGACATCGCGATCACCCGCCCCGCCCCAACTCCGCCCCGCCCCGGTACCAGCCCCGGCCCCACCCGCCACTCCCCGTTCCCGCCCCGACTCCCGCCCCGATCGAGGTACTCCGGCCATGAACTCACGCCAGCGCCGAGGCGTCGTCCTGATGGTGCTCTCCGCCGTGTGCGCCCTCATCGCGCTCGTCGGGGTGCTCGGAGTCGTCAGAAACGTCAACTCCAAGGTGGGGGACGAGAAGACCGCCTACCGGCTCAAGGACGACATCGCCCCGTACAAGAGCCTCGACGCCTCGCAGTTCGAGAAGGTGTCCGTCCCCGAGCGCTGGCTGCCCGACACCGCCGTCACCCGACTCGGCGCCCTGCGCGGCAAGATCGCCGTCACCACGCTCCACAAGGGCTCGCTGCTCCAGGACGACATGATCGTGAACCGGCCCGCGCTCAGGGCGGGGGAGCAGGAGATCGCGATCATGATAGACGCGGCGACCGGAGTCGCGGGGAAGATCACTCCCGGTTCGTCGGTCAACATCTACGCGACCTTCAAGGGCCAGAACGAGAACCAGAAGGACGAGTCCCGGCTCATCGTCGAGCGCGCCCAGGTCCTCGACGTCGGCAAGCTCACGCCCTTCGACCAGAACAACGACGACAACCGCAACCGCTCCACCGAAGCCGTCCCCATCACCTTCGGGCTCGGCACAACCGATGCCCAACGCGTTGCCTACGCCGAGTCGTTCGCGACCCACGTCCGGCTCGCGCTCGTCGGCGCGGGCGAGCAGCCGCCCGCCGCCGCCGGCCCCGACCGCACGTACACCCTGGACAAGGACAAGTGAGGCGGCGGCCATGAGCACGCGCATCCTCCCGGTGGCGGGCGACCCCGACCTCGCCCGTTCCCTCGTCTCCCTGCTCAGCCAGCTCCCCGAGACCGAACCCGCCCTGCCCGTACCGGACTCGACCGCGCTCCTCGACGCGCTCGACCGGCTCGCCTCGGCCTCGCCCGACGAACTGCCCGAAGTCGTTCTCGTCCACGAACGCGTCGGCCCCGTACCGGCGCTGGACCTCATCCACGAGGTCGTACGACGCTTCCCGCAGGTCGGCGTCGTGCTCGTCACCGCCGACACGGGCACCACCGTCCTCACCGCCGCCATGGACGCGGGCGCCCGCGGCATCCTCCCGCTCCCGCTCGCCTACGACGCCCTCTCCGAACGGGTCCGCGCCGCCGCAGAATGGGCCGCGGGAATGCGCCGCCACCTCGGCAACAGCCCCGAGAGCGCCGCCGGTTCGGGAGGCGGGCGCGTCCTCACCGTCAGCGGTGCCAAGGGCGGCGTCGGCACGACCCTCACCGCCGTCCAGCTCGCCCTCGCCGCACAGGCGTCGGGCAGCACCGTCGCGCTCGTCGATCTCGACCTCCAGTGCGGCGACGTCGCCGCCTTCCTGGACGTCCAGTTCCGCCGCTCCAGCGTCGACCTCGCCGGAATCGCCGACCTCACCCCGCGCGTCCTCCAGGACGCGATGTTCCCGCACCCCAGCGGCCTCAGCCTCCTCCTCGCCCCCGCCGACGGCGAGCGCGGCGAGGAGGTCACCGAGCGCGCGGCCCGGCAGATCCTCGGCGCGCTGCGCGCGCGCCACGACCTCGTCGTCGTCGACTGCGGCTCCCAGCTCACGGCCGCGAGCGCCGCCGCCGTCGAACTCGCCGATCAGGCCCTGCTCGTGGTCACCCCGGACGTCATGGCGGTACGGGCGGCCAAGCGCACCGTACGGCTGTGGGAACGCCTCCAGATCCGCAAGGCCGAGGAGACCCTCACCGTCCTCAACCGCCACACCCGCTCCGGCGAGATCCAGACGGCCCTGGTCTCGCGCATCACCGGCACCGGCACCGCGCGCACCACGGTCCCCGCCGCCTACAAGGAGCTCGCCGGAGCCATCGACGCGGGCCGCGTCCACGAGCTGGACGCGCGCGGCACCGTCCGGCAGGGCCTGTGGGCCCTCGCGGGCGAACTCGGCCTCGTCCAGGTCCCCGAACAGCCCACCGGCGGGCGGCGCCGCAAGAAGGGCGCCCACACCGGGGCGTCCACCGCGCTCGCGCGCCGGGGCGACCGCGGCGCCGTCACCCTCGAATTCGCCGGGATCTTCCCCCTCGTCCTCGTCGTCATCGGCCTCATGTGGCAGTGCGCGCTGTACGGCTACACCTTCAGCCTCGCCGCGAACGCGGCCGACGAGGGCGCCCGCGCGGGCACCGCCGCCGTCGCCGCGGGCGAGGACGGCGCCGGAGCCTGCCGCGCCGCCGCCACCCGCCACCTCCCAGGCGCCTGGCAGGGCGCCGCCATCAGCTGCGGCGGCGCGGGCGACGTCTACCGGACCACCGTCCAGGCCAAGGTCCCCCTCTTCTTCCCCGGCGTCGACGGCGGCTGGACCGTCGAGGGCAAGGCGGGCGCGGCCACGGAGGGGGACCGATGACGGGCGCGGCCCACGCCGTGGCGGACGGCGAGAGCATCCGTACGGGTACGGGGCGGCGTCACGCCCGTACCCCCGGCCCCCGCGCGGCCCGTCCCACCGCGAGCCGTGCCCATCCCACCGCGCGCCGTGCCCGCGACGACCGCGGCAGCTCCCTCCTCGAATTCGCCGGGTTCCTGCCCGTGCTCCTCCTCGTCGGCCTCGCCGCCATCCAGCTCGGCCTCGTCGGCTTCGCCGCGAACCAGGCCGGGACCGGCGCCCGCGCCGGGGCGCGCGTCGCCTCGCAGGCCGAGGGCGGCAACGGGGTCGCCGCGGCGCACGCCGCCATGACCGACGGGCTCGACGCCACCGTCACGCCCGGCGGGGGCGGCGACACCACGACGTACACCGTCGCCGTCCGCGTACCGACCCTGCTGCCCTTCGTCGGCAAGGGCTGGACCGTCACCCGTTCCGCGACCATGCCCAACGACGACACCGGGGAGGTGACCCTGCCGTGAGCCTGCGCTCCCGCATCTCCGCGCCCGAGGACGAGGGCGTACTCGAAGACGGCCGCCTCGTGGCCGGATACCGCGCCAAGCTCCTGGAGGAGATCGACCTCGCCGAGATGTCCGCGCTCTCCGCGAGCGAGCGCCGCACCCGCCTCGAACGCGTGCTCGGCCACCTCATCAGCCGCGAGGGCCCGGTCCTCTCCACGTCCGAACGCAGCCGCCTCATCCGGCGCGTCGTCGACGAGGCGCTCGGCCTCGGCATCCTCGAACCGCTCCTCGAAGACGCCTCGATCACCGAGATCATGGTCAACGGGCCCGACGCGATCTTCGTCGAACGCGCGGGCCGCGTGGAGCGCCTCCCGCTCCGCTTCGCCTCGCACGACCAGCTCATGCAGACCATCGAGCGCATCGTCTCGACGGTCAACCGCCGCGTGGACGAGTCGAATCCGATGGTCGACGCGCGCCTCCCGAGCGGCGAACGCGTCAACGTCATCATCCCGCCGCTCGCGCTCACGGGCGCGACCCTCACCATCCGCCGCTTCCCGCGCGTCTACACGCTCCCCGAACTGATCGGCCTCGGCTCGCTCGACGAGCAAATGCTGCTGCTCCTCGCCGCGTTCGTCCGCGCCCGGCTCAACATCATCGTCGCGGGCGGTACGGGCACGGGCAAGACGACGCTCCTCAACGCGCTCTCCGGCATCGTTCCGGCCCACGAGCGCATCATCACCATCGAGGACTCCGCCGAACTCCAGCTCCAGCAGGCCCACGTCATCCGCCTGGAGTCACGGCCGCCCAACGTCGAGGGCAAGGGCCGCATCACCATCCGCGACCTCGTGCGCAACTCGCTCCGGATGCGCCCCGACCGCATCATCGTCGGCGAAGTGCGCGGTGGCGAGACCCTCGACATGCTCCAGGCCATGTCCACCGGTCACGACGGCTCCCTCGCCACCGTGCACGCCAATTCCGCCGAGGACGCGCTGATGCGCCTGCAGACCCTCGGCTCGATGTCCGAGGTCCGCATCCCCTTCGAGGCGTTGCGCGACCAGATCAACTCCGCCGTGGACGTCGTCGTGCAACTGGGCCGCCAGGCCGACGGCTCCCGGAAGATCACCGAGATCGCGCTCCTCACCTCGCGCGGCCACGACCCCTTCCGCATCACCACCGTCACCCGCTTCGAGACGGCCCCGCTCACGGCCGATCGCGTCGTGCGCGGCGCCTACCGGCACCTCCCGCTGCCCCGCTCGGCCGCCGAGAAGCTGCACCTCGCCGGAGAGGTGCTCCCCGCGGCCTACGGGGTCGCCCCCGACGACGCACTCGACCGGCACACGAGGGAGGCGCGCGGATGAACCCGCCCCCCACCCGCGACCCCCGGCCCAACGCCGCACCCCGCAGGACTTCGTACGAGGAGGCCCCCGCATGACCAACGGACCCGTCCTCCTCGCCCTCGGCGGGACGCTGCTCGCCGGGGTCCTCCTCGTCGTCGCCGCGCGCCTGTGGGCGCAGGGCCGCGCCGAGCGCGAAGCCCTCGTCGACCGCCTCGCGGGCGACAGCCACCTCGGCACCCGTACAAGAGGCTCCCGCCGCCTCGCCGGGCTCGACCGCGCCGTCCGCCGCACCCGCGCGGGCCGCGCTCTGCACCGCCGCCTCTCCTCGACAGGACTCCCGGTCTCCGCAGGCGAGTTCACCCTCTACGCCCTCGCCGGGCTCGCTCTCCTGTGGACCGTCGCCGCCACCGTCCTCGCCCCCTTCTTCGGCCCCATCGCCGCCCTCGTCGGCGCCTGGTCCGCGTACGCCTTCCTCAACTGGCAGCGCGCCAAGCGCATAGAGGCGTTCATCAGCCAGCTCCCCGACGTCGCCCGCCTCCTGGCCAACGCGACCGCCGCCGGGCTCGCCCTGCGGACCGCGCTCGCGATGGCCGCCGAGGAGCTGGAGAACCCGGCGGGCGAGGAACTGAGCAACGTAGCCGACCAGTTGGCCCTCGGCCGCTCCATCGACGAAGCGCTCGACGAACTCTCGCGCCGCCTGCCGTCGCGCGAACTCGTCGTGCTCGTCACGACCTTGGTCCTCTCCAACAAGGCGGGCGGCACCGTCGTCGGCTCCCTGCGCAACCTCACCGTCACCCTGGAGGAGCGCAAGGAGACCCGGCGCGAGGTCCGCACCATGCTCTCCGAGGTCAACGCGACCGCCTTCACGGTCCCCGCGCTCGGCCTCGGCTCGCTCCTCCTCGTCAACGCCCAGAACGACGGCGCCCTCCACCGCGTCACCGGCTCGGGGCTCGGCCAGTTCCTCATCCTGCTCTCCCTCGGCCTCTACACCGTGGGCTTCTTCGTCATCCGCCGCCTCGGAAGGATCGACGTATGAACGGCCGACCGGCACGCGGTACGGAAACCGGCCGACGGGCACGCGGCGCGGAGATCGGCCGACGGGCACGCAGCGCGAAGACCCGCCGACCCGCACCTCAAGCTGGGTCGCACCGACCGGCACCCCGCGTCACTACCCGCCGACCCGCACCCCGCCCCGCGACCCGCCGACCCGCACCCCGCGCCACGACCCGCCGCACGGGAAGGACCGCCGCATGAGCACCGGAACCCTCGGCGTCCTCCTCGCCCTCCTCATGGCCGCCGGTGTCGGCGGCGTCCTCCTCGGCCTGCGCATGTACCGGAGCGAGACCAAGCTCCCCGACGACCTCGCGCTCGCCCTGGAGGTCGGCTCGACCCGCGTCAAGGCGGCCGACTCCGCCGTCGACCGCCTCGGCCTCCGCTTCGCCCCGTACGTCCTCAAGCTCATGGGCCCGCGCCGCGTCGAGGCCAAGCGCCGCCGCATCGACATGGCGGGCAACCCCGGCGGCCTCACCCTCGACCGCTACGCCGCCCGCCGCGCCGTCTACGGCATCTTCGGTCTCCTCATGGCCGCGATCTTCGCGAGCTACGGCTCCCCGCTCTTCGCCTTCCTCGCCCTCGGCTTCGGCCTCGTCGCCGCCGACGCCACCATCTGGCAGGCCGTGCGCGAGCGCCGCGACGTCATCGACCGCACCCTCCCGGACTTCCTCGACGTCCTCGCCGTCGTCGTCAGCGCGGGCCTCGGCTTCCGGCAGGCGCTCGAACGCGTCGCCGAGAAGTACGAGGGCCCCTGGGCCGACGAACTCCGCATCACCCTGCGGCAGATGGACATGGGCGTGAGCCGCCGCCAGGCGTTCGACGAACTGCGCCGCCGCAACAACTCAGAACAGGTCGCCCAGTTCGTCTCCGCCCTCCAGCAGGGCGAGGAACTCGGCTCCCCGATCGCCGAGACCCTCATCCAGATCGCCAACGACATGCGCCGCACCGACGCCCAGCAGGCCCGCCGCCGCGCCGCGAAGACCATCCCCAAGGCCACCATGGTCACCCTCGTCTTCATGCTCCCCGCCACGATGATCCTCATCGCGACGGGCATGTTCCTCGGCTCCGGGTCCGACCTCGGATCGATCCTGGGCGGGTGAGCGAGACGTGACCCCCCTGACCGGGACACCCGAACGCCGCGCACGGCGCTACGGCACGTACGAGACGAACGCGCGGGGCCCGTACGAGACGAACGGCGCGCGGGGCGCGCAGGAGGGCCGGTACGGGAACCGGTACGAGGCCCCGCACGAGCCCGACCAGCACGCCCCCCGCCCGGCGCCCCCCGTCCCCGCGTCCCCGCCTCCGGCCCACGCCCTCGCCGCGCTGTGCCGCCACGTCATCGGCGCCCGCCTCGCCGTCCTCGCCCTCGGCATCCCCTTCGCCCTGCGCTCGGCGGAGCCCGGCGCCTCGCGCACCCTCGCCGTCACCGCCGCGCTCCTGAGCCTGCTCGGCTCGTACGCGGTGCTGCGCCACTGGGAGCGCGTCGTCCCGCTCCTGCTGCGCCACCCCACGCTCCTCGCCGTCGACCTCGCCGCGACGACCGTGCTCCTCCTGGTCGCGACGGCCGCCTCGCCGCTCGGCTACGCGGCCGTCGCGACGCCCCTGCTCGCCGCGCTCCTCTACACCCGCCGCTGGGCCGTCTTCTTCACCGTCCTCCAGCTCGCGATCCTCGCCGCCCTCGCCACGCCGCCCGCCGCGCCCCGCACCGGCGTGCTCCTCGTCGCCGGCTTCTGCCTCGCCGCCGCCGTCGCGGGCGCGACGCTCCGCACTTTCGTGCACCGCCTCCTCGCCGCGAGCACGACCCTCGCCGAGACCCGCGAGCGCCTCGCCGTTGCCGAGGCGCTCGCCGCCGAACGCGCCCGCCTCGCCCGGGACATGCACGACACCGTCGCCAAGACCCTGCACGGCGTCGCCCTCGCGGCCGAGGCACTCTCCACGACCGAGGACCCCGCCGTCGTGCGCGGCGACGCCGCCCACGTCGCGCGTGCCGCCCGCCGCGCGGCCACCGAGTCGCGCGTCCTCCTCGGCGGCCTGCGCCGCCGCACCGACGACCCGGGCGGCCCCGTCGACCTCGTCCCCGAACTCGACGCCCTCCTCGCCGCCCACACCGACCGCACCGCCGCCCCCGCGACCCGCTCGGCCCTCGGCCCCGCCCCGCTCCTCGCCCCCGCCACGGCCCGCACCCTCCTCCTCGTCACAGCCGAGGCCCTGGAGAACACGGCCCGCCACGCCCGCGCGCGCCACGTCGTCCTCGTCTACGGCACCGAGCCCGTCACCGGCCGCCTCGTCCTCGCCGTCCGCGACGACGGCGTCGGCCTGCCGCCCGGCCTCCCCGGCCCCCAGGAACTCGCGGCGCGCGGCCACTACGGACTCCTCGGCCTGCGCGAACGCCTCGCGACCCTGCCGTGCCCCACCCGCCTCACGATCGGCGCGCCGCCGCGCGGACCGGGCACCGAGGTCCGAGCCGAACTGACCCTTCCCACCGACCGAGAGGAGCCCGAGGACCATGCCCATCGCTCCGCCTGAACCGCTGCGGCTCGTCGTGGCCGACGACAACCCGGTCGTACGGGCCGGACTCCGCGCCCTCCTCGAAGGCCGCGCCGACGCGGTCGTCGTGGCCGAGGCGGCGGACGGCCGCCAGGCGCTGGCCGCGACCGAACGCCACCGGCCCGACGGGGTCCTCCTCGACCTGCGGATGCCGGTCGTGGACGGACTGACCGTCCTGCCCCGCCTCGCCCGGCTGGCACCCGTCCTGGTCATCACCTACGGGCGCGACGCGGAACTCCACGCGCGGGCCCGGCGGCTGGGGGCGGCCGGGTGCCTGGTGCACGGGGACTTCACGGTGCCCCAACTCGTGGGGGCGGTGCGACACTTACGGGCGGGAGCCCCCGCCCTCCCACCCCCTTCGCAAAAGCAATCACCTGTGCGACCCTCGTGGGGCGGGCCGCTGAGCGCACGGGAGGAAGAGGTCATGAACCTCATCGCGGCGGGCTTGAACAACCGGCAGATCGCGGCGGCGTGCTTCATCACCGAGAAGACGGTGAAGAACCACATCAACCGCATCTTCGCCAAGCTCCAGACCACCACCCGCAGCGAGGCCATAGCCCGCTGGCTCGGCACGGCCCACCCCGCCCTGGGAGGCCCCCATGCCTGACCTCACCCCTTGGGTCCACGGACCCTCCCCCCACCACCCTCCGTGGCCCTACGGTCACACCACCACTCCGGCCCACCCGGGAGACCACCATGCCCAAGCCCACCACCTGGCTCCCCACCCTCCGACACAGGCTCCGCAGGGACGACGGAGCGGGGTTCGTGGAGTACGCGGGATTGCTGATCATCATCGCGGGGATCTTCGTGCTGATCGACGGTCTGGGGCTCGACGGAAAGATCTCCGGGGCGATTCTGGACGCGGTGAACAGTGTGGTGGGTGGCTGAGAGCTGGCGACGGGCAGGCCGGTCAGGTGCTGCCGCTGTTCGTGTGGGCGACAGCGGCGATCCTCTTCGCGGCATTCGCGTTCTTCGCCTTCGCCCAAGCGGCGTTGGGGAGGAACGGCGCTCAGTCGGCTGCTGACGCGGCTGCGATTGCCGCGGCTCAGGAGGAAAGGGATCAGCTCACCGACGGGTTCGTCGCCGCTCTGGAGCAGGACGGGGACTGGGGCAGGTGGCTGGACGGGCTCGGCAGCGACCCCGTGGACCTCTCCCCGGCGGCAGCACGTCTGGCGTCGTCGAATGACGCGACCGTGGAAAGCCTGCAGCGTGTCGACACGGCAGTGGGGCCGGGTGTCCGTGTGCGAGTGGTACGGAACACCGGTCTCGGGCCGAACGTGGTGGTGGGCATTCAGGGGAAGCGCGCACACGCGGAGGCGACAGCCGCGGTGAAGCCCCTCTGCGCGATCGGCGAGGGCAAGCCGGAGGAGGGCCAGGTCTCCTTCGTCTGCGCGAAAGGCGAGCGTTATTCCTTTGATCCGGAAGAGCTGGACGACGCGCGACTTCCCAGCTCTTCGGAACTTTTCTCGGTGCAACTGACGGACTGATCACATGGAAGGCGGAGTCATGTCTGTTCCCCAACGGCGTGCCCTGAGGGAGCCGAGAAAGGCGGTCGTGGCGTTTTCCCTTGTTGCCGCGATGAGCCTCGCGGTCGCCTCCTGCGGTGGAGGGGGAGACGGGGATTCCGGAAAGGAATCGACAAGCTCATCTCCCGCCGCCACGCGCGAAGACCGACCTTCGTCACCGGCCGCGCAGCCTTCTTCGGAGGAGAGCGGTGACGCCGTCCTCGCCGAGGTCAAGGGCGGGCAGGAACTCGACCTGAAAATCACGAGCGCGCAACGTGATGCAGCAGGTTTCGTCACGGTCAGCGGCACCGTGACCAACGGCAGCGGAAATGCCTGGACAGCTGCCGACTGGCGCGGTGACGAGCGGGAATTGCGTGACAACGGAGGCTCCATCGCCGGAGCCTCCTTGGTCGACGGCGGGGCGAAGAAGCGATATCTGGTGCTCCGCGATACGCAGGGGCGCTGCCTCTGCACTCGTTTTGTCGGAGGTGTGAACCCCGGGGCCACGACGGACTGGTTCGCTCAGTTTCCCGCTCCTCCCGCCTCCACCAAGAAGGTCACCTTTCAGGTCGGGAGTATGCCGCCCGCCGAGATTCCGCTCAGTGAGGCGCAGTGATGGGGCGGCTTCGGGCGGGGGCTGTGGTGGCGGTCGCTTCGGCGACGCTCGTCTTCGGGCTCCCCGGGGGAGTGGCCGGCGCCGATGACGGCCCCACCGTGCCGCCGGGGAGCGTGACCACCTCGCCGCCCCCCGACGTCGATGCGAGCAGTCCCGGGCTCCGTCTCGCCGACGGCGCGCAGCTCGCGCCGGCCAAAGTGCTCGACATCAAGTCCGTCGTCGAGGACCTCGGCGGCGAGGAACGCCGCGAGGACACGAACACCGACGTCAAATTCGCCCTCCAGGCCGAAGTCCTCTTCGACAAGGACAAATTCGCCCTCGACCCCTCCGGCCGGGCCCGCATCAAGGCCATCGGAGAGGAGGCGAAGAAGCAACGGGCCCGCACCGTCCGCGTCTTCGGTTTCACCGACAACCTCGGCAGCTACGCCCACGGCAAAACGCTCTCGAAACGCCGCGCCGACATCGTCCACGACGAACTCGCCCAGTACCTCGGCCCCGAAGTCACCTTCGAGGTCCGCGGCTACAGCGAGGACTACCCCATCGCCGACAACACCACGGAGGAAGGCCGCCGCAAGAACCGCCGCGTCGAGGTCTCCTTCCCCCGCACGGGCTGAGACGGAGGGGCGGGAGCACGCGAGCGAGTATCGGCGCCACCAGTACCGCATTCAAGCCCCCGTCGGCCCGGCCCCGCGCCGGCTCCCCACCCCGAAACCCGCTGGCCACACCCCTCGCACCCGCGTCATGCTCGACCCATGGACTCCACCGCACACGACTTCGACGCCCTCGTCCGTGACGGCGCCACCTCTCCCGTCGAAGGCTGGGACTTCTCGTGGTTCGAGGGCCGGGCCACCGAGGAACGGCCGCCCTGGGGGTACGCGCGGCTGCTCGGCGAACGGATGGGGCGGGCGCGGGTGAGCCTCGACATCGACACAGGCGGCGGCGAGGTCCTGGCAAGCGCGCCCGCCGTACCGCCGTGCGCCGCCGCCACCGAGTCCTGGCCCGCGAACGCCGCGAAGGCCACCGCGCTGCTCGCCCCGCGCGGCATCGTCGTTGTGGCGACGCGCGCGGGCGAGCCGCTGCCCTTCCCGGACGGCGTCTTCGACCTCGTGAGCGCGCGGCACCCGGTCCGTACGGACTGGGCGGAGGTCGCGCGCGTGCTCGCTCCCGGGGGCACGTACTTCTCGCAGGAGGTCGGCCCGTGGAGCGGCGCCGAGGTCAGCGAGTGGTTCCTCGGGCCGCAGCCGGAGGAGACGTGGACCGGACGCGACCCCGAGAAGGCGCGCACGGCCGCCGAGGCGGCGGGCCTGGAGGTCGTGGACCTGCGCGCGGTACGGCTGCGGATGGAGTTCCACGACATCGGCGCGGTCGTCCACTACCTGCGCAAGGTCGTGTGGATGGTCCCCGGCTTCACCGTCGAGCGGTACGAGGACCGCCTGCGCGAGCTGCACGAGCTGATCGAGGCCGAGGGCGGCTTCCTCGCCCACAGCAGCCGCTTCCTCATCGAGGCCCGCAAACCGGTCTGAGCGCGGGGGAGGCCCCGAACAGCTCCTCGACGAACGCGACCCGCCCGGCCACGTCGACACACGGCAGCGGCACGACCTCGTAGCCGTACTCCTCGTACACCGCCGCGATCATCTCGCCCGTGCGCCGCGCCACGGCGGGCGACTGGGCGCGCTCCTCGTCGAGGCGGTAGATGTCCGGCCAGAAGGGCGCGAGGAGGACACGCGGGTGGTACGGGAGCGCGCGGGCCGCGCGGGGGAGCGCGGGCGGCACGGAGAGGTCCTCCAGACGGAGGTAGCCGATCGTGTCGGGCAGGCCCCGGTCGAAGAAGACCGGCGGCCCGGCGCGGTCGGCTCCGGCGTACGTGGCGGCGTCCCGCGCGACCATCAGCTCCGCGAAGCGCGCCCGGTCGGCCCACGGGAGCGCGTCCCCGCCGCACGCCCGCTGCATCCGGATGATGGCGCGACCCGCCTCCGCCGTGATCGGGTGGCCGCGCCGCGCCAGCGCGTCGAGCAGCGTCGTCTTCCCGGCCCCCGGCCCGCCCGTCACCACGACGAACGGCGGCGCGGGGGCGCCTGCCGCGCGCGGTGCGGGCGGACGCTCCGCACAACCGCCTGATTCCGCATCGTTATCGTGCGGGTCTCGTGCAGACGCCATCGATCCCCTAAGTTCAGACCAACGGAAATCGCGTGCGCAAACACGCGTGCTCCGGTACCGCGCGGTGGAGGGGGCCGCGCGGTACCGGTCCGGATTCACGTGGCCCCGAGCGGGCCTCAGGCGGTCGCGTCGTGCCCGGTGTCCTCGACGGCGACACGGGTCCCCGGGGCCAGGCCCCAGCCGGCCATCGCGCCCGCCGCCGCCTCCAGGACGTGCCGCGCCCACGGGCGGGGCAGGCCGAGGCGCCCGGGGCGCATCGTCCGTACGGACCGCACGCGCCACTCGCGGTCGAGGAACGCCACGTCGATCGCGAAGCGCATCCCGAGGGTGTGCACCGCGCTCGCCGGGCTCAGCAGCAGCGCCCCCCGTACCGCGTCCCTCCCCAGCAGTCCGCGCCCCCGCTCCCGCGCCGTCCGCGCGACCTCCAGCGGGACCTCGGAGCCCGGCGAGCCGTCCGGGGCGAGGACCCGCAGTACCGGTCCCGGCGCGAGGGGCTCGCCCGGGTGGCCGCCGGAGGCGGACTCCGTACTCGTCATACCGGCGACGGTAGTCCCCGCGCGCCGTCCGCGTACCGTCCTCTCGTCAAACCGGACGCACCGGCTTCGCCCGTGTGGGTGGGAAGCGCCCCGAACCGCCGCACGGCGGTCCCGCGCGGCCCCGCGCCGGAGAGAAACCGGCGGAAACGGGCACCAAGGGGTCGGGAAGTGAGCGAATCGATCGGCGCCACGTCGCCGCGCGAACCCGGAGAGTAGTGGTACGGCGTGAATGTCGCCGTCTTCCCTCACGAAGGGTTATGGTGGGACTCCCCCCCCTCGGGCCGGTCCGTAACCCCCCCCCCACGGACCGGCCCGTTTTCTTTGCCCGGACATGCCGGAGGCCGGTGGGGCCCCGCAAGGTCCTCACGGACCCGGGCGGCACGGCACCCCACCGGCCTCGTCGCGGCTCCCTCAAGCGGTCAGACCGCCGGGCGCCTCAGCTCACCACTCCACCGTCAGCGCGTCGATCCGCTCCAGCTCCCGCTCCGTGAGCGCGGGCGCCGACACGGCCGCCACGTTCTCGTCGAGCTGGCGGGTCGAGGAGGCGCCGATGAGCGCGGAGGTCATCCGGGGGTCGCGCAGGACCCAGCTCAGCGCGAGCTGCGCGAGGGTCTGGCCGCGACCGGAGGCGATCTCGTTCAGCTCGTTGAGCTTCTTGATCCGCTCCTCGGTCAGCGTCGTCGGGTCCAGCGACTTGCCCTGCGTGGCCCGCGAACCCTCCGGGATGCCGCCCAGGTACTTGCCCGTGAGCACGCCCTGCGCGAGCGGCACGAAGGAGATGCAGCCCATCCCGGCCGTCTCCAGCGTGTCGAGGAGGCTGTCCTTCTCGGTCCACCGCTCGATCATCGAGTACGAGGGCTGGTGGATGAGCGCGGGAACGCCCAGCTCGCGCAGGATGCGGGCCGCCTCGGCGGTCTGCTCCGAGGAGTACGAGGAGACACCCACGTACAGCGCCTTGCCCTGCTGGACGGCGGTCGCGAGCGCGCCCATCGTCTCCTCCAGCGGGGTGTCGGGGTCGAAGCGGTGCGAGTAGAAGATGTCGACGTAGTCGGTGCCCATCCGGCGCAGCGAGGCGTCGAGCGAGTTCAGCAGGTACTTGCGCGAACCCCACTCGCCGTACGGGCCCGGGGTCATCCGGTAGCCCGCCTTGGTCGAGAGGACCAGCTCGTCCCGGTACGGGGCGAAGTCCTGGGCGAGGAGCTTGCCGAAGTTCAGCTCCGCCGAGCCCGCCGGGGGGCCGTAGTTGTTCGCGAGGTCGAAGTGGGTGATGCCGAGGTCGAAGGCGTGCCGCAGGATCTCGCGCTGCGAGTCCAGGGAGCGGTCGTCGCCGAAGTTGTGCCACAGGCCGAGCGAAACGGCGGGCAGCAGCAGGCCGCTGCGGCCCGTGCGCCGGTACTCCATGGTGTCGTAACGGCCGTCCGCCGCCTGGAAGAAAGCGTTGTCTGACATGCGCGAAGAGTACGTGAGGGCCGTGTGACCCGGCGTCGGGGGCCGCCCGCGAACGGCGGTAGGGTGGCGCCTTCCGGAGTGCATTGCCTGCCGCACGGAGGGGCTGACAGACGTGAACATGCGCGACCTCGTGTACCGACTCTACGCACGGCGGGTGCGAGGGCGCCTCGACCACGCGCAGGTCCCCAAGCACATCGGCCTCATCCTCGACGGCAATCGCCGCTGGGCCCGCGCCTCCGGCGGCACCACGGCGCAGGGCCACCGCGCGGGCGCCGAGAAGATCGAGGAGTTCCTCGGCTGGTGCGCCGAGACGGACGTCGAGGTCGTGACGCTGTGGATGCTCTCCACGGACAACTTCGACCGCCCCGAGTCCGAACTCGTCCCCCTCCTCGGCATCATCGAGGACTCCGTCCGGGCCCTCGCCGCCGACGGCCGCTGGCGCGTCCACCACGTCGGCGCCCTCGACATCCTGCCCGACAACACGCGCACCACTCTCAAAGAGGCGGAAGCCGTGACCTCGGGCAACACCGGGATACTGGTCAATGTCGCGGTCGGCTACGGCGGTCGCCAGGAGATCGCCGACGCCGTCCGCTCCCTCCTCCACGACGCCGCCCGCAAGGGCACGAGCTTCGAGGAACTCGCCGAGGCCGTCGACATCGACCTCATCTCCGAGCACCTCTACACCCGCGGTCAGCCCGACCCCGACCTCGTCATCCGCACGAGCGGCGAGCAGCGCCTCTCCGGCTTCATGCTCTGGCAGAGTGCCCACTCGGAGTACTACTTCTGCGAAGTCTTCTGGCCTGCCTTCCGCAAGGTCGACTTCCTGCGCGCGATGCGCGACTACGCGGCCCGCCACCGCCGCTACGGGGGCTGAGCCGGGCGGGTCACGGCCCCGGTACGAAGGGCCGCGCGCCGGACCACGCGGCCTCGCGTGTCCGCTCGTACCGCCTCGCCTGCCCGCTCGCGCGGCCCCGCCCCGCACGCCCCGGGCGCACCCCGCCGCTCCCCGGCTTCACCCCTCGTTCCCCCACGTGTCGTCAGACGCTCGCGCATGACCGGCTTCCGGTCCGGGAATAGCTCACCCAGGCCGGTATCCGACCCACGGACACCGGATCTCAGCGGGTGGCAGGGTGCCGCCCGCCCGGGAGGGCCCTTGCGCCAGGACGACCGAGCGGTACGTCTTCACCTCACCGGCCCACACGGCCGGAGCACCGGCTCACACGGCCGGAGCACCGGCCCGCGCGGCCGGAGGGTCACGCCCCTGGCGCCTGTCACCGCCTCTCCCGGTCCCCATTCCCCGGCCGCCCCACCTCCCCGGACCCCGCACGCCCGCGTGCGCGGTGCGGGGGCGCGCGGGGCGGCCGTTCCCCGTCCTCGTCCGAGGGGGTATGTCTCTCCGTGGTGACCAGCACGCAGCGCCGCAAGCCCGACCGGCGCACCTACGTCATCGACACCAGCGTCCTGCTGGCCGACCCCAACGCCGTGCACCGCTTCGACGAGCACGAGGTCGTGCTCCCCGTCGTCGTGGTCACAGAACTGGAGGCCAAGCGCAACCACCCGGAACTCGGTTACTTCGCCCGCGCGGCCCTGCGCCTCCTGGACGACTACCGGGTGCGCTACGGACGGCTCGACGAGCCGCTCCCGGTCGGCGAGATCGGCGGCACGCTCCGCGTCGAACTGAACCACTCGGACCCCTCGGTACTCCCTTCGGGGTACCGCCTCGGCGACAACGACTCGCGCATCCTCGCCGTCGCCCGCAACCTCCAGGCCGAGGGGTACGACGTCACCGTCGTCTCCAAGGACCTGCCGCTGCGCATCAAGGCGTCCTCGGTCGGCCTGCTCGCCGAGGAGTACCGCGCGGAACTCGCCATCACCGACTCCGGCTGGACCGGGATGACGGAGGTGACGCTGACGGGGGAACAGGTCGACCGCCTCTTCGAAGAGGAGGAGGTCAGCGTCCCGGAGGCCGCCGAACTGCCCGTGCACACCGGGCTCACCATCCAGTCGGAGCGCGGCAAGGCGCTCGGCCGCGTGACGGCGGCGGGGGACATCCGCCTTGTACGGGGCGACCGCGAGGTCTTCGGCCTCAAGGGGCGCAGCGCCGAGCAGCGCGTCGCGCTCGACCTGCTCCTCGACCCCGAGGTGGGCATCATCTCGATGGGCGGCCGGGCAGGTACCGGCAAGTCGGCGCTCGCGCTGTGCGCGGGCCTCGAAGCGGTCCTGGAGCGCCGTCAGCACAAGAAGGTCATGGTCTTCCGGCCGCTGTACGCGGTCGGTGGCCAGGAGCTCGGCTACCTGCCCGGCAGCGAGTCCGAGAAGATGAACCCGTGGGCGCAGGCCGTCTTCGACACCCTGTCCGCCGTCACCAGCCGGCAGGTCATCGAGGAGGTCGTCTCACGCGGGATGCTGGAGGTCCTGCCGCTCACGCACATCCGCGGCCGGTCGCTGCACGACGCGTTCGTCATCGTCGACGAGGCCCAGTCGCTCGAACGCAACGTGCTGCTCACCGTCCTCTCCCGGATCGGCGCCAACTCGCGCGTCGTGCTCACCCATGACGTCGCGCAGCGCGACAACCTCCGGGTCGGGCGGTACGACGGGGTCGTTGCCGTCGTGGAGAAGCTGAAGGGGCACCCGCTTTTCGCACACGTGACCCTCACCCGTTCGGAGCGCAGCCAGATCGCGGCTCTTGTGACCGAACTCCTGGAGGACCGCGAGCTGTGAGAGGTACGGGTCAACACCCGCCCTGAACAGGGAAGTTGACCCGTGGCCCCGCGTGATCCCGAGACGCCGCCCGGCAGATGGCCAAGGAGCCTAGCCGGGCGGCGTCCGTGTGCGCTGCCTTATCCATCAGAAACATCACCCAAACGGCGTGTGACCTATCCCACGCAACGGAGAATTGCCTTGCGGCGTCCAGTTCCGGCAGAGTTCTCAGCCGTCAGGCCCCGCACACAGCTTGTGTCTCCACGGCCCCGGCACCGCACCCGCTTCACGGGTGGGGCAAGGGGCCCCGCAACTCCATAGAGAAGCTGTGTGCCACCCGTGTTCCACGGGGCGCCCCGCTGTGAGGAAGCAGCCGGGCAGCGCCCCTCGGGTCCGTGCTTCCCGTGACCACGAGCAAGGGGAAGCCAGTGTCAGGGGCACGATCGCGCCCGCGAGGTCACCTAAGCGGGCGACGCTGGAAGGAAACCGTGTGAGCCGGATCTCGGTCCGGGGATTCGCGGTGGCTTCGGCCACCGCGGTCACCACCGTCGGAGCCGTGGTGGGCGTTGCCTCGGGCAGCACCCCCCAGCAGACCTCGAACGACTTCGAGGCGACCGCGGCGGAAGACGCCACCCTCCTCGCGGACATCCCGGCGGGCCAGCAGGCCCGCGTACAGACCGCGACGCTGACCCAGCAGGCCGACGCCCAGGCGGACGCCGCGCAGGCAGGCGCCCGCAAGTCCGCCGAGGAAGCGGCCCGCAAGAGCGCGGCCGAGGCCGCGACCGCCAAGAAGGAAGCGGCGGTCAAGAAGGCCGAGGAGGCGAAGAAGAAGGCCGACGAGCTCGCGAAGCAGCGCGAGAAGGAGGCCAAGGAGAAGGAACTGGCCGCCAGCCGTTCCGCTACCCGCGACGCGTCCTCCTTCACGGTCCAGAGCTCGTACTCGGTCGGCGACGTCCAGGCGATGGCACGCCAGATCGTGCCCGCGGACCAGTTCCAGTGCTTCAGCAACATCGTGAGCCACGAGTCGGGCTGGAACTACCGCGCCACCAACGCGGGCAGCGGCGCCTACGGCCTCGTCCAGGCGCTCCCGGGCTCCAAGATGGCCTCCGCGGGCGCCGACTGGCAGACCAACCCGGCGACCCAGATCAAGTGGGGCCTCAACTACATGGACGGCCGTTACGGCAGCCCGTGCGGTGCCTGGTCCTTCTGGCAGGCCAACAGCTGGTACTAGACCGGCCCGCCGGTACGCCCCGGCAACGCCCCGGTACTCGCACGTACCCCGGAACCCCTCGCCCACCCCGGCGGGGGGTTCCGCCGTGTACGGTCTTTCCCCAGGACCTCGGGGGTGGTCCAGGACTGACGGGGAACAGGGACGTACATGCCGAAGAAGCCGGAGTGGTTCGGGCGCGCGAGCGCGCGTATCACGCACATGGGGCAGAAGCTCGACGAAAGACGCAGCGCCGCCGAGGAACGGGACGAGCCCGTCCCTCCCGCGGCCACGGGCGGCCTCGCGGGCGAGCCCCCGCCGCCCTACCGCCCGCTGCCGCGCCCGCGACCCGAGCCGGCCACAGCCGTCCCGTGGGGCGTGCGGGTCGCCGCCGAGGCGGGCTGGCGGCTGCTCGTGCTCGCCGCGACGGTGTGGGTGCTGATGAAGGTCATCAGCGCGGTCCGCCTCGTCGTGCTCGCCTTCGTGGTCGCCCTGCTGATCACGGCGCTTCTCCAGCCCCTCGTGGCCCGGCTCACCCGGCACGGGGTCCCGCGCGGCCTCGCGACCGCGCTCACCACGCTCTTCGGCTTCCTCGTCATGGGGCTCATGGGCTGGTTCGTGGTCTGGCAGATCATGGACAACGTCGACCAGCTCTCCAGCCAGGTCCAGGACGGCATCGAGGACCTGCGCCGCTGGCTCCTCGACAGCCCCTTCCACGTCACCGAGAAGCAGATCAACGACATCGCGAAGAACCTGCGCGAGGCGATCGGCACCAATACGGATCAGCTGACCTCCGCGGGCATCGAGGGCGTCACGATCATCGTCGAGATGTTCACCGGGCTGCTCCTCGCCTTCTTCTCCACGATCTTCCTGCTCTACGACGGCCAGCGGATCTGGGGCTGGTTCCTCAAGCTCGTCCCGGCCGCCGCGCGCGAGGGCGTCGCCGGCGCGGGCCCGCGGGCGTGGAACACCCTCACCTCCTACGTGCGCGGGACGGTGATCGTCGCTCTCATCGACGCGGTCTTCATCGGCATCGGCATCTACGTCCTGGAGGTGCCGATGGCGGTCCCCCTCGCCGTGATCATCTTCCTGGCGGCCTTCGTGCCGCTCGTCGGCGCCGTCGTCTCGGGGGCGCTCGCCGTGCTCGTGGCGCTCGTGACGCAGGGGGTGTGGGCGGCGATCATCGTGCTCGGTGTCGTCCTGCTCGTGCAGCAGATCGAGGGCCACGTCCTCCAGCCCTTCATCCTCGGGCGCGCGGTGCGGGTCCACCCGCTCGCCGTCGTCCTCAGCGTCGCGGCGGGCGGCATGATCGCCGGGATCGGCGGGGCGGTCGTCGCCGTGCCGCTCGTGGCCGTCCTCAACACCGTCGTGGGCTATCTGCGGCGCTACTCGGCCCGTGTGGATCCGCCGTTGCAGGGCGGGCCGCCGGAGATCGAGAAGGTCAAGGACCCGGGTCCCGGCCCGGGAGCGGTGCCCGAGCCGGAGCCGCGCCCGGTGGACTGAGCCGTATCCCGCCGGTACGCACGAGAGGGCCCCGTGGATCGTCCACGGGGCCCTCTCACGTACGTACCGCGCGCTCTCAGGCGGAGAGGCGCTCCTCGGCGTCGATGGTGACGCCGACGGCCTGGAGGACCGAGGCGACCTTGACGGCCTCCTGGATCGTCTCGCGCTCGACACCGGCCTTGCGGAGCACCTGCTCGTGCGAGTCGAGGCACTGGCCGCAGCCGTTGATGGCGGAGACCGCGAGGCTCCACAGCTCGAAGTCGGTCTTCTCCACGCCCGGGTTGCCGATGACGTTCATCCGCAGACCGGCCCGCAGGTTCCCGTACTCGGGGTCCGACAGGAGGTGGCGGGTGCGGTAGAAGACGTTGTTCATCGCCATGATCGCGGCGGCCGACTTGGCGGCCGTGTACGCCTCGGCGGAGAGGTTCGCCTTCGCCTCGGGCTCCAGCTCGGCGAGCACCTTCGGCGAGCGCGAGGCGATCGCGCAGGCCAGTACGGTGCCCCAGAGCTGCTGGGTGGGCAGCGGCGAATTGCCGATGACCGAGCCCAGGTTGAGGCGGAGGTCCTTGGCGTAGTCCGGTATCGCGGACTTCAGTTCGTCGAGGGCCATGGCTCACTCACCGGCCAGGAGCGCGACCGGGTCGAGGGTCTCGTCGCCCTTGCTCCAGTTGCACGGGCACAGCTCGTCGGTCTGGAGCGCGTCGAGGACCCGCAGGACCTCCTTGGGGTTACGGCCGACGGAACCGGCGGTCACCATGACGAACTGGATCTCGTTGTTGGGGTCGACCACGAAGACGGCGCGCTGCGCGAAGCCGTCCTCGCCCTCGATGCCGAGGTCGCGCATCAGCTCGTGCTTCGAGTCGGCCAGCATCGGGAAGGGGAGGTCGGTCAGGTCCGGGTGGTCCTTGCGCCAGGCGTGGTGCACGAACTCCGAGTCGCCGGAGAAGCCGAGGATCTGGGCGTCGCGGTCGGCGAACTCGCCGTTCAGCTTGCCGAAGGCGGCGATCTCGGTCGGGCACACGAAGGTGAAGTCCTTCGGCCACGCGAAGACGACGCGCCACTTGCCCTCGTAGGACTTGTGGTTGATCTGCTCGAACTCCTTGCCCTTTTCGAGCGAGACACAAGCAGTGAGGTCGTACGCGGGGAACTGGTCACCGACAGTGAGCACAAAAGCCTCCGATGGTGCGGGGTTGGACAGGGCACAGCGTGCCACACAGCCGATCTAGCAGGGAAATCGATCAGTCGGTTCGTGTCGATAGGTGCTACCGATCAATAGTCGATCAATAACGGTCTGTTCCCGAACAGGACCGGAGTGTTCCGCTGCCACCGCGCCTGCGGAGGCTCGAACGGGGGTTCTGTACCCTCGGGTGTCCCGCGTCCGACTCCACGGGCGAGGGCGGGAGTTGAACAGTGCGGTGCGAGGGGGAGACCGGGTGACGGGCGGGCACAGGCAGCAAGCGCGACGGGGAGCGGCCGGGCCGGGGAAGCGCAGACACGTACTGCGGTGGACGGCGGTCACGGCGACCGTGCTCGTGCTCGGCACCGGCGCCGCCGGATACGCGTACTACGAGCACCTCAACGGCAACATCAAGAAGGACGAGCTGAACCTCGGCAAGCACGGCGTCGCGAAGGCCGCGCCCAACGCCGAGGGCCAGACACCGATGAACATCCTGTTGCTCGGCTCCGACGACCGCAACAGCGCCGAGAACCTGAAGCTCGGCGGCGCGAAGAACGAGGTGGGGCGGGCCGCGCTCGCCGATGTGCAGATGCTCCTGCACCTCTCGGCCGACCGGAAGAACCTGTCCGTCGTGAGCCTGCCCCGGGACACCATGATCCCGGTCCCGGAGTGCACCGACCCGAAGACCAGGAAGACCTACCCCGCCGCGAACCTGGAGATGGCCAACGCCTCGCTCTCGCACGGCGGTCCGGGCTGCTCCGTGGCGACGTGGGAGGCGCTGACCCGTACCCACATCGACCACTTCATGATGGTCGACTTCGGCGGGGTCGTCTCGATGGCCGACGCGGTCGGCGGCGTCCCCGTGTGCGTCAAGCAGAACGTGTACTCGCACACCCCCGACGGCCACGGCTCGGGGCTCAGGCTCAAGGCGGGCACGACCTCGGTCAAGGGCGAGCAGGCCCTCCAGTGGCTCCGCACCCGCTACGGCTTCGAGGACGGCACCGACCTCGGCCGCACCCACGCCCAGCACATGTACATGACGTCGATGGTCCGCGAGCTGCGCGAGAACGCCACGCTCACCAACCCCGGCAAAATGCGCTCGCTCGCCGAGACCGCGACGAAGGCCCTCACGGTCGACGACCACCTCGACACGGTGAAGAAGCTCTACGACCTCTCGAACGAACTCCGGAAGGTCCCGAGCAAGCACATCACGATGACGACCCTGCCGACCGCGCAGTGGTCCGAGGACCACAACCGCCTCGTCCCCAAGCCGGGCGACGCGGAGGCCCTGCTCTCCCTCGTCCGCAAGGACCAGGCGCTCGACGGCAGCGGCACCAAGCCCAAGCCCAAGAAGAAGCCCGCGCCCGCCCACCCGGCCGCCTCCCTCGGCATCCAGGTCCTCAACGCCTCCGGGGCCGGCGCCGAAGCACCCGTCCCGGGGCGCGCGGGCCAGGTCGTCGGGCGGCTCAAGGCCAAGGGCTACACGGACGCCGAGATCAACGCGCAGCCCACCCCCGGCCAGGAGACCGCGGTCCTCTTCCCCGCCTCGGTCCCCAAGGCCGACGCCCAGGCCGCCGGACACGCCCTCGGCATCCCCGCCGACCTGCTCCGCAAGTCCGCCGATGTGTCGCGCATCACGATCCTGGTGGGCACCGACTGGCGCGAGGACACCGCCTACCCCGCCGAGAAGCAGCCGAAGAAGGCCCCGGAGTCGGCCGCGGTGCTCAACGGCGAGGACAAGGGCGCGTGCATGGCGGTCCAGCCGGGATTCACTTGGTGACAGCGGTCGTACGGGGGCCCGCGCCGTGGGGGACGGCGCGGGCCCCGCCCGCAGGGGCTCGTCCCGTTCCGTACCCGTCTCGTCCGCGCCCCGTACGACGAAGAGGCCCCCCATCTGCGTTTCCGCAGGTGAGGGGCCTCTTCCGAGAGGGTGAGTGACGGGACTTGAACCCGCGGCCACCTGGACCACAACCAGGTGCTCTACCAACTGAGCTACACCCACCATGACCGGCGCTTTTCTGACCGGCCGAGAAAAAGTGTACAGGGTTTTGGGGGGTGCTCGCGCACACCTTTTCCCGGGCGGCCCGGGAGCACCGGGGAGAGGGGTCAGGAGAGCTGGTACTTCGCGGCCACGGCCTTCGCCGTCTCGGAGTCGGGGCCGGGCTGCGGGACGAAGACGGCCTCGCGGTAGTAGCGCAGCTCCGCGATCGACTCGCGGATGTCGGCGAGGGCGCGGTGGTTGCCCTTCTTCTCCGGAGCGTTGAAGTAGGCCCGCGGGAACCAGCGGCGGGACAGCTCCTTGATCGAGGAGACGTCGACGATGCGGTAGTGGAGGAAGCCCTCCAGGTCCGCCATGTCGCGCGCGAGGAAGTTGCGGTCGGTGCCGACCGTGTTCCCGCACAGCGGCGCCTTGCGGGGCTCCTTCACGTGCTCCCGCACGTAGGAGAGGACGCGCTCCTCCGCGTCCGCGAGCGTCGTGCCGCCGTCCAGCTCGGCGAGGAGGCCCGAGGAGGTGTGCATGTCGCGCACCACCTCCGGCATCGTCGCGAGCGCCTGCTCGGGCGGGCGGATCACGATGTCCACCCCGTCCCCGAGGATGTTCAGCTCGGAATCGGTGACCAGTGCGGCCACCTCGATGAGCGCGTCGTTCGCCAGCGAGAGACCGGTCATCTCGCAGTCGATCCACACCATGCGATCGTTCATATGTCCCAGCCTACGCGGGACGCTCCCGCTGGCTGGGCAGTACGCCGCGGGCGGGCAGCCCCGCGAGGGCCTCGGCGCGGTCCTCGCCCTGGCGCCGCAACTGGGCCGGGACCGCGCTCGGCGCGGGCATCCGCTCGACCGCGAGGGCGGCCGTCGGCTGCTCGGCGCGCTCCTGCTGCGGACGGCGGGCCCGGTAGGCGGCCCGGTACGCGGCGGGGGACGAGCCGAGCTGACGGCGGAAGTGGCCGCGCAGCGCGACGGGGGAGCGGAAGCCGCAGCGCCCGGCGACCTCGTCCACCGAGTAGTCCGAGGTCTCCAGCAGCCGCTGCGCCTGGAGCACCCGCTGCGTGATCAGCCACTGGAGCGGGGCCGAGCCCGTCAGCGAGCGGAACCTGCGGTCGAAGGTGCGGCGGCTCATGTACGCGCGCGCGGCGAGGGTCTCCACGTCGAACTGCTCGTGGAGGTGCTCCAGCGCCCAGGCGACGACCTCGGCGAGCGGGTCGGCGCCGATCTCCTCCGGTAAAGACCTGTCCAGGTAGCGTTCCTGACCGCCCGTGCGGCGCGGGGGCACGACGAGCCGGCGGGCGAGCGCCCCGGCCGCCTCGTTGCCGTGGTCGGAGCGGACGATGTGCAGGCACAGATCGATCCCGGCCGCCGTACCGGCGGAGGTCAGGACGTCGCCGTCGTCGACGAACAGCTCGCGCGGGTCCACGTGGACCGAGGGGTAGCGCTTGGCGAGCGTCGGGGCGTACATCCAGTGGGTCGTGGCGGGACGGCCGTCGAGGAGTCCCGCGGCGGCGAGCACGAAGGCGCCGGTGCACAGGCCGACGATCCGCGCGCCCTCCTCGTGCGCCCGGCGCAGCGCGTCGAGCGCCTCGGCGGGGGGCGGCGCCGTGATGGACCGCCAGGCGGGGACCACGACGGTGCCCGCCCGCGAGACGGCCTCCAGGCCGTGGGGCGCGGTCAGTTCGAGGCCGCCCGTGGTGCGCAGCGGACCGTCCTCGCCGGCGCACACGAGCAGGCGGTAACGCGGCACCCCGGCGTCCTGCCGGTCGATGCCGAAGACCGAGAGCGGGATCGAACTCTCGAAGATGGGACCGCCGCTGAAGAGGAGCACCGCGACGATCTCGCGGCGTCTGCGGCCCGAGAGCCTGCGGCCCGGCGCCTCCGGTGCGACAGTGACATCCTGGCTCATGGCGCTAAGCCCCCCTCGGTCTTCGACGCACCCCGTCCTTGTCGGGCGTTCCGCTCCTGCACCTTGTCCCCTCGGTCCGGCACGAGTCCCCCGCCGTACGACAGTCATGATCGAATCTACTGTGTCCCGCGGTGCTCACGTGACCTGTTCGCCACCGGCCACTATGTCGACATGGCAACGTGGCGTAAAGCATTCGATCACGAAGCGTTGCACTTGGCGGCCCGACTGGGAAGTACGCCTCTCGCCGGTGGCCAATCCCCATAGGGTGCGTGGCGCCCGCGCGAGGCTTTCCACCCTGCTCGGACGGGGCTTTGGCGGGGGTAAGGGGCACTCAGCCGGTTGCCCGATAAGTTGGCTGAAAAGCTACGGGGGGCGTGTGCGGGAATGCGTCACTCCCTCAGGGCGCGCGCCCCTGTGGCGCGTTGCTCCCACCGCGCTCCCGAGCGCGCCTCGGGCGCCGGGGCGTACTCGGGCGTACGGGCCTCGCACCTCGCCAGATGAGCGGGCGCTCGCTCAGCCTGACGCAGCATCACATGACAGCCCGCGCACACCGCCGCGAGCCCCAGCGCCGCCCCCGCGCCCCCACCCGCGCGCAGCCCGCAGGCGAGCGGGACCACCGTAAACAGGACGCCGCCGAACACCGCCCAGCGCGTGATGACTTCCCGGTGGGCGGGGGCGGGGGAGGTGGTGCGGGGGGCGGTACGGGAGGTGGCGGGCGCGGTGGGGCGGGTGGCGGCTGCGGTGTGGCGTACGGGGGCTGCGGCGTGGCGGGTGGGGGCTACGGCGGGGTGGGCGGGGGTGATCGGGGGCTCCTGTACCTGCGCCTGTGCGCGCGTGGGCGCGGAAGTGAGGGTGTCGGCCGGCCCGGTGGGACCGGTGCGGGACGGAAGGGGCACGGGCGGCACTCCCTGGCGGGCTGGCGGGCTGGCGGGCTGGCGGGCGGGCAAGGGGCGGCGATATGGGGCCGGGACGGCGTGCGAGGCCGGAGCGGCGGTGTGGGGCCGGGCGGTGAGCGGGCGGGGCGGTGGTGCGGGAGGCGGGGCGCTGCTGTGGGGTGCGGGCCGGTGGTGCGGGGGGCGCGGGCGGGTGGGTCGGCGTGTGTGCCGGTGGTACGAGGCTCCGGGTGGTCCGCCCGTTCAACGTCCGCCCCCGCGCGCGGTCACTCCCGCACGCCGGGGCGCGCACCCGCATCACCCGCACGCCACCGCGCCCACCTCCGCGCCCCCGCTCCCTCCACGCCCGCTCCCGCCCCGTACCTCTGCCGCCGTTCCACCCCAGGGGCCAGCTTGTGAACGTGGCACGCGCCACCGGCCATTGCCAGAGGGGGCAGAACTCGGGCATGCTCCCTGGAACGCGTCGGCGGACCGCCTCGGGCGGGCCCTTCGGGGAGGAGTGAGGCCGTACCCTTGGGGGTATGGGCTGGGGAAGGCGATTCCCGGACAGTCGCACGGTCCGTCGATCGCGCCGCTCCCTGCTCCTCCCCCTGTGCCGTTTCCCCGCATTTCTCCCTGATTCGCTTTCCCTGATTCCTTCTTCCCTCTTCCTTGTCACGAGGACTCACTCGCCGAGACACCGATGGCCGGTCACGAATTCCCCGAACCAGCGGACCGCAAGCGGCCCACCGCCGAAACGGCGGCCGATCCCCTCGCGCTGGAGGAAAACCGCCCGTCCTGCGATCCGGCCTTCCGGCACGGCGTCGTGGTCGGCTTCGACGGTTCGACCTCCAGTGAACGGGCTCTCTCCTACGCCGTGGGGCTCGCGCTGCGCGCCGCCTCCGCGCTGATCATCGTCCACGTGGCCAACCGGCTGCCCACCACGGTGTGGGCGGGCTGCGAGCCACCCGTCTTCGTCGACGTCCCCGACCACCGCACCGAGGTCCTCGGCCTGGAGCTGGCCTGCGCCGACTTCCTCTCCGAGGTGCCCTGGGTCCTGGTGGAGCGGGGCGGCGACATCTGCCACGAACTGGAGGAAGTGGGCAAGGAGTACGAGGCGGACGCCATCGTCGTCGGCACGACGCACGGCGTCGTGGGCCGCATCTTCGGCTCCGTCTCCGGCCGCCTCGCCCGCCGCGCCCAGCGCCCGGTGATCGTCATCCCCTGAGCGGGACGGGACACGGGACGCGGGACACACGGCAAGGGGCGCCCCCTCACGAGGGGACGCCCCTTGCCCGTACGAGTGATTCCCGTACCCGCACCCGCATGCGGGCCTGGGTGAGTGCCGTCGTGCCGTCGGCTACTCCACCGTCACCGACTTCGCGAGGTTGCGCGGCTTGTCGATGTCGCGGCCCATCGCGAGGGCCGTGTGGTAGGCGAAGAGCTGGAGCGGGATGCCCATCAGGATCGGGTCCAGTTCGTCCTCGTTCTTCGGCACGACGTACGTGTCGTCGGCCTTCTCCTGCTTCTGGTGGGCGACGGCGAGGACGCGGCCCTCGCGGGCCTTGATCTCCTCGATCGCCGCGCGGTTCTTCTCCAGGAGGTCGTCGTCGGGGACGATCGCGACCGTCGGCAGCGCGGGCTCGATGAGGGCGAGCGGGCCGTGCTTGAGCTCCGAGGCCGGGTACGCCTCGGCGTGCACGTAACTGACCTCCTTGAGCTTGAGGCTCGCCTCGCGCGCCACCGGGTAGCCGCGCACGCGCCCGATGAACATCATCGAGCGGGCGCCCGCGTACGCCTTCGCCAGCTCCTGAACCTCGTCCTCGCGCTCCAGGATCTCGGCGATCTGCCCGGGAAGCCGCCGCAGCCCCTCCAGGAGCCGCTTGCCGTCCGCGACGGACAGGTCGCGGATGCGGCCGAGGTGCAGGGCGAGCAGCGCGAAGGCGACGGTCGTGTTGGTGAAGCACTTGGTCGAGACGACGCAGACCTCGGGCCCGGCGTGCACGTAGATCCCGCCGTCCGTCTCGCGGGCGATCGCGGAGCCCACGACGTTGACGAAACCGAGGACCTTGGCGCCCTTGCGCTTCAGCTCCTGCACGGCCGCGAGCACGTCGTACGTCTCGCCGGACTGCGAGACGGCGATGTACAGCGTCTCGGGGTCGACGACGGGGTTGCGGTAGCGGAACTCGCTCGCCGGCTCGGCGTCGGCGGGGATGCGGGCGATCTCCTCGATGAGCTGCGCGCCGATCTGCCCGGCGTGGTACGAGGTGCCGCAGCCGAGGATCTTGATGCGGCGCACGGTGCGGGCGTCGCGGGCGTCGAGGTTGAGCCCGTCGAGCCGCACCGTCGAGAAGCGCTCGTCGATCCGGCCGCGCAGCACGCGGTCGACGGCCTCGGCCTGCTCGCTCATCTCCTTGTGCATGTACGTGTCGTGGCCGCCCATGTCGTACGACTCGGCCTCCCACTCCACCGTGGTCGTCTCGGGGTTCGTGCGCGAGCCCTCGGTGGTGTAGGTGCGGAAGTCGTCGGCGGTGAGGGTCGCCATCTCGCCGTCGTCGAGCGTGACGATCTGGCGGGTGTGGGCGACGAGGGCGGCGACGTCGGAGGCGACGAACATCTCCTTGTCGCCGATGCCGAGGACGACGGGGGAGCCGTTGCGGGCGACGACGATGCGCTCGGGGAAGTCGGCGTGCAGCACCGCGATGCCGTACGTGCCCTCGATCTGGCCGAGCGCCGCGCGGACCCTGTCCTCCAGGGTCTCGTGGGGGGCGCGCGCGATGAGGTGGGTGAGGACCTCGGTGTCGGTCTCGGAGGCGAAGACGACGCCGTCGGCGGTGAGGCGGGCGCGCAGTTCGTCGGCGTTGTCGATGATGCCGTTGTGCACGACGGCGACCTGCTCGGCCGGGTCGAGGTGGGGGTGCGCGTTGTGGTCGCTGGGGGCGCCGTGGGTCGCCCAGCGGGTGTGCGCGATGCCGGTGGTCCCGGCAAAGCGCTTGGGGACGCGTGCCTCCAGGTCGCGGACGCGGCCCTTGCCCTTGGCGAGCTTGAGGCCGGGGGTCTTCGCCTTCGGGCTGGTGATCACGACACCCGCCGAGTCGTACCCCCGGTACTCCAGGCGCTGGAGCCCTTCGAGCAGCAGCGGAGCCACGTCGCGTCGCCCCACGTATCCCACGATTCCGCACATATCGCTTCCGCCCCTTGTGGTGGTACGGGCCGGTCCGGTGGTCCGGGCCCTCTCGGGTGGTGCAGCCCCTCTCGGGCGGCGGGTCCCTCTCGGGTGCCGCCGCACCTCGCGGGTGCTGCGGGCCGGGTCCGCGCGTCCTGGGCGCGCCCGGCCGTGACGAGCCTCAGCCGTAGACGAGGCGCCGTAGCTGCCGCAGGGACAGCCGGGGCGGGGCCACCGCGCGGTGCGGCAGCTCCTCGGAGATCCGCGCGAAGATCGCCGGGTTGGTCAGGCCCTTGGCCTGCAGCTCCCGGTGCCGTCTGCGGACCCACTCCTCGGTGGTCTCGTCGTAGAACGCCAGGACGTCCAGCACCACGCGGTGGGCCTCGCCACGGCTCAGCGGGGTGCTCCGCGTGAGGTGGTCGAGCAGCTCGTCGAGCGGGTCGGGGTCGGTCCGGCGTTCTTGCACTCGTCGATATTGGGGGAGGGGGGTGGGGTTCTGCAAGAAATCTGCCCGATATCGGGCAGGGGGGTGAGGGTGAGGGGGGTGCGGGGTGGGGTGGGGTGGGGGGGTGCGGGAGGTGCGGGGTGGGGTGGGGTCCTTCGGGCGAGTGGGTGGGCGTGTGAGGCGAGGCAGCCCCCTCCCGCCCGGGGGGACGACCCCTACACCATCATCCCAAGCCGCCACGCTCCGTAACCCCGCGAACCCGTTCCGCGCCCGAATCTGTGGATAACCTCGCTGAAACCGCACAACGGCTCACTCCGAAGAGTGAGCCGTTGTGCGGCGACGACCTGGTTTTGCACAGGGGGCGAGTGGTCCGCAACCGCTCGGTGTACGGCGGGCTGCCGGTCAGCGCCTCTTCGGCTGCCCGTGCGTGGCAGCCGGCCCACCCGTCCGTGGCAGACGGCCTCCCCGTCATGGCCACCTGGGCTGCCCTTCATGGCCACCTGGGCTGCCCGCCCTCGGCCACCCACCCCTCACCACCCGGCCGCCCGCGCCTGGCTGTCCGGGCCGCCGCCCCTCAGTGGCGGCTCTTGCTCGTACCGCTGCGGCTGCGGCTTCGGCTCTTGTTCGTGCCGCTCTTGTGGCTCTTCCGGTGGCCGTTCGAGTACGAGGAGGACGAGCCGTGCGACGACTTCTCGCAGTCGTCGTCCTTCGGCGTGAACTTCAGCCGGGCGCCCGGCGCGGCGGAGCTGGCCTTGCTGTAGTCCTTCTGCTTCACCTCGTACCAGCGGCCGTCCTGGCTCGACTTGCCGTTGACGTCGTCGAGTTGCACGCAGTAGAGCGAGGAGGGGTTGTTCGTGGTCCGCACGAGCGTCCCCCTCACCGCCTTCTGCCCGCCGCCGCACGCCGTGAGCGAGAGGCTGAGCGCGAGGCCGAGACAGGCGGTGGCGACGGTGGTGGTGCGGCGTCGGGTGTGCATGGAGATCCCCCCGGGTAACGGACGCCGCCCCCTGCGGCGCCTCTCCAGTAAGTCCGCTCCGTATGCCCGGACGGTTCCCGCACGGGTGTACGGAGCAGAACCTTGGAACTTTACCCGAAGGGCGGCGGCGTCATCCCGACGGGGGCGCGACCCCGTGCGGCGGGCCCGACCGCCCCCAAGCGGCCGGACCCCCGCGTCCGGCTCGCGCTGCCCGCACCGGCCCAGCTCGCGCCGCTCGCGCCCCCCAGCCCCGCTCGCGCAGCCCAACGCCTCCAGCCCGCCCCCGCTCTACGCCCGCCCGCCCCCGCTCAGGCCGCCGTCGGCAGCCCCAACTCCCGGGCGATCAGCATCCGCTGGACCTCGCTCGTGCCCTCGCCGATCTCCAGGATCTTCGCGTCCCGCCACATGCGCGCGACCGGGTACTCGTTCATGAAGCCGTAGCCGCCGTGCACCTGCGTGGCGTCGCGCGCGTTGTCGACGGCGATCGTCGACGAGTACAGCTTCGCGAGCGCCGCCTCCTTCTTGAACGCCTCCCCGCGCACGAGCCTGCTCGCCGCGTCCCGCCACGACAACCGCGCGGTGTGCGCCCGCAGTTCCATGTCCGCGATCTTGAACTGGAGTGCCTGGTTGGCCCCGATGGGCTTCCCGAAGGCGTGCCGTTCCTTCGCGTACGCGACCGACTCGTCCACGCAGCCCTGCGCGAGCCCCGTCGCGAGCGCCGCGATCGCGACCCGGCCCTCGTCGAGGATGCGGAGGAACTGCGCGTACCCGCGACCGAGTTCGCCGAGCAGGTTGGCTGCCGGGACCCGTACGTCCTGGAAGGACAGCTCGCGCGTGTCCGAGGCGTTCCAGCCGACCTTCGAGTACGGGGCCGCCACGGTGAAGCCGGGGGTTCCCGAGGGCACGATGATCGAGGAGATGCGCGGGCGGCCGTCGTCCTTGCGCCCGGTCACCGCCGTCACCGTCACCAAGCCCGTGATGTCCGTACCGGAGTTGGTGATGAAGCACTTCGAGCCGTTGATGACCCACTCGTTCGTCGCCTCGTCGAGCACCGCCGTCGTGCGGGTGCCGCCCGCGTCCGAGCCCGCGCCCGGCTCGGTGAGGCCGAAGGCGCCCAGGAGTTCGCCCGCGCACAGGCGCGGAAGCCACTCGCGCTTCTGCTCCTCGGTGCCGAAGAGGTGGATCGGCATGGCGCCGAGCGAGACGCCCGCCTCCAGCGTGATCGCCACCGAGGAGTCCACTCGGGCGAGTTCTTCGAGCGCCAGGCCGAGCGCGAGGTAGTCGCCGCCCATCCCGCCGTACTCCTCGGGGAACGGCAGCCCGAAGAGCCCCATGCGGCCCATCTCGCGCACGATCTCGTACGGGAACTCGTGCCGCTCGTAGTAGTCGCCGATCTTCGGCGCGACGACGTCGTGCGCGAACTCCTCGACGGTGCGGCGCAGTTGTTCGTGCTCCTCGGTGAGCCTGTGGTCCAGCGGCATGGGGGTCACTCCTCGGTACGGGTGAGCGGGGGCGCGTCCGGGGTGCCGGGACGCGGGGGAGGGGGAGGGGTGCCGCCGGTCGGGCGACGGAGGGGACGGGGCAGGGGTGGGGACGGGGATGCGTACGGGGTCAGGAACCCGCCAGTGCGCGGACCGTGCGGGACGGGGACGGGCGGCCCAGGTGGCCGGCCATCCACGTACTCGTCGCGACCAGGGAGTCCAGGTCGACGCCGGTCTCGATGCCGAGGCCGCGCAGCAGCCACACGAGGTCCTCGGTCGCGAGGTTCCCCGTCGCGCTGCGCGCGAAGGGGCAGCCGCCGAGGCCGCCGGCCGAGGCGTCGACCGTGGTCACGCCCATGTGCAGCGCCTCCAGGGTGTTCGCGAGGGCCTGCCCGTACGTGTCGTGGAAGTGCACGCCGAGCGTCGCGAGCGGCACGCCCGCTTCCGTGAGGGCCGTGAGCAGCGCCCGTACGTGCCCGGCCGTCGCGACGCCGATCGTGTCGCCGAGGCTCAGCTCGTCGCAGCCCATCGCTTCGAGCGCCTTCGCGACCCCGACGACCCGCTCGACCGGGACCGGGCCCTCCCACGGGTCGCCGAAGCACATCGACAGATAGCCGCGCACGTGCGCTCCGGCGGCCTTCGCCTGCGCGACGACCGGCGCGAAGACCGCCAGGGACTCGTCCACGGTGCGGTTCAGGTTGGCCTTCGCGAAGCTCTCCGTGACGCTCGCGAAGATCGCCACGCGGTCCGCGCCGAGCGCGAGCGCCCGCTCCAGGCCGCGCGCGTTCGGGACGAGGACGGGCAGCCGCACGCCCTGCTCCCGCAGATCCGCGAGACGAGGGAACAGCTCCTCGGCATCGGCGAGTTGGGGCACCCACTTGGGGTGAACGAAGCTCGTGGCCTCGACCGTCGTGAGCCCGGCGCTCGCGAGCCGGTGCACGAACTCGGCCTTCACGTCGACGGGAACGGTGCTCTTCTCGTTCTGGAGTCCGTCGCGCGCACCGACCTCGTGGATACGGACGCGGGAGGGCAGCCCGTCGAGCGGAACCGTCATCGGGAGTCCCGTGCTCATCGCGCCACCTCCGTCAACGGCTCGACGACCGCGAGGACTTCGTCCATCGCGACGGTGCTGCCCTGCCGCACGGCGATCCGGGTCACCGTGCCGTCGTGCGGCGCGGTGATGACGTGCTCCATCTTCATCGCCTCCACCACGAGCAGTCCGTCGCCCGCCCGGACCGCGTCGCCCTCCTGGGCCTTGACGACCGTGACCGTGCCCGGCATCGGCGCGGTGAGCGAGCCCGTGCCGCCCGCGCCCCCGGCCGCGCGCAGCGCCGCGGCGACCGGGTCGTGGTCGCGCACCTCCCACGCGTCCCCGTCCCGCCCGAGCCAGTCCCCGGCCCGTACGAAGCGGAGCCGCCGCCCGACCGCCGTGACCGTCACGGCCTCCTCGCTCACCTCGGCGTCCGCGGGCACGGTCCGCTCGACCGGCTCGTGGCCCGGCACCCGCAGCGGCACCCGCAGCGGAGCCGGGGTCCCGCCGAGCCGCCACCCGTCCCCGGCGGCGAAGGGGTCGCGCCAGCCGGGGCCCGCGCCGCCCGCCGTCACGGCCGCCCTGCGCACCGCCGCTGCCGCCGCGTACACCTCGCGCGGCACCTCCGGCTCCACGAACCCGGCCGCCTCGCGCTCGACGAGGCCCGTGTCCAACTCGCCCGCCACTACCCGCGGATGGGCCAGCAGGCGACGCAGGAAGCCCGCGTTCGTCTGGACGCCGAGTGTGACGGTGCGGGAGAGCGCGCCGCGCAGGCGGCGCAGGGCCGTGTCCCGGTCCGGGCCGTACGCGATGATCTTGGCGAGCATCGGGTCGTACGCGCTGCCGACCTCGACGCCCTCGCTGAGCCCCGAATCGACCCGCACGCCCGGCCCCCCGGGCTCTTCGAGGCGCAGCACCGTGCCACCGCTCGGCAGGAACGCCGGTGAACCGTCGAGTACTTGGACGGACTCGGCGCAGATGCGCGCCTCGACCGCGTGCCCGTCGAGCCGTACGTCCTCCTGCGCGAGCGGGAGGGGCTCCCCGGCCGCGACCCTGATCTGCCACTCGACGAGGTCGAGTCCGGTCACCAACTCGGTGACAGGGTGCTCGACTTGGAGACGCGTGTTCATCTCCATGAAGTAGTACGCCTCGGGGGCGGTACCCGCCGGGGCGTCGGGGTCGGGCCCGGGGACGATGAACTCGACCGTGCCCGCGCCCTCGTAGCCGCAGGACCGGGCCGCGCGGACCGCCGCCTCGCCCATCGCCGCGCGCGTCGCCTCGTCGAGCAGGACCGAGGGAGCCTCCTCGATGAGCTTCTGGTGGCGGCGCTGGAGCGAGCACTCGCGCTCGCCGAGGTGGATGACGTTGCCGTGCCGGTCGGCGAAGACCTGGATCTCGATGTGCCGGGGGCGCTGCACCCAGCGTTCGACGAGGAGGGTGTCGTCCCCGAAGGAGGAGCGGGCCTCTCGGCGGGCCGCCGCGATCTCCTCGGCGAGCAGTGCCTCCTCGTGCACGAGGCGCATCCCCTTGCCGCCGCCGCCCGCCGAAGGCTTGAGCAGCACCGGCATCCCGATCTCCCGGGCCGCGTCGGCGAGTTCCTCGTCGTCCAGGCCGCTGCCGCTCGACCCGGGCACGACGGGCACGCCCGCCGCCTTCACCGTCTCCTTGGCGCGGATCTTGTCGCCCATGAGGTCCACGGCGTCCGCCGGGGGGCCGATGAAGACGAGGCCCGCGTCCGCGCAGGCGCGCGCGAAGGCCGCGTTCTCCGCGAGGAAGCCGTAGCCGGGATGCACCGCCTGGGCGCCCGTGCGCCGCGCTGCCTCCAGCAGCGCGGGCACCGAGAGGTAGCTCTCGGTCGCGGGCGCGGGGCCGATGCGGACGGCCTCGTCGGCCTCCCGTACGTGCCGGGCGCGCGCGTCGGCGTCGCTGTAGACCGCGACCGAGCGGATGCCGAGGGCGCGCAGGGTGCGGATGACGCGGACGGCGATCTCGCCGCGGTTGGCGATGAGGACGGTGTCGAACAGAGCGGTTCCTGGCATGGCCACCTTCGAAGTCGCCTTTGACGTCGGGGGATGTGAGGTCGTCACGGGGGTCGTCATCGGGATCACATCCGGAAGACGCCGAAGCGCGGTTCGGGCAGCGGCGCGTGGGCGCAGGCGGTGAGCGCGAGGCCGAGGACGCGGCGCGTGTCGAGCGGGTCGATCACGCCGTCGTCCCACAGGCGCGCGGTCGCGTAGTAGGCGTCGCCCTGCTTCTCGTACTGCTGCCGGACCGGCGCCTTGAAGCGCTCCTCGTCGTCGGCGGGCCACTCCTCGCCGCGCGCCTCCAACTGGTCGCGCTTGACGGTCGCGAGGACGGACGCGGCCTGTTCGCCGCCCATGACGGAGATCTTCGCGTTGGGCCACATCCACAGGAAGCGGGGGCCGTAGGCCCGGCCGCACATCGAGTAGTTGCCCGCCCCGTACGAGCCGCCGATGACGACGGTCAGCTTCGGTACGCGCGTCGTCGCGACCGCCGTGACCATCTTCGCGCCGTGCTTCGCGATGCCGCCCGCCTCGTAGGCGCGGCCGACCATGAAGCCCGAGATGTTCTGGAGGAAGAGCAGCGGGATGCCGCGCTGGTCGCACAACTCGATGAAGTGCGCGCCCTTCTGGGCCGATTCGGAGAAGAGGATGCCGTTGTTGGCGACGATGCCGACCGGGTGGCCGTGGACGTGCGCGAAGCCCGTCACGAGCGTCTGCCCGTACTCGGCCTTGAACTCCTGGAAGCGCGAGCCGTCCACGATCCGCGCGATGACCTCGCGCACGTCGTACGGGGTGCGCGAGTCGGCCGGGACGGCCCCGTACAGGCCCGCCGGATCGACGGACGGCTCCTCCGGCTCCCGTACCGCCCACGGGAGTTCCTTGCGCCCGGGCAGTGTCGCGACGATGTTCCGCACGATCCGCAGCGCGTGCGCGTCGTCCTCGGCGAGGTGGTCCGTGACGCCGGAGACGCGGCTGTGGACCTCGCCGCCGCCCAGCTCCTCGGCCGTCACGACCTCGCCCGTCGCCGCCTTCACGAGCGGCGGGCCGCCGAGGAAGATCGTGCCCTGGTCGCGCACGATGACCGCCTCGTCGCTCATCGCGGGCACGTACGCGCCCCCGGCCGTGCACGAGCCCATCACCGAGGCGATCTGCGGAATCCCGGCCGCCGACATACGGGCCTGGTTGTAGAAGATCCGCCCGAAGTGCTCGCGGTCGGGGAAGACTTCGTCCTGCATCGGCAGGAACGCGCCGCCGGAGTCCACGAGATACACGCACGGCAGGCGGTTCTCCAGGGCGACCTCCTGCGCGCGCAGGTGCTTCTTGACGGTCATCGGGTAGTACGTACCGCCCTTGACCGTCGCGTCGTTGGCGACGACGACGCTCAACCGGCCCGAGATCATGCCGAGTCCGGCGACGACCCCGGCGGCGGGCGCGGCCCCCTCGTACAGCCCCTCGGCGGCGAGCGGTGCCAGCTCCAGGAACGGCGAACCGGCGTCGAGGAGCCCGTCGACCCGGTCGCGCGGGAGCATCTTGCCGCGCGAGACGTGCCGCTCGCGGGCGCGCTCGCCGCCGCCGAGCCGGGCCCGCTCCAGGCGCGAGCGCAGCTCGTCGGCGAGCTTCGCGTGCGCGGCCTCGTTGGCGCGCCACGTCTCGGAAGCGGGGTCGGCGGCGGTGGTGAGGACGGGGGCGAGCTGGGAGGACGCCGCGGGGTGGACGCCGGAGGGGGCGGCCTGGGGGCCGGGGGAGTGGGCGCGGTGGAGGTGCGGGGCCGTGCCGCCCGTACTGCCGCCGCCGCCCGTCGCCGTCATCTGGTCCGCCATGCGGTCGATCCCCTCGCCGGCCGGGCTCCGTCGCCCGGCGGTCGCTGAACGTATGAATAAGCGTGTTAGTGAGCGTTAACGTCTGCCATTCAGGTTAACGAGCGCTAACGGCCTTGTCTAGAATGACTTCCCATGAGCACCAGCCCCGCGAGCGCAGACGCGCCGACAAGACGGGTCCAGATCCTCCGGGAGGCCGCCCGCCTCTTCGCCGCGCGCGGCTTCCACGGGGTCGGGGTGGACGAGATAGGCGCGGCCGTGGGCATCAGTGGCCCCGGCCTCTACCGGCACTTCGCGGGCAAGGACGCGATGCTCGCCGAACTGCTCGTCGGCATCAGTGAGCGCCTGCTCGCGGGCGGACGCGCGCGCCTCGCGGCGGCCGAGGGACCCCCGGAAGCGGTACTCGACTCGCTCCTCGCCGGCCACATCGACTTCGCTCTCGACGACCGCGCCCTGATCGTCCTCCACGACCGGGAACTCGACCGCCTCCGCGACGAGGACCGCCGCCGGGTGCGCCGCCTCCAGCGCGAGTACGTCGAACTCTGGGTGGACACCCTCCGCAAGGTCCGCCCCACGACGGACGAGCCGAGGGCCCGCGCGACGGTCCACGCGGTCTTCGGCCTCCTCAACTCGACCCCGCACCAGGTGGCGGACGGCATCGGACGGGCCGAGATGGGGGAACTGCTGCTGCGGCTGGCGCGGGGAGCGTTCGGGGTGGCGTGACCCGCGTGCGGGGTGGGGGCGGGCCGGTGCGGAGGACGGCCGGGCGCGGCATCCGCCCGGATGCCCCGCGCCCGCACCGCCGCCGTACCTCGCCCCGCACCGTCCGGCGTCGCTCACGCCGTCTCCGTCGCCCCCTTGCCGCCCTCCGCCACCGGCTTCGCGGGCTCCTTGCCCCGCAGCGGGACCTCCTCGATCGCCAGGGCCGCGAGGAGGGCCGTCACGCCCACACACGCTCCCACCAGGAAGATCAGGTGCGTGGCGTGGGCGACGTGCGCGGCGTAGACGGGGCCCTTCGCGGGGCCGCCCTGGACGCTCGACGTGAAGAGCGAGGCGAAGATCGCGAGGCCGAGGGAGCCGCCCAGGGTGCGGAAGAGGTTGGTCGCCGCCGAGGCCGCGCCCATGTCCCGCATCGAGACGGAGTTCTGCGCGATCGTGTTCGACATCTGCATGGCGAAGCCGCTGCCGATGCCCAGGAAGATCATGGAGACCGTGGTGAGGGAGTGGGGCGTGCCGGTCCCCGCCGTCGACAGCAGGCCCATGCCGACGACCATGCTCGCCGCGCCCACGACGGGGAAGAGCTTGTAGCGGCCCGTCGCCGACATGACCTTGCCCGCGACGCTCGTCGCGACGAGCGTCGCGATCATCATCGGGAGCAGCAGCAGGCCGGAGTGCGAGGCGGTCGCGCCCTGCACCACCTGCTGGTAGAGCGGGAGATAGAGCGTCGCCCCGAACAGCGTCATGCCCGTCACTGTCAACAGCACCGCCGCGAGCGGGAAGTTGCGGTGGGCCGTGTAGACGCGCGGCGGCATCAGCGGGTCCGCCACGCGGCGTTCGGTCACGACGAAGCCCGCGAGGAGCGCGACGGCGAGCGTGCCGAGGCCGAGGATCTGCCACGAGCCCCACGCGTACGTGCTGCCCGCCCACGTCGCCGCCATCACGAAGGCCGAGATGGCCCCGCTGAGCAGCACGATCCCGGCCCAGTCGATCCGTACCGCCCCCTGTCGCTCCCGCGCCGGGAGCCGCAGCAGCAGGCCGCACCACGCGAGGCACACGAGACCTACGGGGACGTTCACGTAGAACGCCCAGCGCCAGCCGAAGTGCCCGGTCACGAAGCCGCCGACGAGCGGCCCGCCGAGCTGCCCGACCGCCATCACGGCGGCCACCATGCCCTGGTACCTGCCGCGTTCGCGCGGCGGCACGAGCGCGCCGATCAGCGCGAAGGCCCCCGCGCCCATGCCGCCCGCGCCGAGTCCCTGCACGACGCGGAAGGCGATGAGCGCGTTCATCGACGGCGCGAGCCCGCACGCCACCGACGTCACGAGGAAGAGCACCACCGAGGCGAGGAAGACCCGTTTGCGGTCGAAGAGGTCACCGAGCTTGCCCCACACGGCGGTCGAGCACGCGGTCGCGAGGGTGTAGCCGGTGACGACCCACGACATCCGGTCGAGCCCGCCGAGGTCGTCGACGACGGTCGGCATCGCGGTCCCGACGATCAGGCCGTCGAGCATGGACAGGAGCAGGGCGAGGAGCACGCCGAGCAGGACCCAGCGGACCCGCACGGGGCGGCGGGCGGGCGCGGGGGCGGCAGGAGAGGGGTCCTGGCGCGGAGTGTCGGCCATGACGTCCCCCTTTCTCGGTCTGGGGCAGGGGAGCGGCGGTACGGGGACGTGCCTGCCGTACGACGAGCGTAACGAACGCGTTCGTCACGAACAAGTTCGTCGCGCTGCGTCGGCACCCGCCCCCGCGCCCCGGCACCCCCTCGGTGGATCTGATCAATGACTTCCCACCGGGGAACGACGCCGCACCTCGCGGCGGCACGCGCAGACGTACGAAGGCGCTCGCGGGCCGCCCCTCGCCCCCTCGGCCCCGGGGAGATCGCGTCGCCGTACGCCCTTGATCGCCGTACGCGGAATGCCGCCGCACCACCCCGCCCCCAGGTGTACCTTCAGCCCAGCCCAGCCCAGCCCAGCCCAGCCCAGCCCAGCCCAGCCCAGCCCAGCCCAGCCCAGCCCAGCCCAGCCCAGCCCAGCCCAGCCCCCTCCGTTCGTTGTTCGTTCCGCCGAGGAGTCCCCGTCATGACGCAGCAGCCCGCGCCCGCCGCCGACTTCCCCGTCGTCCCGCTCCCCGGCGCCCGCCTCGCCTGCACCGTGCGCGGGACGGGCCCCGCCGTCCTGCTCGCGCACGGGATCACGTGCAGCCGCGCCCATGACGCCCGCTACGGCCTCCCCGACTACGCGCCCGTCGCGGCGCACCACCGCCTCGTCGCCTACGACGCGCGGGGGCACGGCGAGAGCGGCGGCAGGCCCGAACCGGCCGCGTACGAGTGGAGCGCCCTGGCCGGGGACATGCTCGCGCTCGCCGACCACTTCTCGCCGGAGACCCCCGTCGCCGCGATCGGCTGCTCCATGGGCACCGCGACGGCGCTGCACGCCGCGCTGCGCGCCCCCGAGCGCTTCTTCGCGCTGGTCCTCACCGCCGTCCCCACCGCCTGGGAGACGCGTGCGGCGCAGGCCGGGCTCTACCGGCGGATGGCGGCGCTCGCCGCCGAGGACCCCACCGCGCTGGACGCGCTGCGCGCCGCCGCGCCCACCCCGCCGATCTTCGCCGGGCGCGACCAGGGCGGCGTCGACGTCCGCGCGGCCCTCCTGCCCGCCGTCCTGGAGGGCGCCGCGGGCTCCGACCTTCCGGCCCCGGAGACCCTCGCGCGCATCACGGTCCCCACGCTCGTCCTCGCCTGGGACACCGACCCGGGCCACCCCGTCTCCTCCGCCGAGACCGTCGCGCGGCACATCCCGGGCGCCCGCCTGTCCGTGGCGCGGACGGCGGCGGAGGTCGAGGGCTGGGGGCAGGTGGCGGCGGACTTCCTGCGGGAGGCGGGGAGCTGAGGGCGGGGCCCTCGTACGCCGCCCGCTGCCGGGCGTGCGGCGGGTGGAGGAACTGCGTCTCCTGGGCGGGCCGTTGGGTTCGATCGGGACCGGGCGGCTCGGGCTCCGCACGCCCGGCGCCCGGGGCCGGGCGGCCTTCGCCGCACCGCTCGCCCCGCCGGACGTCCGCACCGGCCCCGGGGGCCCGCCCCTGCGACGCGCTCGTGCGTGAGCCGCGGAGGTGCCCAAGTCGTGGGCGGGAAGTCTCGTCATCGCGCGCAAGACGGGGCGATGACCGGGCACGCCTGGAGCGCCGGGCAACGGACTCCATCCGCCCGGCCGTTGAGGGCACGGCCGATCCCGGCTACCTGTTCCTGCCCGGCGCCTGCGAGCGCGGGTACGCCGTGGCCCGCGCGGCCGTGCCGGACTGATTCGGCGGCGCTTTCCCCGGCGAAGCGATCGTGCTCAGCGTGTGGACCGCCGACACCGCATCGACGCGGCGCGCAAGCGGGCTCGGCCTCGCCGAGGCGGAGCGCTACGGCGCTCCCGGGGCGCCGGGCGACGGCTCGGCACGCGCCCCCGCCCGGGGCCCCGCCTCACCCCCGCACGAGCAGTTCTGCCCGCGCCCGGCTCCCCTCCACCACCCGCGCGTTGACCTCGTCCGACTCCGCCACCCACCGCTCCGCCTCCGCGCGCGGCCTCCCGTACCGCACGTGCCGCTCCACGAGCCGCCGCACACGGGTCGCCGGGTCCGGGGCGAGGAACCACGTCTCGTCGAGCAGGTCCCGTACGGGCGCCCACGGGCCCGTGTCGAGCAGCAGGTAATTGCCCTCCGTGACGACGAGCGGCACGTCCGGCGGTACGGGCACGGCACCGGCGAGCGGTTCCTCCCACTCCCGGCGGAACAGCGGCGCGTAGACGACCTCGTCCGCGACCGGCTCCCGCAGCCGCCGCAGGAGCGCCACGTACCCGGCCGCGTCGAAGGTGTCGGGCGCCCCCTTGCGTCCCGCGCGCCCCAGCCGCTCCAACTCCGCCTGCGCCAGGTGGAATCCGTCCATCGGTACGAGCACGGAGCCGGGCACGGCGGCCACGATCCGCTCCGCCAGCGTCGACTTCCCGGCCCCGGGAGCCCCGGCGATCCCGAGGAGGCGACGGCGGCCGGGGACGGAGAGGCGGCGGGCGCGGGCGACGAGGGCGTCGAAGGAGGGGTCCACGGGCGGCGATTATGCCGAGGCGGGACTGTTTCCGGGCGTCCGGCCGTGGCGCACGCGCGGGTCTCGGCGGGTGTGCGCCTGCTGTACGAAGATTGTTCCGGCCCCGACGCCCGACATCCTCCCCCGAGGGACGCCCTGTACGTGCGGGCGCCCCCGCGTACAGTCGGTTCCGCACGACCACACACTCCCCGGAGGTGCCCCATGACCGCTTTCTTCCCCCTCGGGCAGCTGAAGGCCGGGCCGCCTCCCGAGGCCGAGCCCGAGCCGGTCGGGATGGACCCCGTCGTCGAGGGCGAGGACGACGTCGACCCGGACGAGATGGCGGCGCTCCTCGTCTCCACGCGCGCCCAGCGCGGGCGGCCCGGGGGCGGCTCCTGCGCGGTGTGAGCCGGGCCGGTTCCGCCGTGCGGAGTGCCCCGCGCCCGCCCCTCGGTCGTCTGGACACCCGCCGTACGTGCGGGTAACTTCAAGGGTGAGCGGGCGCTTAGTATGTCCGGCGCCCCGCCTTCGCACGTACCGCGCGGACCGGCCCGCACCGGCCGCCGAGGGGCGGACCGGCACCGGCCGCCGAAGGAGGGTGGCGTCAGTGCGCCGTACCGTTTACAACGAGGACCACGAGGCGTTCCGCGAGACGATCCGCGCCTTCATCGAGGCCGAGGTCGTGCCGCGGCACGAGGAGTGGGTGGCCGCCGGGCAGGCGCCGCGCGATTTCTACTACAAGCTCGGCGAGCTGGGCATCTTCGGTATCGAGGTGCCCGAGGAGTACGGCGGGGCCGGCGAGGAGTCCTTCAAGTTCCAGGCGATCCTCTCCGAGGAGACCGCCCGCGCGGGCGTCTCGCTCGGCGGCAGCGGCGTGCACGTCGCGCTGTGTCTGCCCTACCTCAAGGCGTACGCCACCGAGGAGCAGAAGAAGCGCTGGCTGCCGGACTTCGTCTCGGGCCGCGCCATGTTCGCCATCGCGATGACCGAGCCCGGCACCGGCTCGGACCTCGCGGGCATGAAGACGACCGCGAAGCTCTCCGCGGACGGCACGCACTACGTCCTCAACGGCGCCAAGACCTTCATCACCGGCGGCGTCCACGCCGACCGCGTCATCGTCTGCGCCCGCACCGCGCCGCCGAAGGAGGACGACCGCCGCTTCGGCATCTCGCTGCTCGTCGTCGACACGAAGTCCGAGGGCTACGCGGTCGGCCGCAAGCTCGACAAGCTCGGCCTCAAGACGTCCGACACCGCCGAGCTGTCCTTCACGGATGTGAAGGTGCCGGTCGCGGACCTCCTCGGCGAGGAGAACAAGGGCTTCGCGTACCTCGGCCAGAACCTCCCGCAGGAGCGCCTCGGCATCGCCGTCGGCGCCTACGCGCAGGCCGCCGCCGCCGTCCGCTTCGCACAGCAGTACGTGCAGGACCGCACCGTCTTCGGCAAGCCCGTCGCCGCGTTCCAGAACACGAAGTTCGAGCTGGCCGCCTGCAAGGCCGAGGTCGATGCCGCCGAGGCCGTCTGCGACCGCGCGCTCGAAGCGCACGACAAGGGCGAGCTGACCGCCGCCGAGGCCGCGTCCGCGAAGCTCTTCTGCACCGAGGTCGCCTCCCGCGTCATCGACCGCTGCCTCCAGTTGCACGGCGGTTACGGCTACATGAACGAGTATCCGATCGCCCGCCTCTACGCGGACAACCGCGTCAACCGCATCTACGGTGGCACGAGCGAGGTCATGAAGATGATCATCGCGAAGAGCATGGGGCTGTGAGCCGGTCCGGGACGAGGGCCGCGCACGCGTGCGCGACCGGGGAGCACAGGGAGTACGCCGTATGAGCGAGGCACTCGACGACCTCCTCGACCTGCTCGATCTGGAGCGGATCGAGGTGGACATCTTCCGGGGCCAGTCCAGGCCCACCCTCGTCCCGCGCGTCTTCGGCGGGCAGGTCGCGGCCCAGGCGCTCGTCGCCGCGGGCCGCACCGTGCCCGCCGACCGGTACGCGCACTCGCTGCACGCGTACTTCCTCGTCGCGGGCGACCCCGGCGCGCCCATCGTCTACCGCGTGGACCGCATCAGGGACGGCCGCTCCTTCACGACCCGGCGCGTCGTCGCGATCCAGCACGGCCAGCCGATCTTCCACCTCTCGTGCTCCTTCCAGATGTACGAGGAGGGGCTCGACCACCAGGCGCCGATGCCGCCCGCGCCCGACCCCGAGTCGCTGCCGAGCGCGCCCGAGGCGCTGCCCCGGTACACCGAGGCGGTCGGCGGCCCCGAGGTCGTGCGCAAGCTGCTCGAAGCCCGCGAGGCGGTCGACCTGCGGTACGTGGACGCGCCCCCGTACGCGACCGCCGGGCAGCCGCGCGAGCCGCGCTCGCAGGTGTGGTTCCGCACCAACGGCAAACTCGCGGGGGACGACCCGCTCCTGCACGTCTGCCTCGCGACGTACGTCTCGGACATGACGCTGCTCGACTCCGTCCTCCTCGCGCACGGGCGCGGCGGCTGGGTCACGGGCGACATCGTCGGCGCGAGCCTCGACCACGCGATGTGGTTCCACCGGCCCTTCCGCGCCGACGAGTGGCTCCTGTACGACCAGGAGTCCCCCTCGTCCTCGGGCGGCCGGGGCCTGGGCCAGGCGCGCATCTACACGCAGGACGGGCGGCTCGCCATATCGGTGATCCAGGAGGGGCTGATGCGGGTGCCGCGCGAGCGGTGACGCGCCCGGATCCTCCGGTACGGGCCCGGCGGGGCGTGTCCGCCGGGCCCGTACCCGTACCGCTGGGCATACTGCGCCGCTATGAGCAGCAGTGATCCCGTACAGCGGTCCGCGACGACGCCCGACCCCGGTGGCGGGAGCGGTGAGAACGGCGAGAGCACCTTCACCGTCCTCGTCGCCGCCGGGGCCAACCTCGGGATCGCCGCCGCGAAGCTCCTCGCCGGGCTCGTCAGCGGCTCCTCGGCGATGCTCTCGGAGGCCGCCCACTCGCTCGCGGACACCGTCACCGAGCTGCTGCTCCTGCTCGCCCTGCGGCGCAGCGCCAAGCCCGCCGACGAGGACCACCCGCTCGGCCACGGGCACGAGCGCTACATCTGGGCGCTCCTCGCCTCCGTCGCGACGTTCGTCGGCGGCGCGGTCTTCTCCGTCTACGACGGCGTCCACACGCTCACGCACGGCGAGACCCTCGGCAACCCCCTCCTGTCGTACGTCGTCCTGGCGATCGCCTTCGTCCTGGAGGGCTACTCCCTGCGGACGGGGCTCAAGCAGATGGCGGGGGAGGCGCGCGCCGCGCGGACGACCTTCCGCAAGCACCTGCGGTGGACGAGCGACACGACCGTCAAGGCCGTCGTCTTCGAGGACTCGGCGGCGCTCGCGGGCCTCGTCCTCGCCGCGGGCGGCATCGCGCTCGCGCACGCGACGGGCGACGGGACCTGGGACGGGATCGCCTCGCTCCTCATCGGCGTGCTCCTCGTCTGGGTCGCGTGGGTGCTCGGCCGCTCGAACGCGGAACTGCTCACCGGGCGCCCCCTCCCGCCCGCCGAGCGCGCGGCGATCCGCGCCGAACTCCTCGCGACGGAGCACGTCGAAGCCGTCCTCGACCTCGTGACGCTCGTGCAGGGCCCCGACGAGGCCCTGGTCGCCGCCAAGATCGACTTCCGCGACGCGTCGACGGCGGCGCAGGTCGAGTGGAGCTGCGAACGCGCCGAACGCCGCATCCGCGAGCGCTTCCCCCGCGTGACCCGGGTCTACCTCGATCCCACGCCGGGAGCGGGCCAGCGGCGCCGCGAGGGGCTGAACCCCTGGGGGGACGCGGGCCGTTGAGCGGCGCGCGGGCGCCCTTGTGGCTGTACGGGGCATGTACGTCACCAGGCATGACGCCCCCGCGACCGGGCACGCGGCCCGCAACACACCAGGGCCGAGACCGCTCGCGCCCACGGCACAAGGAGCCCCCCATGGTCGTCCTCGGCATTGTCGGCGTATGCGTCGTTCTTCTCGTCCTCGCCTTCCTCGTCCCCCGGTTCTCGCACAAGCCGCAGCGCGGCACCCAGCGCACGCTGGGCCTCGGCTCGCGCGCCGGTTCCAAGGCGCCCGGCATTCTCGGCCGGCTCTTCAGCAAGCCCTTCAGCAGCAGCTCCAAGGCGGTCGGGCACAGCGGCTCGGCGGGCCGCAAGGCACGCGGTCACATGCCGTTCTGACCGGGACGGCGACTCACGACCCCCGGCGGGGCGCGGGCACGCGGGGCAGCAGCTCCCACAGGGGGCGCGCCCCGCTCGCCCATGTCCCCAGCAGCTCCCGGTCCACGAGGTGCATCCGCAGGGCCCCGGCCAGCTCGGGGCACTTGCCGCTGAAACGGCCGTTGGTGACGACGAGGACGACGTCGGCGCCGTGGAGCTGACGGGCCGTGCCGTTGACGCGCTGGAGGTCCGGGGTGCCGACGGCGGGCCCGGCCGCCCCGTCCCTGCGGTGCTTGCACTGCACGAGCCACCTGCGGCCGTACGGGTCCGTCGCGAGCACGTCGGCACCGCGGTCGTTCGCCCCGCCGACCTGCTCCGCGTCCGCGCAGCCGTCGCGGCGCAGCAGGTCCCGCACGGCGTACTCGAACTGCCGGTGGTCCAGCGCGTCGAGCGTCCCGAGCCCCAGGCGCAAGGCCCGTTGCCGCGCCTGCTCCCACCGCGCCCGCTCGGCCCGGCGCCGCAGCGCGAGCCCCCACACGGCCGCCCCGGCGAGCGCGAGCCCGAGCGGCAGCCACCAGTGCGTGGCGAGCCAGCGGAGGAGGGCGAGGAGGAGGAAGAGGCCGAGGACGGCGAGACCGGCGAGGCCGAGGGCGTCATCGCGACGGAGCGGGCGGCGGGCGGGAGAGCCACGGCGTGCGGCGGAGCGGTGCGTCCCGGGGCGGCGGCGCGTGGGGGAGTGGCGGCGGGCGGGCGTGCGGCGGCGCGTGGGTGAGCGGCGGGTCACCGGGCGCACCGGACCCGGCGCGAGCACGCCTCCCGTGCGCGTACGGACACCGGAGTCCGCCCCCGCTCCCGCGCGGCGCCCCCGCGCGCCCGCCCCTCCGTGCCGTCCCGCCGGACGTGTCTGCCGCTCCGGACCACGCGGACCCCCCTTCGACGTCCCGCATGACTACCCGCGCCCGCGAGCGACGACACCTCGTGAGGGAGGCATCGCACAGGGTCATCCGCAGGAGGTGCGGAGAAGGCCGCCGCCTCCTTCCGCGCTCCCGTGCGGGCCGTGCCGCGATCGCCCCGGACCTCGGCATACGCTGGGCGGATGCCCGCCGAGTCCCCCTCGTCCCCCTCCGCGCCCACCCCGCTCGCCGCGTTCCTCCGCGCCCGCCGGGCGCTCGTCCGGCCCGAGGACGTCGGGCTCACCGGTTCGGCGCGGCGGCGGCTGCCGGGGCTCAGGCGGGAGGAGGTGGCCGCGCTCGCGGGGATCTCGGCCGCGTACTACCTCCGGCTCGAACGCGGGCGCGACCGGCACCCCTCGCCCGAGGTCGCCGACGCCCTCGCCGACGTGCTGCGGCTCGACGCCGACGCGCGCGCCCACCTGCGCGCCCTCGCGCTCGGCCGCCCGCGGCACCCGGCCCCGCACGCCCCCGAGACGGTCCCCGAACCGGTCCGCCGCCTCGTCCTCTCGCGCCGGGACACCCCGGCGTACGTACAGGGCCGCTACCACGACGTCCTCGTCGCCAACCCGCTCGCCACGGCGCTCTCCCCGAGCTACCGGCCGGGCGTCAACCTCCTGCGTGCGGTCTTCGTGGACGAGACCCCGCGCCCGCTCTACGAGGACTGGGAGTCCGTGATCGCCGCCCTGGTGGCCTCCCTGCGGGTGCGGGACGACCCGGGACTCGCCCCGCTGGTGGCCGAACTACGGGAGAAGAGCGCCGACTTCAGGAGGCTGTGGGCCCGCCACGACGTGAGCCCGCGCACGGCGGGCCGCACCCGGCTGCTCCACCCGGACCTCGGCCCGCTCGACCTCGCGTACGAGAAGCTGACGGTGCTGCCCGACGAGGGGCAGGTGCTCGTCGTCTACCACGCCGAGCGCGGCAGCCGCACCGCCGGGCTGCTCGCCTCGCTGGGGGAGCGGCTCGGATGACCCCCTCCCTCGCCGCTTTCCTCCGCGCCCGCCGCGACGCCCTCACCCCCCGGGCGGCGGGGCTGACGCCGGCCCCCGGCCCGCGCCGCGTGCCCGGGCTGCGCCGCGAGGAGCTGGCCGACCTCGCGGGCATCAGCCACGACTACTACACACGCCTCGAACAGGGCCGCGACCGGCGCCCGTCCCCCGAGATCCTGGACGCCCTGGCCCGCGCCCTCCGCCTGGACGCCCCCACGACCCGCCACCTCCACCACCTGGCGGGCCACCTCCCCCGGCCCGAGCCCGCGTGCACCGAACTGCCCGCCGGGCTCGCGGAGTTGCTGACGGTGTGGCGGGACATCCCGGCGGTCGTCCAGACCGCGACCCTCGACGTCCTCGCCGCCACCCCGCCCGCCACCGCCCTGGCCCCCTTCTACCGTCCCGGCGCCAACCTCCTGCGCGCGGCCTTCCTGACCCCCGAGGTGCACCGCCTCTACGCCGACGCGCCCACCCTCGTGGCCCGCGCGGTCGCCACCCTCCGGGCCCAGGCCGACCACACGCCCGACGACCCCCGCGTGCTCGCCCTGCGCGACGAACTCCTCTCCCGGTCGGCCGGCTTCCGCGCGATGTGGCAGCGCTACGAGGTCAACCCCCCACCCGTCGGTGAACTCACCCTCACCCACCCCGTCGTCGGCCCCCTCACGCTCACCTACCAGCGCTTCGCCGTCCCGGCCCATCCCGGCATCCTCCTCGTCGTCCACTCGGCGGAACCGGGCTCCCCCTCGGAACGGGCCCTCGACCGGCTGCTCGCGGACACGGGGACGCCCACGCCTCCCGGGCGGGCATGACCGCCGCGCCCCCCGCATCCCGGGGGACACCAGGGCCTCCGCCGCCTCCGGCCGGAGTGCGCTCGGCGCCGGGAGCCCTCGGTGCCGGGAGCCCTCGGCGCGGGGAGCCCTCGGCGAGAGCACCGGCCCGGACCGTGTCAGTGCCTCCTGACAGCATCACCGTCGTGACCGAGACCGATGAACTCCTGCGCCGCGTCGCCGCCAGGGCTCTCTCGGAGAGCCCGCACCTCCCCGCGCCCGTCCCCGAGGCCCGGCTCGCGGAGGCCGAGGGGCGGCTCGGGTTCCCGCTGCATCCCCTGCTCGCGCGGCTGTACCGCGAGGTCGCGGACGGCGGCTTCGGCCCGGATTACCGCCTGCTGCCCCTGCTCGGCCCGGACGAGAACGTCGTCGGCGAGTACCTGGCACGGCGCGAGGAGCCGGGCGAGCACCCGATGTGGCCCGAGGGGGTCGTGCCGGTCCTGACCTGGGGCTGCGCCATGTACGCGGCCGTCGACTGCTTCGACGAAAACGGGCAGGTCCTCCTCTTCGAGCCGAACGCCTACGCCGGGGGACCGTGGGACGGCTGCTGGTTCCACGACTCCGGGAGCCTCGCGGCCTGGCTGGGGACGTGGCTCGCGGGGACCGGCTGGTACGAGGAGGACGCGCGGGACGGGGACGGGGACGGGGCGGCCGAGCCGCGGGCGTGGGATCGGGCGGCGAGCCGGCTGTCGGCCGAGGCGTAACGCGGACGCCCACCCGGCTCCTTCACCAACGCCCGCGCCATCGGGGCGCCTTGGTCGCCGAGTCCGAGGAGACCGACGCCCGTGCCGCTCACGCCGCGATCAGCTCCCCGGCGAGCTCCCACAGCCGGTCCGCGTTCGCCGCGTCCAGCGCGTACGGGGCCACGCCGCCCGAGCCGACCGGTCCCGCCTGCTCCACGACCGGGGACTCGCCGCAGTCCTCGAAGTAGCGTCCGCCGACGCCGTCCAGGAGCGGCGAGGCAGCGAGCAGCACGCTCGTCGCCGCGCCCTGGGGCACCGTCTTGCGCAGGGGCTCGGGGGTGCGCAGACCGCCCGTGTGCTGCTGGAGGTTGGTCGCGATCGCCCCGGGGTTCAGCGCGTTCGCGCGGATGCCCTCGCCCGCCCACCGCCGGTCCGCGCCGACCGCGAGCAGGACGTCCGCCGTCTTCGACTGCGCGTACGCCGCCCACGGATCGTAGGGGCGGAAGCGGAAGTCCACGTCGTCGAAGACCACCGGGGACATGAGGTGCGCCAGCGAGCTGACCGAGACGATCCGTGCCCCGCCCGCCGCCGCGAGCGCCGGGTACAGGCCCGTCGTGAGCGCGAAGTGCCCCACGAAGTTCGTCCCGAACTGCGCCTCCCGCCCCTCCGGAGTCCGTCGCAGCTCCGGGAGGGCCATGATCCCCGCGTTGTTCACCAGGATGTGCAGCGGTCCCGTGAAACCGGCCGTGAACTCCCGTACGGAGGCCAGGTCCGCCAGGTCCAGCGGCGCCGCCGAGACCGCCGCGTTCCCCGTCGTGCGCGTGATCTCCGCCGCCGCCTCGGCCGCCGCTCGCGGCCTGCGCGCCGCCAGCACGACCTCGGCGCCCGCCGCCGCGAGCGCCCGCGCCGTCTCCGTGCCGAGCCCGGAGGTCGCGCCCGTCACGACGGCCCGCCTGCCCGCCAGCGAGACGCCCTCGAGCACGTCGTCGGTGGTGGACGAGAAGCCGAAAGGTGTGGTCAACATGATGGTATTTCCTCGCAGTTGGTGAAGTGGTGACCCGGAGGCGCGCCGGGTCGGTCAGGAGACCGCCGCCGCCGACAGCTCCCACAGCCGCCCGGCGGCCTCCGCGTCGCGCGCCCAGGCCGCGACGCCGAACGGCTCCGGCTCCCCGGCCGCCCGCGCCGGATCGAGCACGGGGGCCTCCTGGCAGTTCTGCAAGTAGGCGCCCGTCACGCCGTCCAGGAGCGGTGAGGCCACGGCGAGCACGGACGTCGCCGCGCCCTGCTCCGCGCTGCGCCACGGGTACGCCTCGTAGACCGCGCGCGCCCGTGCGTCCATGTCGTCCCCGAACGCGTGGCGCTGGAGCGGGGACTTGATGCCGCCCGGCATCACCGCGTGCGCCGTGATCCCGTCCGCCGCCCAGCGCTTGCCCGCCTCGACGGCGAAGAGCGCGTCGGCGGTCTTCGACTGGCCGTAGGCGGTGAAGGGGTCGTACGGGCGGTGCGCGAAGTTGATGTCGTCGAAGACGACGGGGGAGGCGAAGTGGCCCGTGGACGAGAGCGCCGCGACGCGCGCGCCCCCGGCCGCCGCGAGCGCGGGCCGCAGGCCGGTCGCGAGCGCGAAGTGCCCGAGGTGGTTCGTCGCGAACTGGCGCTCCCAGCCCTCCGGCGTGAGGTCGAGCGCGGGGAGCGCCATGATGCCCGCGTTGTTCACGAGCATGTGCAGCGGGCCCTCCCAGGCGGCGACGAAGGCGCGCACCGAGGCCGGGTCGCTGAGGTCGAGCGGGGCGGCCGTCACGGCCTCGTTCCCCGTCCCCGCCGTGATCCGCGCCGCGACCTCGCGCGCCGTGCCGAGACCGCGCGCCGCGAGCACGACCCGCGCGCCGGCCCGGGCGAGCGCGTGGGCCGTCGCGGCGCCGACCCCGGAGGAGCCGCCCGTGACGAGGGCGGTGCGACCGTGCAGGTCCACCCCGGCGAGGACGTCGTCGGCGGTGGAATCGCGGTCGAAGGGGGTGGTCGGGAGAGACATGCGCACGTCCTCGCGGAAGTCGGGTGGCTTGCCACTCCACCGTGCGACGGACGCGGGCGGGCTGCCAGTGCTCCCCCGAGAGGGGTAGTACGGGGGCCAGGCTCGGAATACGCCCCCTGCCCCGGCCGGTCACTCGCGCGGGCGCTGATCCAGGTCCGTCAGCTCCTGCGCGAAGGTGAGGTGGAGCGGCTCGGGCCCCACGTACCGCTGGCACGGGCAGTCCCGCGCCTCGTACCGCTCCGGCTTCTCGTCCGCGTCCCAGGCCACGGCGGTGCGCACCAGCTCGTGGCAGCGGCCCCCCGTGTCGTGTGTCGCGAGGTGGTGCCCGCAGCCGCACACCGGCTCCGGCGGTCGCCCGGCGTCCACCCGCGCCCGCTCGGCCCGCTCCTTCGCCTCCGTGAGTTCGAGCCTGCGCTGGTGACGCGTCCGCAGCGCCCTGCGCGCCCGCTCACCGATCCCGCCGCCCCCGAAGACCACCACGAAGAACAGCACCCACAACCACGTACTCACGTGCCCAACCCCCGTCCGGCATGAATGACCCGAGTCTACGCGCGCAGCACGGGGAGGGGAGGGGCGCGAGCGGGCCGACGGGCGCGGGGCTGTGGGGGTGCGGTGCGCCTCCCGGTCCGCCCGGCCCCGCCCCCTGCTCCGGCGGCCTTCCGCGACGGCCTCCCGCGACGGCCTTCCGCGAGGACCCGCGCGGCGATGACCGGGTCCTCGCCGAGGCGGCCCGCATGATGGCTCTCTCCCTCACGACGCCGCCGAGGGCCGAGGACACGAGCGAGGAGCCGAGCACATGAGCAGCAGCAGCCCTGTCCACTGGGGGTACGCCTTCGTCGACCGCCCCCGCGCGGGCGCCGACCGCGACCGGGCCTTCTGGGCCGCCGTGACCGGTACGGAGATCTCCGAGGCGCGCGGCGAGGACGGCGAGTTCGTCACCTTCCTGCCGCCCGAGCCCTACGACGCCGTGCTCAAGCACCAGTCGCTGCGCGAGGGCCGGGGCGGTACGCACCTCGACCTCGGTGTCGACGACGTCGAGGGCTTCGCGCGCCACGCGGCCGGCCTCGGCGCCCTCACGGAGCACGAGGAGCCCGGCCTCGTCGTGCTCCGCAGCCCGGCCGGGCTCGGCTTCTGCGTCGTCCACGACGACGGGCTCAACGTCCCCCCGCCGAGCTTCGGCGGCGCGCGCCTCGACCAGGTGACGCTGGACATCGGCCCCTCGGCGTACGACGAGGAGGTGGCCTTCTGGACCCGCATGACCGGCTGGGAGGCGGAGCCGACGAACCAGCCCGAGTACCAGCACCTGCGCACGGCCCGGGACTTCCCCTTCCGTATCCTCGCCCAGCGCCTCGCGGCGGACCGCGAGCCCGGCGCGCACATCGACTTCGCGACCGCCGATCGCGAGGCGGCCCGCGCGCGCCACGAACTCGCGGGTGCCACGTACGTGCGGGAGGGCGCGGAGTGGCACGTGATGCGGGACACGGCCGGTATCGAGTACTGCCTGACCGACCGCTCGCCGGAGCAGTGAGGGGCGAACGGCGCACTCGCGGTGGCGGGTTGTTGCCGCACGGCCGGTGCACCCCCCCGCATAGGCTCTCCCCATGGTCTCAGCTGTGCAGAACGTGGCGATCGACTGCGGCGACGCGTACGCGCTCGCGTGCTTCTGGAGCGAGGTGACGGGCCGCCCGCTCGACCCGGACTGCGCCCCGGGCGACCGCGAGACGGCGGTGCTCCTCGCGGAGGGGCCGATGCTGTACTTCAACCAGGTGCCGGAGCCCAAGACGGGCAAGAACCGCGTCCACCTGTGCCTGCGCCCGGACACCACCCGCGACGCGGAGGTGGACCGCCTGCTCGCCCTCGGCGCCGCCTTCCTCGCCGACCACCGCGAGCCGGACGGCTCGGGCTGGGTGATCCTGACGGACCCGGAGGGCAACGAGCTGTGCGTGCTGCGGGGGGACGCGGAACGGTCGGACTGAGCCCGGCGCGGCACGACGGCGGAGTGCGGGGGCCCACGGGGTTGCGGACACGCGGGCCCCCGCCGGGTGCGTCGAAGACCGGTATCGCCCCGCCGCGTGCGCCGAAAACCCGTACCTCCCCCGTCGCACGCCCTGTTACTCTCCCCGCGACCCAGGGCATGCCCGCTCTCTCCGTGGAGCCGACTGCCGTAAGGCCGGTGCGTCCGCGCCGGTCCTGCGCCGACCGGCAGGAGAGTGTCGTGACGACCGTCCGTCCAGCAATTCCGCGCGCCGGTACCGCACTCGGCGCCGCCACCGCGTGCTACGCGCTCGCCATGTCCGTGTTCGGCACCACGACGAGCCTCTTCCTCGCCGACGAGGCGGGCGCCGGGCCCGGCCGGGTCGGGCTGTACTTCGTCCTGTGCGCGGTCGTCTCCGTGGGGCTCGGGCTCACGGTGGGGCGGTGGTCGGACCGGCTCGCCGACCGCAGGAGCGTCCTGGTCCTCGCGGCGCTCGCCGGGGTCGCCGGAGCGGGCGGCTTCGCTCTCGTACGGGAGTACGCGCTCGTGTGCGCGACCGGCGCCCTCCTCGGCGGCCTGGCCAACACGTATGCCTCGCAAGTCTTCGCTTACGCACGGGAGTTGTCGGAGCTGACGGGGCGCTCCCTCGCGCGCGGGACCGCCGCCGTGCGGGCCGTGTTCTCGGCCGGGTGGGTGCTCGGGCCGCCCGCCGGACTCCTCCTGCTCGCGCGGACGGGCTTCGGGACGCTGTACGCGAGCCTCGCGGCGCTCCTCCTGCTCGCGGCGTTGCTCGCCCGCCTGGTGCTGCCCCGCGTGCCGCGCACGAAGACGCCGCCCGCGAAGTTGCGCCACGTGCTCGCCCAAGTGCCGCGCCGCACCTGGCTGTTGCTCGGCGCCGCGACGGCCGTCAACGTCGCCGACCAGATGTACCTCATCGCTCTCGCCCCGTACGTGACGCGTGAACTCGGCCTGAGCCCCGCGCTCGTCGGGGTGCTCGCGGGGACGTGCGCGGCGCTGGAGATCCCGCTGCTGATCGGGGTGGGGCGGCTTGCCGCACGGCTCGGCGAGGAACGGCTCGCGCGGGCCGCCGCCGTGCTCGCGGTGGCGTTCTTCTCGCTCGTGCCGTTCGCCGCATCGGGCCCGTCCCTGCTGCTCCTCCAGGTACCCAACGCCCTGTGGACGGCCGTGCTCGTGAGCCTGCCCATGGTGCTCGTGCAGCGCGAGGTCCCCGGCGGCGCGGGCACGGCCGCGGCGCTCTTCTCGGCGACTTTCCCCGTCGCCCAGCTGATCTCCGGCGCTCTCACCGGCCTCGTCGCCGCCGGGACCGGCTACGGGGGCACCTTCTGGTGCGGCGCGGCGCTCTGCGCGCTCGCCTGTGTGCTCCTCCGGGCGCGGCGCGCGGCGTGAGCGGCCGGGCCGGGACCGGCTGGAGGGGCCCGGTACCGGGCCCCTCCAGCCGGTCCGGCGCGGGCCCCTGCCCCTGCGGGCGGCTACCGCGTGCGTTCCTCGCCGGAGGGCTCCACCGCCGTGGACGGCGCGAGTGCCGCCGTCGGCTCGAAGTCCTCCGAGGGGCCGAAGACGATGTCCAGGACGTGGCTCATGCGGACGTCGAAGGTGTGGGTGCCGGGGGTGACGAGCTGTTCGGGCCTGTCGTACTTCCAGCCGTTGTTCACCCCCTGGTAGTGGCGGTGGTGGATGAGGTCGTTCTTCTCCGCGTTCGAGCCGGCGACGCTGTGGACGCGCCACTGCGTGGACCGCCAGTCGACGATGCCGGGCAGGACCGCCCACTTGACGGTGGTCGTGCCCTTCGCGCGGTGCCGGTAGTCGGTGAAGCGGCGCTGGCGCGCGGGGTCCATGGGCTCCGCCGTCGCCTTGGCGATCCAGCGACCGTCGAACATCACCGCCCCGGCCGCCGACTCCTCCGCGTGGTCGAAGACCGAGCGCGCGTCGTCGCACAGGACCAGCTCGTCGATGTCCACGCTGACGACCCCGGCCGCCCGCGAGAGGTAGCGGAACCGCCCGTGCTCCAGGAGCCCGTACTGGCAGTAGTCCGAGTCCCAGACCTCGTTCGGGCCGCAGTTGGGGCCCCAGGGGTAGCGCCAGTCCACGACGACGGCCGTCGTGATCCCCTCCACCGCGGCGATCGCGTCGGCCACGTCCTGCGGGGTGTAGCGCGTCGAGTTGTTGTCGTAGAACACGACACCCGTGACGCCGTGCACGAGGTGGTAGTACTGGAGGAAGTCCTGGATCCAGACGAGGTCGTTGTCCTGGGACTTCGTGATGAGCGTCCGCTGTCCCGCGAAGAGCGCGGACTCGTCGGGCGCGATGTCCGCGCTGAAGCGCTCGTCGCCGAGCCCGAGGGTCAGGCGTTCTCCCGGAGCCGCGTCCCTGATCCGGGAGCGCTGGGTCCTGCCCCAGTCGGAGAGCGAGACGGACGCGGCGACGTCCGTGCCGTCCACCCGCCAGTCGGCCTTCTCCAGCGGCTCCTTGAGGTTGTTGAGCGGCGGCCCCGAGAGCCACACGTCCTCGCCGAGCCGAAACGCGTCGTAGAACAGCGTCCGGCTGTCGAACTTCTCCAGGTAGTCCGGCTGCTGGTCCTCCGGCTTGCGCGGCGGCACCCGGCGCAGCGGCGAGTCCTCGGGGAGCGTGATCCCCGAGGGCCGTACGACCTTCACGGTCTTCTGCTCCGGCTGCCCCACCGAACGCCGTACGTCCCAGGCCGCGCGCGCCTCGCGCAGCGGCCGGAGGAACTCGTCGAGCGTGCGCGCGCCCGGGGGGCGGGCGCGCTCCGTCTCCAGGCGGGTGAGGCGCCGGTCGAGCGCCGCGAGGTCGGCGGGCGGCGGGGAGGTCGCCCCCGTGCCGTGCGCCGGTCCGGTTCCGGTCTCGCCGAAGGCTCCAGTGGTCACGTTCGCTCCTGTTCCGGAGAGCGCCCCTCCCGGCCCGGTGTGCGGTGCGCACCGGAAGGAGGGCGCGGAGAGGGTCGGGTCGTGCGGTCCCACTGATATCGCCGCCCGGCGCGCGGGGCACGGCGGGCGGGCGGGAGGAGGGCCGTTCGGGGGAACCGGGCGGGTCGGGCGGGTGATGTCCCGGGCGGGTGCGGCGCGGGTCCGCCGGGGGTACGGGGTGCTCCCCTACGCGGCCGGGGCGGCGAGCCCGCGCGCCGTCCGGGTCTCGCCCGTGACCCGTACGAGCCCTTCCTTGACCGCCTCCGGGAGTGTCAGCGTGCCCTCGCCCAGGGCGCGGCACGTGTCGGCGCTCATGTGGAGGCGCGCGTCGGGGGCCTCGGCGGGGCCCTCGGCGTAGGGCGGGTGGTCGCCGGGGGTGTGGGGGCGGAGGTGGAAGAGGCCCTCGGGGAGTTCGACCTCGATGACGGCGGGGGCCGGGAGGGTCGCGGCGAGCGGCGTGAGGAGGGGGAGCGCGAGCCAGTGCGCGCGGACCGCGTCGGTGGGGCGGCGGCTCGTGAGGTCGGGGGCGCCCCAGGCCGCGAGCGCGGTGAGCACGGGCAGCAGCTCGCGGCCCCGGGCGGTCAGCTCGTAGACCGAGGCGGACGAGGGGGCCGGGAGCCTGCGGCGGCTCGCGAGCCCGTCGCGCTCCATGTCGCGCAGCCGGGTCGCGAGCATGTCGGTGCTCACGCCGGGGAGGTCGGCGAGCAGATCGGTGTAGCGGCGCGGGCCCGCGAGCAGTTCCCGTACCACCAGCAGGCTCCAGCGGTCGCCGACCGAGTCGAGGGCGCGCGAGACCGCGCAGTACTGGTCGTAGCTCCGGCGGCGGGGCGGGGACTGCCGGGTCTGCGTCTGTCGGGTCTGCGTCTGACGTGGCATGAGTCGCAGTCTAGACACAGGGTTGGACTTTCCAAGTGCCCGCTTGGTAAAACCAAGCATCACAGTTTCCGTGGAGGCATCGATGGAGTTCCGGCAGTCGAACAAGCTGAACGGGGTCTGCTACGAGATCCGGGGCCCGGTGATCGAGCAGGCGAACGCGCTGGAGGAGGCGGGCCACAGTGTGCTGCGGCTCAACACGGGGAATCCCGCGCTCTTCGGCTTCGAGGCGCCGGAGGAGATCGTCCAGGACATGATCCGGATGCTCCCGCAGGCCCACGGCTACACCGACTCGCGCGGCGTCCTCTCCGCGCGGCGCGCGGTCGCGCAGCGGTACCAGGCGCTCGGCGTGGAGGGCGTGACCGTCGACGACGTGTGGCTCGGCAACGGGGTCTCCGAACTCATCACGATGGCCGTGCAGGCGCTCGTCGAGGACGGCGACGAAGTCCTCGTGCCCGCACCGGACTTCCCCTTGTGGACCGCCGTCGTCACCCTCTCGGGCGGCAAGGCCGTGCACTACGTGTGCGACGAGTCCGCCGAGTGGAACCCGGACCTCGCCGACATGGAGTCCCGGATCACGGACCGCACCAAGGCGATCGTCCTCATCAACCCCAACAACCCGACGGGGGCGGTGTATCCGAAGGAGATCGTCGAGGGCGTGCTCGACCTCGCGCGGCGGCACGGGCTGATGATCCTCGCCGACGAGATCTACGACCAGATCCTCTACGACGACGAAGTACACCACAGCGCCGCCGCGTTGGGTCCCGACGTGGTCGTCCTCACCTTCAGCGGGCTCTCCAAGACGTACCGCGTCGCCGGGTTCCGCTCCGGGTGGCTCGTCGTGAGCGGGCCCCGGCAGCACGCGCGGGACTACCTGGAGGGGCTCCAGATGCTCGCCTCGATGCGGCTCTGCGCCAACGCGCCCGCGCAGTACGCGATCCAGGCGGCCCTCGGCGGGCGGCAGTCCATCCGTGAACTCACCGCGCCCGGCGGGCGGTTGCGCGAGCAGCGGGACCGGGCCTGCGAGAAGCTGAACGAGATTCCGGGGGTGAGCTGCGTCAAGCCGAAGGGGGCGCTGTACGCCTTCCCGCGGATCGACCCCGCCGTGCACCCGATCGTGGACGACGAGCGGTTCGTCCTGGACCTGTTGCTGCGGGAGAAGATCCAGGTGGTGCAGGGGACGGGGTTCAACTGGGCCCGGCCCGACCACTTCCGCATCCTGACGTTGCCGTACGCGGACGATCTGGAGTCGGCGATCGGGCGGATCGGGCGGTTCCTGGCGGGGTACCGGCAGGCGGTCTGAGCGGGGGGCCGGGGGCCGGCCTGTGAGCGGGGGCGGGGGCTCGGCCTCGCGGGGCTCCGCCCCGGGCCCCGCTCCTCAAGCGCCGGAGGGGCTGGATTTCATGGCCCGGATCTGGGGGCGTCCGGATCGCGGCGTGTCTCGCGGTGCTCCGCCCCGGGCCCCGCTCCTCAAGCGCCGGAGGGGCTGGATCACGGGCCGGTTGTCCCGGCCGGGGCCATTCCCGTTTTCAGGCCCGCTCCGCACAGCGGCACCACCGCTTCCGTGTCGCCCAGCGCCCCCTCCCGGACCGCCGCCCAGCACGCCACCCCCGTCGCCTCCACGTACAGGCCCCGCTTCGCCAAGTCCGCCTGGGCCGGGGCGATCGCGGATTCGGGGACCGTGTGGAAGGCCCCGCCCGTCGCCCGTACCGCCGCGAGGATCTGCCGGGCGCGGGGCGGGCGGGGGATCGCGATGCCCTCCGCGAGGGTCGGGGCCGCCGGGGTGTCGCCGCCGAGGTCGTCCAGGCCCTCGCGCCACGCCCGCGCCAGCGGCGACACCGCTTCGGCCTGCACGGCGTGCAGGGCGGGGCGGTGCGGGATCAGGCCCGCCCCGTACAACTCCTCGACCGCCAGGGCCGCGCCGAGGAGCAGGGTGCCGTTCCCCACCGGCACCACGAGCGCCTCGGGGAGCCTGCCGCCGAGCTGGTCCCACAGTTCGTGCGCGTACGTCTTCGTGCCCTGCGTGAAGTACGGGTGGAAGACGTGGCTCGCGTAGAAGACCCCGGGCTCGTCCGCCGCCGCGCGGGCCGCCCGCGCCGTCGCCTCGCGGTCGCCGGGGACGCGGACGACGCGGGCGCCGTGCGCGGCGATCTGCTCCGTCTTCTTCGGTGACGTCGACTCCGGTACGTACACCGTGCACCGCAGTCCCGCGCGGGCGCAGTAGGCCGCCACCGACGTCCCCGCGTTGCCGCTGCTGTCCGCCAGGACCTCGCGCGCGCCGAGGCGCTGGGCGAGGCCGACGAGGAGGACCGCGCCCCGGTCCTTGAACGAGAGCGTCGGCATGAGGAAGTCCAGCTTCGCGGAGACCCGTTCGGTGAGCGGTACGAGCGGGCTGCCGCCCTCGCCGAGCGAGATCCCGGGCGCCGCCGGCGGCAGGATGTCCGCGTACCGCCACAGCGAGGTCGCGGGCCCGGCGGGGGGCTCGGGCACGGGGTGGAAGTCGAGGTCCAGCGGGCCCGCGCACGCGGGGCAGCACCAGGCCGGGTCCGCGAGCGGGACACGGGTGCCGTCGCGGGGGCAGAGGCGGTCGGGCAGGGCGGCGGAGGACGGCGCGGCGGAGGTCATGGGAGTGAGCCTAGGAGCGGACGGGCCCCACGCTGTGTGAGGGGGCAACTTCCGGGCGCGGGTTTTCCGGTGGCCTTTAGCGGACAGGAAGTCCCTGCGCAAAGCCGCTTCATCACATCGGGTGAAACTTTGGCCTCCGCTTGCGGGCGACAACTTTCGGTTGTCACGCTGTGGCCGTCTGTCAACCTGAGGAGTGGCTTGTGACTTTCGGTGAGCAGCCGGCGTATCTGCGTGTCGCGGGTGATCTCCGGCAGAAGATCGTCGACGGTTCGCTCCCGCCGCACACCCGGTTGCCCTCGCAGGCGCGTATCCGCAAGGAGTACGGCGTCTCGGACACCGTGGCCCTGGAGGCACGCAAGGTGCTGATGGCCGAGGGGCTCGTGGAGGGGCGATCGGGCTCGGGGACCTACGTGCGCGAGCGCCTGGAACCCCGGCGGATCGCCCGCTCGGGCTTCCGCGCCCCGGCCGGCGCCTCGACCGCCTTCCGGCAGGAGCAGGCCGCGGAGGGGGCGCAGGGGTCCTGGGACGCGAACAGCGCGCAGGAGCCCGCGCCCGACGACATCGCGGAGCGGCTCGGCGTCGCGGCGGGCGAGCGCCTCATGCGCACCCGCTACGTCTTCCGCGAGTCCGGGCGGCCCATGATGCTCTCCACCTCCTGGGAGCCGCTCTCCCTCACGGGACGGACCCCCGTCATGCTGCCGGAGGAGGGACCGCTCGGCGGCTGCGGCGTCGTCGAGCGCATGGCGGCGATCGAGACCGTCGTCGACAACGTGGTCGAGGAGGTCGGCGCGCGCCCCGGGCTCGCCGAGGAACTGGTCCTGCTCGGCGGGGTCCCGGGACACGTCGTCATCGTCATCTCCCGTACGTACTACGCCTCCCAGCGCGCCGTGGAGACCGCCGACCTCGTCGTCCCCGCCGACCGCTACCGACTCGCCTACCATCTCCCGGTCCGCTAGGCTGCCTCGCCCCCCGCGAGACAAGTGGCAGCGCCGGGGGGCGCGTTGGGCGTGTGCGCCCCCGTGCGACCCCCCGCTTCCCGGCGCCGGACGGCCGGTTCGTCCCCTCGTATCGTGCCAAGTCGCATGCGGTGCGTAAAGGCGAGGGGTAGGGTCGGGCATATGCGAAACGGAGTTTCCACGGGGGGCGTCGCCAGGGTGGGACGCCAGGTCCGCAGGGCCGGCACGGCCGATCCCGTCGCCTCGCTGCCCTGGCAATTGATACGGCGTGACAACGGCGAAGAGGACAGCTACCGCGTCGCCAGCTACGCCACCCGCGCCGAGGCCGAACGCCGCGCCGACGTCCTCAACGCCCGTGTCCCCGCGCCCCGCGCGCTCTACGTCGTCGAGCACGCCGACGACCGCCCCCGCCCCGAAGGCGTGATCGGCGCCCTGGACGAGGACCCGCTCCGCTAGGGGCTGGCCTCTAGAGTCGTTCACCGGACGGACGGTGCCGACAGGGGCGCGGACCGGCGAGGAGGAGCGCGAGCGGTGCTGATCGACACGGTGGCCTGGGTGCGCGTCGAGGACGGGCGCGTCCTGTGCGCCCGGCCACGCGGCAAGGACGTCTTCTACGTGCCGGGCGGCAAGCGCGAGCCCGGCGAGAGCGACGTCGACGTCCTCCTGCGGGAGGCGGAGGAGGAGCTGACCGTACGGCTCGACGCCGCGAGCGCGCGCCACCTCGGCACGTACGAGGCCGAAGTGCCGGAGTCGCCGGGGACGCGGGTGCGGATGAGCTGCTGGACGGCCGAGCACAGCGGGGACATCGCGCCGAGCAGCGAGATCGAGGAGATCGCCTGGTTCACGCTCGCCGACCGCGCCGAGGTCCCGCCCGTCGACCGCCTCCTCTTCGACGAACTCGCGCGGTGGGGACTGCTCGACTGAGGGCCGCCCCCACGGGTGTTCCGCCGAGGCCCGCCCCGCGGGCTCCCGGCCGACGCTCCGCGGGTCTGCGGCCGACGCCCCGCGCAACCGTGGTCACCACCCCGCAAGCCCACCGCGCCGGGCCCTCCTCCCCACCTTCCTCCCCGTCCACCGGGCGGGCTCCCCGTGCTGCGCCATTCGTGCCAACCCGCCGGGAAGTACGCGCGATTCCGTCTGAAAAGCGCGGCTTGGGGCTATTGATGGCGCAAGGGATTCTCCGCCAAGGGTCTTCTACGGTCTTTCTGGGGAAGTGATCGTCTTGATCGACACCGAGGGCGTGTGCGCCGAGTGGACCTTTCCGGCTGAGCCCGGGGTGGCGCGCAGGGCCAGGGACCTGACCCGCGAGCGCCTCACCGACTGGGGCCTCGCCGCGATGACCGACGTGACGATTCTCGTCGTCAGCGAACTCGTCACCAACTCCCTCAGATACGCCCACGGCCCCATCGGCCTGCGCCTCTCGCGCCGCAGGGACAGCCTCTTCGTCGAGGTCTCGGACCCGGTCACGCAGGGCCCGCGCGAACGCAGACCCCACCACGACGAGGAACGCGGGCGCGGCATCCGGCTGCTCAGCAGACAGTCGCGGAACTGGGGAACGAGCGTGGACCCCGCGCGCACCGGCAAGACGGTGTGGTGCGAGCTTCCCATCCCGGTCGTCTGACCCCGTACGACGCCCTCGCGCGGCCCCCGCGCCGCACCCACCCCGCCTGAACCCCCGTACGAATTCCGCGCATTCGTCGCTTCCGTACGGCGCGAAAACGGCGGTACGGGAGTTGCGTGTGCGCCCCTGTGCCCCCGCACGCCTCCTTGCTTGCCGCCGCGCGCGCCTGTTCGCGCTCCTGTGCGACCCGCGCGAATCACGCCGTGCGCGCGCCCGCCGTCGTGCCCTCCTCCGCGCGCGCCGGGACGGCTGTGCGACGCGGGTGCGCAGCACGGACGTACGAGGCGGGTTAGAGGAGGGGGCGGCTGGTTAGGAGAGAGGAAGTGTCGATCTCCAGGTCAGGGCCCAGGGCAGAAGTCGGGGCCGCGCGCGCGTGGGCGTGCGCGGTGGGCTCCGCGTGCGCGGGCGTGTGCGTGGCGGGGGCCGGAAAGCGTCGGGATCGGCCGGTGATCGTGAAGGCCGTTGGGTGTCGCGCCGTGGTGCTGGATACTGCGGGAAGCCGCCGCCCGGAGCGCCCCCCGGTCGCGGTGGGCTGGAGGGGACGGTACGCGTGAGCGAGATACCTGCGAGGGCGGCGGGCCCCCGCCGTACCCCGGACGAGATCGTGTGGCAGAGCAGCCCCGCGGGCTCCATCTACGACTACATCAAGGTCGCCGCCTTCTCGATAGGGCCGGACGGCACCGTCGACCAGTGGAGCGAGCGGGCCGAACGGCTCTTCGGCCTCGGCGCCGAGGACGTCGTGGGCCGCGATCCCGTCGAGACCTTCGTGCCGCCCAGGCTGCGCGGCCAGGGACATCGCAAGCTCGCCGAGATCCTCGACGGCCGCGAGTGGACGGGGATCGTCCCCTTCCGCCTGCCCGCCAGGCGGGACCCGGCGGCCCGCGGAACCACGCTGGGTGAGGGGCCCGATCCCGTCGCCGCCGACCGTGCCCCCGGCGGCGCGGGGACCGGTACCGGCATCCCTGATTCCGCTTCGGGGCGCCTACCCGCACAGGAGGGCATCGCGGAGATCTACGTCATGCCCACGCGTACCGAGGACGGCGATCCGGCGGCCGTCTGCATCGCCGTGGACGTGCGGACGCTGCGCGGCATCGAGACGGACCTCGCCGCCTCGCAGGCGATTTTCGGCCAATCTCCCTTCGGTTTCGTGCTCTTCGGAACCGATCTGCGGATACGGAGGGTGAACGAGCGGTTCGCCTCCGTCTTCGGTCGCCCGGCCGCGGCGCACCAGGGGCTCGGCGCGCGGGACTACCTCGTACCGGCCGAGCGCGATCGGCTGGAGGCCGCGCTGCGACACGTCCTGGAGAAGGGCGGGGCGCTCAACGACCTCAGCCTCACCGGGACGCCCCCCGGCGAGACCCAGCCCCGCCACTGGTCGCTCGACCTCTACCGCGTGCACAGCGGCACAGGCCGCCCGCTCGGCGTCGCCGCGCTCGCGACCGACGTGACCCGGCGCCAGGCCGCCGCGCGCGAGGCCGCGAGCGCCCGGCGCAACCTCGCCCTCCTCAACGAGGCCGGCTCGCGCATCGGCAACTCGCTCGACCTGGAGACCACCGCCCGCGAACTCCTCGACGTCGCCGTCCCCGGCTTCTGCGACCTGGCCTCGGTCGACCTCTACCAGGCGCTCCTCCTCGGCGACGAGCAGGCGCCCGGGATGGCGGACGGCAGCGCCGAGCTGCGCCGGGTCGCCTTCGCGAGCTCCGTCGCCGACGTGCTGCCGTTCCTGCGGCAGCGCGAGGGCCACGTGGGGACCGGGACGGGCACGCCCGCCCCAGGGGCGAACGACCCCGCGTCGGGCGCCCCCCTGGACCAGATGCGGGAGTGGAGCGCCTCGCCCGCCGGGCCGTTCACGGTCGGGCGGCCCAGCGCCCCCGGCGAGGGACGCCGCGAGCGGGGGCGGCCCTGGTACGGGTACGGGCCGGGGCCCGAGGAGGCGCGGCGGCACGGGGCCGGGGCGGGCTCCGTCGACGTCGGCGCCGTGCACCGCTACCCGTCCGACTCGCCGCGCGCCCGCGTGCTGCGCACCGCGCTGCCCGAGCTGCTGCCCGGCACGGACGGCGACCTCGTGCAGTCCACGCTCGCCGTGCCGATGGTCGCGCACGACAAGGTCGTCGGGCTCGCGCAGTTCGCCCGGACGAAGGGCAGCGAGCCCTTCGGCGAGAGGGACCGCGCCCTCGCCGTCGAACTCGCCACCCGCACCGCCGTGTTCATCGACAACGCGCGCCTGTACCGGCGCGAGCACGAACGCGCCCTGCTCCTCCAGCGCAGCCTCCTGCCGCCCGGTGAGCCGGAGGCGGCCGGGCTCGACATCGCCTGCCGCTACCTCCCCGGCAACGAGGCGACCGAGGTCGGCGGGGACTGGTTCGACGTCATCGAACTCCCCGGGCACCGCACGGCACTCGTCGTCGGGGACGTCATGGGGCGCGGTCTGCGCGCGGCGGCGGCGATGGGCGAACTGCGCACCGCCGTAAGGACCCTCGCGCTTCTCGACCTCGAACCGGCCGAGGTCCTCTCGCACCTGGACGAGATCGCGCAGGGCCTCGGCTCGCCGCAGCAGACGACGCGTGCGGCCCGCCAGGACCAGGACACCGACCTCGCCGAGGTCTACCTCGCGACGTGCGTGTACGCGGTGTACGACTCCGTGACCCGCCGCTGCACCTTCGCCAACGCGGGCCACCTGCCGCCCGTCCTGCTGGAGCCGAGCGGCGCCCACCGGCCCGCGCTCCTGCTCGACGTGCCCCCGGGCATGCCGCTCGGCGTCGGCGGCGAACCCTTCGAGGAGGTCACCGTCGAACTCCCCGAGGGCGCCCTCCTCGCGCTCTACACCGACGGGCTCGTCGAGTCCAGGCACCAGCCGCTCGACGAGGGCCTCCTCGCCTTCCGCAACGCCCTCACCGATCCCGGGCGTTCGCTGGAGGACATCTGCGACCAGGTACTGCGGCGCCTCGACACGCACCACGGCGAGGACGACATCGCCCTCCTCATGGCGCGCGTGCAGGGACTGCCCGAGGAGAACGTGGGCGACTGGACGCTCCCGCGCGACCCGCAATCCGTCGGCAAGGCCCGCGAGTACACGCGGGAACGGCTCGCCGGGTGGGGGCTCGACGCGCTCGCCGACACCACGGAGCTGCTGGTCAGCGAGCTGGTCACGAACGCCCTGCGGTACGGGGACGGGGAGATCAGGCTCCGGCTGCTCCTCGACCGGACCCTCGTGTGCGAGGTGTGGGACGAGGGGCTCGTGCAGCCGAGGCGGCGCCGGGCCAAGGACACGGACGAAGGCGGACGCGGGCTCCAGCTCGTCGGACTGCTCGCCGCCTCCTGGGGCTCGCGCCGGACGCCGCACGGGAAGACGGTGTGGTTCGAGCTGGGCCTGCCGGACGGGGAGTCGAGCGGGGTGGACGCGGCGGAGGCGCTGCTGAGCCTGTTCTGACCAGGCGTCAACCCCGTCCCCCCTCGGCGTGTCGGTTACTCTGTGCGACGCGCCGGGGGGTTGCTCCGGGCTCGGTGGGCCGGGAGGCGGGCGGATGCAGACGGAGACCGTGGAGCGGGACGCGGACGGGCCGGACGGGCCGCTCGACGCGGAGAGTGCGGAGGCTGCCGGTTCCGGGACCCGTCGCGGGCCCCGGCCCCGCTGGGTGCGCGTACTGCGCCGGACCGCGCTCGGCGTCGTCCTGCTCGTTCTGCTGCCCGTGCTCGCCGCCGGGACCTGGCTGCGGTTCTCGTACGCGGGCGAGCCCGGGGACGGGACCCGCACGCGCGGGCGCGACGCGCTGTGGCTCGGGCACGCCTGGGTCGACGGGCGCAAGGACACGGGCGACCTCGACCGGCTCGTGGAACAGCTCCGCTACACCGGGATCCGCGACCTCTACGTGCACGCGGGCCCGCTGGAGCACGACGGCACCCTGCCGGAGAAGCTCTACCCGAAGGCCGGCTGGCTCGTCGGCGGGCTCCACGCACGACTGCCCAGGCTCCGCGTGCAGGCGTGGCTCGGCGACGTGCTCGACACCGAGTCCCCCGACGGGCTGAGCATGACGGACCCGAGGACGCGCGGCGCCGTCCTGACCTCCTCGCGGCAGATACTCGACGCCGGATTCCAGGGCCTGCACTTCGACTTCGAGCCCCTGCACTCCGGCGACGGCGACTTCCTCGACCTCCTCACCCGCCTGCACGCCCTCACGGCCGCGCGGCACGCCCCGCTCTCCGTCGCCGCGCACCAGATCGACCCGCTTCCCGGCCTGCACACCGTCTTCGGCACGGTCAGCGGCCACGAGAAGTACTGGAGCCAGGCGTACTTCGCGCAGGTCGCGCGCCGCGTCGACCAGATCGCCGTCATGTCGTACGACACCGCGATGCCCCTGGAGAGCCTGTACGGCGGCTACGTCGCCCAGCAGACCGAACTCGCCCTCGAAGCCACCCCGCCCGAGACCGATCTGCTCATGGGCATGCCCTTCTTCCACGAGAACAAGCCCGGCCACCGCGCCGCCGCCGAGACCGTCCCCGCCGCCGTGCGCGGCGCCCGCCTCGGCCTCGCGCGCACCGACCGCGAACGCGTCCGCTTCGGGCTCGCCCTGTACGTGGACTTCGCCGCGACGGAGGCCGACTGGAAGGCGTACCGCGACAGTTGGGGCGCTCCGGTCAACCGGCTGGGATAGCCCGGGACATGAGCCGGGGGCCGTGCGCCACCGTCAGGTGTGGCGCACGGCCCCCGGAGTCAACGGGCCGCCGGGGCGGGGCGGTTCAGGCGCGGCGCAGGCCCAGGAGGCGGATGCCCGGCATGGGCAGCTCGACCTCCACGCGCACCGTGCCCGCCGCGTCCGCCAGGACGGGCGCGAGCGGTTCGGCGGGCAGCCGGTCGGCCTCGCGGAGCTTCGCCCACTGGGGCGCGTCCGGCCAGTCGCCGCCGCCGATCTCCTCCCACACGGCCTGGATGTTGCCGTGCGCCTCGTCCACCCGGTACGCGCTCACCGCGTACCGGGCACCCGGCTCGAGGCCCGTGACACGGACGGTGGTCGACCGGCCGAGCGCGGCGGCGCCCGCGACCTTCGACTGGTCGAGCGTGCCGTTCCACACGAGCACGTCCACGGCCGAGCCGTCCTCGGCGCGCGTCGCGAGCGCCTCGACGGTCGCGTCCGCGCCGTCACCGCTCACGGCCACGGGGGCGCGGTCGCCCGCGAGCTGGTTGAGCAGCCACAGCGCCCAGTAGCGCGGCTTGCGCAGATTGCCGACGGTGAGCAGCCCGAAGCCGCCGTGGAAGAGCTTCGGCGGCCAGCCCAACTCCTCGAACTGGTCCGTCGCGACCCAGTAGGCGAGCGCGTCGGTCGAGGCGAGCGCCGACTTCATGCCGCGCAGCACGAACGGCGCCGAGAAGACGGAGTCGCTCACGGGGTGGAAGTGGGTCGGCGTGACGCCCCACTCGGTCCACAGGATCTCCGGCTCGGGCCGCCCGGTCGCCTCGGCGTAGGCGCGGGTCAGCGGGCGGAAGTCGAGCGGCGCGTTCCCGTACGTGTGCGTCGAGACGAAGTCGACGGGCAGGTTCTCGGCGCGGCAGTACTCCAGGAGCGCGCCGACCCAGCCCGCGGCGGCCGAGGAGGGCCCGCCGACGCGGATGCGCGGGTCGGCGGCCTTCACGGCCCGGACCGCGTACGCGTACAGCAGGTGGTAGTCGTCCTGCGTGCCGTTCCAGAAGACTTCGAGGTTCGCCTCGTTCCACACCTCGAACTCCCAGCCGGCGACCTCGTCGCGGCCGTAGCGCTCCTGGAGGTGGACGACGAGCGCGTGGCACAGCTCGCCCCAGCGCTCCCAGGACGTGGGCGTCGAGACGAGCGCCTTGTAGTCGAAGACGGTGTACCCGGGGTCCTTCGCCAGCTCCTCCGGCATGAAGGAGAGTTCGACGACGGGCTTGAGGCCGGTGGCGAGGAAGCGGTCGTAGACCTCGTCGAGCCCGGAGAAGTCGAAGCTGCCGTCGGGACGCACCGAGACCGTCTCGGGGAGGAAGGTGCCGTGGGCGCGGACCGCGCGGACGCCGAGTTCGTCCCGCACCTTGCCCAGTGCCTCGTGGTACTCGGCGGCCGTGTCCGAGCCGCCGGGACCGGGCTTGTCCCACAGCAGGAGCGAGAGGTGCTCGGCGCCGATGATCCTGTTCCACACGCGGGGGAGCGGGCTCGTCGGGGCGGCGGCGTCGACCGCGACCTCGACGGCGGCGGGCGCCTCGCCCGGGGCCTTCGGGGTGGCGGTCACGGTCTCGGCGCCCAGCGGGCCCGCGCCGTCGTCGGTCCAGCTCGCGACCTTGTAGTGGTAGGCGCGGCCGGGCTCCACGAGGGTGTCGGCGTACGGCGGGTGCGGCACGGCGAGGACGTCGCCGCCGAGGTGGTCGAGCGGCGTGAAGGGGCCCTCGGGCGAGTCGGCGCGGTGCACGAGGTAGCCGAGCGCGCCCGCGACGGGCCGCCAGTCGAGCCGTACGAGCCCGGTGCCCTCCTCGGCGCGCAGTCCGGCCGGAGCGGCGACGGCGGCCGTACCGGTGAGCCGGGTGTCGCTGGGCTTGCCGATGCGCTGCTCCCAGTCGGAGCGGGCGGCGGACTTCTCCGGCGCGGCGGTGGGGGCCGCCGGTGCGGCGGCGGGGGCGTCCGGCGCGGCGGGATGCGCCGGAGCGGCGGGCTTTTCGGGCATGGCGAACAGAACCTTTGCTGGGGGGAGAGGAAGAAGAGGGGGGTACGGGCCGGGCGCGCGGGGCGGGTCGAGTGCCCTGGGCCCGTACCGGGGATCGCGCGAAGGGGCGCGGCTACTTGAGCCCGGCCGTCGCGAGATCCGGCTTGAAGTGCCGCTGGAGCACGAGGAACACGAGCAGGACCGGCAGGACCACGAGGAGCGAGCCCGCCATCAGGACCCCGTTCGAGCCCGCGACCTTGTTGGGGTCGTTCGCGAAGGTCGCGAGGGCCACGGGGAGCGTGTACTTGTCCGGGTCGTTGGTCGCGATCAGCGGCCACACGAAGTTGTTCCACGAGCCGAGGAAGGTCAGGATGCCGAGCGTCGCGAGGGCGGGCTTGACCAGCGGCATCACGATCCGCCAGAAGATGTACCACTCGCTCGCGCCGTCCATCCGCGCCGCTTCGAGCAGCTCGTCCGGGATCGACTGCATGAACTGCCGCATGAGGAAGACCCCGAAGGCACCGGCCGCGAAGGGCAGCACCAGGCCCGCGTAGCTGTCGAGCAGGTCCAGCTTGTTCATCAGCACGTACATCGGCAGCAGCATCAGGTTGCCCGGCACCATGAGCGCGGCGAGCACGAGTGCGAAGACCTTGTTGCGGCCGAAGAAGTCGAGCTTCGCGAGCGCGTAGCCGAGCATCGAGCAGAAGACCAGGTTGCAGACGGTCACGAGCACCGCGACAACCACGGAGTTCATGAAGTACAGCGGCAGGTCGAGCTTGTCGAGCAGCGCGCGGAACTGGTCGAGCGTCCACTCCGAGGGAATCCAGACGGTCTTGGAACCGCCCAGCTCCTCGTCGGTCTTGAAGGCCGAGAGCGCCATCCACAGGAACGGCGCGGCCATGATCAGCAGGCCGATCGAGAGGGCGACGTACGTGAGGGGCTTGCGCAGCCGCTCGCTCAGCGGGGTCCGCGGCACGCGCGGGCGTCCCGGGTCCTGGCCCGCGTCGTGGCCGGGATCGTGGCCCGGGGCCTTCGTCGCGTGCGTTCCGGGGTCGCTGGGGGTACGGCGCGGGGCCGGTGTCGTGGCGCTCACTTCGTGTTGTCCTTCAGCAGTCGGAGCTGGAGCACCGTGATGGCCATGATCACAATGAAGAGGACGTACGCCATCGCGCTCGCGTAGCCCATGTGGAAGAAGTTGAAGCCTTCCTTGTACATGTCCAGCGACACGGTGAGGGTGCTGTTGTTGGGGCCGCCCTGCGTCATCACGAAGGGTTCCTCGAAGACGTTGAGGAAGCCGATCGTGGTGATGACGGTCGAGTAGAGCAGCGTCGGGCGCAGGAGCGGGACCGTGATCCTGCGCAGCTCCTGGAAGGCGCCCGCGCCGTCGAGCTTCGCGGCCTCGCGCACTTCCTGCGGGATCGCCTGGAGGCCCGCGATGAGCAGCACCATGACGTTGCCGACGTTGCGCCACACCGCCATCGCGATCATGGACGGCATCGCGAGGTGCTCGTTGCCGAGGAAGTCGGGCGAGGTGAGCCCGACCGCGTCGAAGAGCCCGGCCACGAGCCCGTCGCTCGGATCGAGCACGAAGCGCCACACGACGGCCACCGCGACGATCGTGGTCACGACGGGCGCGTAGAAACCGACCCGGAAGAAGGTCCGCGCGCGGTCGATGCCGTTGTTGAGCAGGACCGCGACGAGCAGCCCGGCGGTGATCGTGACGGGCACTCCGACGACCACGAAGTACCCCGTGTTGAACAGGGACTTCAGGAACTTGTCGTCCTGGAAGAGGTTGACGTAGTTGTCGAGGCCGATGAACTTCGCGTCGAAGGGGTGCGTCACGTTGGCGAGGCCGAAGTCGGTGAAGCTCATGAGGAGCGTCGCGACGATCGGCAGCGCCATGAAGACGGCGAAGAGGACGAGGAACGGGGTGGAGAAGAGCCAGCCCGCCAGGTGGTGCGTGCGCACCGAACCGCCCCGGCGGGCGGGCCCGGCCCCCCGGCCCCCGCGCGAGGCGGGGGCGGGCGGGCCCTGCGTGGCCGCCGGGGCGGCCGTGTCTGCCGTGCTGCTCATGACCGCTTACCCCAGGAGGCTTTCGATCTCGGACTGGGCCTTGTCCAGGGCCGACTTGGCGCTCGCCTTGCCCTGGGTGACCTGCTCGATCGCGTCGTCGACCTTCGAGGAGATCTCCGACCACTTCGCGAGCGCGGGCGAGGTCTTCGAGTTCTCGACCTGCGTGCGGAAGGTCTGGAGGTTCTTGTCGGTCGCGAGCTCGCCGCTGTCCCAGGCGGAGGTGCGGGCCGGGAGGTCGCCGCTCGCCTTGTAGAACTCGGTCTGGCCCTTGGCGCTCGTCAGGTACTTCACGAAGTCCGTGGCGGCGGCCTTGTGGTCGCTGTCCTTGGAGATGACGAGCGAGGAGCCGCCGGCCATCGAGGTCGCGGACTCGTCGCGCGGCACCGTCGTGATGCCCCACTTGCCCTTGAGGTTCGGGTGCGTCTGGTTGATCGAGCTGATCTGCCAGGGGCCGGAGAAGAACATCGGCACGGAGCCGCTGTCGAAGTCCTTGAGCACGTCGTAGCCGGGCGTGACGCTCTTCTTCGCGAGGCCCTTGCTGAAGTACGTGCCGTACTCCGTGAGCGCGCGGACCGCCTCGGGGCTGTTGACGACGGCCTTCTTGCCGTCGTCGCTGACGATCTGGCCGCCCGCCGAGTACAGGAAGGGGTAGAAGCTCTGCACCGTGTCGGTGCCGGAGGGCTGGATCGAGAGGCCCCACCGCGTACCGGCCTGCTTCTGGTACGCGGTGGCGAGGGCCTTCATGTCCTTCCACGTCTTGGGCGCCTCGGTGATCCCGGCCTTCTTGGCGAGGTCCGTGCGGTAGTAGACGACGCGCGTGTCGACGTACCACGGCACGCCGTACGCCGTGTCGTCCACGACGCCCTGCTTCCAGGAGGCCGGGAAGAAGTCCTTCTCGTGGAAGGTCTTCGTGTCGACCGGCTCCAGGACGCCCAGCTCGGAGAACTCGCCCATGTAGCTCCCGCCCATCTGCGCGATGTCGGGGAGCTTGCTCGCGGCGGCGGCGGAGACGAGCTTCTGGTGCGCGACGTCCCAGCCGACCGGAGTCACCTTGACGGTGATGTTCGGGTGCGACTTCTCGTAGGTCTTGGCGATGTCGGCGAGCTTCTCGCCCTCGGCGCCCATGCCCCAGACCGTGAGGGTCTGCTTCTTGTCGGCGGAGACGCCCCCGCCGCCGGAGCCGCCGCAGGCGGCGATGACGACCATGGCGGCGATCGAGGCAGCGGCGACCGTGGTGTTCCGCACGGTCTTCCGGGTGCGGAGTCTCGCGGGGCGGTTCATGACGTGCTCCTCCTTGAGCGGGTTCCTCACCGGTGCGAGCGGCGGGAATGTATGCGCTGTCTGTAAGCGCATACATCACTGTGGCGTGAGAGGCGGGGCGGGCGCAAGGGGGGTCTACGTCACACTTCGTGGATGTTCTGGGGAGGGGATGTGGGGCGGGCGGGGCGAACAGAGGTGGGGGGTGGTGGCGTGGCTTGCGTTCACAACATATGAATTGTCCCGCATCGGCTGGATTGGGGGCGGGGGATGGGGAGGGCGAGGGGGACCCGGGGGTCCTCGGGCGCGGGGGCGGGGCGGGTCCGGGGGGCTTACCTCGGCGGGAGGGGCGCGTCGGCAAGGGGGTACGAGCGCTCGGGCGGGAGGCGCGGGGCGGCGGGAGGCGCGTTCCGGCGGGGCGGATGGCGGCGGGAGCTGCGCTCCGGCCTGAGGCGCGCCTCCGGCGGGGCGGATATCGGCAGGAGGCGCGCTCCCAGCCCGAGGCGCCCGAGGCGGGCGGGCGCGTGACCCGTGGGGCGGCCACCGAGTCGTTGGGCCTGGTGGGAGGCCGTAGGGTCGGGAATCATGGTGCACGCAGACGACACGCCGCCGCAGGGGCCGGGCGGGGCCTCGCGGGGTCCGGGCGAGAGCCCGTACGGCTTCGATCCCACGTACGGCTACGAGCTGCCCGCCCTGCTCGCCGTGCCCGCGCCCCCGGCGCCGGACGACTTCGGCGCGTTCTGGGGGCGGCTGCGGGAGCGGGCGCGCGCGGTCGCGACGGAGCCCGAGCCGGGGCCCGTCGAGGACGAGCGCGACGGGCTCGTGATCCGCTCCGTCACGTACACCTCGCTCGGCGGGGTGCGGCTCGGCGGCTGGTTCGCGATGCCGACCGAGGGGCCCGTGCGGCACGGCTTCGTGATCGGGCACGGGTACGGGGGCCGGGATCGCCCCGGGCCGGATCTGCCGCTGCCGCTCGGGCAGTCCGCCGCGATCCTGCCGTGCGTGCGCGGGCTGCCCGCGCGCGGGCTCGTCGACGGCATCCCGGCCGACGCGGACGCCCATGTGCTGCACGGCATCGGGAGCCGTGAGACGTCCGTGCTCGGCGAGTGCGTCGCCGACCTGTGGTGCGCCGCGAGCGCGCTCGTCGAGCTGTTACCCGCACTCGCCGGACCCCGCCTCGGCTACCTCGGCGAGAGCCTCGGCGGCGGCCTCGGCGCGCTCGCGCTGCCGTGGGACGAGCGCTTCGTCGCGGCCCAGCTCACCGTGCCGACCTTCGGCAACCACCCGCTGCGGCTCACGCTGCCGAGCGTGGGGAGCGGCGAGTCGGTACGGAAGTACCACGCCGCGCACCCCGAAGTCACCGACGTGCTCACGTACTTCGACGCGGCGACCGCGGCGGCGCTGATCCGCGTCCCGGTCCTCGTCGCCGCCGCGCTCTACGACCCCGCCGTGCCGCCCCCGGGCCAGTTCGCCGTGCACAACGCCCTCCCGGCGGCGGGTGACCCCTTCCTGCTCCGGGCCGGCCACCACCCCTACGCGGAGGAACCGACCGACCGCACGGCACTGGCACAGGCCCGCACGGACTTCTTCGCGGCCAACATGCCGGGCTAGCGGGGCGGTTCGGAAAGGGTGCGCGGCTCGTGCGGCGACACCGGCACCGCCCACGGCCCCCGAAGGGCCCCCGCACACCGTGGACGCACGGATGACGGTGGAGATCAGCGCGGGCATCATCCGGCACGTCACCGTCACCTGTGCACGGCACCGGCCGGCGCGCCTCGCTTCACGCATCCCCCGGCAGTCCCGGAGGCCGCGCGGAACCGCGTCCGCGTTCGCCATGCCGTCGTCGGCCGCGCGGCTGTCGGCCGGGGCTCACCGAACCCGGCGAGAGCAGAGAGCCGACGAAGCGGTCAACGCCCTCGTGAACGGCTCACCTCGTCCTGCCGACCCGGGTGGCGGCGCTCCGGATCACCGGGCGCCGCCGGTGTGCCGGTTCACCCCTCGCCCTGCGCCGCGCTGCCCCTCCACCCCACCTCGGCCCGGCGACCGTCGTCGTCCGTGACCGGGAGCGAGGCCCCACCGGGCCACTTCGGCGTCACGGATTCCGTCTCGTCCGGCGGGGTGATGACAAGGCCCGTGATGCGTACGCCCGAGCCGCCGCTCTTGTTGAGCGGGTCCCACACGCCGAAGCGGATCTTCTTGCCCGCGCCGAGGCGGACGCCCGTGGTGACTCAGAGGAGTGCGAGGTTCCATTGCGCGGTGACGGTCTTGCCGGTGGCATCGGTGTGGACGGCGAAGTGATGGCTGAGGCGGCGGATGATGTGCAGGCCGAAGTGCCCTGTGCCGTCGAGTGCTGACGAACCTGGCATCGGGGACAGCCGGCCGAGGTCGTGGACGGCGATGCTCAGCAGGCGCGTGCTGTGCCTGATCGCCAGCCGCCAGGTCCCGGCCGTGTGGCGTTCGGCGTTCGAGAGCAGTTCGGCCACGACCAGGGCGACGGCGGAGCGGTCCAGGCGCGGGCAGTGGGTGGCCGCGTAGGTCTGCGCCAGGAATCGCGCGTCGGCGGCGGTGAGTTCGGTGGAGTCCAGGGAAAGCACCGGCGCGCTCCTCGTCTCGGGTGGCAGGAGAGTACCCCCTGTGCGACTGCGAATGCCTCGGAGTCGGCGGGCTGACGCGGCAGACGTCGGCACGAGGGGCGACGCGGGCGGCGGACGGGTACCTGCGATACCTCCGAGCGAGGCTGTCGCAGCGCCCGCGGACAGGTTCCGCATGACGCATACGGGCGGAAGCGAGGCGTCCGGTCCCGCGCGGCACGCGAGGGCAGGTCGCGTCCACGGGCCTCGCGGGCCGCCGGATCGCGGGCCTCGCGTCGGGGGACCGGCGCCCGACGTCGAGGACCGCCGTGGGCCGACCGTCGGGAACACCGTCGGCACCCCCGGATCTTGTCGCGAAGGCCGCGTGGCAGCGGATTGCGGCGAAGGCGGACCGAAGCACGACGAGGGTGCCGTGGACGACCCGGGTGCGCTTGCCGGGGACAGGTGCTTGATCCGGCGTGGTCGCGGGGGGTGGCGACCGCCGGAGGACGGAGCGGGTCGCGGATGCTCAGGCCGGGCTCCCGCCGCGGCCCGCCCGCGGCGGGTCGTCCGCCCGGATTCGTCCGTGTCACCCTCGCGGATTCGTCCGTGTCACCCTCGCGGGTGTTTCTGGGCGTCCCCAGCCCGGGAAAAGAGGGCGCGCGGCCGTCAGGAGCGGCGCGGGGGGTGAGTATGTGGTGCCCGGCTTCGCGGCGGTGGTCGGCGACCTCCCGCCAGGCGGCGGGGTGCGTTCCGCACGGGCCACCGGTCGTCCGGGAGCGGTCGCACACCGGCCGGGGAAGAGTGCAGGGGCACGACCAGGGGGAAGCACTGAAGCGCGGTACGGCAATCCGTCATCATCTGTTCTCCGGCTCGGCCCTGGCCGTGGCCCTCACGCTCGGAGCGCCCCAGGCGCATGCTGCGGGCAGTGATCCGGTGGTGGTCCCGGCCGGGAGTGCCGCGACAGCCGCCGCGCTTCCGCTCGGTCCCCTGGCCGGGCTTCTCGTGGAACGGCTCTCGGCCGGGGACCGGGTGGCGGCGTCGAAGTTCGGCACCGGCGCGCCGATCGAGGACCGCGTCCGGGAAGAAGACCTGCTGGACGACGTGCGGGAGAAGGCCGGGGCCCACGGCCTGGAACCGGACGCGACCGTGGCCTTCTTCCGGGATCAGATCGCCGCGAGCAAGGTGGTGCAGCGAGGGCTCTTCCGGTACTGGACGGCGCACCCCGAGCGGACTCCTGCGACGCGTCCGGACCTCTCCGCGCTCCGCGCGCGGCTCGACCGCCTGACCACACGGCTCCTCCAGGAGCTCAGCGCGACACGGCTTCTGCGGAGCCTCCCCGGAGGATGCGAGGCCGAGCTGCTCCTCGCCACCGGGGCCGTCTCGGCCCCCTCGGGCCCCCGCGGGCTGGACGCGCTCCACCGCCGGGCCCTGGAGACGGCGTCCTCGTCCGTCTGCGTGACCGGCGGAGCTGCCGCACTGCCCGCACCCGCAACCGGCCCCGGAGCACTCGCACACGACGGCGACTGAGACCGGCTGCGACAGGGCCGGCGCCCGAACGCCGTGGCCGACCACGACATCCGGGCATCCCGCACACGCCCCTCGGCGGCCGAGCACATCCGTGACCGGGCCCCGCGCGAGGCCACGGGGACCGCCCGTCCGCCGACACGAGGTGTCCTCGTGCCGGAGTGCTCCGCGCCCCACCGCCGCAGGCCCTGTGCCCCCGGGGGAGACGTGGCGCCGTATGCGCACCGGGGCCAGGGGTGCGCCCAGTCCCCCCGGCCCGGCGTCGGAGCATCACGGTGCGCGGCGCCGATATGGTCGCCGTCCTTGTCGCCGGATCAGCCACGAGGGGGCGGCGCGAGGTGTCGCGCCGGATGGCGTGCCACGCCCGCGCGGCTTTCCGGCGCGCGGCACGGCGCCCGCGTCGCACCCGCCCCCGTGCGCCCCCCGGACGGCGGTGACCCCCACGGATTCCCGCCCCGGACAGGCGGACCCCCCGGGCCCCCGCCGCGCGCGAGGCGTTCCGGCCCACACGCGCTGCGAGGAGCCCGGTGCGCGGCGAGGAGCGTCGCCGTGGTCCGTGGGCGTCACCTCCGTCCCCGGTCCTCAGCCCCTGTCGCCCGCCGGTCCGTCCTCCGGAGCGAGGCGGAGGTAGAGGCGGGTGCCCAGGGGGCGGTAGCCCAGGCGTTCGTAGACGCGGCGGGAGTCGTCTCCCGAGAACTCCAGCCAGACGGAGGCGGCGCCGCGCGCGAACATGTCGGCCGTGAGCGCGGAGACGACGGCGGCGGCGACGCCCCGGCGGCGGTGCGTGGGGCGCGTGCCGACCCCGCTCAGCTCGGCGGTGCCGAGCGCGGGCGCCGTGCAACTCGCCCCGCCCGCGCAACTCCCGTCAGCGGCCCGTACGTACCGCACCGCGCCCCCGCCCTCGCTCGTCCGCCGCAACCGCGCGACCCCCTCGGGACTCGCGGTCCCCGGGCCGCCGAAGGACGCGCTCAGCGCGGCATCGAGAGCGGCGAACTCCTCGTCATCGGCGGGGGATTGGGTGACGAGGCGGTTCTCGGCCGGGGTGTACGTCTCCGGTGTGCACACCAGGAAGTCGTGCTCGGCCTCCACGGTGAAACCGGCGGCGAGGAGCGCGGGCGCGACGGCCGGCGCCGCCGCCGGGACGAATTCGAGCCGGGGCATCAACTCCCTTGTACGGAAGGCTTCCACGAGGGCGGCGACGTCGGCGGTGGAGGGCTCGGCGCCGGGCAGCGGGGTCGCGTAGTTGAGATACGGGTTCGGGTCGTCGGCCTGGAATCCGGCGACGAAGCCCGGCGTCTCCACCACCCGTGGCCTGCGCCGCAGTTGCTCGGCGGTCGCGGACTGCACGAGCAGCCCGGGGGAGGGGACGTCGGGGGACGTGGAGGGGTCCACGAAAGTCATCTGGGGAAATCCTTGAGGGAGTCGCACGGTCGCCCGGACACGCGGGAATCGCGTGCGGGCAGGACAAGGCACGGCCGTGGGAGGCCGGAACGTGGGACCACCGCCGGAAGGCGCGGAGCCTTCCTCAGTGCGCGCGGCGGTCGCTGACGGACGCCGTGCTCATGGACTTCATTCCCTCGGGACATCGACTGCGGAGACACCGGGCGCTGCTCGCCGCGATGCGGTGCGCGGGGGCGAACTGCTCGCCCCCGCACGCGAAAGCGGTTCACTCTGACACGCGCGAGGCCGCGATTCAACCGCTTTACGGGTGCATCCGCGCCCCCTTCAAGGTCTTGTCCACCGCGTTCCTCGGGCCGTACACCGCGAGCCCCACGAGGTCGAGGGCCGCGCCGGGGACCGCGCGGACGGCGGCGCGGTTGGCCGCGTCGTGGCCCGTCGCGAAGAGGTCGGCGGTGAAGACGGCGCGGGGCAGGGCGCGCGCGAGGGCGCGGGAGTGGGCCGTCGTGAGCAGCGCGGCGGAGCCTTCGAGGACGAGGACGGGCTGCCGGAACATCGGCAGGTACGGGGTGCTGTCGGCGTCCGCGTACGGCTCGCCGATCACCTCGGGGACCTCGGTGCCGAGGCCGCTGACGAGGAACGCGGTCACGTTGAGCCGCTGCCAGGGGGCGAGGTCGTCGCGGAGCAGGACGGCGATCTTGGTGTCGAAGCGGACGGGGGCGTCGGTGCTGGTCATGGGGCCAGCCTCGCGGTGGGGGCCGGGCGCTTTCTTGTACGTTCCTGGCGTACGTTCGGGGTATGGCGACCCGGCACGAGATCTCGGCGTGGCGGCCCGCCGTCGCCGGGGTGACGGAGGTGCTGCACGCGCGCTTCACGGACCACGCGTACCCGATGCACGTCCACGAGGCGTGGACGCTGCTCATCGTGGACGACGGCGCGGTCCGCTACGACCTGGGCAGGCACCCGCACGGCACCCCGCGGGACACCGTCTCGCTGCTGCCCCCGTACGTCCCGCACAACGGCTCGGCGGCGAGCCCCGGCGGCTTCCGCAAACGCGTCCTGTACCTCGATCTCACCCGCCTGGGCACGGACTTGACCGGCCCGGCCGCCGACACCCCTGACCTCGCCGATCCCCTCCTCCGCGACCGCGTGGGGCGCCTGCACTCCGTACTGGCCCACCCGGGCGAGGAGTTGGAGGCGGAGAGCAGGCTGGCCCTGGTCGTGGACCGGCTGCGCCGCCACCTGCGCGCGACGCCCGAACAGCCCACTCCCGCACGGTCGTTGCCGCGCGACCTGCGCGATCTGCTCGACGCCCGCCTCCCCGCGTCCCTGGGCCTCGCCGAGGCGGCCCGCCTCCTGCACGCCGACGAGACCCACCTCGTCCGCGCCTTCACGCGCGCCTTCGGCATCGCACCGCACCAGTACGTGACCGCCCGCCGCCTGGACCGTGCCCGCCGCCTCCTCCTGGAAGGCGTCCCGGCGGCCCGTGCCGCCACGGAGTCCGGCTTCTACGACCAGCCCCACCTGAGCCGCCACTTCCGCCGCTTCCTGGGCACGACCCCGGGGCGGTTTGCGCGGGAGCGCCGCGCCACGGAGGGGTGAGGAGGCGGAGCGGAGAGGCGCGCCAAGGCGGTCGGCCGGGGCCGCCGTGCCGAAGCGGTCGGCCGGGGCGTGCCCGTCCGTGGTCAGCGGACCAGGAGCCGGATCGCGAGGGCGAGGCGTTCGGTGTAGAACGCGTGCGACGGGGCTTGGTGCTTGAGGCCGACCGACGTGCTGATCAGGGTGCGCGCGATGCCCACCGGGTCCTGTCCGTCCGCGTCCGGCCCCTCGGCCAGTGCCGCCGTGACCAGTTCCTCGAAGCGGCGCGGCGCCCGCTCCGCGCACTCCCCGAGCAGGCCCGGATGTGCCTCGACGACCTGCGGGATGTCACGTGCCGGCGGCTCCGTGTAGCGGCCCGCCCACTGGTCGAAGGCGGTGGCGAGGCGCTCGGCGAGGGGGCGCCGGGTATCGGAGAGGACCCGTTCCACCGCCGCGAGATCGCGCTCCAGGAGCTGTTCGACCGCCGCGCGGAACAGGAGTTCCTTCGAGGAGAAGAGGAAGTAGAGGCCCGGCCGCGAGATGTCCGCCGCGCGGGCCACCTCCGCCATCGACGTCTTCCGGTACCCGAACCGCGCGAACGTGGTCATCGCGGCGTCCAGCACGGCACCCCGCCGACCGGGACCGGGATCGGCCCTGGCACCTGGCTCGTCCCGGGGGCCCGGCTTCTCCCGGGGGCCCGCCTCGCTACGGGGTTCGGTCTCGCGGCTCATGCGAGAAGCCTACGAGAGCAAGACGCGCTATACAAACCAAGTCTCATGTGTAAAGTTCGGGGGCATGGCTCAGCACCCACGGCTCGTGACCTCCTTCACCGCCGCCAGCACGGCGGACGACGTGCTGCGCGGGCACGACCTCGGCGGCGTCCGCGCGCTCGTCACCGGCGCTTCCTCCGGCATCGGGGCCGAGACGGCCCGTGCCCTCACCGCCGCCGGGGCGCGCGTCACACTCGCGGTGCGCGACGCGGACGCGGGGAGCGCCGTCGCCGGGGAGATCGCCCGCTCCACCGGGCGAACCCGCCCCGACGTCGCGCCGCTCGACCTCGCCGACCGGGCCTCGGTCGCGCGCTTCCTCGCGGCGTGGCGCGGACCGCTCCACCTCCTCATCAACAACGCGGGCGTGGTCACGGGCGGCCTCTCCCGCACCCGCGAGGGCTGGGAGTGGCAGTTCGCGACCAACCACCTCGGGCACTTCGCGCTGGCCACGGGCCTGCACGGTGCGCTGGCCCGGGGAGCGGCCGAGCGCGGCGGTGCCCGCGTCGTCGCGGTCAGCTCGACGGCCCACATGCGGGCCGGGGTCGATTTCGACGACCTCCACCACACGCGCGGCCCCTACGACCCGCAGCTCGCCTACGCGCGGTCGAAGACGGCCAACTCGCTCTTCGCCGTGGCGGCGACGCGCCGCTGGGCGCGGGACGGGATCGTCGCCAACACCGTCAACCCGGGAGGCGTCGCCACCGGGCTGCAACGGCACTTCACGCAGCGGCAGCGGCGCTCGCTCGACGCGGCGGAGGCCGCGGGGGTCTTCACGTACAAGACGGTGGGCCAGGGCGCGGCGACGACGATGGTCGCCGCCGTCCTCCCCGCCCTCGCCCAGGCGGGGGGCCGCTACCTCGACGACTGCCAGGAGGCGTACACCGTGCCGGACGACGCGGCCCTCGCCGAGCACCCGCACGGCGTCAAGGAGTGGGCGCTCGACCCGGCGCTCGCCGAGCGCCTGTGGACGGTCTCGGCCGCGCTGACGAGCGCGCCGCTTGCCTGAGGCCGCCGGACGGTCCAGGGCGTGCGCGGGGGAGCGGCCGAAGGCGCGCGTGAAGGTGCGGGCAAGGTGTGCGCGGGGGTACGGCCGAAGGCGGTCGCCCCCGTACCGCCGCCTCAGCCTTCAGCGCCCGGAAGCGCCGCTCCGGAAGCGCCGCCCCCGGAAGGCTCGCCGCAGCCGCAGCTTCCCCGGCGGGTCACCTCGACGGGCAGGACCCGGGAGACCGGCGGGGTGCGCTGGGGCTCCGTGACGCGCTGGATGAGGAGTTCGGCCGCCTCCTCGCCCATGCGGCGCATCGGCTGGCGGACCGTGGTGAGCGGGGGGCGCACGACACGGCTCAGCGGGATGCCGTCGAAGCCGGTCACGGCGACGTCCTCCGGGACCCGTACCCCCGCCTCCTCCAGCGTGTGCAGGGCGCCGACCGCCATCTGGTCGTTCGCGAAGACGAGCGCCTCGGGGCGCGGTCCCGGGCGGTCGAGGAGGGCGCGTGTCGCGCGGGAGCCCTCGGCGCGGGTCATCAGCGGGGCGCGCAGGTCCGGTGCCTCGGGTACGGGCAGGCGCGCCTCGCGCAGCGCGTCGCGGTAGCCCTCGAAGCGGGCGCCCACGTCGGGCGACTCGTCGGCGCTGCCGATGAAGGCGAGGCGGCGCAGGCCGTGGTCCGCGAGGAGGTGGCGCGTGAGCTGGTACTCGCCGTCGCGGTTCGCGACCTCGATGTGGTCCATGTGGTCTATCTCGCGCGGGCCCGCGAGCATCACGACGGGCACGCGCCGCGAGATGACCTCCAGGTCCTCGGTCGGCACCGTCCGCGCGAGCACGGCGAACCCGTCCACGCGCCCCGCGACCTTCGCCACCAGGCTCTCCGGTCCGCCCGCCAGCGAGGCGGCGATGAGCAGCGCGTACCCGTGGCGGCGGGCCGCGCGCTCCATGCCCCTGATGATCTGGTCCGAGTAGAGGGTGCCCGCCTCCTCGTCGCCCTCACCTGCTCCGGAGTCCGCGTCCGGGTCGGCGTAGTCGGGGAAGCACAGGCCGATGATGCCGGTGGTGCGGCTCGCGAGTCCGCGCGCGCTGCCGCTCGGCACGTAGCCGAGGGCGCGGGCCGCCGCGAGCACCTTCTCGCGCGTCGCGGGACGTACGGAATCCGGACTGCGGTAGACGCGGGAGACGGTGGCGATGGACACGCCCGACTGCTCCGCCACGTCGTAGACCGTGGGAGTGTCGCTCACAGCAGCACCATCGCCTGTTCTGTCCACACCGAATGAAAGCGCATTCATCCTAGGTTTCGTGACGGGCGAGAGCAAGGGTATCCAGAGGTGAGTGAGCGCTCACCCCCCTCGCACGTACCCTTTCCCTGCCTCGCGATCGACAAGTAAGTTTGCAAGTTTCCCTGCCGAACTCGTACGGTGGCCGTCATGACCGAGCCCACCGCACCGCCCGAGCGGCCCGCCCCCGGCGCACCGCACCCGGACAGCGCGCGACTCGCCGACGAGCTGACCTCGGTGGCCGGGCTGCTCATGCGGCGCCTGCGGACGCAGTCCGCCCGCAGCCTGCTCAGCCCCACCCAGCGCTCCGCGCTCTCCCGTCTCGACCGCGAGGGCCCGATGACCACGGCGGCGCTCGCCCGCGCCGAGCACGTACGCCCCCAGTCGATGCGCGCCACGCTCGGCTACCTGCACGAGCAGGGCCTCGTCGCCCGCGCGCCGGACCCCGGGGACGGCCGCCAGTCCGTCGTCTCGGTCGCCGAGCGCGGCCGGACCGTCCTCGCCGAGGTCCGCGCCGCCAAACGCACGTGGCTCACCCACGCCCTCGACACCCAGCTGTCCCCGGAGGAACGCGCCCTCGTCGCCGAGGCCGTGACCCTCCTCGGCAAGGTGGTCGAAGGGTGACCGGCCGCACCGCCGCCACGGACGCCACCGCCGTCACGGACGCCACCGCCGCCAGGGACGCCACGAAGGGCGCCGCCCTCCTGGACCGCTCCCCGCGCCCCCGCGCCTGAGCGGACACCTCACCCCCCGATACGAAGGAGCACCACCCATGACCGCCACGACCCTCGACCCCCGCACCGCGCTGATCGTCGTCGACCTCCAGAAGGGCATCGCCGGGATGCCCGTCGCGCCCGTCCCGGCGCAGGACGTCATCGCGCGTTCCGCCGCACTGGCCGCCGCCTTCCGCGCCAAGGGCCTGCCCGTCGTGCTCGTCAACGTGACGGGCGGCGCCCCCGGCCGCAACGAGGCCCCGGCGCGCGGCGGGCAGCCCCCGGCCGACTGGGCGGACCTCGTCGCGGAGCTGGACGCGCAGGACTCCGACATCCGCGTCACGAAGCGGACGTGGGGCGCCTTCTACGGCACCGACCTCGACTCGCAGCTCCGCCGCCGGGGCATCACGCAGGTCGTGCTCACCGGCATCGCGACGAGCATCGGCGTCGAGTCCACGGCGCGCTTCGCGCAGGAGTACGGCTACCACGTCACCGTCGTGACGGACGCCGTGTCCGACATGAGCGCCGAGGCGCACGCCAACAGCGTCGAGCGCGTCTTCCCGCGCCTCGGCGAGACGGGCACGGCCGAGGAGATCACCAAGCTCCTCGGCTGAGCACCACGAGGCCGAGCACCACGAGGCCGAGCACTACGAGTCCCCCCGGGGGCGGTCGCCGGAAACGGTGGCCGCCCCGGGCGTATCCACACCCCACCCGCTCACAGCACGTCGTACGTGAGGTGTGTCGCCGTGGACGTCACGCGCACGTCCCGCTGCACGAGCGAGCGCGCCGTGCCGCCGGTGAAGAGCGGCGTGCCCGCGCCGAGCAGCACGGGGGAGAGGTGCAGCGAGAGGACGTCCACGAGCCCCGCCGCGAAGGCGGAGCGGATCAGCGCGGCACCGCCCATCAGGACGACGTCCAGTTCCCGCCCCGCGGCGGCGGAGGCCGCCTCCGCGCGGGCGCGCGCGGCGGCGACGGCGTCGGGCAGGCCAGTCGTGACGAAGGTCCAGTCGAGCGCCCCGAGCCGCACGGACCGGGGCTCCGCGCCCGTCACGACGAGGAAAGCGGGCCGACCGACCTGCCCGGCCCCGTACCCCACCTCGTCGTCCCACCCCTCGGGTCCGTCGACGATGTCGAAGAGCCGCCGCCCCAGCAGGACGGCCCCGGAGCGCGCCATCCCCTCGCCGAGCACCCGCCGGTCCTCGGGATCGTCCGAGAACGCCCAGGTGTGCAGCGCCTCGCCGCCGTCGCCGAGGCCGTTGCGGGGCCCCGGACCGGGGCCGGTGACGAAGCCGTCGAGGGACACGGAGATATCGGCGACGATGCGGGTCATGGGGGACACGTACCCGCCCCGCGCCCGCCTCTCCCCCCACTGCTTCCCCCGGGGGACTTCCGTGGGCCAACCGGGTGCGCTGCTCAGCGCACCCCGCGTGAAGGGCAATAGATGTGATCGGACAGTAAGCAGACAGTCGGACAAGGCGTCACGCCACGGAGGTACCAGCACGATGTCGTCGTACAGCGGCCCGAGACTGCGTTCCGCCGTGTTCCTTGTGGCAGGCGTGCTCGCCGTGCCCGCCCTCGCCTCCTGCTCCGGCGACGGCGGCGGCACGCACGCGGGGCGCGTCGTCGCGCCCGACGTCCACCAGGCCGCACGGGACCGCGTCGCCGAGGGCGGCACCCTGCACTGGGCCGTCGACCGGCTCCCCAGCACCCTCAACACCTTCCAGGCGGACGCCGACACCACGACCGCGCGCGTCGCCTCGGCCACGCTGCCCTCGATGTTCCACCTCGACCGGCAGGGCCGCCCCGCCCGCTCCGCCGCGTACCTGCGCGACGCGAAGGTCGAGACCACCGAGCCCCGGCAGGTCGTCGTCTACCACCTCGACCCCAAGGCCGCCTGGAACAACGGCCGCGACATCGGCGCCGACGACTTCGCCGCCCAGTGGCAGGCCCTGCGCGGTTCCGACAGCAAGTACTGGACGGCGCGCAACGCCGGCTACGACCGCATCGCGAAGGTCGAGCGCGGCGCGAACGCCCAGGAGGTACGGGTCACCTTCGCCAAGCCGTACGCGGACTGGCGCGCCCTCTTCTCGCCGCTGTACCCCAAGGAGGTCATGGGCAGCGCCGAGACCTTCAACGACGCCGCCCGCACCGGGCTCGCCGTGAGCGCGGGCCCCTTCCGCGTCGGCAAGGAGGACCGCAAGAGCGGCGACCTCACGCTGGAGCGCGACACCCGCTGGTGGGGCGACCGCGCCAAGCTCGACGGCCTCGTCCTGCGCGCGGTCCCCGCCGGGAAGCGGGTCAAGGCCATGCTCGACGGCCGCGTCGACCTCGCCCCCGTCGAACAGGACGAGGCCGCGCGCGTCGCCCGCGCCGGCAAGGGCGACGGCGGCCCGCTCGCGCCGCAGAGCGGACCGAACGCCGCGGGCGCCGTCGCCGCCGACGTCTACTCCCGCGCCTTCGCGAAGGGCTCCCCCGAGCAGGTCAACCGCCTCGACCGGCAGAACCGCGCCGACCTCGCCGAGGCCCGCGCCGTCGAGGAGGCCCAGCAGCGCAGCCTCGGCCGCTACCGCCTGCGCAAGAGCCTCGAACCCGCCTACACGCAGCTCGCGCTCAACGGCGAGTCCGGCCCCCTCTCCGACGAGCGCGTACGCCGCGCCGTGGCCCGCGCCCTCGACCGCAAGTCCCTCGCCCAGCTCGTGCTCAAGCCCCTCGGCCTGCCCGCCGACCCGGTCGGCAGCCACCTCGCCCTCGCGGGCCAGGACGCCTACGCCGATAGCAGCGGCGCCCTCGGCAAGCAGGACGCCGTCGAGGCGCAGGCCCTCCTCTCCGACGCGGGCTACAAGCCGGCCCCGGTCTCCGGCGAAGCGGCGAAGAAGGACGAGGCCGCGCAGGGCAAGGCGGGCGCGGACGCGGACGGCAAGGCGGGCACCGGAGCACGTACGGACGGCAAGGCGGGCACCGGAGCACGTACGGACGGCAAGGCACCCCGTACCGACGCCAAGGCCCCCGAGGACGAGGCCCGCAGCGAGAAGAGCGGCGCCGACGCCGGGAAGGCGCGGACGGCCGGGAAGAAGGCCGGGGCGGAGAAGAAGGCCGGGGCCGGGAAGAAGGCGAAGGACGCCGCCGCCCCGCTCGCCCCCGCGCCCGTGCCCCCGCAGTCCGTCCTCCTCCACCAGGCGTACGCGATGGCGGCCCGGCCCGCGAAGGCCGCGGGCGCCGCCGGGGCCTACGCCCCCAAGGGCACCCCCGCGCCGCCGCGGGCGGAGGAGAAGGACCAGGCCGCGCCCAAGGCCGGTCCCGCCGGGGTCCCCGCCGTGCTCGGCAAGGACGGCAAGCCCCTCACGCTCCGCTTCGTCGTCCCCGCGGGCGCCGGTTCCGCGCAACTGCGCGAGGTCGGCGAGAAGATCGCGGGCATGGTCGAGAAGATCGGCATCCGCACCCAGGTGCAGAAGGTCTCCGACGCCTCCTACTTCAAGGACCACATCGCGACCGGCGACTACGACATGGCGCTGTGGTCCTGGCCGGGCACCGCCTTCCCCGCCACCGACGCGCGCCCCGTCTACGGCAAGCCCGTCCCGGCGGCGGACGGCTCGCTCAACGTCGACCAGAACTACACGCGCGTCGGCACCGACCGCATCGACCAGCTCCTCGACCAGGCCGCCGGGACCCTCGACGCCAAGGAGGCCGGGCAGCTCGTCAAGAAGGCGGACGCCCGCATCTGGGCCGCCGCCGGTTCCATCCCGCTCTACCAGCGCCCCGAACTCGTCGCCGCGCGCTCCGACCTCCTGAACGCCGGGGCCTTCGGCTTCGCCACCCCGGACTGGGAGAACATCGGCTTCGCCGCGAAGGGCGCGAAGGGCGCGAAGGGGACGAAGGCGCCGGTCGGGAAGCCGGCGGGGAACACGACGGCCCCCGTCGGGGAGTGACCCCCGTCTCCTCCTGAGCCCGCCCACGGGGCCCGTACCGCGCCACCCGGTACGGGCCCCGTACGATGGGGTGAGGCCGTGGCATGTTCCGCCCGGCAGGGCGCGCGTACGACACCGGACGCGCAGCCATCCACGACTCGGGAGAATCGCCGCAAGTGCCCACGCGCCATGACATCCGTAACGTCGCCATCGTCGCCCACGTCGACCACGGGAAGACGACGCTGGTCGACGCCATGCTGAAGCAGGCCGGGGCCTTCGCCGCGCACGCGGCGGAGCACCTGGACGACCGCATGATGGACTCCAACGACCTGGAACGTGAGAAGGGCATCACGATCCTGGCCAAGAACACGGCCGTGAAGTACCACCCCAAGGACGGGGGGGAGCCCATCACGATCAACATCATCGACACCCCCGGCCACGCCGACTTCGGCGGTGAGGTCGAGCGCGGCCTGTCGATGGTGGACGCGGTGGTGCTCCTGGTCGACGCCTCCGAGGGCCCCCTCCCGCAGACCCGCTTCGTGCTCCGCAAGGCGCTCGACGCGCGGCTGCCGGTCATCCTCTGCATCAACAAGACGGACCGCCCCGACTCGCGGATCTCCGAGGTCATCGACGAGACGTACGACCTCTTCCTCGACCTCGACGCGGACGAGGAGCAGATCGAGTTCCCGATCGTCTACGCCTGCGCGCGCGACGGCGTGGCCTCGCTCACCAAGCCCGAGGACGGCACCGTTCCCGGCGACTCCACCAACCTGGAGCCGTTCTTCACGACCATCCTGGACACCGTCCCGGCCCCCGAGTACGACGCCGAGGCCCCGCTCCAGGCGCACGTCACCAACCTCGACGCCGACAACTTCCTCGGCCGCATCGCGCTGTGCCGCGTCGAGCAGGGCGAGCTGCGCAAGGGCCAGACCGTCGCGTGGATCAAGCGCGACGGCTCGATCCAGAACGTGCGCATCACCGAGCTGCTCATGACCGAGGCGCTCACCCGCAAGCCGGCCGAGAAGGCGGGCCCCGGTGACATCTGCGCGATCGCGGGCATCCCCGACATCATGATCGGCGAGACCCTCGCCGACACCGAGAACCCCATCGCGCTGCCGCTCATCACGGTGGACGAGCCGGCCATCTCCATGACCATCGGGACCAACACCTCGCCACTCGTCGGCAAGGGCGGCAAGGGCCACAAGGTCACCGCCCGCCAGGTCAAGGACCGCCTCGACCGCGAGCTGATCGGCAACGTCTCGCTCCGGGTGCTCGACACCGAGCGTCCCGACGCCTGGGAGGTGCAGGGCCGCGGTGAGCTGGCGCTCGCCATCCTGGTCGAGCAGATGCGCCGCGAGGGCTTCGAGCTGACGGTCGGCAAGCCCGAGGTCGTCACCAAGGAGATCAACGGCAAGATCCACGAGCCGATCGAGCGCATGACGATCGACTCCCCCGAGGAGCACCTCGGCGCGATCACCCAGCTCATGGCGACCCGCAAGGGCCGCATGGAGACCATGACGAACCACGGCTCCGGCTGGGTCCGCATGGAGTGGATCGTGCCCTCGCGCGGCCTCATCGGGTTCCGTACCGAGTTCCTCACGCAGACCCGCGGCACCGGCATCGCGCACTCCCTCTTCGAGGGCCACGAGCCCTGGTTCGGCGAGCTGCGCACCCGCCACAACGGCTCGCTGGTCGCGGACCGCGCGGGCGTCGTGACCCCCTTCGCGATGGTCAACCTCCAGGAGCGCGGTGTCATCTTCACCGAGCCCACGACGGAGGTATACGAGGGCATGATCGTCGGCGAGAACTCGCGCGCCGACGACATGGACGTGAACATCACCAAGGAGAAGAAGCTCACCAACATGCGTGCCGCTTCCGCCGACACCACGGAGAACGTGGTGCCCGCGCGCAAGCTCTCGCTGGAGCAGTCCCTGGAGTTCTGCCGCAACGACGAGTGCGTCGAGGTCACCCCGGAGACGGTCCGCATCCGCAAGGTCGTCCTCGACGGCCGCGAGCGCGCCCGCTCGGCCTCCCGCGCCAAGCACAACTGACCCCGCGCCACACCGGGGCCCGGCACTCCCGCGGGGGGGCCGGGCCCTCGGCGTGCCGGGACGGGGATTCCTGTGAAGAGCCCACCCCTGGCTGCCTGTTGAGGGCGTGTCGGGCGCCGGGTGTCCCAACGGCCGCCCGCGAGGCGGGACTTCGCTTCCGCGGGGGCGCGAGCAGGCCCCGGCGCCGGGCGCGGCCCGGCCCCGCGCGGGGGCGGTACGGGGCGGTCGGGCCCATTTTCCGAAGGCGCCCTCCCCTCCGCCGCGCCCGCGTGGCACTCTGGTGCGCGGCAACGCTTCAACACCCCCGGAGTCCCGCTCCGTTGGCCGGAGTTGACGCGCGTCGACCACGCAGGGTCATCACCACGCGGGACGACTCAAGGGCCTACTCTCCGCAACCCCTTTTCCTTCGGAAAGTGTCCGAATAGCGGAACACCCTGACCGATAGGTGTGTAACGAGTCCGTTTCGCACCCATCTGCTTCGCCTCTATTTGTCCGGATTTTAAGAGTCGACTGGAACAGGTGTGACCGAACCGAGACCAAAAGGGTGTGGTCAGTCGTCGTTCAAATGACGAATAGTGTTCGGCGTAGAGCTCGGGTCAATGGGTCACGCGCTGTCGCGCCGACTCACGAGCACACTGAGGCGCAGCACTCCATGAAGGCACCGTCGTCGGCATGTGTCGTGCGCCCCTCTCTTTGCAGTGGACAAGTGGACTCATGAGGAGGAACCCCATGCGTGGTGCGACAAGCGCCAAGTGGGTTGCGGGCGCGGCGATCATCGCTCTGGCGGCTACCGCCTGCGGCAGCGACGACGGCGACAGCAACGACAGCAGCAAGAAGCCGGCCGCGGGCGCGGTGAACGCCAAGGGGATCTTCTCCGTCGAGGTCGGCGAGCCGCAGAACCCGCTCCAGCCGGCGAACACGATGGAGTCCAACGGCAGCATCGTCGTCAAGTCGCTGTTCTCGCAGCTCGTCGACTACGACGCCAAGGGCCAGATCAAGATGGTCAACGCCCAGTCGGTGGAGACCAAGGACAGCAAGACCTACACGGTCAAGCTGAAGCCGGGCTGGAAGTTCCACGACGGCACCACCGTCACCGCCGAGTCCTACGTCAAGGCGTGGAACTGGGCCGCCCAGCCGGCGAACAAGCAGACCAACAGCGCCTGGTTCTCCGACATCAAGGGTTACGACGACGTCGCCCCGGCCAAGGGCAAGCCCAAGGCCGAGGAGATGTCCGGCCTGAAGGTCGTCGACGACAACACCTTCACGATCGAGCTGAGCAAGTCCCTGCCGTACTTCGAGTACAAGCTCGGCTACGAGGTCTTCTCGCCGCTCCCCGAGTCCTTCTACAAGGACCCGAAGGCCGCCGGTGAGAAGCCGATCGGCAACGGCCCCTACAAGTTCGCGAGCTGGGACCACAAGAAGCAGATCAAGGTCACCAAGTTCGACGGCTACCAGGGCCCGGACAAGGCGCAGAACGGCGGGGTGATCTTCAAGAACTACTCCAGCCTGGACACCGCCTACGAGGACCTCAAGTCCGGCAACGTCGACGTGCTGCGCCAGATCGGCCCGAAGGACCTCCCGGTCTACAAGACGGACCTCGGCGACCGCGCGGTGGACAAGGCGTACTCCGCGATCCAGACGATCGTCCCCGCCTTCTACGGCAAGCAGTTCAAGGACGTCGACCCGAAGGTCATCCAGGGTCTGTCCATGGCGATCGACCGCGACACGATCACCAAGACCGTGCTCCAGGGCACCCGCGAGCCCGCGACCGGCTTCGTCGCCAAGGGCGTCAACGGCTACCAGCCGAACGTCGCCGGTGACGTCACCAAGTACGACCCGGCCAAGGCGAAGCAGCTCATCAAGGACGGCGGCGGCGTCCCGGGCAACAAGATCTCGATCCAGTACAACGCCGACGGTGGCCACAAGGAGTGGGTGGAGGCCGTCTGCGGTTCCATCACCAAGGCGACCGGCATCAAGTGCGTGGGCGACTCGAAGGCCGACTTCCAGGCCGACCTGAACGCCCGTGACGCCAAGCAGGTCAAGTCCTTCTACCGCAGTGGCTGGGTGCTGGACTACCCGATGAACGCCAACTTCATCCGTGACCTCTACGGCACGAAGTCGGACGGCAACCAGAGCGGCTTCTCCAACAAGGAGGTCGACGCGCTGATCGCGAAGGCCGACGCCGCCAAGACCCTTGAGGACTCCGTCAAGGAGTACCAGGAGGTCGAGAAGAAGCTCGTCGAGTTCATGCCCGGCATCCCGCTCTGGTACTACAAGGTCAACGCCGGCTACTCGCCGAAGGTCCAGAACGTGGACTACTCGCAGACCGGTGACCCGATCCTGACGCAGATCCAGGTCAAGAAGTAACAAAAGAATCCAGGCTCGTTGCGCCCGGCCGGTGTGAACACCGCCGGCCGGGCGCATAGCCGCAGCTGGGGGCCCTTTTCCGACGGACGCACCGGACGTCGGGGGAGGGCCCGTTGGCTGTCAGCTGTGACTACATGGAGGCACGATGGGGCGCTACGTCATACGACGCCTGCTCCAGATGATCCCGGTGTTCATCGGGACCACTCTGCTGATCTTTATCGCGGTCTACGCCCTACCTGGCGACCCCGTAAGAGGTCTCTTCGGGGACAAAACCCCCTCTGGAGCGCAGCTCGCCTCGCTCCGGCACGAATACGGTCTCGACCGCAACATATTCGTGCAGTACGGCAACTACATGTGGAACATGGTTGCCCACTTCGACTTCGGCACGCAGATCGCGAGCGGACGTCCGGTGACCGACATCCTCGGTGACGCCTTCCCGGTGACCATCAGGCTCGCTGTCTTCGCACTCGTCCTGGAGATCGTCTTCGGCATCGCCCTCGGCGTCATCTCCGGCATGTTCGCGGGCAAGTTCCTGGACCAGGCGATCCTGGTCCTGACGCTGCTCTTCATCGCCATCCCGGTCTTCGTGCTCGCGTTCCTCATCAAGGCCGCGATCCTGTTCCCGGCGGATCTGCCACCCAATGTCAACGACAGCAACAACTTGGGGCAGATGCTCGCGCCCGCGGCGGTGCTGGCGACAGCCTCACTGGCCTATGTCGCCCGCCTGACCCGGGGCACGCTCGTCGAGAACCGCCGCGCCGACTACATGCGCACCGCCGTCGCCAAGGGCCTGCCCCGCCGTCGTGTCATCGGTGTGCACCTCATGCGCAACTCGCTGATCCCCGTCGTCACCTTCCTCGGCACCGACCTCGGCGCCCTGATGGGCGGCGCGATCGTGACCGAGGGCGCCTTCAACATCAAGGGCGTCGGCGGGACGATCTACGAATCCCTCGTGCGCCGTGAGGGCACCACGCTGGTCGGACTCGTGACGATCCTCGTCCTCGTCTACCTGCTGTGCAGCCTGCTCGTCGACCTGCTCTACGCGGTCCTGGACCCGAGGATTCGCTATGCCTGACATCACCAAGGAAGCGGCCGACGAAGCCGCGAAGCACACCCTCGGCGAGCCGGTCCCCACGGCCGACACCGCCGTGGTCGAGAAGGCCGCCGCGGACAAGAACCGCAGCCTGTGGGGCGACGCGTGGGTGGACCTGCGCCGCCGGCCGATGTTCATCATCTCGGCGCTGATCATCCTGCTGCTCATCGTCATGTCGGCGTTCCCCGGCCTCTTCACCGGCACCGACCCGACGGCGACGGACCTCCAGAACCACTACCTGAGCAAGCCGAAGCTCGGGCACGTCTTCCAGGCCGACTGGCTGGGCTACGACCAGCAGGGCCGCTCGGTGTACTCCCGTCTCGTCCACGGCACCCGCAACTCGGTCCTCGTGGGCTTCGGCGCGACGATCATCGTGACGCTGCTCGGCAGCTTCGTCGGCATGGTCGCCGGTTACTTCGGCGGCTGGCTCGACGCGATCCTGTCCCGGGTCACCGACATCTTCTTCGGCATCCCGTTCCTGCTCGGCGCCATGCTGGTCATGAACGCCTTCACCGACCGCAAGTGGTGGCTCGTCGCCGCCGCGCTCGGCATCCTCGGCTGGACGCAGATCACCCGCGTCATGCGCGGCTCGGTGCTCACCGTCAAGCAGTCCGACTACGTCCAGGCCGCGAAGGCCCTCGGCGCGAGCACCTCGCGGATCATGCTCCGGCACATCCTGCCGAACGCCATGGCCCCGGTGATCGTCGTCGCGACCATCGCGCTCGGCACGTACATCGGCGCGGAGGCCACGCTCTCCTACCTCGGCCTCGGGCTCTCCGCCCCGGCCGTCTCCTGGGGTGCCGACATCTCCGACGGCCTCGCCCAGATCCGGGTGGCCCAGCACGTGCTGCTGTACCCCTCGATCATGCTGACGCTCACCGTTTTCGCCTTCATCATGCTCGGCGAAGCCGTCCGCAACGCCCTCGACCCGAAGCTCCGCTGAGGGAGACGCTCGTGACCATCATCGATTCCACTCCGGACACCGTCCCCTCCCCGCGCGAACCCGGCGCCGAGGGCGGCCCGCTCCTGGACGTGCGCGACCTGCACGTCGAGTTCCGCACCCGCGAGGGTGTGGTCAGGGCGGTCAACGGTGTCAACTACACCGTCGGCCCCGGCGAGACCCTCGCCGTCCTCGGCGAGTCCGGCTCCGGCAAGTCCGTCACCGCCCAGGCGATCATGGGCATCCTCGACATGCCCCCCGCCACGATCCCGCAGGGCGAGATCCTCTTCCGCGGCAAGGACATGCTCAAGATGTCCCGCGAGGAGGCCCGGCAGATCCGCGGCCAGAAGATCGCGATGATCTTCCAGGACGCGCTCTCCTCGCTCAACCCCGTTCTCACCGTGGGCTACCAGCTCGGCGAGATGTTCCGGGTGCACCAGGGGCTGTCCCGCAAGGACGCCAAGGCCAAGGCCATCGAGATGATGGACAAGGTCAAGATCCCGGCGGCCAGGGAGCGGGTCAACGACTACCCGCACCAGTTCTCCGGCGGTATGCGCCAGCGCATCATGATCGCGATGGCGCTGTGCCTGGAGCCCGACCTCGTCATCGCCGACGAGCCCACCACGGCGCTCGACGTGACGGTGCAGGCCCAGGTCATGGACCTGCTCGCGGAGCTGCAGCGCGAGTACAACATGGGGCTCATCCTCATCACCCACGACCTCGGCGTGGTCGCCGACGTCGCGGACAAGATCGCCGTCATGTACGCGGGCCGCATCGTCGAGACCGCGCCCGTGCACGACATCTACCGGAAGCCGGCCCACCCCTACACCAAGGGGCTGCTCCAGTCGATCCCGCGCCTGGACATGAAGGGTCAGGAACTCTTCGCGATCAAGGGCCTGCCGCCCAACCTGCTGAACATCCCGCAGGGTTGCGCCTTCAACCCGCGCTGCACCATGGCGCAGGACATCTGCCGCACCGACCGCCCGCCGCTGGTGGACGTCCTCGGCCCCGACGGCGAGCCGCTCGCGGGCCGCCGCAGCGCCTGCCACTTCTGGAAGGAGACGGTCAATGGCTGAGAAGCCGGAGCAGAAGAAGGCTGACGCCGCCCCCAACGTCTCCGCCGTGGAGACGGTGAAGGCCACCACCGAGGACGAGGCCGTCGCGGCGATCGACGCGAACGTCGGGCGCGGGGAGCCGATCCTCCAGGTGCGCAACCTGAAGAAGCACTTCCCGCTCACGCAGGGCATCGTCTTCAAGCGCCAGATCGGCGCGGTCAAGGCCGTGGACGGGGTCTCCTTCGACCTCTACCAGGGCGAGACGCTCGGCATCGTGGGCGAGTCCGGCTGTGGCAAGTCCACCGTCGCGAAGCTGCTCATGACGCTGGAGACGGCGACCGCGGGCGAGGTCTTCTACAAGGGCCAGGACATCACCAAGCTGTCCGGGCGCGCCCTGAAGGCCGTCCGCCGCAACATCCAGATGGTGTTCCAGGACCCGTACACCTCGCTGAACCCGCGCATGACGGTCGGCGACATCATCGGCGAGCCCTTCGACATCCACCCGGAGGTCGCGCCGAAGGGGGACCGCCGCAAGCGCGTGCGGGACCTCCTCGACGTCGTCGGGCTCAACCCGGAGTACATCAGCCGCTACCCGCACCAGTTCTCGGGCGGTCAGCGCCAGCGCATCGGCATCGCCCGCGGCCTCGCGCTCAACCCCGAGGTGATCATCTGCGACGAGCCGGTCTCCGCGCTCGACGTCTCGGTGCAGGCGCAGGTCATCAACCTGATGGAGCGACTGCAGGACGAGTTCAACCTGTCCTACATCTTCATCGCGCACGACCTGTCGATCGTCCGCCACATCTCGGACCGGGTCGGGGTCATGTACCTCGGCAAGATGGCCGAGATCGGCACCGACGAGCAGATCTACGAGCACCCCACGCACCCCTACACGCAGGCGTTGCTCTCCGCCGTCCCGGTCCCCGACCCGGAGGCGCGCGACCACCGCGAGCGCATCATCCTCACGGGTGACGTGCCCTCGCCGGCGAACCCGCCGTCGGGCTGCTCCTTCCGCACCCGCTGCTGGAAGGCGCAGGACAAGTGCGCGCAGGAGACCCCCCTCCTCGCGGTGCCGGAGGTCTTCCGTACGAAGGACATCCCGGCCGCGCACGAGTCGGCGTGCCACTTCGCCGAGGAGAAGGACATCGTGAACGCCGCCTGAGGCGTTCCGTCCGGCCCCGGAGGCCCCGTCACCGCGAGGTGACGGGGCCTCCGCCGTACCCGGGCCGTGCCGAGCGGACCCGGGCCGTACCCGGGCCGCACCCCAGCGGGACCCGGGCCGCCCCCGGGCCGTCCCCGCCTGCCCGTGCCCTCGCCGTCCCGGCCGCGCGCCTCCCGCGGCCTCCCCGCCCTCTCCGGGTGACTCGCCCGGCTCAGCTCGCCGTGCGCACTTGTACCTTATGCGATGGTATGAGGCACTAAGTGCGATATGACGCTCACGAGGAGGCACCGATGCGAGGAGCCACGCACGCGAAATGGGTCGCGGGGGCGGTCGTCGTCGCGCTGGCCGCGACGGGCTGCGGCGGCGGTGGCGACAGCGGCGGCGGTGGTGGCGGCGGTGGCGGCGGTGGCATCGTGCGTGCCTCGTGGGGCGACCCGCAGAACCCCCTGGAGCCGGCGAACACCAACGAGGTGCAGGGCGGCAAGGTCCTCGACCTGGTCTTCCGGGGTCTCAAGCGGTACAACCCGAAGACCGGCAAGGCCGAGGACATGCTGGCCGAGAAGATCGACACCAAGGACTCCCAGACCTTCGACATCACCGTCAAGAGCGGCTGGAAGTTCTCGAACGGCGAGAAGGTCACCGCCAAGTCCTTCGTGGACGCCTGGAACTACGGCGCGGACCTGAAGAACAACCAGAAGAACGCCTACTTCTTCGGCCAGATCGACGGTTACGACAAGGTGCACCCCTCGTCCGGGCAGGCGAGCGCGCAGACGCTCTCCGGGCTCAAGGTCACCGGGGACCGCACCTTCACCGTCAAGCTCAACCAGAAGTTCTCCACCTGGCCCGAGACCCTCGGTTACGCGGCCTTCGCCCCGCTGCCCCGGTCCTTCTTCGACAACCACGCGCAGTGGCTCAAGAAGCCCGTCGGCAACGGCCCCTACACGATCAACTCCTACAAGCGCGGCTCGCAGATGCAGCTCCGCAAGTGGGACGGCTATCCCGGCAGCGACAAGGCGCGGAACAACGGCGTCGACCTCAAGGTCTACACCGACGTCAACACCGCCTACACCGACCTGACCGCCGGGAACCTCGACCTCGCCGACGACATCCCGGCCAACCAGCTCCGGAACGTCAAGAACGACCTCGGCAACCGGTACATCAACCAGCCGGCCGGGATCATCCAGACCCTCGCCTTCCCCTTCTACGACAAGGCGTGGAACGGTCCCAAGAGCGCGGACCTGCGCAAGGGCCTGTCGATGGCGATCAACCGCAAGCAGATCACCGAGACGATCTTCCAGAAGACCCGCACCCCCGCCACCGACTGGACCTCGCCGGTGCTCGGCGAGGACGGCGGGTACAAGCCGGGGCTGTGCGGCGAGGCGTGCGACTACAAGCCGGACGAGGCGAAGAAGCTCATCGAGGGTGCGGGCGGCATCCCCAACGGCCAGGTCAAGATCGGCTACAACGCCGACACCGGCTCCCACAAGGAGTGGGTCGACGCGGTCTGCAACAACATCAACAACGCCCTGGACAACGACAAGGCGTGCGTCGGCGACCCGACCGGCACCTTCGCGGACTTCCGCAACAAGATCGGCCAGCACAAGATGCCCGGCCCCTTCCGCGCCGGCTGGCAGATGGACTACCCGCTCATCCAGAACTTCCTCCAGCCGCTGTACTTCACCGACGCCTCGTCCAACGACGGCAAGTACAGCTCGAAGAAGTTCGACAGCCTCGTCAACAAGGCAAACGCCGAGACGGACACCAAGAAGGCCGTGACGACCTTCCAGGACGCCGAGAAGGTCGTGCGCGACGACATGGCCGCGATCCCGCTCTGGTACCAGAACGGCAACGCCGGCTACTCCGACCGCCTCTCGAACGTGGCCCTGAACCCCTTCAGCGTCCCCGTCTACAACGAGATCAAGGTCAGCTGACGGCGCACCGCCCCGGCCGAGAGCCCCGGTGCACTCCCCGTGCGCCGGGCATCGGCGTTTCCCCGTCCTCCCGCCCCACCCGCCAGGGCCCGCGCCCCCAACCCCGGAGCTGTCCATGGGACGTTATGTGATCCGGCGTCTGCTCCAGATGATCCCGGTCTTCATCGGCGCCACGCTGCTGATCTTCCTGATGGTGAACGTGATGGGCGACCCCATCGCGGGCCTGTGCGGTGACCGCCAGTGCGACCCGGCCACCGCGAGCCAGCTCCGTCACGACCTCGGCCTCGACAAGCCGGTGTGGCAGCAATACCTCACCTACATGGGCAACCTCTTCACCGGGGACTTCGGCACCGCCTTCAACGGCGAGTCCGTCCTCGACCTGATGGGCGACGCCTTCCCGGTCACGATCCGGCTCACGATCATCGCGATCATCTTCGAGATCGTCATCGGCATCAGCCTCGGCGTCCTCACCGGCCTGCGCCGCGGCAAGCCCGACGACACCGGCGTCCTCATCCTCACCCTCGTCGTGATCTCGGTGCCGACCTTCGTCACCGGCCTGCTGCTGCAACTGCTCCTCGGCGTGAAGTGGGGCTGGATCAAACCGGCCGTGTCCGCCGAGGCCCCCTTCGACGAACTGATCCTGCCCGGACTCGTCCTCGCCTCGGTCTCGCTCGCCTACGTCACCCGGCTGACGAGGACCTCGATCGCCGAGAACCGCCGCGCCGACTACGTCCGCACCGCCATCGCGAAGGGCCTGCCGCGCCACCGCGTCATCCTGCGGCACCTGCTGCGCAACTCGCTCATCCCCGTCGTCACGTTCATCGGCACCGACATCGGCGCCCTCATGGGCGGCGCGATCGTCACCGAACGCATCTTCAACATCCACGGCGTCGGCTACCAGCTCTACCAGGGCATCCTGCGGCAGAACACGCAGACGGTGGTCGGCTTCGTGACCGTACTCGTCCTCGTCTTCCTGATCGCCAACCTCCTCGTCGACCTTCTCTACGCCGTTCTCGACCCGAGGATTCGCTATGCGTGAGCCCGAGCCCACTCCGGAGTCCGAGCCGGAGCCGGAGAACCACCTCCCACCCGCCGACGAGGCCGTCGGCGCCATCGGCCAGGGCGGCGCGACGGCCCTCGCGACCGGTGAGGGCGGCAGCCTGGTCGGCGAGGAGCCCGAGGGCGGCGACCCGCGCGAGAAGCCCCGCAGCCTGTGGTCCGACGCCTGGCGCGACCTGCGCCGCAACCCGGTCTTCATCATCTCCGCGCTGATCATCCTCTTCCTGGTCGTGATCTCGATCTGGCCGTCCCTGATCGCCTCCGGCAACCCGCTCAAGTGCGACCTCTCCGACGCCCAGAAGGGCGCCCGCTCCGGGCACCCCTTCGGCTTCACCAACCAGGGCTGCGACGTCTACACCCGCACCGTCCACGGCGCCCGCGCCTCGGTGACCGTCGGCGTCTGCGCGACCCTCGGCGTCGCGATCCTCGGCTCGATCCTCGGCGGGCTCGCCGGGTTCTTCGGCGGCTTCTGGGACTCGATCCTGTCCCGCCTCACCGACATCTTCTTCGCGATCCCCGTCGTCCTCGGCGGCCTCGTCCTGCTCTCCGTCGTCACCTCGAACACGGTCTGGCCCGTCGTCGGCTTCATCGTGCTCCTCGGCTGGCCGCAGATCGCCCGCATCGCCCGCGGCTCGGTCATCACGACGAAGCAGAACGACTACGTGGAGGCCGCGCGCGCCCTCGGCGCCTCCAACACCCGGATGCTGCTGCGCCACATCGCGCCGAACGCCGTCGCGCCCGTCATCGTCGTCGCGACGATCGCACTCGGCACGTACGTGGCGCTCGAAGCCACCCTGTCCTTCCTCGGCGTCGGGCTGCGGCCCCCCACGGTCTCCTGGGGCATCGACATCTCGGACGCCTCGGGGAACGTGCGCAACGCCCCGCACATGCTCCTGTGGCCCTCCGGGGCCCTGGCGATCACCGTGCTCGCCTTCATCATGCTCGGCGACGCGGTGCGCGACGCCCTCGACCCCAAGCTGCGCTGAGGAGCCCGCCATGCTGCTGGAAGTGCGAGACCTGCACGTCGAGTTCGCGACCAGGGACGGCGTCGTCAAGGCCGTCAACGGGGTCAGCTACGACGTCGACGCGGGCGAGACCCTCGCCGTGCTCGGCGAGTCGGGCTCGGGGAAGTCCGTCACCGCCCAGGCGATCATGGGCATCCTCGACATGCCGCCCGGCCGTATCCCCTCCGGCGAGATCCTCTTCGAGGGCCAGGACCTGCTGAGGATGAAGGAGGACCGGCGGCGCAAGGTGCGCGGCGCGCAGATCGCGATGATCTTCCAGGACGCGCTCTCCTCGCTCAACCCCGTCCTCACCGTCGGCCAGCAACTCGGCGAGATGTTCACCGTCCACCAGGGCATGTCCCAGAAGGACGCCCGCGCCAAGGCCGTCGAACTCATGGAGCGGGTCCGCATCCCCGCCGCCAAGGAACGCGTGCGCCAGTACCCGCACCAGTTCTCCGGCGGGATGCGCCAGCGCATCATGATCGCGATGGCGCTCGCCCTCGAACCCAAGCTGATCATCGCCGACGAGCCCACCACGGCGCTCGACGTGACGGTGCAGGCCCAGGTCATGGACCTGCTCGCGGAGTTGCAGCGCGAGTACCACATGGGCCTGATCCTCATCACCCACGACCTCGGCGTGGTCGCCGACGTCGCGGACAAGATCGCCGTCATGTACGCGGGCCGCATCGTCGAGACCGCGCCCGTGCACGAGATCTACAAGGCCCCCGCGCACCCGTACACCGAGGGTCTCCTCCAGTCGATCCCGCGCCTGGACCAGAAGGGCCGCGAGCTGTACGCGATCAAGGGGCTGCCGCCCAACCTCCTGCACATCCCGGACGGGTGCTCGTTCAACCCCCGCTGCCCGCGCGCCCGCGAGCGCTGCCTGCACGACGACCCGCCGCTCTACGAGGTCTCGCCGACCAGGGCCAGCGCCTGCCACTACTGGAAGGAGACCCTCGATGCATCGCGATGAGCACGGCAGCCGCAGGGAGGCCAGGCGCGAGGGGCGCGAGGCCGCACGGCTCATGTCCGAGGCGCACCAGAAGAACGCCTACGCGGCCGGCGAGCCGATCCTCGAAGTGCGGGGCCTCGCCAAGCACTTCCCGCTCACCCAAGGCGTCGTCTTCAAGCGCCAGGTCGGCGCCGTGAAGGCCGTCGACGGTGTCGACTTCGACCTGCGGGGCGGCGAGACCCTCGGCATCGTCGGCGAGTCCGGCTGCGGCAAGTCGACCGTCGCCAAGATGCTCGTCCACCTGGAGGAGCCCACGGGCGGCACGATCCGCTACAAGGGCGAGGACATCGCGAAGCTCTCCGGCCGCGCCCTGAAGGCGGTGCGCCGCAACATCCAGATGGTCTTCCAGGACCCGTACACCTCGCTCAACCCCCGGATGACGGTCGGCGACATCATCGGCGAGCCGTACGACATCCACCCGGAGGTCGCGCCGAAGGGGGACCGGCGCAAGCGCGTGCAGGAACTCCTCGACGTCGTCGGGCTCAACCCCGAGTACATCAACCGCTACCCGCACCAGTTCTCCGGCGGCCAGCGGCAGCGCATCGGCATCGCGCGCGGTCTCGCGCTGCGCCCCGAGATCATCGTCGCCGACGAGCCCGTGTCGGCCCTCGACGTCTCGGTGCAGGCGCAGGTCATCAACCTCATGGAGCGGCTCCAGCAGGAGTTCGACCTCTCCTACGTCTTCATCGCGCACGACCTCTCGATCGTCCGCCACATCTCCGACCGCGTCGCCGTCATGTACCTCGGCCGCGTCGTCGAGACGGGCACGGACGAGCAGATCTACGAGCACCCCACGCACCCCTACACGCAGGCGCTGCTCTCCGCCGTCCCGGTCCCCGACCCCTCGCGGCGCGAGCACCGCGAGCGGATCATCCTCACGGGGGACGTGCCCTCGCCGGCCAACCCGCCGAGCGGCTGCCACTTCCGGACGCGGTGCTTCAAGGCGCAGGAGAAGTGCGCGGTGGAGGACCCGGTGCTCGCGGTCCCCGAGTGGTTCAAGGGGCGCGGTGTTCCGGCGGAACACCCCTCCGCCTGCCACTTCGCGGAGGAGAAGCGGATCGTTCCCACGGAGTGAGCGGGGTCGGGAGGGGCTTAACACGGAGGCAACTCCGTGGACGCGGTTCCGATATACGGACGGGGGAGGGTTCTTCTTGTACGGCCGTGCGGGTGCCGTTTGAAACCGGTCGGGGTGACACTGTCGCCCCGGCCGGTTTTTGTTCGCCCCCCGCCGGGTCACGTCTCGGGGCTCCCCCCGGGCCCCGCTCCTCGATCTCCCCCGGAGGGGCTTTGTCCATGGCGCGTCGTCTGTGTGGCACCTTTGGGCGCATGGGGCGTGTTTCGGGTGGTCGTGCGCGGTGGGCCGGGGTCCTCGCCTGCGCGTTGCTCGCGGCGGGCAGTCTCGCGTGGGCCGTGCGGGATCTCTCCGTCGCACACTGGCATCCCGGGCGGGTCTGGTGGCTGTGGGCCGGTTCGCCCTCCGCCTGGGGCGGGCGGTCGGTGCAGGTGACCTCGCTCGGGGACGGGGTACTGCTCCTGCTCGGCGTGTGGGGGGCCGTACGGGGGGTCAGGGCGCCCCGTACCGCCGCCCCGGCGCTCGCCGCCGTCGGTGCCTGCGCGCTCGTCGTGCGCCTGCCGTCCTCGTGGCTGCTCGCGCAGCCGTGGACCGGGCCGTGGGGCGGGGAGGGGCTGCGCGGGCTCGCGCGCGCCACCGATCTCGCGGGGCTGTTGCTCGGGGTGCTCCTGCTCGGCTGCGCCTTCGCCGTGCGGCGCCCCCGCGCGGACAGGCCGCCCCCGGCCCGTACCGCCGCCGCGGTCCTGCTCCTGTCCGCCGGGCTGCTCGCCGTCTGGGAGGCCGTGCGCGTCGACGACTACGGGGCCGTCGCCTACCGGGGCGCCCTGCTCGGCAACCGCAGCACGACCCTCACGCTCCTCGCGACCCCGCAGCCCTGGTGGGCCGCCGCGCTCGTGCTGCTCGCCCTCGCCGCGGGCATCGCCTGCGCGGCCCGCGCGCGGGCCGGGCGCGCGCTCGGCACCGCCGCCGGGGCGATGCTCCTCGCCTGGGGCCTCGTCAGGCTCTCCGTGGGCCTGCGCCAGGAGCGCTTCGACGGGGCGCTGAGCGGCACGCCGCGCCTTCAGCTCTCGCTCGCCAGCACCCTCGCGTACGTCCTCGCCGGGCTCGCCGTGCTCGCGCTGCTGCGCACGCCCGTACGCGCGGGGGCCGCCGTCGAGGAGCGGGCGGCGGCCCCGGCACCGGTCAGTCGCGCGCGCTGAGCCCCAGCGAGCGGCGCAGGAAGTCGACCTGGAAGAGCAGCAGGTTCTCCGCGACCTCCTCCTGCGGCGTCATGTGCGTCACGCCGCTCAGCGGCAGGAACTCGTGCGGGCGGCCCGCGGCGAGGAGCGCCGAGGACAGGCGCAGGCCGTGCGCCACGACGACGTTGTCGTCCACGAGGCCGTGGATGAGCATGAGCGGGCGGTGCGGCTCGCGCGCCTCGGAGAGCCCTTCGTCGGTGACGAGGGAGTTGTGCGCGTACACCTCCGGCTCGGCGGCGGGGTCGCCGAGGTAGCGCTCCTGGTAGTGCGTGTCGTAGAGGCGCAGGTCCGTCACGGGGGCGCCGGAGACGCCCGCGTGGAAGACGTCGGGGCGGCGCAGCACGGCCATCGCGGCGAGGTAGCCGCCGAAGGACCAGCCGCGGATCGCCACGCGCGAGAGGTCGAGCGGGAAGCGGTCGGCGAGGCCGTGGAGCGCGTCGACCTGGTCGTCCAGGCTCAGCGTCAGCCGGCGGTTCACGGCCTTCTCCCACGCGGGCGAGGGACCCGGTGTGCCGCGCCCGTCGGCGACGACGACGGCGAAGCCCTGCTCGGCGAACCACTGCGAGGTCAGGTGCGGGTTGCGGGCCGCCACGACGCGCTGGCCGTGCGGTCCCCCGTACGGGTCCATGAGGACGGGAAGCGGACCCTCCTCCTCGCGGTACCAGGACGGCAGCAGTACCGCGCACGGAATCTCCCGTGCGCCCCCCGTCGTGAACACCGGGCGCGGCACGAGGTCCGGGGTCTCGGCGTACGAGGCGAGGCGGGCGACCTCCTCGCCGTCCCGCAGCACCCGGTACGTCGTCCCGAAGGCGTCCGGGGTCGCGGTCGACAGGACCGTCAACGGGCCGCCGCGCACGGCCGAGTGGACTCCCGCGCCGGCGCTGACCCGCTCGACGCCGAGCGCGCTCACGCGGTGCACGTGGATCTCGCCGGTCTCGCGGTCCGCCGCCTCCGCGCCCGCCGCCGCCGAGATCAGCACGTCGTCGGCGCCCACGTCGAGCACCGCGCGGACCTGGAGCGTCCCGCCGGTCAGGAGCCGGTCGCCGACCGCGAGGACCCGCGCGCCGCCCTCGTCCGTGATCCGGACGAGCTTCCCGTCCGGGGTCCACGCCGGGGAACCGCCGCGCAGCTCCACCCAGTCGGGGTCCTCGTCCGCGTGCACCATCCGCGTCGCGCCGCTCTCCTCGTCCACGCCGAGGTAGAGCACCGCGCGCTGGTCCCTGGACTGCACGAGCAGCAGCGGCGCCCCGGCGGCCGACCAGTGCACGCGCGCGAGGTACGGGTAGCGGACGCGGTCCCACACGACCTCGGTGCGGCCCCCTTCGAGGTCGTGGAGGAAGAGCCGCACGTCCGCGTTGGCCGTCCCGGCGCGCGGGTAGGCGATCGCGGACGGCTCGCGGTCCGGGTGTGCCGGGTCGGCGATCCACCAGCGCTGGACGGGGGACTCGTCGACGCGCGCGACGAGGAGCCGCGCGCTGTCCGGCGCCCACCAGAAGCCGCGCGTCCTGTCCATCTCCTCGGCGGCGACGAACTCCGCGAGGCCGTAGGTGACCTGGGCCTCCTCGGGCGCCGCGAGGGCCCTGTCCCCGTTCCCGTCCGCGTCCACGAGCCGCAGGGCGCCCTCGGACACGTAGGCGATCATCGACCCGTCGGGAGAGAGGCGCGGGTCGATGACGGGTCCGGGCACGGCGAGCGCACGGCTCGCCCCGGAGCGCAGATCCGTCGTCCACAGGCGCCCTGACAGGGCGTACACCGCCGTCGAGACCTCCGCGTCGCTCGCGTACCCGACGATCCCCGCCGCGCTCTCCCTGGCCCGCTCACGCCGGGCGCGCTCCCGCGCCGAGAGCCGCTCGCCGCCCGCGCCGAGCAACGCGGCCGGATCGGCGAGCAGCCGCTCGGCGCTCTTGCCGTCCTCGGTCACGTCAAGAACCCAGAGCATCTGGGAGCGATCAGTCCCTGACCTGGAACGAAGGAAAACGATCCGCGAGCCGTCGGGGGCGACGGTGAGGGAGCGCGGCGCTCCGAGGGTGAAGCGCTGACTGCGCGCGTACTGGCGGGGGAAACTCAGGGACTCCGTTGTCATGGGCTCAGCCTAGAAGCCCGGTTGGCGGACGGTGCGCCCCTCATGCTCCGGTGCGACGACTCATGCGCAGCCACTCATAGTTATGATCCGTAGCGCAAGGTGGGTGCAGGTCCGCCGTGCGCGGCGGGTGCGTGGGGACAGCGCTGTTCCCGGGTGTCCGCACTCCCGGCGCCGACCGCCGGGGGACTTCTCCGCAGTTCGCGAGCATGGGAGGTGAGCCGCCGTGGCGCTCTCGATTTCGGCGGTGGTCCTGATGTTGATCATCGTCGTCCTGCTCGTCAGGAAGTCGGGGCTGAAAGCGGGGCACGCGGTCGTCTGCGTGCTGCTCGGCTTCTTCCTGGCCGGCTCCTCGATCGCACCGACGATCAGGGAACTGACGAACAACGTGGCGGGGATGCTGGGCGACATCAAGTTCTGAGACCCCGTCGCCGGTACGGGGGCCGGCGCGCGGGGTGCGACGGGGCGGGTACGGGGGCCCGCCGCCCGCTCGCGGCGGGTGGCGCGGCGCCGTCCCCGCGGGGGCTCGTAGGCTTGGCCCATGACCGAGAACGCCCGCCCGCGACTGCTCCTCGTCCACGCGCACCCGGACGACGAGTCGATCAACAACGGTGCCACGATGGCCGCCGCTGTCGCGAGCGGCGCCGAGGTCACCCTCGTGACCTGCACCCTCGGCGAGGAGGGCGAGATCATCCCGCCCGCCCTCGCCCCCCTCGCCGCGGACCGCGCCGACCGGCTCGGCACGTACCGCAGCGGCGAACTCACCGCCGCCATGGCGGCCCTCGGCGTCCGCGACCACCGCTTCCTCGGCGGCCCGGGACGCTACCGCGACTCCGGGATGATGGGCGCCCCGCAGAACGACCGCCCCGGCTCCTTCTGGTCCGCGCCGCTCGACGAGGCGGCCGGGCACCTCGTCGCCGTCATCCGCGAGGTACGGCCCGACGTCCTCGTCACGTACGACCCCGACGGGGGCTACGGCCACCCCGACCACATCCAGGCCCACCGCGTCGCGATGCGCGCCGCCGAACTCGCCGCCGAGCCGGGCCGCCTGCCCGCCGCCGGACCCGCGCACACGATCGCCAAGACGTACTGGAACCGGCTCCCGCGCCCCGTCGCCGAGGCCGCCTTCGCCGAGGCCCGCCGCGCCCTGCCCGGGAGCCCCTTCGCCCGGCTCGCCGCCGTCGACGACGTCCCCGGCGTCGTCGAGGCGGCCCGCGTCACGACCGCCGTCGACGCCCGCGCGCACCTCCCCGCGAAGCTCGCGGCGATGCGCGCCCACGCCACGCAGATCACCGTCGCCGAGCCCCTCTTCGCCCTCTCCAACGACCTCGCGCAGCCCGTCTTCGGCGTCGAGTACTACGAGTTGGTACGGGGCGAGGCGGGGCCGCCCGGACCGGACGGCTACGAGACGGGGCTCCTCGCCGGGCTCGTGCCGCCATCCCCTTCCTCCTCCAGGGAGCCGCAGTCATGAGCAACAAGCCCAAAGTCCCCGCCCAGCGCACCGCCCCCGAGGGGAACTTCCTCACCGCGCCGCCCGGCCCCGCGCGCATCGCCGGATACGCGGGCGGCGCCCTGCTCGGCCTCGTGACGGGGCTTGCCGGGGCGCTCGTGCAGGCCGCGCTGCCGCCCGGCGGGCTCGCCCTCGCGCTCGCCGCGCTCGCCGGGCTCTGCTACGGGGGCGCCCACCTCGCCCGCACCCTCGCGGGCGGCCTGATTCCCGCCGTCGGCTGGCTCGTCGCCGTCGTCCTGCTCACCACGACACGCCCCGAGGGCGATTACGTCTTCGGGGCCGGGCTCGGTTCGTACGGCTTCCTGCTCGGCGGGATGGCCGTCGCTGTGATCTGTGCCACGGGCGGGCGGCCGGGCGGCTGGGCCGGTCCGGGAGCGGTGCGTACGAGCGCCTGACGGGGTACCCGGTCCCGCATCCGGCACAGCCGTGACCGCGCACGTGACCATTCACGCGAAAGCCCCGGAAGCCCCGACTTCGGCCAGCGGGCCGGACGGAGGGCGTCCGGCGGCCAGTATGGTGGTGCGCGCCGCCGAGCCACCCCCCACCTTCGGCAGGGGAGCCCCCTCGCGGGAGGTCGTGACGGGCGGTGGAGCCAACCAGGAGAGCCTGCCTTGAGTCGTGATACTGAGAGTTCGTCCTCCGGCCCCCGGGGGAGCGGCGGCGGTGCCGCCTACCCCTCGGGCACGCCCCCGTACGGCACCCCGGCGCAGGGCGAGGACGGCACAGCCGCCCCCCAGGACGCCGCGGCCTCCGGCGCGGGTCGCTCCGAGGAGCGCAGGACCGAGACGACCATGACGACCCGGATCAAGATCAACATTCCCGGGTCGCGGCCCATCCCGCCCGTCGTGCTCCGCACGCCGATGAGCGAGAGGGAGAAGGAGGAGCGCGCCGCGCGGGGCGAGGACGCGGGGGGCCCGCAGGGCACCCAGGGCGCTCCCCAGGGCCGCGAGCGCACCCGGCCCGCGCCCTCGGCACCGCGTGAGCGGGACGGCGGCCAGGGGCCGCGTCCCGGCGAGCGTCCGGCCCCTCCCGGGCAGTCCGCGCAGTCCGGCCCCGCGGGGCCTTCCGGGCAGGGCGGCCAGGCCGGTCAGGGCGGTCAGGCCGGTCCGGGCGCGGGCGCTTCGCGCGAGGACAAGCCGCCGAGCGACTGGTTCGCGCCGCGCAAGAACGGGACCCGGGGCGGCAACACGCCGAGCCCGGTGGCGCCGACGCAGGGCGGCGGCACCGAGGGCGCGGGGCTGCCGGGGGGTGCCACCGGTGCTCCCACCGAGCGCGGCGCCCCGGGCGGCGCGGGTGCTTCCGGTGGTGGCGCGCCCGCCGCCGGGGGGTACGGCACGCCGACGCCCGCCGCCGGTACGCCCCTCGGCCGGAACCCCGGTGGGCAGCAGCCCCCCCAGGGCGGCCGGAGCACGGGGGCCTACGACGTCACGCAGGCGTTCGCCGACGCGCCGCCGCAGGCGACACCGCGACCGGGCGGGCCGCAGGGCGGTGGGCCGCAGGGTGGTCCGCGCGCCGGTGGGCCGCGGGGCGGAGGTCCCCAGGCCGGTCCCGTTCCCGCTGCCGGTGCCTCCGACGCCGAGACCACCGCGCAGCACCCGGCGCCCGGTGCGCCGCGCTCGCCGTGGCCCTCCGTCGACGACACCGCGATCCTCACCCCGCAGCAGCCCCGTGCCCCGCGCGGCCCCTCGGCCGGTCCCGGCAACGGCCCCGGCAAGGGCCCCGCGAACGGCGGCGGCTCCGGCGGCCAGGTCTCCGGCGACACGCTGACAGGCGGTCTGCCCGTCGTCCCGCCGCAGTGGGAGAGCGGGCAGGGCGCCGACCGCGTGACGATGCGCCAGGACCCGCTGGGCCCCGGCGCAGGGTCGCCGTCCTTCCCCGTACCCGGAGCCGCGGCGCGCTTCCCCGAGCCGGTCACGCCGCCCACCGGGCCCGAGGAGCCGGCCCCGAAGGCCACGAAGTCCGCGAAGCCGAAGAAGAAGGGCCGCAGCAAGCTCGGCCTCCTCGTCGGCGTGGTCGTCGTCATCGCCGCCGGGGGGTACGGCGCGGGCCTCCTGATGAACCGTTCCGACGTCCCCAAGGGCACCACCGTGCTCGGTGTGGACATCGGCGGCGGGACGCGCGACGCGGCCGTCAACAAGCTCGACTCGGCGCTCGCCAAGCGGTCCCTCGCCGCGCTCCCGCTCACCGTCGACGGCAAGGCGGCGAGCCTCAAGCCGGACAAGTCGGGGCTCTCGCTCGACAGCCAGGCGACCGTGCGCGGCGCGGCGACGAGCGACTACAACCCGGTCTCCGTCTTCGGCTCGCTCATCGGCAAGGAGCGCGTCGTCGAGCCGGTCATGCCCGTCGACAAGGAGAAGCTCGCCGACTCGCTGAGCCGCGTCGCGGGCACGTCGGGCAGCCTCCAGGAGGGGACGATCAAGTTCTCCCCGGGCAAGGCGACGGCCGTGCGCGGCAAGCCGGGCCGCACGCTCGACGTCACCAGGTCGATGGCCGTGGTGACGCGGGCGTACCGCGAGCAGGTGGGGGCGGGGACGTCCAAGCCGGTCTCGCTGCCGCTCACCGAGCACAAGCCGGAGATCTCCGACGCCGAGGTCGACCGCATGATGAAGGACTTCGCCGAACCGGCCATGTCCGGACTCGTGACGATCAAGGCGGGGACCGCGTCGATCCAGTTCGGCCCGGACCGCTCCCTGCCGCAGATCCTCGGTGTCAAGGCCGTCGGCGGGAAGCTCGTCGACACGTACGACCTCAAGGCCCTGGAGAGCCTGTACGGCTCGACCTTCGACGGCGTCCTCATCACCCGGGGGACGGGCGAGAAGACGGCCGTGACGCCGCAGGACGTCGTGGGGGCGCTGCGGGAGGCGCTGCGGGGGAAGACGGCTGCGGAGCGGACGGTGGAGATCAAGACGAATCCCAACTGACGCCTCGCGGGGGCGGGCCGGAGACGGGCTCGCCCCCGCCGTGGGTTCGGCCTTGTGCCGGGTGGGCCCCTTCGGGGGCTCCGCCCCCGCGCCCCCGCTCCTCAAACGCCGGAGGGGCTGGATTTTGGGGCTCCCGTGCCCCCGCTCCTCAGACGCCGGAGGGGCTGGATTACGGGCGCCCGCCGCCTCCATGACATCTGTCATCCCGGAGTTGCGACACGCGGCACTGACCCGGGCGGGGTCTTCCGCGCCATGCTCTCTCGCATGACGGATACACGTGATGTGGCGGGGGAGCCTGCCGTTGTCGCTTTCGACGGTGTGACGAAGAGTTATGGCGAGGTGCGGGCCGTGGCCGGGCTCTCGCTCGTGCTGCGGCCGGGGGAGACGGTGGCGCTGCTCGGGCCCAACGGGGCGGGCAAGTCGTCCACGCTCGACCTCCTCCTCGGGCTGCGCCGCCCCGACGCGGGCACCGTGCGGCTCTTCGGCGGGGCGCCCGAGCGCGCGATCGCCGCCGGGCGGGTCGGGGCGATGCTCCAGAGCGGCGGGCTCATGGAGGACGTGACGGTACGGGAACTCGTCACGTTCGCGGCGCGGCTCCACCCGCGCCCGTACCCCGTCGACGACACGCTCGCCGTCGCCGGGCTCACCGGGGTCGCCGCGCAGAAGGTCAACAAGCTCTCCGGCGGCCAGGAGCAGCGCGTGCGGTTCGCGCTCGCGACGGTCGGGGACTGCGACCTCATCGTGCTCGACGAGCCGACGACCGGCATGGACGTCACCGCGCGCCGCGCCTTCTGGGCGACGATGCGCGAACAGGCCGCCTCCGGCCGTACGGTCCTCTTCGCGACGCACTACCTGGAGGAGGCCGACGCGATCGCCGACCGCGTCCTCGTCCTCAACAAGGGCCGCCTCCTCGCCGACGGCACGGCCGCCGAGGTCAAGGCCCGCGCGGGCGCCCGCCGGATCTCCTTCGATCTCGACCCCGCCGGGACGACCGGGCTCGCCGAGCGCCTGCGCCCGCTCCCCGGGCTCACCGAGGTCGACGTCTCGGGCCACTCCGTACGCCTCGCCTCGCGCGACGCCGACGCGACCGTGCACGCCCTGTACGGCCTCGGCGACCTCTACCCGCGCAACCTCGAAGTCACGGGCCTCGGGCTCGAACAGGCATTCATCGCCCTCACGACGGCCGAGGAGGCCACGACCGCATGAGCAACGAACCCGCCGCCGCGACCGTCCCCCTGACGGCCCCCGCCCGCCCCGTGCCCGCCGCCGTCCCGCGCTCCTCGCTCACCCGCACGCTGGCCCTCCTGCGCCTGGAGATCGCGAGGACGACGCGCAACGGGAAGTTCCTCTTCTTCTCGGTGATCTACCCGGCCGGGCTCTTCCTCCTCATCACGGCCGGTCAGGACGGGGACTCCAAGATCGGCGACCTGACGCTCTCCGCGTACTTCATGGTCTCGATGGCGTCCTTCGGCGCGCTCACCGCCGTGCTCGTGGGCAACAGCGAGCGCATCGCGCGGGAGCGCGAGAAGGGCTGGGTGCGGCAGTTGCGGCTCACGCCGCTGCCCGGCCACGGCTACGTGCTCAGCAAGATCGGCTCGGCGGCCGTCGTGAGCCTGCCCTCGATCGTCGTCGTCTTCGTCGTCGGCGCGACCGTCAAGGGCGTGCGGCTCGACGCCTGGCAGTGGCTCGCGCTCCTCGGCCTCATCTGGGCCGGCAGCCTCGTCTTCGCCGCCCTCGGCGTCGCGATCGGCTACCTCGCGACGGGCGACGCGGTCCGCCCGCTCACGATGCTCATCTACTTCGGCCTCTCGATGCTCGGCGGACTGTGGCTGCCCACCACGAACTTCCCGCAGTGGCTCCAGGACATCGCCTCCTGGACCCCGACGCACGCCTACGCGGCGCTCGGCCAGGCCGTCGAGGCGGGCGGCGCGCCGCACGCGAAGGACGTGCTCGTCGTCGTCGGCTACCTTCTCGTCTTCACGGCGGTCGCGGCCCGGCTGTACCGCAGGGACACTCTGAAGGCGTGACGGCACCGATGACGACCGAAGGCGCGACGGCACCGATGAAGAGCAGCGAACCCCGCTCCCGCACCCTCCGCGCGCTCGCCTCGCTCGCCCGTCCCGCGCTCATCGGCAACCCGCCGGGCAACCGGCGCGAGGTGCGCGGCAAGGTCCTGTGGATCGGGGTCTGGCTCGTCTTCCTGATCGATCCGCTCGACGACCTGCTCGGCGGCGCGCACACGGCACCCGCGCGCGCCGCCGGGTGGGCGGGGCTGCTCCTGTTCGTGGCGTGCTACCTGACGCTCGTCGTACGGGACGTCACCCGCGCGTACGCGACCGTCCGCACCCTCGTGCTGCTCGGCCTGATGATCGTCCTCGCCGTCGCGCTGCCGCTCGGGCTCGGCGAGTCCTGGTACGTCCTGCTCGTGTACTTCGCGGTCTCGTGCGCCGCCGCGCTGCCGCTGCCGTACTCGCGGTACGCGGTCGTCGCCTCGGCCGCGCTGCTCCTCGTCCTCCCGCCGCTGCGCGGCCACGACCCCGCGTGGGACACGGTGATCCCCGTCCTGCTCGGCGGGTTCGCGATGACGGGCGTACGGGAACTGGTCCGCACGACCGTCGAGCTGCGCCGCGCCCGCGCGACCGTGGCGCAGCTCGCGGCGAACGAGGAGCGGCTGCGCCTCGCCCGCGACCTGCACGACCTGCTCGGCCACTCCCTCTCGCTCATCACGCTCAAGAGCGAACTGGCGGGCCGCATGCTGCCCGCGCACCCCGCCGAGGCGGCGCGCCAGGTCACCGAGATCGAGCAGGTCGGCCGCCAGGCGCTCACCGACGTGCGCGCCGCCGTGGGCGGCTACCGGCAGCCGACGCTCGACGGCGAACTCGCGGGCGCCCGCATCGCCCTCGCCACGGCCGGCATCGAGGCGCGGCTCCCCGAGGAGGCGCCCGCGCTGCCCCCGGAGCCCGCCGCCGCGCTCGCCTGGGTCCTGCGCGAGGCCGTGACCAACGTCGTACGGCACAGCGGCGCCCGCGCCTGCGACGTGAGCCTCACGCGCCGCCAGAGCCTCCAGGGCCCGTACCTGGAGCTGCGCGTCGAGGACGACGGCGAGGGCGCGGCGGGCGCGTCGGCCGGTCACGGGCTGACGGGCCTGAGCGAACGCCTCGCGGAGGTCGGCGGCACCCTGACGACGGGCCAGGCCCGCGCGGGGCGGCGCGGCGGCTTCGTCCTGAGCGCGCGCGTACCGCTGGACGACGCGCCGGTGGGGGAGCCGCCTAAGCTGCCCGCATGACGACGCGGCCCCCCGTACGCCTCCTGCTCGCCGAGGACCAAGCGATGGTGCGCGAGGCGCTCGCGGCGCTGCTCGGCCTGGAGGGCGACATGACCGTGGTCGCGCAGGTCGCGCGCGGGGACGAGGTGCTCGCCGCCGCGCGGGCCCACGCCGTGGACGTGGCGCTGCTCGACATCGAGATGCCCGGGATGACGGGGCTCGACGCCGCCGCCGCGCTGCGCGACGCGCTGCCCGGCGTCCGCGTCGTCATCCTCACGACCTTCGGCAGGCCCGGGTACCTGCGGCGCGCGATGGAGGCGGGCGCGAGCGCCTTCCTCGTGAAGGACGCCCCGGCGGCCGAACTCGCCGCCGCCGTGCGCCAGGTGCTCGCCGGGGAACGCGTCATCGACCCGGCCCTCGCCGCCGCCGCGCTCGCCGAGGGCGCCAACCCGCTCACGACCCGCGAGGCGGAGGTCCTGCGCGCCGCCGCCGGAGGCGCGGGCAACGCCGAACTCGCCACGGCCCTCCACCTGTCCCAGGGCACCGTCCGCAACTACCTCTCGACGGCGATCCAGAAGCTGGCGGCCCGCAACCGCGCCGACGCGGTGCGCATCGCGCGGGAGAAGGGGTGGCTGTGAGGGGTCCCCGTGGCGGTCACCCTCAATTGAGCCGCGCCCGCGCGCCCCTCGCCTCCGCCCGCACGGACTCGGCGAGTTCCCCCGAGACCGCCTCGACGACCTCCGCGTACCGCTCGAACTCCGCCGCCGCCTCCAGGTAGTCGCCCCTTCGCACCAGGAGCCTCGCCCGCTCGCGGCGCAGCTCCGCCGGGTGCGAGGGCAGCAGGAGGCCCAGTTCGGCGGCCCACAGGGCGACGTCCGTGCGCTCGGGGCGGGACGTGGCCCACGCGGTGATGTTGCCGAGGACGCGCCGGACGATCTCCAGCGGGCCCGCCGGGGAGAGGCGGTCCGGGGTCAGCGGGCCGCCCGTCGTGCGCTCCACGAGGTCGGCCGCCTCCGTACGGTCCAGGAGACTGCCCGCGCCGAACGGGTCCACGAGGACGTCGCCCGGCTCGCCGAGGCCCACCACGAAGTGGCCCGGCAGCGCGACCCCGTGCACCGGCGCGCCCGCGCGCCGCGCCACCTCGATCCACACCACCGAGAGCAGGATCGGCAGCCCCCTCCTGCGCCGCAGCACCTCGTGCAGGAGCGAGGACTCCAGGCGCGCGTAGTCCCCGGGCTCCCCGTGGAAGCCCTCGCGCGCGCCCAGCACCTCGCGCAGCGCCCGCGCCCAGTCCGCGGGGCCGCCGGGGCGGAAGGGCAGCGTGCCCGCGAGCCGGTCGAGTGCGGCCTCCGCCGCGTCGATGCCCGCCGGGGTCAGCTTCTCGTCGCCCTCGGCCGCGAGCAGCAGGCACAGGCGCGAGAGCGAGGGCCGTTCCTCGCGCGCCTCGGCGGCGAACAGCGCCCTGCGCTCGGCCCGGTTCACGCCGCCTCCGGGGCCCGGTAGTGGTGGTAGTGGTGATGGACCGTGAAGCCGAGCCGCGTGTAGAGCGCGACGGCCGCCTCGTTGTCCCGCTCGACCTGGAGCCACGCCGCCGAGGCGCCCTCCGCGAGCGCCGTCCGCGCGAGCGCCCCCATGACGCGTTGCGCGAGCCCGCGCCGCCGCCGCTCGGGGGCCACCTCGACCGCCGCGAATCCGGCCCAGCGGCCGTCCACGACGCACCGCCCGATCGCATCCGGCACCCCGGCGGGCCCGGACGCCCCCTTGTCCGTATGTACGAAATCCCTACGACCGGAGGCCGTCTCCCCGTCCGCCGCGTCAACGCCCGCCGTGACGGCCCGCGCCGCGTCAACGCCCACCGCGTCAACGCCCGCCGCGCCAACCGGCGTCGCGTCGTCGCCCGCGCCGTCGATCCGCGCGAACCAGGGCGAGGGCCCGCTCGCGAGCACGGCCAGCACCCCCGGCGGCACCCCGCCCGGCTCCGCGCCCGCCGCGCGGTTGTAACGCCGCAGCCACGCCTCGTCCGGCGTCCTGCCGAGCCGCACCCCCGGATCGACCGCCTCGGGGCCCTCCGCGACCGGCGCGGCGACCGCCAGGGGCCCGGTCGGCTCGGGGCCCAGCTCGGCGAGCGGCGCGAGCGCGCCGACCATCACGAGCGCCGACACCTCGCGCCGCCACCCGTGCTCCTCCAGCGCGGCGGCCAGCACCTCCTGCGTGTCCCCCGCACCGGTCGCGAGCTGCGCGTACGCGGGCAGTCCTCGCGCCGCGTACCACTCCCGCACCCGGTCGAGGGCCCGCGCGAGCGGCATCCCCGGGTCCCCGAGCGGCAGCACGGAGTTGGCGCGCCGCGTGAACCCGGCGCCGTCCACCACCGAGGCCCGCAGCAGCCAGCCGCCGAGCGCCTCCCGCTCCACCGCCCGCCAGCCCCGCTCCTGAACCCCCGCCAGCTCCGCGTAGTCCGCGGCGGGACCGCGCCTGCGCGCCGGGGCCGCCGGGACGACCTTCGCCGCGACCACCGCGTCCTCCGCGAGCCGCACCCGCGTCCCGTCCCGCCGGGTCACGAGCAGCGCGCCCTCGTCCCAGGATGTGAGAATGCCCACCGTGTCCGTGAAAGCGGCACCGGGTGCGGCCTCTTCGGCGACACTCCGCACGGTGACCCGTTTGCCCACGTCAGACGCACTGATACGGACTTCAAGGCGTGCTCCCGCCGCGAATTCCATGGTGTGGACCGCCCCTCCTGTTCGGATCATGACCCCGAGCGGAGATACTAGGTGCCGGGCATCGACGACGCCGCTCCCGCGCGCGCCAGGCGGCGGGACCCCCAGGACGGGCCCGCCAGCGCCCTATCGAGGAGGAACGACAGCGTGACCTACGTCATCGCGCAGCCTTGTGTCGACGTCAAGGACAAGGCTTGCATCGAGGAGTGCCCGGTCGACTGCATCTACGAGGGGAAGCGTTCCCTCTACATCCACCCGGATGAGTGCGTCGACTGCGGTGCCTGCGAGCCGGTCTGCCCGGTCGAGGCGATCTTCTACGAGGACGACACCCCCGAGGAGTGGAAGGACTACTACAAGGCGAACGTCGAGTTCTTCGACGAGCTGGGCTCGCCCGGCGGGGCCAGCAAGCTGGGCCTGATCGAGCGCGACCACCCCTTCGTCGCCGCCCTTCCGCCGCAGAACGGGTGAGCCGCGGGCCCCTCGGGCCCGTCCCCGCTTCCCCGGTGCGCCCGCGCACTTCCGGTCCCGCCCGTGCACCCGCACCGGCGGGACCTGCGCGTTTCCGGTACGGGTGACGCACCGCCACCCGCACCGGACCCGCCACCGCCCCCCGTCCCCTCGCCCTCTCGCCCGAAAAGAGCCACCGTGCCCGCACACCCGCAGCCGCTCGACGCGCTGCTCCCCGGCTTCCCCTGGGACAAGCTGGAGCCGTACAAGAAGACCGCGACCGCGCACCCGGAGGGGATCGTCGACCTCTCCGTCGGCACCCCCGTCGACCCCGTGCCCGGCTTCGTCCAGGACGCCCTGAGCGCCGCCGCCGACTCGCCCGGCTACCCGACGGTGTGGGGCACGCCGGAGCTGCGCGACGCGATCGTGGAGTGGGCGGAGCGGCGCCTCGGCGCGCGCGGCCTGAGCCACCGCCACGTCCTGCCCGTCGTCGGCTCCAAGGAGTTCGTCGCCTGGGCCCCGCTCCAGCTCGGCATCGGCCCCGGCGACCGCGTCGCCTACCCGCGCCTCGCCTACCCCACCTACGAGGTCGGCGCGCGTCTCGCCCGCGCGGAGCACGTGGTCTACGACGACCCGACGACGCTCGACCCCGAGGGCCTGCGCGTCCTGTGGCTCAACTCGCCGTCCAACCCGACGGGCCGCGTCCTCGGCAAGGACGAGCTGACCCGGATCGTCGCGTGGGCGCGCGAGCACGGCGTCCTCGTCCTGAGCGACGAGTGCTACCTCGAACTCGGCTGGGAGGCCGACCCGGTCTCGGTGCTGCACCCCGACGTGTGCGGCGGCAGTCACGAGGGCATCGTCGCCGTCCACTCGCTCTCGAAGCGCTCCAACCTCGCCGGGTACCGCGCCGCGTTCGTCGTCGGCGACCCGGGCGTGCTCGGCCCGCTGCTCCAGGTCCGCAAGCACGGCGGCATGATGACGGCCGCGCCCGTCCAGGCCGCGACGGCGGCGGCGCTCGGCGACGACAAGCACGTCGAGGAGCAGCGCGAGCGCTACGCGGCCCGCCGCACGGCGCTGCGCACCGCCCTGCTCGACCACGGCTTCCGCATCGAGCACAGCGAGGCGAGCCTCTACCTGTGGGCGACGCGCGGCGAGTCCTGCTGGGAGACGGTCGCGCACCTCGCCTCGCTCGGCATCCTCGTGGCCCCCGGCGACTTCTACGGGGAGGCGGGCGAGCGGTTCGTGCGCGTCGGCCTGACGGCGAGCGACGAGCGGATCGCCTCGGCGGTGGCGCGGCTCTCTGCCTGAGACCGGACCGGACCGCCTCGGGGCGCGCGCGTCCCCGCACTGGCGTGTACGCGCACGGGACGGGCCGGGGCCCGGGGAGTTCGCGCTCCCCGGGCCCCGGCCCTCCTGCGTCGTTTCCGGCTCAGCCGAGCGGGAGACCCTTCGTGGGGAGGAGGCCGCCGAGGCCGCCGGTGAGGCCGCCGCCCTTGCCGGTGCCGCTGACGGTCTTGCCCGCGCCGCCGAGCAGGTCGCCGTTGCCCGCGCGCTCCGTGACGGGGGCGACGGTGTGCCCGGCGTGGCCGACGAGCTTCCCGGCCTCGGGCGCCGCCTTGCCGACCGCCTTGCCTCCGGTCTCGCCGAGCGTCTGCGCGGCGCCCTTGGCGGCACCGTCGACGGTCGAGCCGACGGCGTCGCCGTCGAGCGAGGAGACCCCGAGGCCCTGCGTCGAGGGAAGCTCGGCTGCGTTCGCGGCGCCGGCCGCGCCGATCACGGGCGCGGCACCGGCGGCGAGCAGCAGCGCGGCACCGGCGAGGCGGCGGGTGAGGGGCTTGGACATGGTGCTCCTTCGCGGGGGATCAGTGAATGCGTACGGGACCCACCGGGGCCCCGGACGCCGTGACTACCGCGTGAGCCGGGCGAAGGTTGCGGGACGCCTGGGCAAAGAGTTCGCAATGCGTCGTATTGTCGGCCTCCCGCCGCACCGTGCGGCGGATGACCTCCGCACCGCCCCCGACCTGCGCTTCTCCGCCCCGGGTGCCTCTTCGGGCGGGGCCCCGCGGTCCCCCGGGAGGGCGAGGTGTCGTACGGCTGAGCCCGCGAGGCGTGCGCGGCGCACGGGGCGCGCGGGGTCGCTCAGGGGGCCGTGACGATGCGTACGTCCGCCGGGCCGCCCGCGCCCTTCGCGCCGCCCGCCCCGCCGTCGCCCTTGTCCGCAGCCACCTCGCGCCACGTGTGGCCCGTGCCCGAGGCGCGCCACTCGCGGCCCGCGTAGGCGACCTCGGAGAGGTGCAGGACCGAGGCGTGCGCGACGGCCCACTGCGCGAGTTCCCAGCCGCGCCGCCCGTCCTTCGCGGCCTTCGCACCCTTCGCGCCCTTCGCGGTCCCGGCCCCGGCGACCGGGACGACGACGGTGCGGGTGCGCGCGGGCGCCCCGCCCCGGGAAAACGTGCCTTCGACGGGGGAGGGCGAGGCGGTCGTGGCGGCGGCCGTCGCCTTCTGCCTCGCCTCGGGGGCGCCGGGGAGCACGCCCGCGCCGAAGTCCCTGATGAGCGCGGCGCGTACCGCCGAGGGATCGCCCGTGCCGTCCGGCACGGTGGACTCGCACGTGAGGGAGGCCGCGGCCCGCCCGGTGAGCGCGGCGGCGAGGAGGGCCGCGTCGGGCTCGTGCTTCGCGTAGGCGTCGGGGAAGGCGGAGCGCTGCACTTTCTGCGCGGCGACCGTGAGCGGCAGGCTCGCGTACCCGTCGACCTTGTCGAGCCGCTGGTAGAACTTCCCCGCGCTGTAGACGGGGTCCATGATCTGCGCGACCGTGCCCCAGCCCTGCGAGGGGCGCTGCTGGAAGAGGCCGACCGAATCGCGGTCGCCGTGGTCGAGGTTGCGCAGTCCCGACTCCTGGAGCGCGGTCGCGAGGGCGATCGTCACGGCCCGTTCGGGCATCCCGCGCGAGGTGCCCACGGCCGCGATCGTCGCCGCGTTCACCGCCTGGTCGGCGCCGAAGGAGTACGTGGTCCTCCCGCCGTCCGCCGAGACGACCTCGCAGCCGGGCCGCGCGTGCTGCGCGTCGGGCCCGAAGCGCACCACGAGGTAACCGGCGAGCGCGCACGAGACGGTCAGCGCGGCCCCGTAACGGAGCAGCCTGCGACGGCGCAAGGGACGGGAGGGCGAAGGCTCGGGCACGCCCATAAGGTAACGGCTCCGCGGCGCCGGACCAGCCCCCTCGCGGGAGACGCCGGAACACTGTGCGCGGGCTGTGGGACGGGGTCCGTGCGGGGCGGTCCCCGGGGGACCGCAGGGACCTGTGCGCCGCCTGTGCGCGGCCCGTACGGGCAGGGGGCGCCGGGAAGCGGGGGCACGGCGGGCGGGGCGGAGCGGCCCCGTACCCGCGCGGGGGCCCGCGTTAGGCTCGCCGCATGCGTGACACCACCGCCCCCAGCCCCTCGGGGCCCGCCGCAGCGGCGCCCGTGCTCGACCTCGGGCTCGACGCGGGGGCCCTCACGGCCGCCCTCGTCGACGTGCCGTCCGTCAGCGGCGAGGAGGGGCCGCTCGCCGACGCGATCGAGGCGGCCCTGCGCCCGCTGCCGCACCTCACCGTCGACCGCCACGGCAACAACATCGTCGCCCGCACCCGGCTCGGCCGCCCCGAGCGAGTCGTGCTCGCCGGGCACATCGACACCGTCCCGATCGCCGGCAACGTGCCCTCGCGGCTCGACGCGGACGGGCTCCTGTGGGGCTGCGGCACGAGCGACATGAAGGCGGGCGTCGCCGTACAGCTGCGCCTCGCCGCGACGGTCCCGGCCCCCAACCGCGACCTCACCTTCGTCTTCTACGACAACGAGGAGGTCGCCGCCGACCGCAACGGCCTCCGCCACCTCGCGAGCGCCCACCCCGACTGGCTCACGGGCGACTTCGCCGTCCTGCTCGAACCCTCGGACGGCGAGGTCGAGGGCGGCTGCCAGGGCACCCTGCGCGTCCACCTCCACACGCGCGGCGAACGCGCCCACTCGGCGCGCTCCTGGATGGGCTCCAACGCGATCCACGCCGCCGCGCCGATCCTGGACCGCCTCGCCGCGTACGAGCCGCGCCGCCCGCTCGTGGACGGACTGGAGTACCGCGAGGGGCTCAACGCCGTACGGATCGAGGGCGGCGTCGCGGGGAACGTCATCCCGGACGCGTGCGTCGTCACCGTCAACTACCGCTACGCCCCCGACCTCTCCGGGGACGAGGCGCTCGCGCACGTCGAGGAGGTCTTCGCGGGCTGCGGCGTCACGGACTTCGTCGTGGACGACCACAGCCCCGCCGCGCGCCCCGGCCTGACCCACCCGGCCGCCGCCGCGTTCCTCGAAGCCGTGGGCGGCACGCCGCGCCCCAAGTTCGGCTGGACCGACGTGGCCCGCTTCAGCGCCCTCGGCATCCCGGCCGTCAACTACGGCCCGGGCAACCCCCTGCTCGCCCACAAGCGCGAGGAGAACGTCGAGATCCGCCACGTCCTGGCGGCCGAGAAACGCCTGCGCGCCTGGCTCACGAGCTGAACTCTCCTTTTGCGTCGGCTTCGCCCCTTTTTTTGCGTCGGCTTCGCCTCCGGGAGCGCCGATGCCGGTGTCGAGTCACCCGACGTGCTCGGTCGCTCGTTCCTCACGACCTGCGCGCGACGGGCGCCTCGACACCGTCGCGCTCCCTTCGCCTCTGCCGACGCTGCTCGGCCCTGCGGGCCTCGGGGCGGGGGGTGTGCGGGCAGCCGGATTCCGCTCCTTCGCGCCGCCACCACTCCCTGCTCATCTCCGCTTGCGCCGCAGGCCACGCCGGAGGTCCTACGCTGTCCGGACGCACGAATGAGAGGGGAGCGCGATGGCCAGTCTCGAATCGAACGGCCCGGTGGAGGAACAGCGTCTGGGACCGGTGGTACGCAGGCGCGACCAGGTGCAGCCCGGGACGACGGACCAGCGGCTGCTCGACTCGCGCGGTGACACGGACTGGGTGCACACGGACCCCTGGCGGGTCATGCGGATGCAGTCCGAGCTCGTCGACGGTTTCGGCGCGCTCGCCGAACTCCCCCCGGCCATCAGCGTCTTCGGCTCCGCCCGGACGAGCCCCGATTCACCGGAGTACGCGCTCGGGGTCCGGCTCGGCCGCGCCCTGACGGAGGCCGGTTACGCGGTGATCACCGGGGGCGGCCCCGGTGCGATGGAGGCGGCGAACCGGGGCGCCTGGGAGGCGCAGGGAACGTCGGTCGGCCTGGGCATCGAGCTTCCCTTCGAGCAAGGGGTCAACAAGTACGTCGACATCGCGGTGAACTTCCGCTACTTCTTCGTGAGGAAGGTGATGTTCGTCAAGTACGCGAGAGGCTTCGTCGTCCTCCCCGGCGGCTTCGGCACGCTGGACGAACTCTTCGAGGCGCTGACCCTCGTCCAGACCCAGAAGGTCACCCGCTTCCCGATCGTCCTCTTCGGCACGGCGTACTGGGGCGGCCTCGTCGACTGGCTCCGGGACACCCTCATCGCCGAGGGCAAGGCCAACCCGGGCGACCTCGACCTCTTCCACCTGACGGACGACGTGGACGAAGCGGTGGCGCTGGTCACGAAGGAGGCGGGGGTCTGAGGCAGACCCCCGTTTCCCCGGTGGTTCAGACGGCGGGGACGCAAGCGCCCGGGTGGTCCGCGTAGAGACCGCAGGGCTCGCGTCCCGCCTGCCGGGAACAAGGCCCCGCGACGCGCAGGCGCCACACGGGGACCCCGATCCCGAACGAGCCCCATACGTGCCCGCCCGGTCCGCGCAGCTCCCGCACGATTCCCTCGTGTTCGCACGTGAGATGGGGGGCGAGCGCGCAGCGCACGAGCGTACGGGGCGGGTCCCCGGGCGTGCGGGCCGCGTTGAGCGCCATTTCGGCCACGTACGGCGTGACGTGCCCGGCCGCCTCGCAACGGGGCGGCCCCTGCGCGCCGTCCGCGCGCGACGCGTACGCGGGAACCGGGCCCGCGCCCAGCTCGTACCAGGCACCCCCTGGATCGGGGAAGCGCAGGGCGAAGGGCTGCCGGAGGCGCAGCAACTCCCGTACGAGCGACTGCCGTTCCGCGTCCACGGCCCACGCCCGCAGGGCGGCCGGAGCGTCAGGTCCCGGCCCGGTGGCCTGGTGAACGGCCCCCGCGCGGGCCCACCGGGCCCCGGGCTCGGGATCGAGCCGATCGGCGAGCCGACACGCCTCCCCGCGCAACCACCCCGCCGCCTCGGCCACGTCCTCCAGCCTCGCCCGCGCGAGCAACCACCCCCCGGAAGCGTCCCCACCACGCGAGGTGGCGAGGAAGACGGTGCCGACTTCCAGGGTGGCGACCCTCCCCGCGACCCGCCCGCTCACGCGCCCTCGCCCTTCCCGTGCGGGTGCCGCGCGCGCAGAACGCGGCAGTCGGTCGCCTTGGAGAGGTCCCCGGCGGCCTCGGCGTCCCGCTCGACGGCACGGAGCCGTTCGCAGACGGGGCAGTCGTCGGCGGGGGGAGGGAAGGGAACGGGCATGCGGATCACTCCTCTTTGTAGCGAAGCGGCTACCGGGAGTCCCCAGGCTGAACTAGCCTGAACGAGCTATCAAGTTTCATCCTGTTGGCAGATAGGCCGGGGGATTCATGGTCAACCGCAGAACGCTCGACCCCGACGGAGGCCCGCGCGCGGCCTTCGGTGCGCGTTTGCGTAGCTTGCGGGAACAGCGAGGCTGGACACAGCCGGAGTTGGGTGCGCGGATGGGATATGCCCCCTCGCATATTTCAGGCGTCGAAATTGGTTCGCGAAATGCAACTGCCAAGTTCACTGCACGTGCTGACCGAGTGTTCGGCACGGGTGATGCCCTGACCCAGCAGGGCGACGCGCTGCGGAACCCGGCGATATTGGACGGCTTCGACGACTACCTCGTCCTGGAGGGTCAGGCGGTTGAGATCCGGGTCTTCGAGCTGGGTGCTCTGCCCGGGATCGTGCAGACCCGTCAGTACGCCGAGGCCATTCAGGCGACGGTGATGGCGCGAGGTGCCATCACCTCGCAGCAGGCGCAGGAACGGATGTCGCGTCAGCTTGCGCGGCAAGGCGCTCTTGAGCGAGAGGCGCCGCCGAAGATCTTCATGGTCATCGACGAGGGTGCACTGCGTCGTTGTGTTGGTGGTGCGGAGGGCATGGCTGAGCAGTATCAGCGGCTTCTCGACTTCGCGGCTCTTCCCAACACCGTGCTGCAAGTGGCGCCGTTCTCGATGGGGGAGCACCGGGCTCTTGACTTCCCGGCCAACCTTCTGACGTTGCGGAACGGGGCGCACGTGGCATACACGGAATCCGCCCAGCGGGGGCATTTGGAGCGCGAATTGCGCTACGTACAGCCTCTTCTCACGGCCTACCATCACCTGCAGGTCGAATCGCTGCCCCAGGCAGAGTCAGCGGCCGTGATCGAACGCGTACGAAAGGGAACATCGTGACGACCCAACCTCTCCACTGGTTCAAGTCCTCCTACAGTGGCAACAACGGGGGCTCGTGCGTGGAGGTGGCCGCCGATCTCGTCGCCTCGCGCGGTGTCGTCCCCGTGCGTGACTCGAAGTGCGTGGCCGGTCCGGTTCTCACGGTCGCTTCCTCGGCGTTCGCCGGTTTCGTGGCGGGCGTCAAGTCCGGTGAGTTCTCCGCCTGATCGAGCCCGGCACGTACGACAGCCCACCGCCCCCTTCCGGGGACCGGCGGGCTTCGTCATGTCTGAACGCGCCGCTGCGCGTGACGCCTTGCGGGCGCACCATCGAGCCACGGGTGTGCGCGTGGAAGTACGCCCGCTCAACAGCCGAGAAGGAGAACCCAGATGCCCACCCTTGCTGGCCTCAACTGGTTCAAGTCCTCCTACAGCGCCAACAACGGTGGTGCGTGCGTGGAGGTGGCCGCCGATCTCGTCGCCTCACACGGCCTGGTCCCCGTGCGGGACTCGAAGTGCGCGATCGGCCCGGTCCTCGCGGTCACGTCTTCGGCATTCGCGGGTTTCGTGGCGGGCGTCAAGTCGGGTGGACTTACGGCGTAGTTGCCGGGCTGTCGACCGCCTCGGATCGACGCGTCGGCTCCGCCTTCGCGGTGCCGAGGGGTGCGGCTCGCCGGGGAGGTGCGCGGGAAAGCGGTCCGGATTCCGTGGGTGTTCGGCCGGGTCTTCGGGGCACTGGATCGTTCGTGAAGTCTGACGTCGGCTCAGGAACAGCGCGTGGGCGCTCCTGAGGCGGCATCAGGCCGAACGGCTCTTCCACCCAGCAACGAGGAGAACCATGAAGTCGACCCGGTCTCGCGTCCTCTCCGCCTTCGTAGCCGTCGCGGCGGCAGTCACCATACCCATGACCTACGCGGGCACCGCTTCCGCCGACACCGGCCGGACCCACGGCAACTGGGTGGTGATGGGGGGCGCCAAGTACGCGAGCATGCAGGCATGTCTTGACGACGCCGCGGAGTGGGCCCAGCAGCTCGGTTACAGCCAGGTCAGGTGCATCGGCCCCGGTGGCAGCGGGAACTACACCATCGAAGGCAGGATTTGACGTAGAGCCGGTCTGCGGCCGGGCGACGGGAGCCCGGCCGGACAGCGGTCGGTGCGGGCGGCCTCCTCAGGAGGCCGCCCGCTTTCGTTCGCCATCGACCGGCAGGCTCTGTCCGGAGGGCCGCACGGAAGCCCCGCGCCGCCGGGCCGGTGTCCGGCCGGAGGCGGACCGCCTCAGGCCAGCCCCCGCCGCGCGACCGCCGGTTCGCGCCACCCCGCGATCGACGCGACCATGTCGAGGATCTGGCGGGTCTCCGCGACCTCGTGGACGCGGTAGACCCGCGCGCCGAGCCACGCCGAGACCGCTGTCGTCGCGAGCGTGCCGAGGAGCCGTTCCTTCACCGGGCGGTCCAGGGTCTCGCCCACGAAGTCCTTGTTGGAGAGCGAGACGAGGACGGGCCAGCCCGTCGCCGCCATCTCGGGGAGGCGGCGCGTCGACTCCAGGGAGTGGCGGGTGTTCTTGCCGAAGTCGTGGCCCGGGTCGATGAGGACCGACTCGCGCGGGACGCCGAGCGAGACGGCGCGCTCCGCGAGGGCCGTCGTCACCCGGAGGATGTCGGCCATGACGTCCTCGTACGCGACGCGGTGCGGCCTCGTACGGGGCCGGGCGCCGCCCGCGTGCGTGCACACGATCCCGGCCCCGTACCGCCCCGCGACCTCCGCGAGCCTCGGGTCCACGCCGCCCCACGCGTCGTTGATCAGGTCCGCGCCCGCCGCGCACACCGCCTCGCCCACCTCGTGCCGCCACGTGTCCACGCTGATCACGACCTCGGGGAAGCGCCGCCGCACCTCCGCGACGAAGCCCGCCGTGCGCCGTACCTCCTCCTCGGCGCTCACCTCCTCGCCGGGCCCCGCCTTCACCCCGCCGACGTCGATGATCGCCGCGCCCTCCGCGACCGCCCGCTCGACCCGCGTGAGGGCGGGCTCGTCGGCGAAGGTCGCCCCCTGGTCGTAGAAGGAATCCGGGGTCCGGTTCACGATCGCCATGATCACCGGCTCGTGCTCGCCGAACTCCCTGCGGCCCAGACGCAACATCCCAGCGCTTCCCTTCCGGGCCGAAGGCCCCAAGCAGTCACCCGTGATCACGGCTCCCGGGCCGCCTGCGACCCTAGCCCGCGCCCGGACGTGGCACGATCGTGGCCACGCGGCACCGGTCGTCGGGCGGGCCGTACGAGAAGAGCACCGGGCGGGGACCGCGCCCGGGGACTTGGGGAAGACGCATGCTGATGTTCTGGTTCCTGGTCATCGCGCTGGTCGTGGTGGTCGGCGCCGTCACGCTCGCCGTGCTCGGCCACGGCGAGGGCGCCGCCCTGCCCGAGGCCCCGCCCGAGCGGCTCACCGACCCGCTCCCCGCCGACCGGCCCGTGCGCCGCGCCGACATCGAGGCGCTCCGCTTCCCGCAGACCCTGCGCGGCTACCGCATGGGCGACGTCGACGAGGCCCTCGCCCGCCTCGCCGCCGAACTCGCCGAACGCGAGGCCCGCATCGCCGACCTGGAGTCGGCGCTCGCGAGCCGCCCCGCGCGGATCGCCGAGGAGGGCGAGCGGCCGTGACCGCGACCGGCGCGCTCCCGGGCCCCGACGGCAGACTCCGCTGCCCCTGGGGCCTGAGCGCCCCCGACTACCTCGGCTACCACGACGAGGAGTGGGGCAGGCCGGTCCTCGGCGACGACGCGCTCTTCGAGCGGCTGAGCCTCGAAGCCTTCCAGTCCGGGCTCTCCTGGCTCACGATCCTGCGCCGCAGGCCCGCCTTCCGCACCGCGTTCGACGACTTCAAGCTGACCGCCGTCGCCGCCTACGGGCCCGCCGAGCGCGCCCGCCTCCTCGCCGACGCCGGGATCATCCGCAACGCCCGCAAGATCGACGCCGTCCTCGCCAACGCCCGCCTCCTCGCCGGCTGGGCGCCCGGCGAACTGACCACGTACCTCTGGTCCTTCGCCCCCGCCCCCGGCAGCCGCCCCGCCCCGCGCACGACCGCCGACGTGCCCGCCGTCACCGAGGAGTCCACCGCGCTCGCGAAGGGCCTCAAGAAGGAGGGCGTCCGCTTCGTCGGCCCCACGACGGCGTACGCGCTCATGCAGGCGTGCGGACTCGTCGACGACCACCTCGTGGCCTGCGCGGCGCGCGGCAGGGGCCGCGCGGACCGGCCGGGACGGGAGCCGGGGGAGGGGCGGGAGGGCTGAACGCGCGGGCCCCGGCCCGGTACGTACGCGACCGGGGCGACCGGCCGCGCGGGGAGGCACCCCGCACGCGCACCCCTGCCCGTCCGGCGCGCTCCGACGGCCCACGCACCCCCGTCCGTCCGGAGTACCCCTGCCCGTCCGGCGTATCCCCGCCCCATCCCGCGCGCCTCGGCCGCTCCCGCACCCGCGCCCGTCTCAGCGCCCCAGGTAGCGCGGCTTCTCCTTCTTCAGGAACGCCTCCACCGCGATCACGTGGTCCTCGGACGTACCCGCGACCGTCTGGAGTTCGTCCTCCTTGTCGAGCGCCTCGTCGAGCGTGTGCGAGGCCGCGTACGCGAGCGAGCCCTTGAGCGAGGCGTACGCCACGGTCGGGCCCTGGGCGAGCTTCCGCGCGACCTCCAGCGCCGTGTCCGCCAGTTCGGCGGCCGGGACGAGACGGTTCACGAGGCCCAGCTCGTACGCCTCCCGCGCGCTGATGTTGCGCGGGAACAGCAGCCAGTCGCTCGCCCGGCTGTGCCCCACGGCGCGCTGGAGCGTGAAGGAGAGCCCCGAGTCGGCGGTGAGCGCGACCCCGGCGAAGGACGTGTTGAACGTGGCCGTGTCCGCGACGACGCGGTAGTCCGCCGCCAGCGCGAAACCGAAACCGGCCCCGGCGGCGACCCCGTTCACGCCCGCGACGACCGGCTTCGGCATCGCCGTGATCGCCCGCACGATCGGGTTGTAGTGCTCGCGCACCGTGCTCATCGTGCCGCCGTCGCCCGTCTCCCTGTCCCGCTGGAGGTTGGCCACGTGCTCCTTGAGGTCCTGCCCGACGCAGAAGGCCCGCCCCGTCGCGGTGAGCAGCACGGCCCGCACCCCGGGATCGGCCGCCGCGTTCTGGAGGGCGTCCCGCAGCGCCTCCTTCGTCGCCGTGTCGAGGGCGTTCATGGCGTCGGGGCGGTTGAGCGTGATCGTGGCGAGCGCGTCGGTCACGTCGTACAGGACGGAGTCGGCCATGAAGGAGATCCCCTCTGATCCAGCCCTCCGCCGGGCTCCGCTGCCGGGCGGACGGGCAACCGTCCCATCATCCTCGCGAGCGCCCGATACCGGCATGACCGAGATCACGACGGGCCCCACGAGGCCCCCGCATTCCTCCCGCCCCTGTGATCTGCGTCAACAAAACCAGGGCCCGGGTGTGGGGTGAAGTGGGGCAGTATTCCAGTCACATCGCCGGAATGAGTGGTTTTGAACGAGCGCGTTGCGCAGATGAGTCCGCTCGATGTTGGTCACCAAGCCCCCGCATGCGGGATAATGACAGCGGAAGCAATGTGTTCGATGCCGGTGAGGCAGCGCCTGTGACGGGGCCGCCGGCTGCGATGAGCTGGTTTCAGGAAGGGGAACGAGCATGGCGGCCATGAAGCCGCGAACGGGCGACGGCCCGCTCGAGGTGACCAAGGAGGGGCGGGGCATCGTCATGCGCGTTCCGCTCGAAGGCGGCGGTCGACTCGTCGTCGAGCTGACCCCTGACGAGGCGGACGCCCTGGGCGACGCCCTCAAGAAGGTAGTCGGCTGACGAAATCTCCCGCACGGCCTGTCACACGTCCCACCGTGACCGCCGAGCACGTCACCACTTGTTGACCGTGCCCCCCAGCTCGCCCGGCGAACTGGGGGGCACGGTCATGCGCGGGCCCCGATCACCGCGCCACCGCGCTGAGCAGGCCGTCCCCCACCGGGAGCAGGGACGGGACGAGGGTGGGGTGCTCGCGTATCGCGCGGACGAGTTCGCGCAGGCGGACCACCTCGACCGGCTGCGGACCCGCCGCGTACGTACGGCCGTCCGCGAAGATGCCCTCGAAGCACACCGCGCCTCCCGGGCGCAGCAGGCGCAACGCCTCCTCCAGGCACTCCAGGCACTCCATCCGGTCGCCGTCGCAGAAGACGAGGTCGTACCCGTTGTCCGCGAGCCGGGGCAGGACGTCCAGGGCGCGGCCCGGGATGAACCGGGCCCGGTTGCCCGCGAAGCCCGCCGCGCGGAACGCCTGCCGCGCGAACTGCTGCCGCTCCGGCTCCGGGTCCACCGTCGTGAGCACCCCGTCCGGGCGCATCCCGCGCAGCAGGTACAGCCCCGAGACGCCCGTACCCGTGCCGATCTCGGCCACCGCCTTGGCGTCCACGGAGGCGGCGAGCAGCGCGAGCGCCGCGCCGGTGGCGGGGGACACCGGACGCAGGCCCGCCTCGCGGGCCCGCTCCCGGGCCCACAACAGCGTCTCGTCCTCGGCGACGAAGGCGTCGGCGAACGCCCAGCCCGTCTCCCGGTTGCCGGTAATGAGCCTCTCCTTGCCCCGTAGTTGCCTGGCCGTGACTGTATCCGTTGGCCAAGGGAACCCGCAGATGGGACCGGACGTTAAGTGGGTGTGCGCCGGTCGCGGGCAGTGCCCCCGCCGCCCGGCCGCACGGGAAGTCAGGTCCGATGCCGGTCCGGGAGGTGGAGGATGGCCGCGACAGCGGTACGGGAAAGGGCGCGCGTCCACGGGCGCACTCCCCGGCGCGCGTACGGGATGACCAGCGGCGATGCCGAGGTCAATCCCGGCAAAATCGCTTATCCGGAGCTAACGGTCCGTATGGCTATGGTGGGTGCTCCACTGGACACCACCAGAGCTGACAGGGGAGGTGCGGCTGCGGCTGGTGAACCGGCGCCGCCCTGGCGTTACGGACCGCCCGCCAAGCCGAAATCCGTGACCGACACCGCTGACCGAGCCCTTCCGCAGGCCCGCGCGGCCCGTGAGGGCGGCCCCACCGACGATTCCGTACGCACCGCGTCCTTCGCCGCCGACGCGGAATCGAAGGCGTGGACGCCCCCCACGTGGGAGGAGATCGTCAGCACCCACAGCGCCCGCGTCTACCGCCTCGCCTACCGCCTCACGGGCAATCAGCACGACGCCGAGGACCTCACGCAGGAGGTCTTCGTCCGCGTCTTCCGCTCGCTGTCCACGTACACCCCCGGCACCTTCGAGGGCTGGCTGCACCGCATCACGACGAACCTGTTCCTCGACATGGTCCGCCGCAAGCAGCGCATCCGCTTCGACGCCCTCGGCGACGACGCGGCCGAGCGGCTCCCGAGCCGCGAGCCCTCGCCGCAGCAGGTCCTCCACGACACCCATTTCGACGCCGACGTGCAGCAGGCGCTCGACACCCTCGCGCCCGAGTTCCGCGCCGCCGTCGTCCTGTGCGACATCGAGGGGCTCTCGTACGAGGAGATCGCCGCGACCCTCGACGTCAAGCTCGGCACCGTGCGCAGCCGCATCCACCGGGGCCGCTCCCAGCTCCGCAAGGCCCTCAAGCACCGTTCCCCCGAAGCCCGCGCCGAGCGGCGCGGGCTCCTGAGGAGCCCGGTGCCCGCGCTGGGAGGGGGGAGCGCGAGCGCGTGAGCGGATCACGTCCCCCAGCCGCCCGGCGCTGTCTCTCCGAGCAGCACCTCGGTGACCGCCTCGCCGCCTTCGTGGACGGTGAGCTGGATCACGACGCCCGTGAGCGAGTCCTCTCCCACCTCGCCACCTGCCCCCGCTGCAAGGCCGACGCCGACGAACAGCGGCGACTCAAGACCGCCTTCGCCCAGGCCGCCGCCCCCGCGCTGCCGCCCGCCCTTCTGGAGCGTCTTCAAGGGCTTCCCGGAGGCCCTCACCACGGACACGACCTCGGACCCGAGCAGGGACCCGGCGGCCTCGCCCCCTTCGCGAGCGGCCGAGGAGCCGGATTCGGCATCCCCCCGCGCCCCGCGGGGAGCCCGGGAGCGGCCGGACGGCCCGGCTCCCCGGCCGGACGCGCCGCGGTCGCCGCCCTGACCCGCCCGGCGCTCGCCCCCGTGCTGAGCCCCGTCGCCCCCTTCCCCGTGCACTCCCCGCCGCAGAGCGAGAGCGCCCGTACGTCCTCCCGCGGACGCCGCTTCGCCTACGCGGCGGCGGGCGCCGTGTCGCTCGCGGCGCTCGCCCTCGGCGGCGTCTCCTCCGGCGCCCCCACCGGGGGCGTCCCCGAGGCGCGCGGCAGCAGCGTCACCCCGCAGCGCGCACCGAGCACGACGGGCCAGCCCGCCGAGGCCACGCGCCGCCGCGCCCCCGGTCTCCTCGGCAACCGCTCGGGCGGCAGCGGCACCCGTAGCGGCCACGCCCGCCCCCTGCTCCTCTCGGCGCCCCTCCTCCCCGGCACCCCGGCCCTCCCGGTCGCCGCCCCCTACTCCGCCTTCGCCCTCTCCCCGGCCGGCGGAGGCCTCCCGAGCCCCCTCCTGGCCAGGACGGCGGAGAAGAACCCGCTCCCGCGGCCGTCCCCGCAGCGCCCGGCCGCCGACGACTGACCCTCCCGCGCGGACCGGGCCTTGTCCCGGACCCCCGGCGGTACGGGCCGCCCGCCCCCGGCGGAGGGCGCCCCGCCCGCCCCGCCGTACCGCCCCCTCCCGAGCCCGGCCGCTCCTCCTCTCCGACCTGGTTCAATTTCCCTGTGCGCCGGTCCCGGTGGAGGGAACGGCCGGTGGGTGGAGATGCGGGAGAGCATGGATCTCGGTGAGCGTGGCCGCGCCGGTGCGGACGACGGCCCGGCGGAGCCCTGGGCCGGGTACGACCCCTGGGAGAGCACCCCGGCGACCCCGACCGGCGCACGGCAGCCCGCTCCCCGGCCCGCCGGGCCCGCGCACGAGCCCGCCCCCGAACCGTCCGGCGAACCCGGCGTGCGGGCCCGGCGGCGCGGCGTGATCGTCGCCGTCGCCCTCGCCGCGCTCGTCACGGGGACCCTCGGCGGCTACCTCGGAGCGCGCTACGAACGCGACGGCGGCCCCCGCACGCTGGTCCTGCCCACCCCCGCGCCGGGGCCCGAGCGCCCCGCCGGGAGCGTCGCCGACCTCGCGGCGCGCTCACTGCCCGGCGTCGTGACCCTGCGCGCCTCGGGCGCCGCCGAGGCCGGGACGGGCACCGGCTTCGTCCTCGACGGCCGGGGCCACATCCTCACCAACAACCACGTCGTCGCCCCGGCCGCCGGAGGCGGCGCGCTCAGCGTGACCTTCTCCGGCGGCCAGACCCTCCGCGCCGAGGTCATCGGCAGGGACGCGGGCTACGACCTCGCCGTGGTCCGCGTGCGCGGCGTGAAGAACCTCACCCCGCTCGCCCTCGGCGACTCCGAGGGCGTCCGGGTCGGCGACCCGGTCGTGGCCCTCGGCTCCCCCTTCGACCTCCCCAACACCGTCACGGCCGGGATCATCAGCGCCAAGGAGCGCCCCGTGACCGCCGCGGGCGAGGGCGAACAGGGCGACATCTCCTACGTCGACGCGCTCCAGACCGACGCCCCGCTCAACCCCGGCAACTCCGGCGGCCCGCTCCTCGACGCCACCGGGCACGTCATCGGGGTCAACAGCGCCATACGCTCCGCGGGCGGTAGCGACGAGGGGCAGGCGGGCAGCGTGGGCCTCGGCTTCGCGATCCCCGTCAACCAGGCCCGCTGGGTCGCGGGCGAACTCCTCGCCCACGGCCGCGTCGCCCACCCCGTCATAGGGGTCGCGCTCGACTCCCGCGAGGACAGGAACGGCGCCCTCATCGGCGGCGACAAGGACGCCGTGACCCCCGGCGGCCCCGCCGACCGCGCGGGCCTCGCCCCCGGCGACCTCGTCACCGCGGCCGACGACCGGCCCGTCACGTCCACCGAGGACCTGATCGTCCGCATCCGCGCCCACCGCCCCGGCGACCGCCTGCGCCTCACGTACGTCCGCGAGGGCAAGGAGCACCACGCCACGGTGACGCTGGAGGCGGCGGACTGAACCCCGGACCGAACCCCTGGAGGGGACAAGGGAGCGGAGGCAAAGACCCGGCCAAGCTTCGGCGAACCCCCGGAGCCCCCGGGGCCACAGCCGTAAACGGGACGGGCGGCACCGTACCGTCGGCGGGAGGTGCCGGGTACCGTGGGGCAGGCCCGGGGACGTGCGGCGGACGCGCCGCTCGCCGGGGACGGCGCGAGGAGTTCTCAGGTGTTCAATGACGTTGGGTTTTTCGAGGTACTGACCGTTGTCGTGCTCGGCGTGCTCGTCTTCGGCCCCGACAAGCTGCCGAAGATGATCCAGGACGGCATGCGGGTCCTGCGCAAGATCCGTGAGTTCACGGACAGCGCCAAGAACGACATCCGCAGCGAGCTGGGCCCCGAGTTCAAGGACTTCGAGTTCGAGGACCTGCACCCGAAGAACTTCGTGCGCAAGCAGCTCGCGAAGGGCGAGGACGAGTACGGCCTCTCCGACATCCGCTCCAGCCTCGACTTCCGCAAGGAGATGAACGAGCTGGCGGACACCGTCCACGGCAGGGACGTCGAGGACGACGAGGAGATCGCGAAGGACCAGCGCTCCCTCACGGACCTGAGCAAGAAATCCGAGCCCGACAACACGGCCGACCTCGGCACGCGCCCCGCCAAGGCCGATCTCACCAAGCGCCCCGAGCCCGCCGCCGCGACCCCGCCCCCGTACGACATCGACGCCACCTGAGCGCCGCGCCCGGCCGAGCGGTACGCCCTCTCGGGTCCCACGCCCCGCCCGGCCCCCGGACAGCCGCCGCGCTGCGCCCGTACCGCCTTTCCCGCCCCTCCCCGGCCCCGCCGCCCGCGCTCCCGCATCCGCCGCCCGCGTGGTTCCGGCTCCGCCGTGTGACGTGTGCGCGGTGGGGGGTGGCTATCCTGCCGTGTCGGGGCGTTGGCCCCGGGAACAGCGAGGAGGCGGCCACGACGATGGAGACCACGAGTCAGGTGGACGGACAGCCACAGGGCACGGAGGGCGCGCGCCCGTCGCGCCCGGCGTCCCGGCGTGACGACGCGCTCTACCGCAGGGCGGCCTTCCCCTGGTACGGCCTCGACGCCGCGTACACCGGGCCGCGCTGGCTGATGCAGGCGGCCGTCGCCGGGGACGGGGCCGTCGAGCACGGCTCCCTCGGCCACGGCGAGGAGCCCTCGGTACGGACGGAGGGCGGCGCCGACAAGGAACGCTTCGCCGCGGTCGTCACCGTCGCCGCGCACGAGGGGCGGCGCACCGCCGACGGCACCGGGATGCTGGAGGCCACGACGGTCTCCTCGGCGGCGTGGCTCGCGGGCGCGGGACTGCTCACCGTCACCTGGCCCGGCCAGATCGACCACACGCTGCGCGACGACTGGCTGGACCAGCAGACGGAGGCCGCCTGGGAGCTGGCCGACGACCTCGAAGGGGAGGTCTGGTCGAGCCTGACCCTCCCCGTCGACGGCCGCCCGACCCCCTTCCACTACCGCGAGTCCGAGTACGGCTGGGTCCTCGCGGGGACCGCCGGGGACAGCGGCGTCCACCTCGGGGCCTACGGCCGGGGGATGAGCGCGTACGGGCTCGCCTTCAGCCGCGTCGAGGACCTCGGCGCGTACCTCTGACGGACGCCGACGACGACGTACGACGACGGGGCGCCCTCCGCGCGGAGGGCGCCCCGTCGTCGTACCGCCAGCTCAGAACTTGTTGCGCGGCGTGATGCCGAGCGAGAGGCCCGACAGGCCGCGCTGGCGCCCGCCGAGCTTGCCCGCGATCGTGCGCAGCGCGCTGCCCGCGGGGGACTCCGGGTCGGAGAGGACGACGGGCGTGCCCTCGTCGCCGCCCTCGCGCAGGCGCACGTCGATCGGGATGGCGCCCAGGACCGGGACCTGCGCGCCCGTCGTCCGGGTGAGGCCGTCCGCGACGAGCTGACCGCCTCCCGTGCCGAAGATGTCGACCATCTCGTCGCAGTGCGGGCACGGCATCCCGGACATGTTCTCGACGACGCCGACGATCTTCTGGTGCGTCTGCACCGCGATCGACCCGGCCCGCTCGGCGACCTCGGCGGCGGCCTGCTGCGGGGTCGTCACGACGAGGATCTCCGCGTTGGGCACGAGCTGGGCGACGGAGATCGCGATGTCGCCCGTGCCCGGCGGGAGGTCGAGGAGGAGGACATCGAGGTCGCCCCAGTACACGTCGGCGAGAAACTGCTGGAGCGCGCGGTGCAGCATCGGGCCGCGCCACACGACGGGCGCGTTGCCCGGCGTGAACATCCCGATCGAGATGACCTTCACGCCGTGCGAGGACGGCGGCATGATCATGTTCTCGACCTGGGTGGGGCGCCCGTCGGCGCCGAGCATGCGGGGCACGCTGTGGCCGTAGATGTCCGCGTCCACGACGCCGACCTTGAGGCCGTCGGCCGCCATCGCCGCGGCGAGGTTCACCGTCACGGAGGACTTGCCGACGCCGCCCTTGCCGGAGGCGACCGTGTAGACGCGGGTGAGGGAGCCGGGCTTCGCGAAGGGCACCTCGCGCTCGGCCTGCCCGCCGCGCAGCGCGGTGGCCAGCTCCTTGCGCTGCTCGTCGCTCATGACGTCGAGGCCGACCGTCACCGAGGTGACGCCGGGAACGGCGCCGACCGCCGCCGTGACCCGCTCGTTGATGGTGTCGCGCATCGGGCAGCCGGAGACGGTCAGGTAGACCGTGACCGCGACGGCGCCGTCCTGCGCGATCTCCACGGATTTGACCATGCCCAGCTCGGTCAGGGGCCGGTGGATCTCGGGGTCGTTCACCGTCGCGAGCGCCGCCTGGATCGCGTCCTCGCTCGGCAGTGTGGGCGTGTCGGAAGCCATGTACCCGATGGTACGGCGCCGTCGCGTCCCGCCCGACCGGGCCTCGCGTCGCCTTCGTCACCCCGCGCCGCGCCGCCCGCACTCGTACGGGCCCCGCTCAGCGCCCCGTACCGGCCCCGGTCAGCGCCGCTCGCGCTCCGCCTCGTCCGCCGCCCGCTCCTCGATCGCCCCGCGCTCCTCCAAATCCCGCATCAGGTCCTTCAGTTCCGACCTGATCCAGTCGCGGGTCGCGACCTCGCCGAGCCCCATGCGCAGGCTCGCCATCTCGCGGCTGAGGTACTCGGTGTCCGCGATCGACCGCTCGTTCTGCTTGCGGTCCTGCTCCAGGTTGACCCGGTCGCGGTCGTCCTGGCGGTTCTGCGCGAGGAGGATGAGCGGCGCCGCGTAGGACGCCTGGAGCGAGAGCATGAGCGTCAGGAAGATGAAGGGGTAGTTGTCGAAGCGCAGCGCGTCGGGCGCGGCGATGTTCCACACCACCCAGACGATGATGATGACCGTCATCCAGACGATGAACCGGCCCGTCCCGAGGAAGCGGGCGATGCGCTCCGAGGCCCGCCCGAAGGACTCCGGGTCGTAGTCGGGCAGCAGCCGCCTGCGCGGCGCGCGCGGTACGTCGAGCCGCCGCCGCGCCCGCCCCGCCGACCGCTCCTTGCCCGTCCCCTCGCGCCGCTCCCGCTCCCGCTGCCCCTCCGCCTCGCCGTGCCGCCGCCGCGCCTGCCCGCGCCGCTCGCGCAGCTCGTGGAGCCGGTCCCGCACCGCCTCGACCTGCTGCTCCCTGTCCCGGTCGCCGCCACCCTGCTCAGCCATGCCGCCCCGCCTCCTCCCCGCCCTCGCGCCCGGAACCGCCCTCGCGCCCAGAACCGCCCTCGCCCCCGGAACCGCCGTCGTCCCCGGAACCGTCCTCGCCCCCGGACCCCGCCCCTTCGTCCCCGCGCGCCGCCCGTGCCGCCGGGGCCTCGCCCGTCCGCACCGCCCGGTCGGCCGGGACCTCGCCCGAGAGCTGGTACTCCGTCTCGCGCCAGTCGTCCGGGAGCATGTGGTCGAGCACGTCGTCGACCGTGACGACGCCGAGCAGCGCCCCCGAGTCGTCCACGACGGGCGCGGCGACCATGTCGTACGTCGCGAAGAACCCCGCCACCTCGGGGAGCTGGGCCTGCGGCGCGAGCGGCAGCAGGTCGTCGTCGAGCATCCCGCTGACCAGCGTGTACGGGGGATCGCGCAGCAGCCGCTGGAAGTGCACCGTGCCGAGGTACTTGCCGGTCGGCGTCTCGTCGGGCGGGCGGCACACGTACACCTGCGCGGCGAGCGCGGGGGAGAGGTCGGGATTGCGGACCCGGGCGAGCGCCTCGGCGACGGTCGCGTCCGGGCGCAGCACGATCGGCTCCGTCGTCATGAGCCCGCCCGCCGTCCGCTCCTCGTACGCCATGAGCCGCCGCACGTCGGCGGCGTCCGAGGGCTGCATGAGCGTGAGCAGGCGTTCCGTCTCGGCCTCGGGCAGCTCGCCGAGCAGGTCGGCGGCGTCGTCCGGGTCCATCGCCTCCAGGACGTCGGCGGCGCGCTCGTCCTGGAGTTTGCCGAGGATCTCGATCTGGTCGTCCTCCGGCAGCTCTTCGAGCACGTCCGCGAGGCGGTCGTCGTCGAGCGCGTCGGCGACCTCGGCCCGCCGCTTCGCCGACAGGTGGTGCAGGACGTTCGCGAGGTCGGCGGGGCGCAACTGCTCGAAGGTCGCGAGCAGGTTCTCCGCGCCCTGCCCCTCCTCCTCCAGCGAGAAACCGTCGAGCGCGGACCATTCGACGGTCAGCGTCTCGCCGCCGCGCCGCCCCGTCCCCTTCCACGGCAGGCGCCCGCGCGCGGCCGGCACCTTCCGCACGAAGACGCGGTCGATCTCCCACTCGCGGCGCGCGGGGAGCTGCGTCACCGAGACGTCGAGCACGGTGACCTCCTCGCCCGTCTCGACGAGCCGCAGCCGCCGGTCCAGGAGTTCCCCGAGCACGAGGCGCTCGGCGGCCCGCTGCTCGAAGCGCCGCACGTTGAGCACGCCCGTCGAGATGACCTGCCCCGACTCGATCCCCGAGACCCGCGTCATCTGCAGGAAGATCCGCCGCCGCGTGGGCAGCTCGACCATGAGCCCGAGGACGCGCGGCGGGCGCCGCCCGACCCGCAGCGTCGCCACGAGGTCCCGCACCCGGCCCACCTGATCGCCGTTCGGGTCGAAGACGGCCATCCCGGCGAGGTGCGAGACGAAGATCCGCGGAGCGCCACCGGCCACCGGTCACCTCCTCCGTACATCCGGACAAGCAATCACTTACGGGGCGGAATCAGGCTAACCGCTGACGGCTCCCGCCGCCGGGGCCGCTGGGCCGGACGGACGCGGGGCCTCCGGTACGGGAGCCTCCGGGGGCCCCGGTACGCTGCGGGCCCAGGCCCCGTGTCCCTCCGACCCCGGATGAGAGGCTCGTCCCCAGGTGACCCCCCGCGCCCTGCCCCGACCGACCAGGACCGTTCTCGCGGGCGCCGTGTGCGCCGCTCTCCTCGGCGGGCTCGGTGCCTGCGGCGAGGACCCGGACGAGGGCACCAACGGCGTCGGCAAGCTCTCCGCCGAGCAGATCCACCGCAGGACCACGGCGGCGGCGGGCGGTGCGCGCTCCGTACGGCTCAAGGGCAACCTCATCAGCGGCGGCCACACCTACACGCTCGACATGCGCCTCACCGCCGAGGGCGGCACGGGCACGGTCCGCACCAAGGGCGCCGCCTTCTCCCTCCTGCGCGTCGAGAAGCACCTCTACCTCCGCGCGAGCGCCGCCTTCTGGGAGCACGAGGCGGCCCAGGCGAAGGGCGGCGGGAGCGCGAAGAGCGCGGCGGGGAAGCTCGACAAGAAGTACGTGAAGGTGCCGCCCAAGGACCCCTCCTACCAGCGGCTGAGCCTCTTCACCGACAAGAAGGCCCTGCTCGACGGGCTCCTCGGGCTCGGCGGCGAGGTCGTCGACGCGGGGCGGGGCGAGAGCGGCGGCGTCCGCACGGTCCGCGTCGCGGGCGACAAGGGCTCGGGCGCGCGCATCGACGTCTCGCTCGAAGGCGAGCCGTACCCGCTCAAGCTGCGCCGGGCGGGGGACGCGGGCACGGTGGCGCTCAGCGCGTGGAACGCGGCGCTCGACCTGAAGGAGCCGGGGCTCGACGAGACGGTGGACTACGGGGACCGGCTGCTGCCGCAGACGTGAGACGGCGCGGGCCTCCCGCGGGGGGCCGGGCGCTCGCGGGCGCCGGGCTCTCCGTGGGGCGGGCTCTCGCCCGGGGGCCCGCCGGCCCCGTACCCCCTTCCCCCTACTTCCGCTTCCGCCCGCGCCCGAAGAGCAGCTTCGGCAGCGGCGCCGGGCGGGTGACCCGCGTCGACGCGGGGCTCGGGGGCGGGGGAGCGGCGAGCGAGGAATCGGGGGCGGGCAGCGTCCCGGACTCGTACGACGGCACGAGGCGCAGCACCCGGCACTCGCGCGCCCAGCGCTCCGGCATCGTCTCCGCGTCCGGCGCGTTGAGCCGCTTGCCCTTCAGCTCGGCGACCGCCGCCTCCCACTCGGGCGAGCCCGCGACGAGTTCCCCGACGGAGGCCCGGAAGGTCACGAGCCGCACGCCCTTGTCCTTGCTCCGCACCGTCACCTCGGCGCCCCCGCCCGCCGCGAGTCCGGGCAGCGGCTGCTCCCCGGGCCCGTCCCCGACGAGCAGCACCGCGCCCTCGTGCCACACGTGCCACAGCGCGCGGGCGGGGTCCGTGCCCTCGCCCCGCACCCACACGAGGGACGACTTCTTCGCGGCTTCCTCGACGAGGGCGCGGTCGAGCGGGCTTGCGGCGGCAGTCATACGAGCAGCGTAGCCACCCCGGCGCGTCCCCCGCCCCCGTCCCGAGGGCGGCCGGGCCGCTTCAGAGCCAGCCGTTGCGCTTCAGCGTGCGGTGGATGCCGAGGCAGATGACGAGGATCGCGCCGAGGACCATCGGGTAGCCGTAGGTCCAGCGCAGCTCCGGCATGTGCTTGAAGTTCATCCCGTACACGCCGCAGATCATCGTCGGCACCGCGATGATCGCCGCCCACGAGGTGATCTTGCGCATGTCCTCGTTCTGGGCGACGGTCGCCTGCGCGAGGTTGGCCTGGAGGATGGAGTTGAGGAGTTCGTCGAAGCCGACGACCTGCTCGTGGACGCGCGCGAGGTGGTCGTGCACGTCGCGGAAGTACTTCTGGATGTCGGGGTCGATGAGCCGCATGGGGCGCTCGCTCAGCAGGTGCAGGGGCCGCATGAGCGGCGCGACGGCCCGCTTGAACTCCAGGATCTCGCGCTTGAGCTGGTAGATCCGGCTCGCGTCGACACCGCGCGAGGCCCCTTTGCCGGGCGCCGTGAAGACCTCGGTCTCGACCTCGTCGATGTCGTCCTGGAGCGCGTCGGCGACGACGAGGTAGCCGTCCACGCAGTGGTCCGCGAGCGAGTGGAGGACGGCCGAGGGGCCGTGCGCGAGGAGGTCCGGGTCGTCCTGGAGGCGGTGGCGCAGGCCGCGCAGCGAGCCCTGGCCGCCGTGCCGGACGGTGATGACGAAGTTCCGGCCGGTGAAGCACATGACCTCGCCGGTCTCGACGATCTCGCTCGTCGCGGTCAGTTCCTCGTGCTCGACGTAGTGGACGGTCTTGAAGACGGTGAAGAGCGTGTCGTCGTAGCGCTCCAGCTTCGGGCGCTGGTGGGCGTGGACGGCGTCCTCGACGGCGAGCGGGTGGAGGCCGAACTCGGCGGCGATGCCCGCGAACTCGGCCTCGCTCGGCTCGTGCAGCCCGATCCAGGCGAAGCCGCCGCCGAGCCGGACGAGTTCGACGGCCGCGTGCGGGGTCAGGGCGTGCGCGGTGGGCACGCGACGGCCCTCGCGGTAGACGGCGCAGTCCACGACGGCGGAGGGCACCCGGGGGTGACGGTCCGTCTCGTGGGGGGCGGGCACCTTTCGGGCGGAGGGGCGGACCACGGCACGCAGGCTGGGGATCATCGACATGGTGCTGCTCCTTCGTGCGCGACCGGGCGAGCCGGGCGGAACCTCCCGAAACGGGGACGTGCGCCGCACCGGGCACGTCCGCACATCGGGGAGCACCGCGAGGAGCGGTGCGCGGTCTGCGCTGCTGATGGGGTCTCCCGGGCGGGCGGGAGGGGGGATCAGGCGGTGACGAAGTGCTCTTCCGTGTGCCCCGCGATCAGCGGCGAGAACGGAAGGGAAAGAGGCGTTTACCCCCGTGGGAGCCGGGTATGTACGGCCTCAAGTTCCGGTCCGGGCCCCCGAGGAGGGGCGCGGCACCGTCAAGCGGAAGAGCGGGTGGTACTGCACGGTCGACTTCGATCCATGGAGCCCCACCTCCTCCAGCCGGTCCCTCGTAAGGGACGGGTGACCCGAAATTCCGGGAGTACAGCGGCCGGGCTGAGAGCGTGCTTCTGCGCGCTGCCCTGACCAGCGGCCAAGCCTAGCAGTCGGCTGTCCTGTCAATCCCCGTTTTGCCCGCGCGATACGCCTTGCCTACGCGGCCTTTACGCGACGGGTCGCTTCGTGCTGACCGGCCGCCCGCGTTCCGCGTGCCCCCGCCGCGTACAGTCGCGGGCATGGCAGCCGACGTACTCGCCCTGGTGGAAGCCCGACTGAGCAGCGCGCTCGGCGAGAGCGACGCGCGCGCGGGCGTCACCTTCCTCGGCGCGGAGCGCATCGAGGTCCTGCGCTTCCTCGACACGCGCGAGGACGCCACGCCGCTCGTGCGCTACGCGACGCTCGGCATGTCCGCCGCGCCGATGGCCGACCCCTCCGCGTTCCTCGCCGACCCGGTCGAGGGCCCGCGCGCGGAACTCGTGCTCTCGGTACGGGCCGGGCGCGCCGATACGGACAAGGTCCTCCGGCCCCTCGCGGTGCTCGCCGCCTCGCCGCAGGTCGAGGGCGTCGTGATCGCGCCGGGCGCCTCGCTCGACGTGGGCGAGCCGCTGTGGCCCGGCGCTCCCTTCACCTCGGTGCTCGTCGCCGAGCCCGGCGGACTCGTCGAGACCCTCGACCTCGACCCGCCGCTCGACCCGGTCGCCTTCCTCCCCCTCCTCCCGATGACCCCCCACGAGGCCGCCTGGAAACGCGTCCACGGCGCACAGGCGCTCCAGGAGAAGTGGCTCGCGCACGGCACGGACCTGCGCGACCCGCTGCGGGGCTCCGTCCCGCTGGACTGAGTGGGGGGCCGTCCGGCCCGCGCGGGAGCGGCCGTACGGGAGCCGCCCGCATGAGGGCCGTCCGCATGAGGGCTGTCCGCATGAGGGCTGTGCGCACGGGAGCAGTCCGCGCGGGAGCCGTCCGCGCGGGAGCCGTCCGCGCGGGAGCCGTCCGCACGGGTGCCGTGCCTCGTATACGTACGAGGGCCGCGCCCTCCGCCGCCGCGCCCGGGGAGAGCCCTGCCCTCGGCGGCCCGTGTCCGCGTCCTGGCCGTGAGTGGCCGGGTCACGACCTCGGACCTTGACGGAGGCACGTGCGGCGGGGAACGTGGGCCGCATGAGGGGGGACGTCCGTTGTCCGCGCTGCGGTGGCCGGGTGAGCGCGCCCGGTCTCTTCGCCGATGAGTGGTGCTGCCCCGCGCACGGCGCCGTACCTCCCTTGCAGCCCGCGCTGCCGCCCGGTCCCGAGGAACTCGCTGCCGTGGTGCGGCGCGCGATGGTCCCGGTGTGGATGCCGTGGCCGCTCCCCGTCGGCTGGCTCTACACGGGCGCGGCCTCGGCGGGCGACGCCCGCACCGGGGCGCTCGCCACCGTCCTCGCCTGCGCGGGCCCCGGGCCGCAGGGCACGAGCGAACTCCTCCTCGTCGCCGAGCATCCCGGTCTCGGCCTCGGTGCCCACCTCGCCGGGGTGACCGGCACGGCGATCGACGAGGGCAAACCGTCGGCGGGCACCGCCCTCGCCGCCGGACTCCCCGTCACCCTGTGGCGCCTCGCCGAGGCCCCGCCCGACCGCACGGTCCTCATCGGCGACACGGACGGCGTCCGCCTGTGGCTCATCACCCGCCCCGAGGGCACGGCGGCGCTCAACCCGGAGGAACTCGTCCTCGCCGACCTCCGCGAAGCCGCGTCCGAACTGGAGTTCCTGCCGTACGGAGCACTGACAGGGACACTCCTGGAGGGCCCGCACCCCTGAGCGGGCCGGGGCCGGGGCCTGGAGTGGATCGGGGCCGGGGCCTGGAGCGGGTCGGGCTCGCGCTTCCGGGTGGGCCGGGATCGGGGCTTTGAGCGGGCCGGGCTCGCGCTCCCGGGCGGGTCGGGCTCGCGCTCCCGGGCGGGCCGCGTCCTGGCCTCGCGCGGGCCGCCCGGAGCCGTTGGCCTCACGCGGGCTTTATCCTGGAAGCCGCCCGGCGATCCCGGGTCCCACCCACTTCCCGGTACCGGCGCACACGCCCCCGTACCCGACCCCGCCCCGAAGGAGCCCGTGCCGTGCGTGTCGACCTGCACACCCACTCCACCGCCTCCGACGGCACGGACACCCCCGCCGGGCTCGTCGCCGCCGCCGCGGCGGCCGGGCTCGACGTCCTCGCGCTCACCGACCACGACACGACGCGCGGCCACGCCGAGGCCGCCGCCGCGCTCGCGACGCTCGACCGGCCCCTGACCCTCGTGCCCGGCGCCGAACTCTCCTGCCGCCTCGGCGGCACCGGCGTCCACCTCCTCGCGTACCTCTTCGACCCCGAGGAACCGGCGCTGCTCCAGGCCCGCGAGCTGATCCGCGACGACCGTGTGCCCCGGGCCAAGGCCATGGTCGAGAGCCTGCGCGGCCTCGGCGTGCCGATCACGTGGGAGCAGGTCGCGCGCATCGCCGACGGCGGCTCCGTCGGCCGCCCGCACCTCGCCTCGGCGCTCGTCGAACTCGGCGTCGTGGACACCGTGTCGGACGCCTTCACGCCCCAGTGGCTCGGCGACGGCGGACGCGCCTACGCGCCCAAGGCCGAACTCGACCCCGCCGAGGCGATCCGCCTCGTCAAGGCCGCGGGCGGCGTCAGCGTCCTCGCCCACCCGCTCGCCGCCTCGCGCGGGCGCACGCTGAGCGAGGACTCCCTCGCCGCGCTCGCCGCCGCCGGGCTCGACGGCATCGAGGCCGACCACCCCGACCACGACCCGGCGACGGCCGCGCGCGCCCACGCGCTCGCCGACGGCCTCGGCCTCCTCGCGACCGGCTCCAGCGACTACCACGGCACCCGCAAGACGATCGCGCTCGGCGCCCGCACGACCGACCCCGAGGTCTACGCCGAGATCATCCGCCGCTCCACCGGGGCCTTCCCGGTCCCCGGCGCCGGCGGAGCCGCCCGCACCGCCTGAACCACCCAGCTCCTCCGGCCGGTCCCGTCCCGGGCCCCGGCCGGTTTCCGCGCGCGCCGCCGCCCGGCCCCCCAGCGGGGCGGGAGCCGCGCCGCGGGGCGTGCGCTTCGTCATGGTTCAGGGTGCCGGTACGCGCCCCTCGCACGCCGTCCCCCCGTACACCCGCCCCCGCCGTGCCCGCAGCGCGCCGGGGAACCTCAGCAAGGCCCCACGTGTTCGACTTCGCCGTCTTCGGCTCGCTCTTCCTGACCCTCTTCGTGATCATGGACCCGCCCGGGATCACGCCGATCTTCCTCGCCCTCACCGCCGGGCGCCCCGCCAAGATGCAGCGCCACATGGCCTTCCAGGCGGTGTGCGTCGCCTTCGGCGTCATCGTCGTCTTCGGCATCCTCGGGCAGCAGATCCTCGACTACCTGCACGTCTCGGTGCCCGCGCTGATGATCGCGGGCGGGCTGCTCCTGCTCCTCATCGCGCTCGACCTGCTCACCGGCAAGACCGACGAGCCCCAGCAGACCAAGGACGTCAACGTCGCCCTCGTCCCGCTCGGCATGCCGCTCCTCGCCGGCCCCGGCGCGATCGTCTCCGTCATCCTCGCCGTGCAGCACGCCGACTCGGTGAGCACGCAGATCTCGGTGTGGTGCGCGATCCTCGCCATGCACCTCGTGCTGTGGGCGACGATGCGGTACTCGCTCGTCATCATCCGCGTCATCAAGGACGGCGGCGTCGTCCTCGTGACCCGCCTCGCGGGCATGATGCTCTCCGCGATCGCGGTCCAGCAGATCATCAACGGGATCACGCAGGTCATCAAGGGCGCGTGAGCCGTCCCGCGCGGCAAGGACGCCGGGAGCGGTACGCACGAGGGCCCCCGTCCGGCGTTCGCCGGGCGGGGGCCCTGAGTCATCATCAAAGATGCGGCGGCCGTGCGGAGGCCGTCGCGGAAACGGCGTTACGAAGCCGGAGCCTCTGCCGGGCGGATGTAGAGCCGCTGACCGATCTCGGCCGCCTGCTGAACGATCCGGTTGACGGAGGCCGCGTCCACGATCGTGCTGTCCATTGCGGAACCGGTCACGTCGTCGAGGCGCATGATCTCGAAGCGCATGGGGCTTCTCCCTTCGTCCGGGTGATCCTCCAAAGGAGAACTGTGATGCGAGGGTCTGCTACCCAGTGTCGCCCCCGTATCCGGCACGGGGCGTTGCCCGTCCGTTACGAGTGGATTGCGAGACTGGGGTACCCCCGCTCCGAATGGGTACAACGAGTTGCCCTGAGCAAACATTCCCTTGGCTAAGGAAAACATTCAACGCCCTAAGGACTTGACAGGCGGTGCCACCCGCTCTCCTCGCTCCCCCGCACACCTGCGCGCCGCCCCGCGCGGTTGTGCGCGCCCCGCGCCGGTCGGGACAATGAGCCCCCTATGAACCAGGAATCCGTGGACATCGGCGCCCGACTCGACCGCATCGACCGGCTCCTCGCCCAGATCGCGGGGGAACTCGCCGGAGCCGCGACCCACGCGATCTTCGTCGACGCCGGATATCTCTACGCGGCGGCGGGCCGGCTCGTCACGGGCACGGAGGACCGCAAGGGCTTCGAACTCGATGCCCAGGGCCTGATCGACGCGCTCGTCGACTGCGCGAGCCACGTCTTCCCGCACAGCAGACTCCTGCGCGTCTACTGGTACGACGGCGCCAGGCGCCGCATCCACACCGCCGAACAACAGTCCATCGCCGAGCTGCCCGACGTCAAGGTCCGCCTCGGCAACCTCAACGCCAACAACCAGCAGAAGGGCGTGGACTCCCTCATCCGCGGCGACCTCGAATCCCTCGCCCGCCACCGCGCCATCGGCGACGCCGTCCTCCTCGGCGGCGACGAGGACCTCGTCCCCGCCGTCGAGGCCGCGCAGGACTTCGGCGCGCGCGTCCACCTGTGGGGCATCGAGGCGCCCGAGGGCCTGCGCAACCAGGCCGACCCGCTCCTGTGGGAGGTCGACACGCAGCGCACGCTCGACCTCGCCTTCCTCAAGCCGTACGCGGTCCGCCGCACCGTCGTCACCTTCGACGACGCCGTCGTCCCCCGTCCCACCTGGGACGACGTCCACTTCGTCGGCAAGCGCGTCGCCGCCACCTGGTACAGCACCAAGGGCCCCGAGACCCTCGCGGCGCTCCTCCCCGGGCCCTACCTCCCCGGCCCGGTCGACCAGGACCTCCTCATCGAGGCCGAGGCGCTCCTCCAGTACTCCCTGCGCGCCCAGCCCGACCTGCGCCGCGCCCTGCGCGACGGCTTCTGGGAGCACGTGAGGACCCTCTTCCCGACCCCGGACAGCGCGCCGGAAGCGGGACCGCGGGGCTGAGGGGCGGGGCCGCGGCGCTCCGGGGCCGCGGCCTCACCCCCCCGGGGCCCGGGTCCTCACTCCGCCGGGTGCGCGTCCCAGAAGGCGAGCAGGGCCTCCGCCGTCTCCTTCGGGCGGTCCGTGTTGGGGGAGTGCCCCGCGCCCGCGACCCGGGTCCTCGGCGCCCCGAGCCGCAGCGCCATCGCGTCCAGCCACTCGACCGGCCACGTGTCGTCGCTCTCGCCCGACACGACGTGCACCGGCACCCCGCTCGCGGCCAGCTCCTCGACCCGGTCCGGCTCGGTCGCCAACTGCTTCCCGGTGGTGAGGAGTTGCACGGTACGGGTACGGAGCCACCGCTCCCGCAGCCGGCGGTCCCGCTCGGTGGCCGGGCGCGCGGCGGCCTCGGCGGCCTCGGGGGACTCCAGCGCCGCCATGGCCTCCCACACGGCGCCCTTCTCCATCGCGCCGAGCGCCTGCGAGAGCAGCGCGAGCTTCTCGATCTGCCCCTGGGAGGTCGCCGCGGGCCCGGCGGACATGATCGTGAGGCTCACGAAGAGGGCGGGCTCGGCGATGACGGCGGCGCGCGAGATGAGCCCGCCGAGCGAGTGCCCGAGCAGGTGGGCGCGCCCGCCGAGCGCCCGCGCGAGCGCGCGCACGTCGGCGGCGAGCTCCTCGGGCGCGTACGCCTCGGGCGACTCGGGACCCTCGGTCTCGTACTGCCCCCTGCCGTCGACGGAGACGACGCGGTAGCCCCCGGCGCCGAGCGCGGGCAGGAGCGGCAGGAAGTCCTCCTTGCTCCCCGTGAAGCCGGGCAGCAGCAGCGCCACGGGTGCCCGCGCGTCGCCGCTCGCGAGCGCGGCGAACTCCCCGCGCGCGGTCGGGACCGTGAGGCGGTCGGTGCCGGGCGGGGGGACGAAGGTGGGCGGCCTGCTCATGAGACGGAGGCTAGCGGGCCGCGCGGGGCTTGTCGCGGGCCCGCCCGCGAGGGGCGCGGGGGCGTGGACAGCGCGCGACCCCGGGACCTTGTCGCAGGTCCCGGGGTCGGCAACGCGGGTTCAGCCGTCGACCGGTCTCCCGGTCGGCACCGTCAGTCCTCGGCGGTCTCGGCCGCGGGGCGGCGCGTACGCGTGCGGCGGCGCGGCTTGCGCGCGGCGCCCGTGCCCTCACCGGACTCCGCCGGGGCAGCCGCGGTCGCGACCGGCTCGGCCGTCCGCTTCTGCTCCGGCACCTCGGCACCCGAGCGGGCGACGGCGGTGGCGGCGGAGCGGGTACGGCGGCGGCGCGGCTTGCGCGGCGCGTCGTCGGCGCCGTCACCGGCCGCGGGCGCCTCGGCGCCCTGCTCGCCCGTGGCAGCCGTGACCGGCTCGCCGTTGCGGGTGCGACGACGGCGGCGCGGGGCGCGGGGCTCGCGCTCCTCGGCGGCCTTCTCCTGCGGACGGGAGTTTTTGGGGTCCTCCGTACGGGTGCCGCCGCGACCACCGGCCGGGGCGGCACCGCGCTTGCCGCGACCGCCCGTCTCGCCCAGGTCCTCGACCTGCTCGGCGTCCAGGCCCGCGCGGGTGCGCTCGCTGCGCGGCAGGACACCCTTCGTGCCCGCCGGGATCCTCAGTTCCTCGAAGAGGTGCGGCGAGGTCGAGTACGTCTCGGCGGGGTCGGGGAAGCCGAGGCCGAGCGCCTTGTTGATGAGCTGCCAGCGCGGGATGTCGTCCCAGTCGACGAGCGTGACGGCCGTACCGGAGCGGCCCGCGCGACCCGTACGGCCGATGCGGTGCAGGTAGGTCTTCTCGTCCTCGGGCGTCTGGTAGTTGATGACGTGCGTGACGCCCTCGACGTCGATGCCGCGCGCGGCGACGTCGGTGCACACGAGCACGTCGACCTTGCCGTTGCGGAAGGCCCGCAGGGCCTGCTCGCGCGCGCCCTGGCCGAGGTCGCCGTGCACCGCCCCGGCGGCGAAGCCGCGGCGCTGGAGCTGCTCGGAGATGTCGGCGGCCGTGCGCTTGGTCCGGCAGAAGATCATCACGAGCCCGCGGCCCTCGGCCTGGAGGATGCGCGCGACCATCTCGGGCTTGTCCATCGAGTGCGCGCGGAAGACGTGCTGCTCGGTGTTGGCGACGGTGGCGCCCTCGTCGTCGGGCGAGGTCGCGTTGATGTGCGTGGGCTGCGACATGTAGCGGCGCGCGAGGGAGACGACGGCGCCCGGCATCGTCGCCGAGAAGAGCATCGTCTGCCGCTTCACGGGCAGCATGGCGACGATCTTCTCGACGTCGGGCAGGAAGCCGAGGTCGAGCATCTCGTCGGCCTCGTCGAGCACGAGGGCCCGCACCTTGCTGAGGTCGAGCTTGCGCTGACCGGCGAGGTCGAGGAGACGGCCCGGGGTGCCGACGACGACGTCGACGCCCTTCTTGAGCGCCTCGACCTGCGGCTCGTAGGCACGGCCCCCGTATATGGCGAGGACGCGGACGTCGCGCACCTTGCCGGCGGTCTGGAGGTCGTTGGTCACCTGCGTGCACAGCTCGCGGGTGGGCACGACGACGAGGGCCTGCGGCGCCTCGCTGAGCTTGTCCGGGGTCGCGCGGCCGGCCTCGACGTCGGCGGCGACGGTCACCCGCTCCAGGAGCGGGAGGCCGAAGCCGAGCGTCTTGCCGGTCCCGGTCTTGGCCTGGCCGATCACATCGGAGCCGGACAGGGCGACGGGCAGGGTCAGTGACTGGATGGGAAAGGGGGAGACGATGCCGACGGCTTCCAGCGCCTCGGCCGTCTCGGGGAGAATCCCCAGGTCCCGAAAAGTCTGCGTAGTCAGGATGTTGCCTCTTCGTTAAGGCGGTACGAGGGAACATGAGGGGTCTTGACCGTGCCGCGGACCGCCGGCCGCTGTAACGGGGACGGGCCGGCCGGGTCGCGTCGCGGGACCTCTGCCCACGCTCACAGCGCTCATACCGCTGAGGGCCCCTCGGAAGCCGTACGCGCGAAACGCGCGGGCGGCCGGGAGGGCTGTCGGGTCGGAGCCGATCGGGCCACCGACCGGGCATCCTCGGTACACCCGCTGAACACATGGACATATTCGGCGGGCTCCTTTACCACCATACCCCCAAAGCCCGCAGGCGTGTCGGTTCAAGGCCACACGTAGTGGTCATCACACCTGTCGGCCGCACGGGTGCGCGGTCCCCGGCGCGGGCTATTGTGCGGTCATGGAGACGTCAGACACCGCCGCCGCGACCACCGCCCGCGACTGGGCCGCGAGCTCCGCCGAGCCGCACTACAGGGACGCGGTCGTCGACCTCCTCGGCGCCCTCGCCTACGGCGAGCTGGCCGCCTTCGAGCGCCTCGCCGAGGACGCCAAGCTCGCCCCGGGCCTCAAGGACAAGGCGGAGCTGGCCAAGATGGCCTCCGCCGAGTTCCACCACTTCGAGAAGCTGCGCGACCGGCTCACCGAGATCGACGCCGAGCCCGCCGAGGCGATGCAGCCCTTCGCGACCGCGCTCGACGCCTTCCACCAGCAGACGGCGCCCTCGGACTGGCTGGAGGGGCTGGTCAAGGCGTACGTGGGCGACTCGATCGCGAGCGACTTCTACCGCGAGGTCGCGGTGCGCCTCGACACGGACACGAAGGACCTCGTCCTCACCGTCCTCGCCGACACGGGGCACGCGGACTTCGCCGTCGAGAAGGTGCGCGCCGCGATCGAGGCGGACCCGCGCGTCGGGGGCCGCCTCGCGCTGTGGGCGCGGCGCCTGATGGGCGAGGCCCTCTCGCAGGCGCAGCGGGTCGTGGCGGACCGCGACGCCCTCTCGACGATGCTCGTCGGCGGGCTGGCGGACGGCTTCGACCTCGCGGAGGTGGGCCGGATGTTCTCGCGGATCACGGAGGCGCACACGAAGCGGATGGCGGCGCTGGGCCTGGCCTCCTGAGCCCGGCCGCCCGGCCGACGGGGCGGCGTCGGGACCGGGTGCCGGAGCGACGCGCCGGGACGGCGGGACTCGGGGCGGGGCCCGACGGCTTCGCCCGCTGACGGTTTCCGGCCATTTTCCGGCGGCACGGGGGAGCCCGTACGGGGGCGGCGGCTCGTACGCGCCCCGGCGGCGGGTGCCGCTCAGGCGGTGACGCGCTCGCGCGGTCGTTCCGGGAAGCTCTCGGGCCGGGGCAGCAGCGAGAGCAGCGCCGCCGTGACGGCGGTCGCCGCGAGGAGGCTCAGCGGCCGGTGGCCGGGGCCGAGGGAGCTGTGCGCCACGAAGGCGCCGAAGAGCCCGCCCACCCCGCCCGTCGCGTACACCAGCGCCTGGTGCGGCAGCCGCCCCGGCAACCGGCGCAGGGCCACGGCGGCGAGCACGAGACCGAGCACGGCGGCCCCCAGCGCTTCCACGATCATGCGGTCCTCCCGGCATCGACGGTCAATTCGGTCGAAGCCGTCCTACCCCCGCCCCGCCGCCACAACCCCGCCGGTCGCCGGTGAACGCGGGTTCGGGAGGTCGCCCGGCGGGCGGAGACCGCCCGGCCCGCGCGCACGAAAAGAGGCGGCCCCCCGCGGGGACCGCCTCCTCGGCGCCCGGACGGCCGGGCGGCGCGGGCTCAGGCCACGCCGAAGCCGACCTTGCGGGGAGCGGACTCGCCGATCTCCACGTACGCGAGCTTCGCGGCGGGGACGAGGATCTTGCGGCCCTTGTCGTCCTCCAGGCTCAGCAGCGGGGACGTGCCCCCGAGCGCGTCGGCCACGGCCTTCTCGACCTCGTCGGCGCTCTGCCCGCTCTCGACAACGATCTCGCGCGGCGCGTGCTGCACCCCGATCTTGACCTCCACGGCTATGTCCCTCCGACGGTCACCGATGTGCGCGACACAGCGCGCCGTACGCGCCCCACATTAGCCCGGCGAGGGGACCCCGCTGAGCGGAGCCCGGCACGCCCTGAGCGAACACGCGCGAGGCGGCGCCGTACGGGGCGGGCACCGCCGTGCCCGCGCCGCCCGGTCGCCGGGTGCCCGCCTCAGTCGCCCTGCGCCTGCTCGCTCCCGTACAGCGGGAAGCCCGCGATGCCGCGCCAGGCGAGCGAGGCGAGCAACTGGACCGCCGTGTCGCGCGGCACGCTGCGGTCGCTGTGCAGCCAGGAGCGGGCCACGACCTGCGCGAGGCCGCCGAGCCCGGAGGCGAGCAGCATCGACTCGTCGCGCGAGAGGCCCGTGTCCTCCGCGATGACGTCGCAGATCGCCTCCGCGCACTGCGCCGTTACCCGGTCCACGCGCTCGCGCACCGCGGGCTCGTTGGTCAGGTCCGACTCGAAGACGAGCCGGAAGGCGCCGCCGTCGTCCTCGACGTAGCCGAAGTAGGCGTCCATCGTCGCCTGCACGCGCTGCTTGTTGTCCGTCGTCGAGGCGAGCGCCGCGCGCACCGCCTGGAGCAACGCCTCGCAGTGCTGGTCGAGCAGCGCGAGGTACAGGTCGAGCTTCCCGGGGAAGTGCTGGTAGAGGACCGGCTTGCTCACCCCGGCGCGCTCGGCGATGTCGTCCATCGCCGCCGCGTGGTAGCCCTGCGCGACGAAGACCTCCTGCGCCGCGCCGAGGAGCTGGTTCCGGCGCGCGCGGCGCGGCAGCCGGGTGCCCCTCGGGCGCGCTGCCTCTGTCTGCTCGATGGCGCTCACGCCGCCTCCCAGGTTCGTTGCCTTCACGGAACGGTGCCCGCGCCCGCCATCGTACTTTTCGGTAACCGCCCTGTGCGCGCCCTGCGGCAGCTTTTCACCAGGCGGACACGGGCTTTGTGCTGGTCACGGCCGTGTCGGGACGATAGAGACGGGTTTGGCGGAGGTACGGCGGTACGGGGCCCGCCCGGGGGCGCCGACGCGGTGCCGCCGGAGCGGGCGCGGGCGGTCGCGCCGGGCGGTCAGCGGTACTCCTCCTCGTCCTCCTCGACGACGAGTTCCTGCTCCGCGTGGTCCGCCTCGTCCACCGCCTCGTGGTCCTTGCGCTCCAGCGAGGGGTGCTCCTCCTCGCCCTCGAAGGTCTCGGGCTCCTCCGGGTCCGCCGGAGGCTCCTCGGCTCGCGGTTCCTGCGGATCGATCGTCATGGCACTCGCCTTTCGGGCCCGGGTGACACGGAGCGGACGGAGCACGGACCGCGGCCCTCGTCCTGTTTGTCAGGGTACGTCGCCTCCGTACCCCGGTGTGACCGCCCGCACAGGCTCCCCGCGCGTGACCCTCTCGTAACATGGCCGCGTGTCCCCGGAACCGTCTTCCCTGCCCGCCGCCGCCGAACCCCGGGTGAGCCCCGTCCCTGTCGCCCCGGGCGAGGAGCTGCGCACCCGCCACCTGCCGGGCCGCACGCTCGCCGTGCGCTCCGTGCCGCCCCCGCGCGAGGGACTGCCCCCGGCCCTGTACGTGCACGGGCTCGGCGGCTCCTCGCTCAACTGGTCCGCGCTGCTGCGGCTGCTGCGCGAGGACCTGGAGGGCGAGGCGCTCGACCTGCCGGGTTTCGGGGACTCCCCGCCGCCCGACGACGGCGACTACGGCATCTCGGCGCAGGCCCGCTCCGTCGTCGCGCTCCTGGAGGCGCGCGGGCGCGGCCCCGTGCACCTCGTCGGCAACTCGATGGGCGGCGCCATCGTCACCCGAGTGGCCGCCGCGCGCCCCGACCTCGTCCGCACCCTCACGCTCGTCTCGCCCGCCCTCCCGGAGATACGGGTGCAGCGCAGCGCCGTGCCCACCGGGCTGCTCGCCGTCCCCGGCGTCACCGCGCTCTTCCACCGCATCTCGCGGGACTGGACCGCCGAGGACCGGGTGCGCGGCGTGCTCGCGCTCTGCTACGGCGATCCCCGGCGCGTCGACGAGGCCGGGTTCCGGCAGGCGGTCGCCGAGATGGAACGGCGCCTGACGCTCCCGTACTTCTGGGACGCGATGACCCGCTCCGCGCGCGCGATCGTCAACGCGTACACGCTCGGCGGGCAGCACAATCTGTGGCGCCAGGCCGAACGCGTCCTCGCGCCCACGCTCCTCGTCTACGGCGCCCGTGACCAGCTCGTCTCGTACCGCATGGCCCGCAAGGCGGCCAGGTCGTTCCGTGATTCCCGGCTGCTGACCCTGCCCGAGGCGGGCCACGTCGCGATGATGGAATACCCCGAGACCGTCGCGGACGCGATCCGTACGCACGTGAGACGGAACGGGCGGGACGACTGAGAACGGCGGGTAGCGTGCTCCCTGCCCGGTAGGGGCCGCTTTCCGCGAATACGGCGACTTCGCCCCGTGCGGCGGCTACGTTGCCCCGAGCGGCGCGGACCCTGCCCCCGTGCCGCGCGCACACTGCCTCGTACGGCGCGGACGCCGCCCGGGGCGAGCGCGTAGGTTGCGGGGAGGGGCGCGCTCCGCGAAGGGGCCGCAGGCCGGGTACGGAACGCCGGGCGGCGACGCCGGGGCCGGGCGCCGATGCCGGAACCGGAACGCCACCGGCCCGGAGCACCGGGGCCCGGGACGCCCGGGTCCGGAACACAGCGACCGGAACACAGCGACCGGAACACAGCGAGACGACAGCGCGAGACAGGAAGCCGAGGGACCGCGTGGGACGACACCGCCGTCCGCCGAACCCGCAGGACCGTACGCCGGGCGCGGCCTCCGCCCCGCCGTCCCCCGATGCCGCCCGCGCGAGAGCCCGCGAGGTCCCGGCCCAGGGCGCCCCGGGCGCGGCGCCGCGCCCTCAGGACGCCCCCGCGCCGCGCGCCCAGCCACCCGCGCCGCGCGCGGCGGCCGAGGGGCCGGAGTTCCGCCAGCCGCTGCCCCCCGCCCGCACCCCCGCACCCCACGTGCGCGGCCCGCACCCCGAGGCCGCCGAGCCCGCGCGGCCCGGCGTGAGCGAGGGACTGCTCGGCGGCGGGGAGCGAGAGGACGCGCCGGACGACGGACCCCGGCGCGACTACCTCGACGCCTTCGACCGGCCCTTCGGCGCCCCCGCGACGCCCGCCGCCCCCGCCCGCGCCGAGGGCGCGCGGCCCGGCACGGACGACGAGGACGACGTCGACCTCTTCACGCCCCGTACCAGGACCCCGCCGCCCCCCGGCGCCGCCACCCCGGACGCGGAGGGCGCGAAGGCCGGGGACGGCGACGGCGGGGACGGGGAGGGCGACGGCCCCGCGCGCACCGCCGGGGCCGGTCGCGGCGGGCACAAGGGGCGGCTCCTCGCCGGGGCCTGCGCCGCCGCGCTCACGCTCGGCCTCGCGGTCGCCGTCTCCGGGCAGCACCACGACGGCGCGACGTCGCTCGACGCGAAGACGCAGGCCGCGCCGCCCTCCGTGGACGCCAAGCGGTCCGTGCCCAGCGAGCGCCCCTCGCCCTCCGCCCCGCCCACGTACGACGAGCTGATGGGCCGCACGTACCCGCTCGCCGCCGACGCCAAGGGGCCCGGGACCTTCACGACCGTCCCGGGCAGCGCGCGGGCCCCGCGCCAGGGCGCGCGACTGCTGAGCTACCGCGTCGACGTCGAGGACGGCCTCAAGCTCGACGGGCAGCTCTTCGCCGACGCCGTGCAGAAGACCCTCAACGACGACCGGAGCTGGGCCCACCAGCGCCAGCGCGCCTTCCAGCGGATCTCCGAGGGGCAGCCCGATTTCGTCGTGACCCTCGCGAGCCCGGGGACGACCGCCGACTGGTGCGCCAAGTCCGGGCTCGACACGACCGTCGACAACGTCTCGTGCGACTCCGCGGCGACCCCCCGCGTCATGATCAACGCCTACCGCTGGGCGCAGGGCTCGACGACGTACGGCGACGCGATCCACCCGTACCGGCAGATGCTCATCAACCACGAGGTCGGCCACCGGCTCGGGCACAACCACGTGAGCTGCACCCAGGACGGACAGCTCGCGCCGGTCATGCAGCAGCAGACGAAATTCCTCGACCACGACGGCATCACCTGCCTGCCCAACCCCTGGCCCTACCCCAAGAACTGACGGAACGACAGACGGGGCGCGAGGCCGGTCGGGGTCCGAATGTGACCGGTCTCGCTTTGACACCTGTCCGTGTATCGATCATATTTTTGCGCATGTCGAACGCCCGCATCACGCCGCAGTACGCCTTTGAGCTCGCGCTCATCGGTGTCACCGCGCTGTGCGTGGCCGACATCATCTGTCTCTGACCCCGCGTTCCCCCGACGCCCGCCGTTCTCCTCCTCGGCCCCGCGTCGGTGTCTCTCGCAACGCTCCGGGTCGCACCCCTGTCGCCAGCCCCTTTTCCCAGGACGCGCGCCTTCCCCGCACCCCCGGAGCGCCCCCACTCCGGCCCGTCGTGCGTGCCGCCCGTTCAAGGAATTCCGCATGTCCCGTTCCCCCCTGCCCGGCTCCGCCCGCAGATCCGTCCGTACGCGCGGGACCGCCGCGCTCGTCGTGAGCCTCGTCCTCGCCGGGGGCCTCGCCGCCTGCGGCCCGGACGACAGCGACTCCGCCTCCTCCGGCCCGGCCAAGGGCGGTGCCACGGGGGCGAGCGGCGCCCCGCACAAGGGCGGCACCCTCACCGTCCTCAACGCGCAGCCCACCACCGACTTCGACCCCGCCCGGCTCTACACCTCCGGCGGCGGCAACATCCCCTCGCTCGTCTTCCGCACCCTCACGACGCGCGCCCGCGAGAACGGCGCCGCCGGCTCCAAGGTCGTCCCCGACCTCGCGACGGACACCGGGACCCCGAGCAAGAACGCCACGGTGTGGACGTACCACCTCAAGAAGGGCCTGAAGTACGAGGACGGCTCGCCCATCACGAGCGCCGACATCAAGTACGGCATCGAGCGCTCCTTCGCGGGCGAGCTGTCCGGCGGCGCCCCGTACCTGCGCGACTGGCTCATCGGCGGAGCGGACTACCAGGGCCCGTACAAGGACAAGGGCAAGGGCCTCGACTCGATCGAGACGCCGGACGACCTCACGATCGTCTTCCATCTGAACAAGCCCGAGGGCGAGTTCCCCTTCCTCGCCACGCAGACGCAGTTCGCGCCCGTGCCGAAGAAGAAGGACACCGGCACGAAGTACGAGAGCCACCCCGTCTCCTCGGGCCCGTACAAGGTCGTCTCGAACGAGAACGACGGCGAGCGCATCACCCTCGCGCGCAACACCCAGTGGTCCGCGGGCAACGACGACCAGCGCAAGGCGTACCCCGACAAGATCGACGTCCGCTCCGGGCTCGACTCCGCCGTCATCAACCAGCGGCTTTCGGCCAGTGTCGGCAAGGACGCCGCCGCGATCACGACCGACACCAACCTCGGCCCCGCCGAACTCGCCAAGGTCACCGGCGACAAGAAGCTCGCCTCGCGCGTCGGCACCGGGCACTTCGGCTACACGAACTACCTCGCCTTCAACCCGAAGGTGAAGCCCTTCGACAACCCGAAGGTCCGCGAGGCCATCGCCTACGCCGTCAACCGCACCTCCGTCGTCAACGCCGCGGGCGGCTCCGCGCTCGCCGAGCCCGCCACGACCTTCCTGCCCGACCAGAAGTCCTTCGGCTACACGAAGTACGACCCCTTCCCGGCCGGGGACAGCGGCAACCCGCAAAAGGCCAAGGAGCTGCTGAAGGAGGCAGGTTACGGCAAGGGCCTCACGATCACGCTCTACCACAACAACGCGAAGAACTTCGCGACGAGCCCCGAGGTCGCGACCGCCCTCCAGGACGCCCTCGCCAAGGCCGGTGTCAAGGTCAGGCTCAAGGGCCTCGAATCGAGCGACTACAGCGACACCGTCTACAGCGTGAAGACCGAGCCCGGCGCCTTCCTCGCCGGGTGGGGAGCCGACTGGCCCTCCGGCGGGCCCTTCCTCGGCCCGATCTTCGACGGCCGCCAGATCGTCGAGGACGGCTACAACTTCAACTCCGGCCGCCTGAACGACCCCGCGGTGAACAAGGAGATCGACGAGATCAACAAGGTCACCGACCTCGACGAGGCCGCGAAGCGCTGGGGCGCGCTGGACAAGAAGATCGGCGAGCAGGCCCTCACCGTGCCGCTCTTCCACCCCGTCTACAAGCGGCTCGTCGGCACCGCCGTCAAGAACGTCGTGATCAGCGACTGGACCGGCGTGCTCGACATCTCGCAGGTCGCGGTCAAGTAGCGGCGCGCACGGGGGCGGTACGGGACCGGGGCGACCGGTCGCGTACCGCCCCCCGCCCCGTCCCTCCCCACCCCCGGGCACACCCGGTCCACCCCCCTCCCCACGGCGGTACCCCTCACCATGTCCGAAGCACTCCTCACCGCCGGTGGCGGCGGGGCCCCCGCCGGGCCCGCGCCCGGGGCCCGCACCTTCTGGCGACGCCTGCGCGCCCGCCGCTCGGCGCTCCTCGCCGCGGGCGTCGTCCTCCTCCTCGTCCTCGTCGCCGTCCTCGCCCCGCTGCTCACCGCGCTCGAAGGCCAGGACCCGACGACGTACCACCCCTCGCTCGTCGACTCCGCGACCGGCGGCGTCCCGATCGGCTCCTTCGGCGGCGTGAGCGGCGGCCACTGGCTCGGCGTCGAACCGCAGACGGGCCGCGACCTCTTCGCACGCCTCGTCTACGGCGCCCGCGTCTCGCTCGGCATCGCCTTCTTCGCCACGACGCTCCAGGTCATCCTCGGCGTCGTGCTCGGCCTCGCGGCGGCGCTCGGCAACAAGCTGGTCGACCAGCTCATCAGCCGCGTCACGGACATCACCGTCGCCCTGCCGATGAACATCCTCGCCCTCGCGCTGCTCGCCGTGGCCCCCGGCTTCCTGCCCCGCGCCGTGCTGCTCGCGCTCATCATGGGCCTCATCGGGTGGACCGGGACCTCGCGCATCGTCCGCGCGCAGGCCAAGTCGCTCGCCGCGCTCGACCACGTCGCGGCGGCACGCCTGAGCGGCTGGAGCACGTGGCGCATCGCGCGCCGCGAACTGCTGCCCTCGCTCGCCGCGCCCGTCATCGGCTACACCGTGCTGCTCTTCCCCGGCAACATCATCACCGAGGCCGGGCTCTCCTTCCTCGGCGTCGGCATCATCCCGCCGACCCCCTCGTGGGGCCAGATGATCACCGACGCCAACACGTGGTACCAGGCCGCGCCCACCTACCTGCTGCTGCCCGCCGGGCTGCTCTTCCTCACCGTCCTCTCGCTCACCGTGTTCGGCGAGGGCGTGCGCACGGCGCTCGACCCGCGCGCCGAGTCCCGGCTCGCGACGGGCACGCGGAAGCTGCGCGGGCGGCTGCGCGGCGAGCGCGCGAAGAGCGCGGCACAGGCCCGTACCGGCGCGGAGAGCGCGGCCGGTCCCGGCACCGGCGCGGGGAGCGCGGCTCCCACCGGCGCGGGGAGCCCGGCCGAGCCCCGTACCGGCGCGCAGGCCCCCGTGCCCGCCCCGCGCGACGACGAAGGTGACGCCCGATGACCCGCTTCCTGCTCCGGCGCCTCATCGGCGCGCTCCTCGTCCTGCTCCTCCTCTCCGCCCTCGTCTACGCGCTCTTCTACGTCATCCCGGGGAACGTCGCCCAGACCATCTGCGGCCCGCGCTGCTCGCCCGCGCAGGTCGCGCAGGTCCACGACAGGCTCGGGCTCGGCGACCCCGTGTGGGCCCAGTACTGGCACTTCCTCCAGGGCATCTTCGCCGGCCGCGACTACTCGACGGGGACGGGCAGCGAGCACTGCGGCGCGCCCTGCCTCGGCATGTCGTACCGCAGCGGGCAGCCCGTCACGACGCTCATCGCGGACAAGCTGCCCGTCTCGGGCTCGCTCGTCGTCGGCGCCTTCGTGCTGTGGCTGGTCCTCGGCGTCGGGACGGGCATCCTCTCCGCCTGGCGGCGCGGACGGCCCACCGAGCGCGTCCTCACCGGCATCACGCTCGCCGGGACCGCGACGCCCGTCTTCGTCATCGGGCTCGTGCTCATCATCGTCTTCTGCTCCACGCTCCAGTGGCTGCCCTTCCCGACGTACGTGCCCTTCGGGCAGGACCCCGAGCAGTGGGCGTGGAACCTCGTCCTGCCCTGGTTCTCGCTCGCGCTCATCGAGTCCGCGAAGTACGCGCGGCTCACGCGCGGCGCGATGCTGGAGACCCTCGCCGAGGACCACGTGCGCACCTTCCGCGCCTACGGCGTCAGCGAGCGCTCCCTCGTCGTGCGGCACGCGCTGCGCGGCGCCCTCGCGCCCGTCATCGCGATGAGCGCGCTCGACGTGGGCACGATGTTCGGCGGCGCGACCCTCACCGAATCCCTCTTCGGCATCCCCGGGCTCGGCCGCGCGCTCGTCCAGGCCGTGCAGGTCTCCGACCTGCCGGTCGTCGTCGGCGCCGTCCTGGTGATCGGCTTCTTCGTAGTCCTGGCCAACGCCGTCGCGGACGTCCTGTACGTGGTGGCCGACCGACGGGTGACCCTCGCATGACCGTTTCCGATGAGCTTCTGCTCGAAGTCCGCGACCTCACCGTCGACTTCGGATCGCTGCGCGCCGTCGACCACGTCTCCTTCAGCCTCCGCGCCGGGGGCGCGCTCGGCATCGTGGGGGAGTCCGGGTCCGGCAAGAGCGCGACCGCGTACGCCCTCCTCGACCTCCACCGGGGGACGGGCGCCCGGGTCGGCGGCAGCGTGCGCCTCGCCGGGACCGACGTGCTCACCGCCCCCGAGCGCGAACTGCGGCGGCTGCGCGGCGGGAGCGTCGCCATGGTCTTCCAGGACCCGCTCTCCTCGCTCGACCCGTACCACGCCATCGGCGACCAGATCGCCGAGGTGCACCGGCTGCACAGCGGCGCCTCGCGGCGGGCCGCGCGCGCCCGCGCCGTCGACGTCCTCGACCGCGTCGGCATCCCCGACGCCGCCCGGCGCGCCCGCTCCAGGCCGCACGAGTTCAGCGGCGGGATGCGGCAGCGCGCGCTCATCGCGATGGCCCTCGCCTGCGAGCCGCGCCTCCTCGTCGCGGACGAGCCCACGACCGCGCTCGACGTCACCGTGCAGGCCCAGATCCTGGACCTCCTCCACGAACTGCGCACCGACGAAGGGCTCGGGCTCGTCCTCGTCACGCACGACGTGGGGGTCGCGGCGGGCAGCGTCGACGACGTCCTCGTCATGAAGCAGGGGCGCGTCGAGGAGCGCGGGCCGGTGCGCGAGGTGCTGGGCGCGCCGCGCGCGCCGTACACGCGCGCCCTGCTCGGCGCCGTCCCGCGACTCGACGGGCCCCCGGCCCGCAGCCTCGCCTTCGAGGGCGAACCCCTCGTCACAGCACGGGAGTTGACCAAGGTCTACGGGCGCGGGCCGCGCGCCGTCACCGCGCTCGACGGCGTCTCGCTCACCGTGCGGCCCGGCGAGAGCGTCGGCATCGTCGGAGAGAGCGGCAGCGGCAAGACGACCCTCGGGCGCATGCTCGTCGGGCTCCTCGAACCGAGCGCGGGCACCGTCGCCTACGGGGGCGCGGCGGCGGCCCGCGACGGGCGCCGCCCCGCCGTGCAGATGGTCTTCCAGGACCCCGCCTCCTCGCTCAACCCGCGCCGCAGCATCGGCGAGTCGATCGCCGACCCGCTGCGCGCCCGGGGCGACCGCGACGAAAGCGCCCTCCGCGCCCGCGTCGACGCCCTCCTCACCCGCGTCGGGCTCGACCCCGCCCACTACGACCGCTACCCGCACGAGTTCAGCGGCGGCCAGCGCCAGCGCGTCGGCATCGCCCGCGCCCTCGCCCCCGAACCCGCCGTCCTCCTCGCCGACGAGGCCGTCTCGGCGCTCGACGTCACGACCCAGGCGCAGGTCGTGGCGCTGCTCGACGAACTGCGCCAGGAACTCGGCCTCGCCCTCGTCTTCGTCGCCCACGACCTCGCCGTCGTCCGCCAGGTCAGCGAACGCGTCCTCGTCCTGCGCGCGGGCAAGCTCGTCGAGGAGGGCCCGGTGGAACGCGTCTACACGCACCCCGCCGACCCGTACACGCGCCGCCTCGTCGACGCCGTCCCCGTCCTGGACCCGGCGGACGCGGCGGAGCGGCGGGCCCGGCGGCGCGCGGCGCGCGCGGAGTCGGGGCGGGCGGCGCCCGCCGGAGTGTGACGGCGCACGGCGGCGGAGGCTCTTCGCGCTTCGGCTCCGGAGGCCCGCGGGAGTCCGGCTCCGGAGGCCCGCGGGAGTCCGGCTCCGGACGCCTGCGGGAGTACGGCTCCGGACGCCCGCGGCGCACGCCGTCGGTACGCCGCCGAACGGAGCAACCCCGCGCGCCCCGACGGGGGCGCCCGGGGGGCCTCGCGCGCACGTAAGCCCGCTTTCGCGCCCTAAAACGCCCCCGCCCGGGATTGGTTACGACTCTTCACCCCTTCCGGTGGTCCGACGGACAACCGTCCGCCGGACCACCCATACCTGCGCATACCTTCGTCCCGCTGTGGGTCGCCGACCGAAGGGCGGCCCCGTGACCGGGAGATCGGGGGTGCGCGCCCGTGCGCATAGGACTGCTGACCGACGGCGGCTATCCGTACGTCAACGGCGAGGCGAGACTCTGGTGCGACCGCCTCGTGCGCGGTCTCGACACCTACGCGTTCGACATCTACGCCTTCAGCCGCGGCAGCCGTCAGGAGGACCTCGGCTGGGTCCGCCTGCCCGAGCACGTCCACCGGGTCCGCACCGCCGCGCTGTGGGACGCGCCCGAGGAGTGGCCGCGTCCCGGCCGCCGCGTGCGCCGCGAGACGCTGGAGCACTTCGCGGCGCTCGCGACGACCGCGTGCGCGGCGACGGCCCCGCCCGCGCCCGCGCTCCCCGCGCCCTCCGCGCAGAGCCGGGCGAAGGCCCCGGGCGGCCTCCTCGGCCTCACCGCGCTCGCCGGGATCGCCGCCGCCTCGCCGTCGCCCGGCGCGTCCCCCGCGCCCGCCCCGCCCCCGACGAGTCCCTTCACCGAGGCCCTGCTCGGCCTCACCGCGCTCGCCCAGGACCACGGCCCGCTCTCCGGACTGCTGCGCTCCGAGGCCGCCGTGCGCGTCCTTGAGGCGGCCTGCCGCGCGACGGGCGCCGTCCCCGCCGCGCGCCGTGCCCGCGTCCCCGACCTCCTCCTCATCGCCGACCTCCTCGAACGCGCGCTGCGCCCGCTCGCCCTCGACTGGTACGACGAGGACGGACTCGGCGGCGTCGGCCTGTGCCACGCCACGACGGGCGGCATCGCCGCGCTCCCGGGGCTCCTCGCCCACCACCTCCACGGCGTCCCGCTCCTCGTCACCGAGTACGGCGTCCGGCTGCGCACCCTCTACCTCGACGGCGCCCGCCACCTCGACGAGGACGAGGCGACCACCGCCCGCACCCTCGGCGCCCCCGTCCGCGCCGTGCTCGGCGGCTTCCACCGCGCCCTCGCCGCCGACGTCTACCGCGCCGCGTCCCTCATCACCCCGGGCAACGCCCACGCCCGCCGCTGGCAGGAACGCTGCGGCGCCGACCCCGCGAAGCTCCGCACGGTCTACCCGGGCATGGACGCGGAGCGTTTCGCGGGCGTCGCGGGAGCCTCGCCGAGCGGCACGCACGGCGGCGAGTCCGCGCGGGCGCGGGGCGCGGCGCCGGTACGTACCGGCGGCCCCGCCCCCGTACGGGCGCCGGGCGCCGGGCCCCTGGGCGACGAGACCGCCGCCGACGCGGGCTCCGCCGACGCCGTCGAGGTGCGGATCGCCTACGTGCCGGGCGAGGTCGAACCGCTCGGCGGGCGCCCCCGGCCGTACGAGGGCGCGGGGGAGCGGCGCGCGCCCGTGCTCGGGCGGGCCTTCGCGCGCGCTGACGCCGCGCCCCGGCCCGCCCCGCCCACCGACGAGAACGCGCCGCGCAGCGGCTGGGACCTCGTGTGGGTCGGACGGATCGAGCCCGCCAAGGACCTGCACACGCTCCTGCGCGCCTTCACGACGGTGCACGAGGCCGAGCCGCGCGCCACACTGCGGCTCGTCGGCACCGCCGAGGACGACGCGGCCCGCGCCTACCTCGACTCCTGCCGCGCCCTCACCGCCGAACTCTTCCCGGCCGACCCCGCGGGACGCCCCTGCCCGGTCCGCTTCGACCTCGACCTCGACCCGCAGAGCGGCGGCGCGGAGCCCGGGGCCGACTCCGGGCCCGTGTCCGATTCCGGGGCCGAGCCAGATTTCGGGGCCGAGTCCGATTCCGGGTCCGAGTGCGAGCGCGAGCGCGAGTCCGGGTCCGGCTCCCCGTCCGGGTCCGCGCCCGGCGCCGCTCTCGACCTCGCCGAGGTGTACGCGGGCGCCGACGCCGTCGTCCTCTCCAGCACCGTCGAAGGCTTCCCCATCAGCCTCGTCGAGGCCATGTTCTGCGCCCGCGCCACCGTCTCCACCGATGTCGGCGCCGTGCTCGAAGTCGTCGGCGGCACCGGCGTCGTCGTCCCGCCCCGCGAGCCCGCCGCGCTCGCCGCCGCCTGCCTCGGGCTGCTCCGCGACCCCGAGCACCGCGCCCTGCTCGGCGCGGCGGCCCGCGCCCGCGCCCTCGAACTCTTCACCGTCGAGCAGAACACCGCCGCCTTCCGCGCGATCTACGACGGCCTCACCGCGGCACCCTCCGCGCTCCCCGGACCGCGCGCCGAGACCCTCGTCCCCGGCGCCCGCACCCCGTCCCGGGCCGCCCGCGACCTGACCACGACCGGGCGCGCCCTGGAGGCCACCCGATGACGCGCCCTGGAGGCCACCCGATGAGCAGCCCGACCCGCCCGCACACGGGTACGGCCGAGGGCGGGCGGCAGGGGTCGCCCGGCCCGGACCCCGCGGCCCCGGCCCCCGAGCCGTCCGCCGACCCGGGCCCGCCGCCCGCCGCCCAGGCCCCCGCCGTGGACCCCGTCAAGAGCCTCATGCTCATCCACCACGACCTGTGCGCCGACGCCGTCGACCCGCTGGAGATCGCCGCCGGGCTCGAAGCGCGCGGCGTCACCGAGCGGACCGCGCGCGCCTACCGCCACCGCGACGTCTTCGCCCTTGCCGAGGAGATGTACGCCCGCGTCCCGCACACCGAGGACCACGCCGCCGCCGAACTCCACGCGCCCCCCGCCACGCCCCGCGCCCGCGGCCCCCGCGCCCTCGCCCGCCTGTTCCTCCTCCCGCTCCCCGCCGTTCTCGCGGCGGCCGGGCTCGCCGCCTGGCCGCACACGGCGGGCAGGCCCCGCCTCGCGCTCGCCGCCGCGACGGGCATCGCCGTCCTCCTCGCCCTCCGCGCCTGCCTGCGCCGGGGCCCGCTCGGCAGCCGCTTCCCCGCCGCGCCCGGCACCGTCGCGTACGTCCTGCTCCTCCTCGCCGCCGCGCTCTACGGCGAAGGGCTCATCTCCCAGGCGATCAGCGGCGGCCCCGACGGCTCCTGGGCCCCGCGCACCGCGCCGCTGCTCGCGCTGCTCGCCTCGCTCGTGCCTGCCGCCGCGTGCGTGCGCGCCTTCCGGCGCGGCGCCGGACGGCGCCTCGGCAGCAGCCGCAGTCTCGACGACTTCGCCGCCGCCGTGTGGCCGCTCCTGCTCGCGCTCTTCGCGCTCTACCTGTGCACCCTGTGGGGCCTCCTCGGCGTGAGCGCCGCGACCCTGCACCAGGCCACCGGGCTCCTCTCGGCCGGGAGTCTCGGCGCGCTCCTGCTGCTCGCCCGCCTCATGGTCCAGCACGGCAGGGCCGAGGCCGCGCGGGCGGCGCTCCTCATCGCCTGCGCCGGGCAGTTCCTCGCCCTCGCCTCGCTCTTCGCCTCGCGGCTCCCGGGCGCCGCCGCGCTCGCCACCCCCGTGGAACGCCTCACCGCCCTCGGCGGCACGGGAGCCGTCCCCGCGCTGGCCTGCTCGCTCGCGGTCCTCACGCTCCTCGTCCGCACCGTCCCCGCCCTCTCCCGCGCCTCCGCGCACGCGAAGGCCGCCGCGGAGACGCCGGGCGCACCCCGGTGACCCCTCAGCCTTTCCCCCCTCCCGCGGAGCCGACACCGCGGGCCGAACCGACCCACGGCACCACGCCCGAAGGAGAACGCGCCATGACCCCCACCCTCACCACCACCGGAGGTGCCCGATGAGGGTTCTGCTGATCGGAGCCGGCGGCTACCTCGGCCGCTTCGTCGCCGACCGCCTCCTCGCCGACCCGGCCGTCCAGCTCACCGTCCTCGGCCGCGGCGACGACGCGGACGTCCGCTTCGACCTCGCCACCGGCAGCCCCGGAGCGCTCACCCGCTTCTTCGACGCCGTCCACCCCGGCGTCGTCGTCAACTGCGCGGGGACGGTACGGGGCGGCGCGCGCGACCTGACCCGGCACAACACCGTCGCCGTCGCCACGATCTGCGAGGCGCTGCGGCGCAGCGGCTGCGGCGCGCGCCTCGTCCAGCTCGGCTGCGGGGCCGAGTACGGGCCGAGCCAGCCCGGCTCCTCGACCGCCGAGGACGCGGTGCCCCGCCCCGGCGGCCCGTACGGCGTCAGCAAGCTCGCCGCGACCGAACTCGTCCTCGGCTCCGGGCTCGACGCCGTCGTCCTGCGCGTCTTCTCGCCCGTCGGCCCCGGCACGCCCGCCGGGTCCCCGCTCGGGCGGCTCGCCGAGGCGATGCGGCGCGCCATGCAGTCCGGGGACACCGAGCTGAAGCTCGGCGGGCTCGGGGTGCAGCGCGACTTCGTCGACGTGCGGGACGTCGCGCGCGCCGTCCACGCGGCCTCGCTCTCGGCCGCGCAGGGCGTCGTCAACATCGGCTCGGGCCGTGCGGTACGGCTGCGCGAGGCGGCGAGCATCCTCGCCCGCGTCGCCGGGTTCAACGGCACCCTCCACGAACTCGACTCGCCCCCCGGCTTCGGCCCGGGGCTCCCGATCCGCGAGCACCACGGCGGCCACGGCCCGCTCCGCCCCGCGATCGGGCACCCGCGCGGCGACTCCGACCACACCCTCTCGGCGCCCGCCGCCCCCCACCCCTACCCCGACGGCTGCGGCCCCTGGCAGCAGGCCGACGTGCGCACCGCCCGCGACCGGCTCGGCTGGCGCCCCCGCATCAACCTGGAGGAATCCCTCGCGGACATCTGGATGGAGGCGGCATGCCGGATGTGACCGGCCCGGCTGACCGCACGGGCCGGACCGCTGCCCCGGGGCGGGACCACGACGGCGCGCGCGCCGGTGGCTCCGCCCCGGGGGAGGGGGCGGTCGCGTGAAGAAAGAACCACGGGCGTCGCTCGGCCACGGCAGGCGCCGAATCGTATCTGCGGAGCCCGGGGACGGGGGCGGGGGCGAGCGGGTGCCCGGGGGCGGGCCGGTGCGGAAGGGACCGGGGAACGGGGGACAGGCCGCCGGGGCGGTACCTCTCCCGGGCGCCGCCGCCTCCCGCGCCGAGGGACCGCCACCCGCCGGGGCGCCCGGCCGCGTCCTTCCCGGCGGGGCTCCCCGGCGCGCCCTCCCCGGCGTCCCGCCGGACCCCGCCGCCGCTGCCGCCCGCGTGCGCCTCGCCCTGCCCGCGCTGCCGCACCCGCTGCTCGCGCCGGGGGAGTGGGCGGAACCGCTGCGCGCGGACGCGGGTGTCCACTGGGCGGTCCTCGACGTGGACAACGGCCCCGGACAGCGGCCCGACCCCGACTGCCTGCTCGCCGCCGGGCGGATCAGCAACGCGCGCAGGCGGCGCGGGCCCGGGGCCGCGCTCGTCCTCGGGCGGCTCGACCTCGCCCACGGGGCGGCCAACCCGCACCTCGTCCTCGCGCAGGCCCGCGCCTGGCGCGACTGGTACCGCGTCGACGGCTACTACGTGCGCCGCTGCCCGTCCGACGCGGGCCGGCTCCCCGCCGTCACGAGCCTGCTCGCCCGGGTACGGGCCCTCGGCCCGGCCCACGTCGTCCTCGGCCACGGCGTCCACCCGCACCCCGGCTACGCGGACCTCGCCGCGCAACTCGTCACCTTCGCCGGGCCCTGGAGCCGCTACCGCTGGTCGCGGCCCCCCGAGTGGACCGCGGACCTTCCCGCCGACCGCTTCTGCCACCTCGTCCACTCGCTCCCCGCGACCCGCGTCGACGAGGCGCTGCGGCTCGCCCGCTGGCAGGGCGCGGGCACCGTACTGCTCACCGACCGACGCCCCCGCGAGCCCCAAGAGGAGGGCGAAATGGGGGTATTCGCGGCACTGCCCGGCTACTGGGACGAAATCGTCTCGCGGAACGGACGTGGTGTCTCGGAATGAAAAGCGGCATGGCACTGTTACGGGCAGAAACAGTCTTCCGAAAAACCGACCAACGGAGTTGCCGTGTCGCTGCCACCCCTGGTCGAGCCAGCCGCTGAGCTCACCGTCGATGAGGTCCGCAGGTACTCGCGCCATCTGATCATCCCGGATGTCGGGATGGACGGACAGAAACGGCTCAAGAACGCCAAGGTCCTCGCCGTGGGCGCGGGCGGCCTCGGCTCGCCGACCCTGATGTACCTCGCGGCTGCCGGGGTGGGCACCCTCGGCATCGTCGAGTTCGACGAGGTCGACGAGTCCAACCTCCAGCGCCAGATCATCCACAGCCAGGCCGACATCGGCCGCCCGAAGGCCGAGTCGGCGCGCGACACGGTCAAGGGCATCAACCCGTACGTGAACGTGGTCCTGCACGAGGAACGGCTCGAAGCCGACAACGTGATGGACATCTTCAGCCAGTACGACCTGATCGTCGACGGCACCGACAACTTCGCGACCCGGTACCTCGTCAACGACGCCTGCGTGCTGCTGAACAAGCCGTACATCTGGGGCTCGATCTACCGCTTCGACGGCCAGGCGTCCGTCTTCTGGTCCGAGCACGGTCCCTGCTACCGCTGCCTCTACCCGGAGCCCCCGCCCCCCGGCATGGTGCCCTCCTGCGCCGAGGGCGGCGTCCTCGGCGTGCTGTGCGCCTCGATCGGCTCGATCCAGGTCACCGAGGCCATCAAGCTCCTCGCGGGCATCGGCGACCCGCTCGTAGGGCGCCTGATGATCTACGACGCCCTGGAGATGAAGTACCGCGAGGTCAAGGTCCGCAAGGACCCCGACTGCGCGGTCTGCGGCCCGAACGCCACGGTCACCGAGCTCATCGACTACGAGGCGTTCTGCGGCGTCGTCTCCGACGAGGCGCAGGAGGCGGCGGCGGGCTCGACGATCACGCCGAAGCAGCTCAAGGAGTGGATCGACGACGGCGAGAACATCGACATCATCGACGTCCGCGAGCCGAACGAGTACGAGATCGTCTCGATCCCGGGCGCGCGCCTGATCCCGAAGAACGAGTTCCTGATGGGCAACGCCCTCCAGGACCTCCCCCAGGACAAGAAGATCGTCCTGCACTGCAAGACCGGCGTCCGCAGCGCCGAGGTCCTCGCCGTCCTCAAGTCCGCCGGCTTCGCCGACGCGGTCCACGTGGGCGGCGGAGTGATCGGCTGGGTCAACGCGATCGAGCCGGAAAAGCCGGTGTACTGACCTGGCACGGGTCACCCCGGACGCGGCCGAGCGCCCTCCTCCCGCTCTTGAAGCGGGTGGGGGGCGCTCCGCTTTCCGGGGTTCACGGGAGTCGGGGCACTGGTCGCCGGGAGGCGGTCCGTGCTGCACTAGCTCGGTGGACGGAGCCCTGGCGAGCCTCGTGGGTGTCGTGGGCACTCTGCTCGGCGCGTGCGCGACGTTTCTGTTCCAGCGGAATGCCGCAGACCGTGCGGAGGCCCGCGCCCGGGACCGGATCGCCCGCGAGGAGCGCCTGACCGCGTACGGGGGCTTCGCCGAGGCGGTTGTCGCCTACCGCCGCGCACAGTACGACCCGCACCACCGGCCGGGCGACGAGGGGGGCGCTCACGGAGGCGTATCACTGCCGACTGCTTGCCCAGCAAGCCCTCCTCCGCGTCCAGTTCGTCACCGACGACCCCCATCTCGTCCGTCTCGCGGAGCGCGCGCTCGACGTCACCGCCCGCGTGGCCGGCGCGGCGGACAGGACCGGGCTCGTGGAGCGCGCCGAGCAGGCGAAAAGGGCGCTCGGGCTCTTTGTGAGCCGTGCCCGCGAGCACCTCGGTGGCTGAGACCACCCGCAGTGAGCGCAGCACCGAACCCAACCCCTCCGGCGGAGCCCTGAGGCGCCGGGCACAAGGATCAGCCCCTCCGGCGATTGAGGAGCGGGGTTCGGGGCGGAGCCCCGTGACGGCGCCGTCGTCAGCGGCACTTCGTGCCGGGGCGGGGGATTTTGCCGCGTACCAGGTACGCGTCCACCGTGTCGTCCACGCACCGGCTCCCGCTCCCGTACGCCCCGTGTCCCTCCCCGTGCCACACCAGCTCGACGCCCACGTCCTCGCCGAGTTCCCCCGCCATGCGGGCCGCTCCCTCGAAGGGGGTGGCCGGGTCGCCCGTGTTGCCGACGACCAGGATCGGCGGGGCGTCCGGGGCGGAGACCTCGGGGGTCGTGCGGTCGCCCTTCGCGGGCCAGTCGTGGCACCAGCCCGCCGTGTCCCAGCCGAGGAAGGGCCCGAAGACCGGGGAGATCGCGCGGAACTCGCCGAGGCGGTCCCGGGCCTGGGCCGCGGTGGGGCGGGTGCGGTCGTCGGCGCAGGAGATGGCGCGCTGGGCCTGGGCCTGTTTGCCGTAGTGGCCCTCCGGATCACGGTCGTTGTAGGAGTCGGCCAGGGCGAGGAGTGGTCCGCCGTCCCCCGCGCGGGCGGCGTCGAGCGCTCGCGTCAGCTGGGGCCAGGATCCCTCGCTGTACAGCGGCGAGACGAGACCCGTCACGGCCAGCGACTCCGTCAGCTCGCGCCCCTTCCCGGCGGGGAGCGGGTGCGCGTCGAGGTCCTTGAGGAGTGCGGCGACCTTCGCCGTGCCGGCCTTGGGGTCCTCGTGGAGCGAACGGAAGTAGTCGTTCAGGGCCCGCTGGAAGCCCCGCGCCTGCCCCTTCGCGTGCTCCACCGTGTCCGCCGCCGGGTCCACGACCGCGTCGAGCACCATGCGGCCCACGTGCCGCGGGAAGAGGTGCGCGTACGTGCCGCCCAGCTCCGTCCCGTACGAGACGCCGAAGTAGTCGAGCTTCGCCTCGCCGAGGACCGTACGGAGCAGATCGAGGTCCCGCGCGGTGTTCGCCGTCGTCAGCTCCGGCAGCAGCGCGCCCGTCGTCCTGGCGCAGCTCTTCCCGAAGGCGCTCGCGTCCGCGAGGAAGGCGCGCTCCTCGGCCGGTGTGTCCGGGGTGAGGTCGACGGTGCGCTCGGCGCGCGCCACGGCCGCGTCGTCGCGGCAGTCCACCCGCGCGCTGCCGCCGACGCCCCGCGGGTCGAAGCTCACGAGGTCGTACGCGCGGTGCAGCGTCCCGTAGCCCGGCGCGAAGAGCGGCAGCAGGCTCACGCCCGAGCCGCCCGGCCCGCCGAAGTTGAAGACGAGCGCGCCGCGCCGCTCACCCGTGGCCGCGCCGCGGATGACCGCCATGCGCAGCGTCTTCCCCGTCGGCTCCGCCCAGTCCACCGGCACGGTCAGCTTCGCGCACCGCCACTCCCGCCCTGGCGCCGCGTACCCCTCGGTGGCCCCGCACTTCTTCCACGCGAGCTTCTGCCCGGTGAGCGCGCGGGGCAGCCCGGGGGAGGCGGAGGCGGAGGGCGTGGGCGACGCGGACGGGGAGCCCGGCCCCGCGTTCCCCGGCGGTTCCCCCCGCGAGCCGTCCCCCGTGCACCCGCCCAGCACCGCGAGCACCGCGAGCACGAGGAGCGTCACGGCCCCCCGCCGTCCCCGCGCTCCGCCCCGGCGCGCCGTCCCGTGCCGCCGCACAGCCCCCGTACCCCGCACGTCCCGCTCCCGTCCCCGTTCCCGCGAGGGAAACCCGCGGGCACCGCGCCGCCCTGACGCGGTGTCCGTCATCGTACGAGTCACCACTGACAGTCAGCGGTCCGTCACGCTGCGGAGGTCACCCGCACACGGTCCCCGCCTTCGGCACCGTCCCGTTCAGCAGGTAGCCGTCCACCGCCTTGCGCACGCACGCGTCCCCGCTGTCGTACGAGCCGTGTCCCTGGCCCTTGTACGTGATCTCGACGCCGACGCCCTTGCCGAGCTGCTTCGCCATGCGCGCCGCGCCCTCGTAGGGGGTGGCCGGGTCGCCCGTGTTGCCGACGACGAGGATGGGCGGGGCGCCCGGCGCCGAGACGTCGGGGTGCGAGGCGGCGCCGCGCACGGCCCAGTCGGTGCAGCTGACGAGGGACCAGGCGAGGAAGTCGCCGAAGAGCGGCGACGCCTCGCGGAACTCGGGCAGCTTCTTCTCGACGTCCGCCATCGAGTACCGCTCCTTGTCGTCGGCGCAGTTGATCGCGACGTTCGCGGCGGTGATGTTGGAGTAGCTGCCGTCCTCGTTGCGGCCGTTCATCGCGTCGGAGAGCGCCATCAGGACGCGCCCGTCGCCGTCGTACGCCTGCTGGAGCCCTTCGCGCAGGTAGGGCCAGTAGTCCTTGGAGTAGAGGGCCTGCGCGATGCCGCCCGTGCCCGCCGACTGGGTCAGCCGGCGCTCCCCGAGGCCGGGCAGCGGCTTGGTGTCGAGGTCCTTCAGGAGCTTCGCGACGCGCTTCTCGATCGCGTCGCGGCTGTTCCCGATCGTGCAGTCCTCGCCCTGCTTGACGCAGTCGTCGGCGAAGTTGTCGAGCGCGAGCTGGAAGCCCTTGGCCTGGCCGAGGGAGCCCTGCTCGCTGTTCTCGGTCGGGTCCACGACGGCGTCGAAGACGGCGCGGCCGACCTTCTTCGGGAAGAGGTGCGCGTAGACGCCGCCCAGCTCGGTGCCGTACGAGATGCCGAAGTAGTTCAGCTTCTTGTCGCCGAGCACCTGCCGCAGGAGGTCCATGTCGCGCGCCGCGTCGATCGTCGAGACGTGCGGCAGGACCGCGCGGGAGTTCTTCTCGCACGCGGCGTTGAAGTTCTTGGTGCCGGTGACGAACTCGTTGCGCTCGGCCTCGTCGTCGGGGGTGTTGTCCTGCGCGAAGTACTGGTCGAGCTGCTTGGGGTTCTCGCACTCCACCGGCGCGCTGCGGCCGACGCCGCGCGGATCGAAGCTCACGAGGTCGTAGCGGTCGCGCAGGGTCTCGTACGTGTCGCCGAAGGCCGGGAGCGTCGCGACGCCCGAGCCGCCGGGGCCGCCGAAGTTGAAGACGAGCGAGCCGATGCGCTTGCCCTGGTCCTTCGCCTTCGCGCGGATGAGCGCGAGGTCGATCGACGCGCCCTTGGGTTCCTTCCAGTCGAGCGGCGCCCGCATCGTCGCGCACTCCCACCGCGTGCCGCCCGGCAGGGGGGACGGCTTGTCGCCCGTGCCCTGGGCCTGGTCGGGGGCCGGGCAGCTCTTCCAGCTCAGCGACTGACCGCGCGGATCGCTGCCGCTCGCGCCGTTCGTCGGCCCGTCGCCGCCCCCGCCGCTGTCGTCGGAGCAGGCGGTCAGGGACACGGCCAGGCTCAGCCCTACGAGGGCGACGGCCCCGGCGCGCGGCCTGGCGCGGCGGGAGGAGCGGCGGGGCGGGAGCGAGTGAGGCATGGGACCCATCCTGGGGCTGGTACGGGGGAGGCGCTCGGGGCGGGGGCCGGGCGGGTGAGTTCGCCCGTGGCCGTGTACCCGCTTACAGGGCGCCTCTCCGGGTGAGCTGGTTGAAGCAGAGCCAGCCCGGCAGGACCGGCAGCCAGAAGGTGAGGAGGCGGAAGAGGATGACGGAGGGGAGGCCGATCGAGAGCGGCACGCCGAAGGCGAGGAGCCCCACCGAGAGCGCCCCCTCCACCGCGCCGACACCGCCCGGGGTCGGGGCCGCCGAGCCCACCGCGTTCCCCGCGAGGAAGACGACGGCGACGCTCGCGAGGCTCACGTGCGTCGACGCGCCGCCGAGCGCGCGCACCGAGGCGTCCAGGCACATCACGAAGCAGGCGGTGAGCGCGAGCATCCCGCCGATCCCGGTGAGCAGCTTCGAGGGGCGCTGGAGCACGTCGAGCATGCGCGGCACGACACCGGCGAAGAGCGAGCGCACCCGCGTCACCACGAAGCGCCGCAGGAACGGTACGGCGGTGACGACCAGGACGAGCACGGCGGCGGTCAGCAGGCCCGCGATGACCGTGCGGGACGGCGAGAGCGAGGGCGTCTTCTCCGTCCCCGTCAGGTAGCCGAAGGCGAGGAGCAGCACGATGTGCGAGGCGAGCCCGAAGAGCTGCGAAGCGCCCACGCTCGCGACCGCGAGCCCGGGGCGCACGCCCGCGCGCTGGAGGAAGCGCGTGTTGAGCGCGAGGCCGCCGACGGCGGGCGGCGCGACGAGCTTCACGAAGGAGCCCGCGACCTGCGCCGAGATCGCGCGCGGCCACGGCACCCGCTCGGGCACGAAGCCGAGCAGGCTCATCGCGGCGGCGACGTAGCTGAGCGCGGAGAAGGCGGCGGCGGCGGCGACCCAGCCCCACCGCGCCTCGTGGAGGATCTTGTCGAAGTCGATCGTGCTGAGCTGGGCGAGCAGGAAGTACGCGGCGATCGCGCCCGCGATGAACGTGACGAGGGTGCGCGGGCGGATGCGCTCCAGGCGGGCGGGCTCCACGGGGGCCTGCGGGCGGATGCGCAGCACCTCGTGGCGGATCTGCGCGAGCAGGTCCTCCTCGCGGGCCTCCTCCATGGCCTCGTCGATGGCGCGCTTCTGCGCCTGCCGCTCGCCGCGGGCCGCCTTGCGCCCGCTCTCCTCGACCTCCCCGGCGTCGCTGCGGGCCTTCTTGCGGGCCTCGGCGGCGGCGAGCACCGCCTGCCGCTCCCGTTCGCCGCGCTCGCGGCTCAGGCGGCGCAGGGTCGCGCGCGTGGAGCGGGAGAGAGCGATGGGCTGGAGCAGCGGCAGCGCGTCGGCGATCTTGTCGGGGCCGAGCACGTCGACGGCGGCGGCGACCGCGCGCTCGGCGCCGACGCGCAGGCCGAGCGTGGTGAGGAGCTGGCTGACGTCCATCCGGAGCACGAGGTCGCCGGCCGCGATCTCCCCGCCGCGCAGGTCGGTGAGGATCACGGTCCCCTCGCGGTCCACGAGGATCGCGTCGCCCGTGAGCCTGCGGTGCGCGATGCGCCGCGACTGGAGCGCCCGCACCTGCCGCCACGTGTCGCGCATGAGCGCGTCGGTGATCGCGTCGTCCGGCAGCGCGTCGAGACTGCGGCCCCCGGTGTGCTCGTAGACGAGCATGACGGCGTCGGGGCCCAGCTCGGAGGTCGCGATGAGGCGTGGCGCGTTGGCCCCGGCCGCGATCGCCGCGTACGCGAGCAGCGCCTCCTGTTCGAGGGCCTGGCGCAGTGTCTGGAGGCTGCGGCCCGTCGTGACGGTACGGAGGGTCAGGCGGCGCCAGGCGCGGTAGTAGAAGCCGTGCGCCTGCTGCTCGCGGTCGACGACGGTCACGTCGAGCGGCGGGCCGTCCTCCAGCCGGACGAAGTACTGCCGCCCGCGCTCGGCCTCCTCGGCGTCCTCGGCGGCGCGCGCGGCCGAGACGGGGCGGAAGCCGACGTGGCGGAGCCCGGCGAGCAGGGTGCGCCCGGTGGGGCGCACGTTGGGCGAGCCGACCGCGTAGAGCGTCCCGTACGCGACGGACCAGCCGATGAGCACGGTCAGGACGATCGAGAACGGCGTCGTGTAGCCGACGACGAGCATCGCGAAGGCGTCGAGCAGCAGCACGACCCACAGCACGACGCGCCAGCGCGGTCTGCGCGACATCCCCACGGCGGTCATGTACGCGATGACGGGGGCGAGGTAGCCGTGCACGGGGTCGGTGAGGACGTGGACGTCGGCGGGGGACGGCTGGGTGAGCGCGTCCTTGATCGACTGCGGCGCCGAGTCGGCGACCCACAGGTCCGTCGCGAGCGTCACGCCGTGCGCGAGGACGGCGGCGAGCACGCCGTCCGCGATGCGCAGCCCGTCCCGCTTGACGAGCCGTTCGATCGCGAAGGCGACGGGCACGAGCAGCACGGCGATGCTGGAGGCGAGCCCGGCGAACTTGATCAGCAGATCGGGTGCCTCGCCCGTCCCCCGGTTGATGTCCTGTTCGAGCCCGGACGTCGTCCCGTGCGCGAAGGCGGCGACCCCGAGCACGACCGCGAGAGCGAGCACGCCGACGCACAGCCGCAGCAGGTCGTACGGGCGGTGCACGCGCGCGGGCAGCAGCGGCTCGTCCCCCTCGACCTGGTCGGCGTGCACGACCTCGGGTGCGGGGGCGGGGGAGGGGTGGGCGCCGGAGGCGGGGGGCGCGTGCTCCGGGGCGGAGGGCTTGCGGAGGTGCACGGGGCCGGTCCCGTCCGCGCCGTCGTGGGGCGTACGGGCCTCGTCGACCCCGTGCGGCGCGGGGGCCCCGTCCGCGCCGTCGTGCGGCGACGGGTCCTGCGGGGCCGGTTCCGGCGGTGGCGTTTCCCGCGGCGCCGGGTCCCGCGGGGCCCGTTCCTCGCGGGGAGACACGCCGGCAGAGCTGTCCGGCTCTTCGGATCGCACGCTCTGCCGCCTCGGGGTCTCGGAAGTCTCTTGCACTTGTCGGTTTCGTGGGGGCCGGTTCGGGATCACCTGTCACCGCCCGCACGATGGTGGCACGGCCTGACAGCACCCTGGGGCATCAGGGTGCAATTCGGGAGCGTACGCAGCCGGGTCCGCGCCCCGTCCCACCCTCCCGCAGCCCGCCGCCGGAGGGACCCCCCTCGCCGTCGTGTCGGGCCCGGCCGTCGCCGTCGTGCCGGGCCCGGACGCGGAACGGGACCCGGCTGTCGGACGCGTGCGGCAGGATGGGCGGGATGAGCGAGCAGCACGACCCCGGACCCCCGGCCCCTCCTTACGTCGACCGGGTGCTCGACGTCGCCGCGCGCATCCCGGCCGGACGGATCATGACATACGGGGACATCGCCGCCTGGCTGGAGGAGGAACGCCGGGAACACGAGGACCTCGGCCTCCCCGGCGAGCCCCCGCGCCGCGTCGGCCCGCGCCAGGTCGGCCGCGTCATGGCCCTCCACGGCGACGAGGCGCCCTGGTGGCGCGTCGTCCGCGCCGACGGCACCCTCCTCCCCGGCCACGAACTCCGCGCCCTCGCCCACTACCACGAGGAGGGCACCCCGCTCCGCCCCACCGCGAGCGAGGACCACGTCCCCCGCATCGACGTGCGCGAAGCCCGGTGGCACGGGGTGGAGGACTGAGAGCCGTGCGCAAGCGCACACCCGCTGACCCGCCCCACGACTTCGCCCCGCCCCCGCGGGAGACGTAGCGTCGAACCCCCGACGACCCCACCAGGACCGGCCAACCACAGTGAGCACCTCCTCCCGCACCTCCTCCCACGCCGCACGCCCCTGGGCCGGGCGGCGGAGCGCGGGCGGCTACCGGCTGGTGCGCACCCCGCGGACCCCGCCGGGCCCCGTCCCACTGGACGCGCACCAGCGGGCCGTGGTTGAGCACCGCACCGGACCTCTCCTCGTCCTCGCCGGACCCGGCACGGGCAAGACCGAGACGCTCGTCGAGTCCGTCGCCGCCCGCGTCGCGGCGGGCGCGGACCCCGAGCGCCTCCTCGTCCTCACCTTCAGCCGCAAGGCCGCCGTCTCGCTGCGCGACCGCATGGCCCTGCGCATCGGCCCCGCGTCCGCCCCGCGCGCCACGACCTTCCACTCCTACGGCTACGCGCTCGTCCGCGCCCACCAGGAGGCCGGGCCCGACGGCACCCCGGTCCGGCTGCTCTCCGGGCCCGAGCAGGACCTCGCCGTGCGCGAACTCCTGGAGGGCGAGACCGCCCTCGCCGCCCAGGGCCGGGGCCGGGTCCGCTGGCCCGGTCAGCTCCGCGCCTGCCTCACGACGCGCGGATTCGCCGACGAGGTACGCGCCGTGCTCGCCCGCAGCCGCGAACTCGGCCTCGACCCGGCCGCCCTGCACCGCTTCGCGAGCCGCACCGGCCGCCCCGACTGGCAGGCCGCCGCCGCGTTCCTCGCCGAGTACCTCGACGTGCTCGACCTCCAGGGCGTCATCGACTACGCCGAACTCGTCCACCGCGCCGACCTCCTCGCCCGCCGCCCCGACGTCGCGAAGGACCTCGCACAGGCGTACGACGCGGTCTACGTCGACGAGTACCAGGACACCGACCCCGCCCAGGTCCGCCTCCTCGAAGCCCTCGCCGGACAGGGCCGCACGCTCCTCGCCTTCGGCGACCCCGACCAGTCGATCTACGCCTTCCGGGGCGCCGACGTGAACGGCATCCTCGACTTCCCCGACGCCTTCCGCACGACCGGCGGTGCCCCCGCCCCCGTCGCCGTGCTCCCCACCGCGCGCCGCGCGGCCCGCCGCGTGCTCGACGCGACCCGCGCCCTGACCCTGCGCATCCCCCTCACCCGCCTCCCCGCCGCCGCCGTCCGCGCCCACCGCGACCAACTCCCCACCCGCGAGGGCGGCGGCGCCGAGGTCTACACGTGCCCGAGCCCCGGCGCCGAGACCGACCACGTCGCCGACCTCCTGCGCCGCGCCCACCTGGAGGACGACGTGCCGTGGGGCGACATGGCCGTCCTGCTCCGCGCGGGCAGCCGCCTCCCCGCCCTGCGCCGCTCCCTCACCGCCGCCGGGGTCCCCGTCGACACGGCGGGCGACGAACTCCCGCTGCGCCTCGAACCGGCGGTCCAGCCCCTCCTGACGGCCCTGCGGGTGACGGCGGAGGCGGAGGCACGGGGCGAGACGCCGCAGGCGGGGGAGACACCGCCGGTGGGGCAGACGCCCGCAGGGAAGGGGGAGAGCGAGCCCGTACGGGAGGGGGAGAGCGGGCCTGTACCGGGGGCGGATTCCGGCCCGGAGGCGGAGGGCGAGCCCGTACCGGTAGGGGAGATCCAGCCCGTTCCCGTACCGCAGCCGTCTCCGGAGCCCTCCTGGATCGCCACCGAGACAGCCGTCGACCTCCTCGCCTCCCCCCTGTGCGGCATGGACGCGGCCGATCTGCGGCGGCTCGGGCGGGCGCTGCGCGCCGAGGAGCGCGCGGGGGGCAACCCCGTACCTCCTCCCTCGGACGTCCTGCTCGCGCGCGCGCTCGCCGAGCCGGAGCGGCTCATCGCGCACGACGCCGCGTACGCGAAGGCGGCGCGCGAGCTGGGCCTCCTCCTCGCGCGCACGCGCTCCCTGCTCGCGAAGGGCGGGACGGCGGAGGAGGCACTGTGGGAGCTGTGGAACGGGACGCGCTGGCCCGCGCGCCTGGAGCGGGCCTCGCGGCGCGGCGGCGCGGCCGGACGCAACGCGGACCGCGACCTCGACGCGGTGTGCGCGCTCTTCGCGACGGCCGCGCGCGCCGAGGAACGCACGGGCGGGCGCGGCGCGCTCAACTTCCTCGCCGAGACCGAGGCGCAGGAAATAGCGGCCGACACCCTCTCGGGCCGTACGGTCCGCCCCGACGCCGTCCGCCTCATGACCGCGCACCGCGCGAAGGGCCTCCAGTGGCGGCTCGTCGTCGTCGCCGGGGTGCAGGAGGGCGTGTGGCCCGACCTGCGGCAGCGCGGTTCGCTCCTGGAGGCCGACCGCATCGGCAGCGACGGCCTCGCCGAGCCCCTCACGCCCGGCGCGCTGCTCGCGGAGGAGCGCAGGCTCTTCTACGTCGCGGCGACGCGCGCGGCGGACCGCCTCGTCGTCACCGCAGTGAAGGCCCCGGCCGAGGACGGCGACCAGCCCTCCCGCTTCCTCACCGAACTCGGCGTCGAACCGCGCCACCTCACCGTCCGCCCGCGCCGCCCGCTCGCCGTGCCCGCGCTCGTCGCCGAACTGCGCGCCACGACCGTCGACCCGCACGCCTCGCCCGCGCTGCGCGAGGCCGCCGCGCGCCGCCTCGCACGCCTCGCCGCGCTCACCGACGGCGACGGCAGGCCGCTCGTGCCGACCGCGCACCCGGGCACGTGGTGGGGCCTGGCCGACGAGACGGTGAACGAGGTCCCCGTGCGCGACCCGGCACAGCCGCTCGCGCTCTCGGCGAGCGCGCTCGGCCAGCTCGTGGACGTGTGCGCGCTCCAGTGGTTCCTGGGCCGGGAGGTACGGGCCGAGGCGCCCGCGAGCACGGCGCAGGGCTTCGGCAACGTCGTCCACGTCCTCGCCGACGAGGTCGCGACGGGGCGCAGCCCCGCCGACCTGGACGTCCTGATGGAACGCCTCGACACGGTGTGGGACGGGCTCGCCTTCGACGCGCCGTGGAAGTCGGCGCAGGAGAGGGAGAACGCCCGCGCGGCCCTGGAGCGCTTCCTGCGCTGGCACGTCCTGGACCGCACCGGCCGCACCCCGGTCGCGAGCGAGCACCCCTTCGACGTGACGCTCCCGGCGGGGGACCACGAGATCCGCATCAGGGGCACGATGGACCGCGTCGACGCCGACGCGGCGGGCCGCGCGTACGTCGTCGACTTCAAGACCGGCAAGAACGCCCCCACGGCGGACGAGGTCGACCACCACCCCCAGCTGGCGGTCTACCAGCGCGCGGTGGCCGAGGGCGCGGTGGGCCCCCTCACCCCGGGCGGGGCGGAACTGGTCCACCTGCGCCTCGAAGCCTCCAAGAAGGACCCCCTCTCCCCGAAGGTCCAGCCCCAGGAACCCCCCGAGGGCGACTGGCTCCCCGACCTCCTCACCGAAGCGGCGGCCCGCGTCCTCAACGAACGCTTCCGCCCCACCCCCGGCTCCCACTGCGACCACTGCGCGTTCCGCTCCTCGTGCAGCGCGAAGGCGGAGGGGGGCCAGGTGGTGGAGTGACCCACGCCCGCCCGAATTCAAGCCTCTCCGGCGCTTGAGGAGCGGGGCCCGGGGCGGAGCCCCGGAAACCCGGCGCAACGGCCGCATTCCCCCACTGTCACCCCCTCCCCGTACGCTTCGATCCGTGCTCACCCACCCCGCCCAGCTCAGCGATCTGCTCGGCATCCCCTTCACCCCCGAGCAACTCGCGTGCGTCACCGCGCCCCCCGCCCCGCACGTCATCGTGGCCGGTGCGGGCTCGGGCAAGACGACGGTGATGGCCGCCCGCGTCGTCTGGCTGGTCGGTACGGGCACGGTCGCCCCCGAGCAGGTCCTCGGTCTCACCTTCACCAACAAGGCCGCCGCCGAGCTGGCCGAACGCGTCCGCCGCTCCCTCGTACGGGCCGGGATCAGCGACCCCGGCGCCCCGCCCGCGCCCGGTGCCGAACCCCCCGGCGAGCCGCTCATCTCCACGTACCACTCCTTCGCGGGCCGCCTCCTCGACGACCACGGACTCCGCCTCGGCCTGGAGCCCGGCTCGCGGCTCCTCGCGGACGCGAGCCGCTTCCAGCTCGCCGCCCGCGTCCTGCGCGAGGCCCCCGGCCCGTACCCGGCGCTCACGCGCGGCTTCTCCGACCTCGTCAGCGACCTGCTCTCGCTCGACGGCGAACTCTCCGAGCACCTCGTGGACCCCGCCGCCCTGAGCCGCTACGACGAGGACCTCCTGCGCACCCTCGCCGAGGCCAGGCTCAGCAACGACCAGCTCCGCAAGGTCCCCGAGGCCGCCGCCGCCCGCCTCGCCCTCACCGAGCTGACCGGCCGCTACCGCGCCGCGAAACGCTCCCGCGACCTCATCGACTTCGGCGACCAGCTCGCCCTCTCCGCCCGCCTCGCCCGCGAGCACCCCGAGGTCGGCGAGGCGCTGCGCGCCCAGTACCGCGTCGTCCTCCTCGACGAGTACCAGGACACCTCCGTCGCCCAGCGCGTCCTGCTCTCCGCGCTCTTCGGCGGCGGCACGGGCCACCCCGTGACCGCCGTAGGCGACCCCTGCCAGGCGATCTACGGCTGGCGCGGCGCCTCCGTCGCCAACCTGGACGACTTCCCGCGCCACTTCCCGCACCCCGACGGCACCCCCGCCCGCCGCCAGTCCCTCAGCGAGAACCGCCGCTCCGGCGGCCGGCTCCTCGCCCTCGCCAACGACCTCGCCGCACCGCTCCGCGCCCTCCACGACGGCGTCGAGGCCCTGCACGCGCCCGCCGGGAAGGCGGCCGACGGCTTCGTGCGCTGCGCCCTGCTCCCCACGCACGCCGAGGAGATCGACTGGCTCGCGGACAGCATCGCCCACTACGTCCGCACCGGGACGAGCCCCGGCGAGATCGCCGTCCTGTGCCGCACGGCCGGGGACTTCGCCCGCATCCAGGCCGCGCTGGTCGCCCGCGAGATACCCGTCGAGGTCGTCGGCCTCTCCGGGCTCCTCCACCTCCCCGAGATCGCCGACCTGCGCGCGGTGTGCGAAGTCCTCCAGGACCCGGGCGCGAACTCCTCGCTCGTCCGGCTCCTCACCGGCCCCCGCTGGCGGATCGGCGCCCGCGACCTCGCCCTCCTCGGCCGCCGCGCCCGCCTCCTCGCCGGGGGCCGCTCCGGCGAGGACGACCCGGACCGCAGGCTCGCCGCCGCCGTCGAGGGCGTCGACCCCGCCGAGATCGTCTCGCTCGCCGACGCCGTCGACACCTTCGTCGAGGGCGGACCCGACGCCGCGGACGGACTGCCCTTCTCCGCCGGGGCCCGCGCCCGCCTCGCCCGCCTCGGGCGCGAGCTGCGCGAACTGCGCCGCGCCCTCGCCGACCCGCTCATGGACGTCCTGCACCGCGTCCTCGCCGTCACCGGGCTCGACGTCGAACTCTCCGCCTCGCCGAACGCCCTCGCCGCGCGCCGCCGCGAGACCCTCGGCCAGTTCCTCGACATCGCCGCCTCCTTCGCCGCGACCGAGCCCGCCGCCTCGCTCCTCGCCTTCCTCGGCTACCTGCGCACCGCCGAGCAGTACGAGAAGGGCCTCGACAACGCCCTCCCCGGCGGCGAGAACACCGTCAAGGTCCTCACCGCGCACAAGGCCAAGGGCCTGGAGTGGGACGTCGTCGCCGTGCCGGGACTCGTGGCGAAGCAGTTCCCGAGCGACCGGGGCCGCGAGAAGTTCACCGCGCGCGCGAGCGTCCTGCCGCACCCGCTGCGCGGTGACGCGGCGACCCTCCCCGACGTCCCCGAGTGGACCGCGAAGGGCCTGAAGGCGTTCCAGGACGGTATGCGCGTTCACCAGGCGACGGAGGAACTGCGCCTCGGCTACGTGACGTTCACGCGCCCCCGCTCGCTCCTCCTCGGCTCGGGCCACTGGTGGGGCCCCGAGCAGAAGCGCCCGCGCGGCCCCTCCGCCTTCCTCACCGCCCTCCACGACCACTGCGTACGCGGCCACGGCGAGATCGAGCGGTGGGCCGAGCCGCCCGGCCCCGAGGACGAGAACCCCGCCCTGCGACAGAGCGACCCCCTCCCGTGGCCCCTCCCGCTCGACCCCGGCGCCCACGCCCGCCGCCGCGAGGCCGCCGCCCGCGTCGAGCACCACCTCGGGCTGCTCCAGTCCCGGCGGGCGACGGCCACGACCGAGGAGCCGCCGGAGGACCCGTACGACCCGGAGTGGCCCCCGGAACCCGAGGACGAACCGGAACCGCGGCCGGAGCCGGGCGACGAGGCCCCCGACCCGTACGAGGAGGAGCCGGACCCGTACGAGGGCGGCCCGGACGCGTACGAGGGCGGCCCGGACCCGTACGGGAGCGACGCCCCGCCCCGTGTCCCCGCCCCCGCCGCCCACGGCGACGACCTCACCCCCGAGGAGTCGCGGCTCCTCGACTCCTGGGACCGGGACCTCGACGCGCTCGAAGGCGAGCTGCGCCGGGCCGCCGCCTCCGTGCGCGAGGTGCCGCTGCCCCCCTCGCTCACCGCGACGCAGGTCCTCCGCCTCGCCGAGGACCCCGACGGCCTCGCCCGCGACCTCGCGCGCCCGCTGCCCCAGGCCCCGAAACCGGCCGCGCGCCGGGGCGCCCGCTTCCACGCCTGGCTGGAACGCCGCCTCACCGCCGGGCACGAACAGCCGCACCTCCCGCTCGCCGACGAGGGCGACACCGAGGCCCGCGAGGACGCCGAGATAAGCGACGACCTCGACCTCGAAGAGCTGAAGGAGGCGTTCGAGCGCACCGCCTACGCGCACCGCCCCGCCCACCGCGTCGAGGTCCCCTTCCAGCTCAGCCTCGCGGGGCGCGTCGTGCGCGGCCGGATCGACGCCGTCTACGCGAGCGACGAGGACGGGCGGCGCCGCTACGAGATCGTCGACTGGAAGACCGGCCGCGACCGGACCCGCGCCGACCCCCTCCAGCTCGCCGTCTACCGCCTCGCCTGGGCCGAACGCCACGGCATCGACCCCGAGGAGATCGCGGCGACCTTCGTCTTCGTGCGCGCCGGCGAGGCCGTACGGCCGGGCAGGCTCCCCGGACGGGCGGAGCTGGAACGCCTCTTCGCCGCGGAGGACGCGACGAGTCCCGGGCCCGCTCCCGCGCCCCCGGGGCCCCGTGCCGCTCACCCGTCAGGCGGATAAGGTCGGGACCATGAGCACCACCCCCAGCGGGGCCGACGACGCGGTCGGCGCCGTCCGCGCCCACGTCACCGCGCACCGCGCCGCCTTCCTCGACGACCTCGCCGCCTGGCTGCGCATCCCCTCCGTGTCCGCCCAGCCCGAACACGCCGCCGACGTCCGCCGCAGCGCCGAGTGGCTCGCCGCCCAACTGCGCGCCACCGGCTTCCCGACCGTCGAGATCTGGGAGACCCCCGGCGCCCCCGCCGTCTTCGCCGACTGGCCCGCCGAGGAGCCGGACGCCCCCACCGTCCTCGTCTACGGGCACCACGACGTGCAGCCCGCCGCGCGCGCCGACGGCTGGCACTCCGAGCCCTTCGCCCCCGAGACCCGCGAAGGCCGCCTCTACGCGCGCGGCGCGGCCGACGACAAGGGCCAGGTCTTCTTCCACACCCTCGGCCTGCGCGCCCACCTCGCCGCGACCGGCCGCACGAGCCCCGCCGTGCACCTCAAGTTCCTCGTCGAGGGCGAGGAGGAATCCGGCTCCCCGCACTTCCGCGCCCTCATCGAGGAGCGCGCCGCCCGCCTCACCGCCGACACCGTCCTCGTCTCGGACACCGGCATGTGGAACGAGGACACCCCCACCGTCTGCACCGGGATGCGCGGCCTCGTCGACGGGGAACTCGTCCTGCACGGCCCCGGCCAGGACATCCACTCCGGCTCCTTCGGCGGCGCCGTCCCCAACCCGGCGACCGTCCTCGCCCGCATCGTCGCCGCGCTCCACGACGAGGACGGGCACGTCGCCGTCCCCGGCTTCTACGAGGGCGTGGCACCCCTCTCCGCGCGCGAACGCGCCCTCTTCGCCGAGCTGCCCTTCGACGAGGACGCCTGGCTGCGCACCGCCTTCTCGCACGCCACCGCCGGTGAATCCGGTCACACCACCCTCGAGCGGATCTGGGCCCGCCCGACCGCCGAGGTCAACGGCATCGGCGGCGGCTACCAGGGCGAGGGCAGCAAGACGATCATCCCGTCGTCGGCCTTCGCGAAGCTCACCTTCCGCCTCGTCGACCGGCAGGACCCCGCCGCCGTCGAGCAGGCGGTACGCGCCTTCGTCGAGGCCCGCGTCCCGGCCGGCATCCGCGCCGAACTCACCTTCGGCGGCGCCACCAGGCCCTGCCTCACGCCGCTCGGCCACCCCGCGCTCGCGGCCGTCGTCGCGGCCATGGAGACGGCCTTCGAACAGCCCGTGCGGCTCACCCGCGAGGGCGGCTCGGGACCCGCCGCCGACCTCGCCGACGTCACCGGGGCGCCCGTACTCTTCCTCGGCATCTCCGTCCCCTCGGACGGCTGGCACGCCCCCAACGAGAAGGTCGAACTCGGCCTCCTCCTCAAGGGCGCCGAGGCGACCGCGCACCTGTGGGCAGGACTCGCGTCCCGATCGCGCGAGGCACACTGAGAAGAACAGCAGCAGCGGCACCACCACCGACGACGCACCCTAGGGGGAGTGGGAAGCACCCGTGACCACCCGGAACGACCAGACCACTGAGCACGGCACCGAGCACGGCACCCCGAACGGCACCGGGCACGACCTCGCCGGGCGGCCCATCCCGCTCACCGCACCCCATGGCATCGACCGCGCCGCGCACCACCGTCTCGACGAGGCGTGGCTCGCCGCCGCCTGGAGCCACCCCCGTACCCGGGTCTTCGTCGTCTCCGGCGGGCAGGTCCTCATCGACGAGAATGAGGCGGGGGTGACCGAACTGGTGACGACCCCGAGCTTCGAGGCCCCGCTCACCGAGTCGCACCGCTACTTCCTCGGCACCGACGAGGACGGCGTGAGCTACTTCGCGCTCCAGAAGGACAGCCTCCCCGGCCCCATCGACCAGTCCGCGCGCGCCGCCGGACTGCGCGAGGCCGGGATGCTCCTGTCACCGCGCGAGGCCGGGCTCATGGTGCACGCCGTGGCGCTGGAGAACTGGCAGCGCATGCACCGCTTCTGCTCCCGCTGCGGCGAACGCACCTCGATCGCGGCGGCCGGGCATATCCGCCGCTGCCCGGCGTGCGGCGCCGAGCACTACCCGCGCACCGACCCGGCCGTCATCATGCTCGTCACCGACGAGGAGGACCGCGCGCTCCTCGGCCGCCAGGTCCACTGGCCCGAGGGCCGCTTCTCGACCCTCGCGGGCTTCGTGGAACCGGGCGAGACGATAGAGGCCGCCGTGCGCCGCGAGGTGCACGAGGAGGCGGGCATCCCGATCGGGCACGTCGAGTACGTGGCCAGCCAGCCCTGGCCCTTCCCCTCCAGCCTCATGCTCGGCTTCCTCGCACAGGCCACGTCGGCGGAGATCACCGTCGACGGCGAGGAGATCGAGGAGGCACGCTGGTTCTCGCGCGAGGAACTGCGCGAGGCCATGGAGGCGGGCAAGGTCCTGCCGCCCTACGGCGTCTCGATCGCGGCCCGGCTCATCGAGCTGTGGTACGGGAAGCCACTGCCGAAGCCGGTGTGAGAGGCGGTTTTCGGCCACGGGCGGGGGTGCGGGGGCGGGGTGCGCGGGAGCGGGGTGCCGGTACGGGCCCCCCGTGCGGGCCGCCGGTACGGACCCTCCAAGGCCGGTACGGACCCCTCCAAGCACGGGCCCCGGACAGGACGAAGGGCCCCGTCCGGATCTCTCCGGGCGGGGCCCTCCGTACGCGCTGGTGGCCTCGCTCAGCCCTGCAGGGCCAGCTTGACCTGGGCGAGCGAGGGGTTGGTCATGACCGCCTCGGTGCCCGTCTCGGCCTTCACCAGGACGGTCGGGACCACCTGGTTGCCGTCGTTGACCTTCTCGACGAACTCGGCCGAGGCCGGGTCCTGCTCGATGTTGATCTCCTCGTAAGCGATGCCCTCGCGGTCCAGCTGGCCCTTCAGCCGGCGGCAGTAACCGCACCAGGTCGTGCTGTACATCGTCACAGTGCCCGGCATGTTCCTCGTACTCCTTCGCCCCTCTGCGGACCCCGGGGGCCCGCCGCGACGCGTTCTCCGTACGTCGCGCACTTGCAGAACGTAAGGCACGCGCCGACCATTCCCGCACCCCGGCCGCCGATCATGTGGTCGTACGACCACGAGCGCCCCCTGTGGACAACCCCCGCCGCGCCCCACCGCCGACCTGAGAGCATGGCGGAGTGACAGCAGCACCGCAGGACTCCCTCTTCCCACCGGTACCGGAATCCGCCGACGCCGTGCTCCACGGACTCGACCCGGAGCAGCGCGAGGTGGCCCTCGCCCTCACCGGGCCCGTCTGCGTCCTCGCGGGCGCCGGTACGGGGAAGACGCGCGCCCTGACCCACCGCATCGCCTACGGCGTCCGCACCGGGCGCTACAAGCCGGGCACCGTGCTCGCCGTCACCTTCACCCAGCGCGCCGCCGGCGAGATGCGGGGCCGCCTGCGCGAACTCGGCGCGCACGGCGTCCAGGCCCGCACCTTCCACTCCGCCGCCCTGCGCCAGCTCCAGTTCTTCTGGCCGAAAGTCGTCCAGGCCGAGCCGCCCCGCCTCGTCGAGCGGAAGATCCAGCTCGTCGTCCAGGCCGCCGAGGCGTGCGGACTGCGCCTGGACCGCGCCGAGCTGCGCGAGGTCACCGGCGACATCGAGTGGGCCAAGGCCACCCAGACCGTCCCCGACGACTTCGCCGAGGCCGCCGCCGCCGCGGGCCGCACCACGAGCCGCGAGGCCCTGGAGACCGCCCGCGTCTACGCCCAGTACGAAGCGCTGAAACGCGCGAGCGGCCGCATCGACTTCGAGGACGTCCTGCTCCTCACCATCGCGATCCTCCAGGACCGCGAGGACATCGCCCAGCAGGTCCGCTCCCAGTACCGGCACTTCACCGTCGACGAGTACCAGGACGTCAGCCCGCTCCAGCAGCGCCTGCTCGACCTGTGGCTCGGCGAGCGCGACGACGTGTGCGTCGTCGGCGACGCGAGCCAGACCATCTACTCCTTCACCGGCGCGACCCCCGAGCACCTCCTCGGCTTCCCCGCCCGCCACCCCGGGGCCACCGTCGTCCGCCTCGTCCGCGACTACCGCTCCACGCCGCAGATCGTCCACCTCGCCAACAACCTCCTCTCGCACGCCACCGGCCCCGCCGCCCGCCAGCGCCTCGAACTCGTCGCCCAGCGCCCCCCGGGCCCCGTGCCCGAGTCCACCGAGTACGCCGACGAGGTCGCCGAGGCCGAGGACGTCGCCCACCGCATCCGCGCCCTCGTCGCCGAGGGCGTCCCCGCCGCGCACATCGCCGTCCTGTTCCGTACGAACGGCCAGAGCAACCTCTACGAGCAGGCGCTCGGCGACGCGGGCGTCCCCTACCGGCTGCGCGGCGCCGAGGCGTTCTTCGACCGGCCCGAGATCCGCTCCGCCCTCAGCGCGGTCCGCGCAGCGGCACACAGCGGCGCCAACGACACCGCACTCGACCTCGACGCCCCCCTGCCCGCACAACTGCGCCGCGTCCTCGTCTCGCACCGCCTGTGGACCGCACAGCCCCCCGCAGGGTCCGGCGCCGTCCGCGAGCGCTGGGAGTCCCTCGCCGCGCTCGTCCGCCTCGCCGAGGAACTCGCCCGCGCCCGCCCCGGCGCAGCCCTCACCGACCTCGCCGCCGAACTCGCCGACCGCCAGGCCAACCAGCACGCCCCGACCGTCGACGGCGTCACCCTCGCCTCCCTCCACGCCGCCAAGGGCCTCGAATGGGACGCCGTCTTCCTCGTCGGCCTCGCCGAGGGCATGCTCCCCATCACCTACGCGCAGACCGAGGAACAGGTCGAGGAGGAACGCCGGCTCTTCTACGTGGGCATCACCCGCGCCCGCAGCCGCCTCCACCTCTCCTGGTCCCTCTCCCGCACCCCGGGCGGCTGGGGAGGCCGCAAACCCAGCCGCTTCCTCGACGCCCTCCGCACCCCGGGCAGCGCCCGCCCGGCCTCCGACGCCCCCCGGCTCCGCACCGGCCGCGCCCCGGCCACGCACGGCGAACGGCACACGCCCGACCGGGGGGCGGGCGAACGCCCCGTGCCGCGCAGACGCGCCCCGGCCCGCTGCCGGGTCTGCGGCCGGACCCTCACCGAGGCCGGCGAGATGAAGCTCATGCGCTGCGAGACATGCCCCTCCGACATGGACGAGGGCGTCTACCAGCGGCTCCGCGACTGGCGCGGCGAGCGCGCCCAGGACCTCGGCCAGCCCGATTTCTGCCTCTTCACCGACAAGACCCTCGTCGCCATCGCCGAGGCCGTCCCGGAGACCGAGGCCGAGCTCTCCCGCATCCCCGGCGTCGGCGCGCGGAAGTTCCGCCGCTTCGGCTCCGAAGTCCTCGCGATCTGCGCAGGTCAGGAGTGCGCCCCCAGCGCAAAGGCGGACTGAGGCGAACTCGTCGAAAAAATAGTTTGCGCCCGGCCCGACAATCCCCATAGGTTCTTAGGCACGGGAACGGACAGGCTCTCCGAAGCCCCCGCCCCGTGCTGTGCCAAGCCCTTCGCGGGCAGGGCCTTCGCAGTACCTGAATATTTCCATCGGACCACCGAGCACCACCGGTCCCCCGAGACGCCGAGAGGAGGCGATTGCAGTGAGCAGCTTCAACACGATCACGAAACTGACCGCGTCGACGGTCGTCGCCTCCCGTTCCCTCAGCATCTCGGACCTGGGCACCGGACTGTCCGGTATTTCCGGTCTCTCGGCCTTCCCCTTCCCCGGCCTGTCCTTCGGGCGTCCCGAGGAGAAGAAGCACGACGAGCGACCGACCCAGGCACCGGCAGCAGTAGTGACGGAACAGGCGCACGCCTATCCGATCGCGGCAGCCGGTGCCGGAAACCCGATGACGCAGCACCACACGATGTGGGCCTTCCGTGGGCTCGAACCCTGGAGTGATCCCGTCTGACCACGTCAGACAGGCGCCTTCAGGGCCGCGGACCCCACTCGGGACCGCGGCCCTTTTGTTTTGCCCTCTTTCTCAAGAGAGGGCGGCACGGAAGGCGCCCGGGCAGCAGGAATCGGTACCCGACACCACCGGCCCACCAGGCCGGACCGACAGACGAGGAAGCAGAACCCGTGCAGACGACCGAGACGCACGTCCCGTCAGTACCGCCGTCACCCACCAGCCAGCCGCCCGGCCCTCCGGAGGACCACACCGTGACCCCCCTCACCCCGCTCACCGCCCTCGACGCCGCCATCGAGGGTCTCGACACCCCCGTTCCCTGCCGCGCCTACGACCCCGAGGTCTTCTTCGCCGAGTCCCCGGCCGACGTGGAGTACGCCAAGTCGCTCTGCCGCACCTGCCCGCTCGTCGAGGCGTGCCTCGCCGGTGCCAAGGAGCGTCGCGAGCCGTGGGGCGTCTGGGGTGGCGAGCTGTTCGTCCAGGGCGTCGTCGTCGCCCGCAAGCGGCCTCGTGGCCGCCCGCGCAAGAACCCGGTCGTCGCATGAACATCACCGGAACCATCGATCGCCCCACCACGCACAACCCGCAGAAGCAGGACCCGATGAACCCGACCCCCGCGCAGCCCGCAGGGCTCGCCCTCAGCGAAGCAGCCCGTACCGGCCACCTGGCCGGCACCGAGAACAGGACCCGAGAGATGCAACTCATCCCAGAAGCGCTGGCGCGCGCGCATATGGACGAGCGCTTGCGAGAGGCGGAGCACCAACGCCCCTCCGCCCGCCTGCGCAACGCCCGCCGCCTCCAGCGCCACGCCGAACGCGCGACCCTGCGCGCCCGCCGCGCCCTGGCGCTGGCGGTCATGCAGTAATCCGCGCAGTAATCCGCGCAGCGGTACCTCGCGAAACGGTGCTTCCCCGGGCGGTGGCTCGCGGGTCGGCGATTCGTGAGGCGGTAGTTCGCGGGACGGCCGTTCGCGAGGCGGTAGTTCGCGGGGCGGCGGAGGCCCGGACCGCCGCCCCGCCGCCAGCAGCGAACATCCCGCGGTGACGTACCGGCCCGGTCGCCCCTCCTGGAGGGAGCGGCCGGGCCGGCCGTGTCGGCGCCGCTTACGCGGGGCCCTCGTCCTCCGCCCAGAAGCCGGGCAGTTCGCCCTCCGGGCAGTCGGCGGCGAAGCCGGGCAGCCAGTTCTCCAGCTCCTCGCGCAGCCGCACCCGCGCCCCCAACTGGCACAGCACACCGATCGTGCTGAGCGTCACACGGTGGATCAGCAGGTAGGCGGGCGGCAGATTGAGCTTGCGGCCCAAGTGGTGCGCGGGGGAGCGGGGATCGGCGATCCGCGCGGCCTGCCCGCGCAACCACTCCCGCGTGAAGCCGAACTCGTCCACAGACGCCGGCTCGATCATCGGCCGCAGGAACTCCAGCACCGCCCGCTCGTCCAGCTCCACCTTCTCCCGAATGAAACCCTCGGCCCGCAGCGAGGCGTGCACTTCCTCCGCGTCGTCGCCGAGACCGAGCCGCAAGGACCGCCCGATGATCGGGGGAAGCCCGCCCGGCAGCCGATCGACCGTCCCGAAGTCGAGCACCGCCAGCCGCCAGCCCTCCTCACCCCCGCCCTCGTCACCGGGCAGCAGCCGGAAGTTCCCCGGGTGCGGGTCCGCGTGCAGCAGCCCGGTCCTGGCCGGTCCGCAGAAGAGAAAGTGCGCGAGCAACTGCCCCGCCCGGTCCCGCTGCTCCGGCGTCCCCGAGGCGATCACCTCGGCGAGCGGCACCCCCTCCACCCACTCCGACACCAGCACCTCGGGCCCCTGGTGCACGACCCCGGGCACGAACACGTCGGGATCGCCGGCGAACTCCTCCGCGTGCGCCTGCTGCGCCGCCGCCTCCAGCCCGTAGTCCAGCTCCTCCGCCACCCGCTCGCGCAACTCGGCGACGAGCGGCTTGATGTCGATGCCCGGCACGACGGGCCCGAGCACCCGCGCCACCCTCCCGAGCTGCGCGAGATCCCCGAGCAGCGCCCGCCCGGCCCCCGGGTACTGCACCTTCACCGCCACGGCACGCCCGTCGTGCCACACCGCCCGGTGCACCTGCCCGATCGACGCGGCGGCGGCCGGCTCCTCGTCGAAGGACCGGAAGAGCTTCCGCCAGTCCTCCCCGAGGCGCTCCGCGAGCAGCCCTCGCACCGTCGCCACCGGCATCGGGGGCGCCGCCTCCTGCAACCGGGTCAACGCCGCCCGGTAGGGCCCCGCCAACTCCTCGGGCAGCGCCGACTCGAAGACCGAGAGGGCCTGCCCGAACTTCATGGCCCCGCCCTTGAGTTCTCCCAGCACCTTGAACAACTGCTCAGCCGTCCGCTGCTGCACCTCCCGCCCCACCAGCTCGGCCGAGGCACCCCCGATCCTCCGCCCGAGCCCCCACGTCGCCCGTCCCGCGAACCCGAGCGGCAGCGTCGCCAGCTTCGCCGTCCGCGTCACCGCCTTCCGAGGAAGCTCCGACATACGCCCTCCCACTCCACCCCGCCCACGCCGCACCGCACGACGCCCACCCCCATTGTCCCCCGCCCACCCCGAACCGCCCCCGCGCACAACCCGGTTGCGGAAGGCACGCGGGACCGCCTTCGGCGGAGCCGCGCGGGTTATGGGGTGGGCACCCGGGGTGAGCGGGGTGCGGGTGGGGGAGGGTTGGACGGGGGGTGTGGGGCGGGGCGAAAGGGCTGGTTGGTGGGTCGGGTCGGGTTGGGGCGAGGGGGTGGGGGGGGGCTCAGCTTGGTGGGTCGGAGGCGAGGGGGCCGGTTGGCGGTCGGAGCGGGTGGGGTTGGGGCAAGGGGGATGGGGTCGGCTTGGGGCGAGGGGGTGGGGTGGTGGCTCGGATTAGCGGGGCGAGGGGTGGGGCGGCTCGGGGCGAGGGGGGTGGGGTTGGCTCGTGTTGGTGGGGCGGGTCGGGGCGAGGCGGCGGGGCTGGCTCGGGATGTCGGGTCGGGGCGAGGGAGTGGGGCTAAGCCGGGTTGGTGGGACGGGTCGGGGCGCGGTCGGGCGCCCGGGTTTGGGCCTGGGGTGTGTCAGCTCTCCTTCGGGTCTGCGGCTCTCGGGCCGAGGTTCGGGTCTCCGCCCGGGCCTGTTGTTCGCGATCCGGGCCGTCAGTTCCAGGTCCGGGATTCCGGCTCCGCGTTCTGTACGACCAGCCATCCATCCGGGTCCACAGCCTGCCCCGGATGGCTCTCCGCCGACGCGTCCGGCTCTCGCCCCGGCTGTCCGGCCCGGCCCCGGCCGCCCCGGCCTGCGCTCCCGGCTTCGGTCCGGGATTCCGGGTCTCCGGCACCCCAGCTCCCGGCTCCCGGCCTCAGGCTTCTGCCCAGGGGCGCCGGCTTCCGGCCTCGGGCTTCGGGAGTCGTCGCACCGAATCTCCGCTTCCCGTCCCCCCGGGCTCGTCGCACCGGGCCTCCGCTTCCCGCCCCCCGGGCCTCCTTTGGCCGTCCCAGCACCGGGCCGTCCCCCCGGGCTCGTCTCCCGGCTCGCGGTTACCTCTGCTGCGTGATCGCCCCCTTTGTGATTGTCCCCGGGACCCTGACGCTCGGCGCCGGGCCCTGCCGGGGTTCCCGGACCGCGGGCCTCGTCACCGAGGTGCGGGGCGTTGAGGGGGCGGTGGCGAGGGGCGTCGGGTGCCAGTTGTCCGCCGTGCCGGCTCCGCAGGGGCAGTGGGGGTGGGTGGGCAGGTGGTGGCGGGTCCAGGCCAGCGTGGGCAGGCTGGCTTCCCAGCGTTCGCCGACGGTGGTCGGGAGGTGGCCGTCGAGGAGGCTCAGCGCGTGGCTCGCGGTGAGGGCCGCGACGGTGGTCGCGAGGGCCAGGTCAAGGGGTTCGACGCGGTGCGTGCGGCCGGAGCGCCATTGCGCGAGGAGGCGCGCGTGTCCCGCCTCACGCTCGACGCGATGGCGTTCCAGGCAGCCCGCGCAGGCCGTGCGGCCGGGGAGGACGAGGGGGCCGACGACGCCGGTCGTCTCGACGACGCCCGCGTACAGGTGCGGGATGCCTGCCGCGATCAGGGGTTCGGCGAGCTGCGGGTCGGGGGCGTGCACGGACACGGCGTCGCGCGGAGCGAGGACGACGAGGTCGGGCGGCGGTGCCTCGCCCAGCCGCCCGGCCACGGGCTCGGGCCGCGAGCGGCGCCGCCCTCCCGGGGCCGATTCGCTCACGAGCCGCCGAGCGGCCTCCGCCCGCCGGGTGCCGACCGCGTTCGGCGGCAACCCGGCCGGTGACACGTCCGCCGGCTCCACCCGGCCCCCGTCCATCACCTCCACGGCGCCGACACCGGCCGCCGCGAGCAAGGCGGCGACCGCGGCCCCGACCCGCCCCGCACCCCGCACCAGGACCCGCGCGCCCGTCCGCGCCGCCAGGGCCTCCACCGCGCCCGCCGGGCACCGGTCGAGCAGCGAGAGCGAGGCGAGATCGGGGCGCAAGCGGTCCATCAGCTCCGCGTCCTGCCGCACCTCCCGCGCCGCCTCGCCCCCGCCCGTCGCGTCCTCCAGGAGCCCGCTGCCCGCCAGCGTGTCCAGGAGCCGGTTCACGTCCGCCGGGGAGAGCCCGTTCCGCGCGCCCTCCGCGTACAGCAGCGACAACCCCCGCGTCCCGTCGAGCAGCCTCAGCAGGCTCGCCGAGCCCGGGTCGAGCGGCCCGAGGACCGAGGCATGGGCCCGCGTGATCCCGAACTGCACCGTCCCCAGGTCCCGCCACGCCCGCCGCAACGCGGGCTTGACCGTGGGATGCGTGAACGGGGGAGCGGGTGGCGCCTGCGGGCGCGCGTACGAAGGCGCGGGCAGCCGTCCCACCACGGGCGGCGGCACCGTCGGCCCGGATCGCGGCGCCCCCGCAGGGCCCGGCCCACCCCGTACAGCCGCCCCACCCGGTACGGCTGCCCCACCCCGTACGCCCGTCCCACCCCGTACCTCCGCCTCGGCCCCTACCGACCCCGCCGCCCGAGCCCCCCGGACCGCGACGCCTGCCCCGACCGCCTCCCGTCCCGCCGCGGCGGGAGACGCGACCGCCCGATGGCGCCCCGAGCCCTGCCACCCCAGGCCGAGCCCCCGCCGCCGTGCCGCCTCCCGACCGCCGACACCGCCCGCCCCGACCACGGGCCGCGCCCGCCCCGTACTCGTACCTGCCGCCGCACCCGTACCCGCCTCGGCCACCGCACCCGTACCAGCCGCCGCACCTGTCACCGCTCGTACCATCGCGCCTCACACCTCTCTCGTCTGCCGCTCTCGTCCCAAGTTGTCGCCGGTCGTGCCGGGACAGAGCTGTCCCGTACCGGACGCCTGTCACGAATCGCTCGCGCTCCGTGACCGCTGAGAACATCCTGCGGGAAAGCGCAAATCCGAGGGCGGGAGTTATCCACAGATGGTGGCGTTCGTCCTATGAACGCCGGGGTCGGTCGGGGTGGCGAGGGACGCAGCGTGTGAGGACGCGGTGCGGGGAGCGCCCGGGGGCAGGACGCCCGGTGTGGTGAGCGGGTAACGTCGAGGAATGTCCGCCGATCCCCTGAACCGGGCGAGCGACGGCGTCCGGCACGCCGCCGGACAGCCGCAGCCCGAGCGCGCCGCAGTGGAGGTGCGCCGCAGCGCCCGCAGGCGCCGCACGGTCTCCGCGTACCGCGAAGGCGACCGCACCATCGTCCTCATCCCGGCACGTATGTCCGCCGCCGAGGAACAACGCTGGGTGACGAAGATGCTCGACCGCCTCGCCGCGCAGGAGGGCAAGCGGCGCCTCGGCGACGCCGAGCTGACGGAGCGCGCCGCGCACCTGTCGCGTCAGTACCTCGACGGTCGCGCACGCCCCGACACGGTCCGCTGGGTCACCAACCAGAACACGCGCTGGGGCTCCTGCACGCCGGCCGAGGGCAGCATCCGCCTGTCGCACCGCCTCCAGGGCATGCCCGAGTACGTCATCGACTACGTCCTCCTGCACGAACTCGCCCACCTCCTCGTCCCCGGCCACGGCGCGCGCTTCTGGGCGCTGCTCGACGCCTATCCGCGCACGGAACGCGCGCGAGGCTTCCTGGAGGGCGTCGTCGCGGCCCGCAACCTCCCCCACACCCTCCCGGAGACCCCGGCGGCCCCGGACACGACGGACTGACCCGCTCGGTACGGCTGGGGGAAGGGGCGCGCGACGGACCTGCGGTGAGGCGTATACCGGAGGGCGACTCCCTACGGTGGCCGGGCGCCCGCACCGTTTCGTACGCCGCCTGCGCCGCCCCGTACCACCTGCTCGCGCCGTTTCGCGCGCCCACCGTCGCGCCTACCGTGTCGTCATGCGCATCCTCGTCGTCGGTGGCAGCGGTTTCGTCGGCTCCGTCCTCGTGCGCCACGCCGTCGCCGAGGGGTACGAGACGCACGCGACGTACCGCAGCGGTCGGCCGCCCGCCGCACCCGGCGTCGTCGCGCACGCGCTCGACCTGCGCGACGGCGCGGCGATCGGTCGGCTCATCGACGCGACCGCGCCGCACGTCGTCGTCAACACGAGCAGTGGCGGCGCCGACTGGTCCGTCACCGCCGAGGGCGCGGGGCGGCTGGCGCAGGCGGTGGCGCGCCACGGCGCCCGCCTCGTCCACGTCTCCAGCGACGCGGTCTTCTCCGGTGCGCTTCCGGCGTACGAGGAGTGCCATGCGCCCGATCCGGTGACGCCGTACGGCGCGGCGAAGGCCGCTGCGGAAACGGCGGTGCGACTCGTCGCGCCGCGCGCCGTCGTGGCCCGTACGTCACTCGTCATCGGCGACGCGGGCCACCCTTCGGAGCACGAGCGTCTGGTGCGCGCGCTCGTCGCGGGACGGCCGGGCGCGCTGTGGACGGACGACGTGCGGTGCCCGGTGCACGTCGCCGACCTGGCGGCGGCGCTGTGCGAACTCGCCGTCGGCGAGGCGGCGGGGGTCGTCCACGTGGGCGGTGCGCAGGCGCTGAGCCGGTACGAGCTGGGGACTCGTCTCGCGGTACGGGACGGGCTCGACGTCGGCGCCCTGCGGTCCGGGACGCGCCCCTCCGGGCCCTCGGTGATCCGTCTCGTCGCGGGTCCGCAGACGCGGCGGGCGGTACGGACGCGGCTGCGTGGGGCGGATGAGTTCCTGTCAAGCGGCCACGCCCACGCGGCGGGAAGCGGGAATTCGCGTCACCGCCAGGAGTGAGGCGATGTGCGGGTGTCCCCGGGTTATCCACAGATTCGGGGGATTGGTGGGGTGGGGGGTGAGGGGCGCGAGAGGATGGTATTGGGGTCGCCCCCCGGGAGGGAGGGGGCTGTCCGCAGGTGGGCGAGCGGGCACACGAGCGTGCAGGGAGCGGGCAGATGAGCGCCCGCACCAGCAGCCGCCTGAGCGGTCACCTCTCACCCCAGCCCCCACCCCACAGCCCCGACCCCTCCCTCAGCTCCCCACCTCAACCTTGAACTCCCACCCCAGCCCCCCACCCCACAACCCCCACCCCAGCTCTCCACCCCCCAACCCCGAACTCCCACCCCCACCCCCCGCCCCCGAACCCCCGCCCCCATCCCCCCACCGGTTAGCCTGGCCGCCGCACTCTCTCCTCCCGGCCGGGTGTTCGTGCTCCGTTCGCGCCCTTTCGGCCGGGTGGCCGCTCGCATGGTTCCGCGCACGATTCCTCGTGAGGCGGTGGTGGGAGGGCGGCGCGGCCTCGTACCGTACGGAACCAGCCAAGTCCGTACGCGCGGACGGGCCGTGCCGGTGCGGCACGGTGAACGGCAGGGCGAGATCTACGGGATGGGGGGCGGTCAGCGGGTATGTCCAGGGAATTCCAGCGTGGCCACAAGGCGCGTATCAGTGACCTCACGGCGGGGACGGATCTGTACATCGGGGTGCGGATCGGCGGTCCCGGGCTCACCTTCGACATCAGCTGCTTCGGGCTGGACGCCGAGGAGACGCTCTCCGACGACCGGTACTTCATCTTCTTCAACCAGCCGAAATCGCCCGAGGAGTCCCTTCAGCTCCTCGGGCCGCAGGCGGGCGACACCGAGTCGTTCCGCGTGACGCTCGACCGGGTGCCGGAGCGGATCAGGAAGCTCTCCTTCACCGCGACCATCGACGGCGCCGGGCAGATGTCGCAGGCCGGGCCCGGCTACCTGCGGATCGTCGCCGGGGGCGAGGAGGTCGCGAGGTACTCCTTCACCGGCTCCGAGTTCAGCACCGAGCGCGCCGTGATGGTCGGCGACCTGTACTACAAGGACGGCTGGCGCTTCGCCGCCGTGGGCCAAGGCTTCGACGGCGGCCTGGAGGCGCTGCTGCGCAACTTCGGCGGCGAGGTCCTGGAGGAGGAAGAGGCACCGGCGGAGGTCCCGGCCCAGCAGCAGGCACCCGGCTTCGCCCCGCCCCCCTTCGCACCCCCCACGTCCGCCGAGCCGGAGCCCCAGGCGCAGCCCCCGCACCAGGCCCCACCCCAGGCGCGGCCCCAGCCCACGGCCCCCCAGTCCTACGCCGCTCCCGTCGCCCCACCCGCGCCGGCCCCGGCACCCGCCCCCTTCGCGCCCCCCGCTCCCCAGCCCCCCGACGTCCACGCCGCCCCCACCGTCGTCGGCCCCGTTCTCCCCGCCCCCGGCACGCCCCCGCGCCGGCCGCCCCCTACGCCCAGCCCCCCACCCAGCCCGGCCCCCCGCCCGGCTACCCCGCGCCCCCGGCCCGGTCCACCGCACCCCCGCCCCCCACCGCCGACGGCTACCACGCGCCCCCCTTCGGCGCCGCCCCGCCCGCTCCCGGGGCCCCCGGTTTCCCGCCCGGCCCCGGTGCCCCGCGGCCCATCCCCGACGGCAACTCCCCCAAGGGCGTCGCCGTCAACCTGGAGAAGTACCGCGAGGTGCCCACCGGGCGGCGCTGGACGCAGCAGAACGACAAGCTCGTCCGCGTCGACCTCGGCGAGGACGGCAGCCCGGTCCTCGCGCGCCAGGGCAGCATGGTGCTCTACCAGGGCAAGGTCGATTTCAGCTACAAGGGCGCCGGGTTCAAGGGCCGCATCGTCGGCAACGCGACGGGCCAGGAACTCCAGCTCATGCGCTGCACGGGCAAGGGCCAGGTGTTCCTCGCCGAGGACGAGGCGCACCTGCACCCGATCGAACTCCAGGGCGACGCGATCTGCGTCTCCGCCGAGTCCGTCCTCGCCTTCGACGAGTCCCTCCAGCGCGAGGTGCGCCGCATCGACGGCCACGGGCTCCCCGGCGGCTCGCTCTTCACGATGCAGTTCCAGGGCACCGGCACCGTGATCGTCAAGACGCACGGCACCCCCGTCGTCCTTCCGGTCACCCCGACCACGTTCGCCGACGCCAACGCCGTCGTCGCCTGGTCGGCCGCCTCGCAGGTCGTCCTCTCCAGCCAGGTGCGCCTGCGCCGCAACGCCTACCCGGGCCACAGCGGCGAGTCGGTGAACCTCCAGTTCCGGGGCGCGCCGGGCAACTTCATCGTCGTCCAGCCGTACGAGATCTGAAGCCCGCGAGAGACCACGAGAGACAAGGCAAGCGCATGATGCAGCAGCACCTCGCGGGCTTCGCCGCGACGCCCGTGCAGGCCCGGATGGACACGCACGGCCACCACATCGCCAAGATCGCCATGAGCGCCGGTCGCGATCTCTTCGCCCGCTCCGGCTCGATGATCGCCTACGAGGGCTTCATCCAGTACGAGTCCAACCCGCCCACCGTCCGCCAGCTCGCCGGGGGCTGGCTCACCGGCGAGGGCGCCCCGCTCATGAAGTGCGGCGGGGACGGACTGCTCTACCTCGCCGACTACGGCGCCGACGTCGTCGTCCTCGACCTCGGCGGCGAGAGCATCTCCGTCAACGGCACCAACATCCTCGCCTTCGACGCGCACCTCCAGTGGGGCGTCGAACGCGTCAAGGGCCTCGCCAAGTTCGCCGGTCAGGGCATGTTCAACGTCACCGTCGGCGGCGACGGCTGGATCGCGCTCACCTCGCGCGGCACGCCGATCGTCGTCGACTGCGGGCGCGGCGACGACGAGACCTACGTCGACCCCGACGCGCTCGTCGCCTGGTCCCCGAACCTCAAGGTCAAGGGCAAGCGCAGCTTCAAGGCGGGCTCGATGATCGGCCGCGGCAGCGGCGAGGCGTACCAGATGGCCTTCTCGGGGCAGGGGATCGTCGTCGTCCAGCCCAGCGAGGACAGCACCGACCGGCTCCGTATCCGGGGCTGAGGGGGGACACCGACATGCAGAGCCCGCTCTTCGCACACACCGAGCAGCAGACCCAGGAGCGCTGGACGCTCCAGAACCCGCAACTGCTGCGCATCGCCCTCACCGGGCACGAGGACGTCCTCGCCCGCAAGGGCGCGATGGTCGCCTACCAGGGACTCATGGAGTTCGACGGCGAGTACCAGAGCGCGGGGCAGCGCCGCTCCCGCCGCATGACGGGCGAGGGCCTCGACCTCATGCGCTGCACGGGCCAGGGCACCGCGTTCCTCGCGAACCTCGGCCAGTACCTGCACATCCTCGACGTCGACCACGAGGGCCTCACCGTCGACAGCGCCTACGTCCTCGCCCTCGACTCCTCGCTGCACACCGAGGTCATCGCCGTCGACAGCCAGTACGGCATCTCCGGCTCGGGGAAGTACCAGCTCAACCTCACCGGCAACGGCAAGGTCGCCCTCATGACCTCCGGCACCCCGCTGCTCCTCGAAGTCACCGGGCAGAACTACGTCAACGTCGACTCCGACGCCGTCGTCGCCTGGAGTACGTCCCTGCGGGTCCAGATGCAGTCCCAGACCCAGTCCAGCGGCGTCTTCCGCCGCCGCGGCAGCACGGGCGAGGGCTGGGAGCTGAGCTTCCTCGGCCAGGGCCACGTCCTCGTCCAGCCGAGCGAGATGCTGCCCCCGCAGAACACCGACGTCGCGGGATTGCGCGGCCACTACGGCGTCGGCCAGAACCAGGGCAACGCCTGGGAGTGACAGGCCGGACGGCCGGTCAGCCGGGGCAGCGGCGCCGGATGGCCGGTCACCCGAGGCAGCGGCGGTACGGGTACGGGGCGCCGCCCACGCGGACCCCGCCCCGTACCGCCCGAGGCCACGGGTCAGACGCCCAGCGCCTCCCGCGCCGCCCCCACGAGCAGCGCCACCGAGGCGTCGCCGATCTCCGCCGCCTCCGCGTAGCCGAACCAGCGCAGGTCGAGGGACTCGTCGCTGATCCGGGCCGCGGCGGCGGCCGGGGCGAGCGCCACGTACTGCACGTCGAAGTGCCGCGTGCACGGGCCCGGGATGGGGTGCAGGTCCAGGCGCACCGGGCCGCCGGGGTGGAGCTCCAGCGCCCCGATGCCCGACTCCTCGCGGGCCTCGCGCAGCGCCGCGTCCGCCAGCGTGACGTCGCCCGGCTCGCAGTGGCCGCCCATCTGGAGCCACAGCCGCAGCTTGCGGTGGAGCGTCAGCAGCACCTCGCCGCGCTCCGGGCACACCACGAGCGCGCTCGCCGTCACATGCCCCGCCCCGCACGCCTTCCACATGCCGTCGTCCGGGTGCGCGTCGAGGTGCGCCAGGTACGCGTCCCGCAGCTCCGGCTGCCCCTCGTACCGCTTCAGGACGCCGTACGCGTCCCCGTGCAGACTCACGCCCCGGAACCCCGATCCTCGTCGTCCCCCGAGCCGCCGGAACCGTCCGAGTCCTCCGTGCCGTCCTTCTTCCCCGGGTCCGCGTCCGTGTCCTCGGGGCGGTCCCTCTTCTCCAGGTCCGGGCCCTTGCCCGAGGCGGCCTCGCCGAGCATCTTGTCCAGCTCGGAGAAGTCAAGCTGCTCGCGGTGGACGAAACCGTCCGGGTCGTCCAGGTCCCGCGCCGTCGGCAGCATGTCCGGGTGCGCCCACAGGCCGTCCCTGCCGTCCACGCCGCGCGCGTCGGCGAGCGAGGCCCACAGCCGCGCCGCGTCCCGGAGCCTGCGCGGACGCAGCTCCAGACCGATCAGCGTCGCGAAGGTCTGCTCCGCCGGACCACCCGAGGCGCGCCGCCTGCGCAGCGTCTCGCGCAGCGCGTCCGCCGAGCCCAGACGCGGCTTCGCCGCCGCGTGCACGACCGCGTCGACCCAGCCCTCGACGAGCGCGAGCGCCGTCTCCAGACGCGCCAGCGCCGCCTTCTGCTCGGGCGTGTCCTGCGGCTCGAACATGCCGGACTGAAGCGCCTCCTGAAGCTGCTCCGGGTTCGACGGGTCGAGATTGCCGACCGCGTCCTCCAGCTTCGACGTGTCCACCTTGATGCCGCGCGCATAGCCCTCGACCGCGCCGAACAGGTGCGAGCGCAGCCACGGCACGTGCGCGAAGAGCCGCTGGTGGGCGGCCTCGCGCAGCGCCAGGTAGAGCCGCACCTCGTCCTTCGGCACGCCGAGGTCCTTGCCGAAGACCTCGATGTTGAGCGGGAGCAGCGCCGCCTTGCCCGCCGGGCCGAGCGGCAGCCCGATGTCCGTCGAACCGACGACCTCGCCCGCGAGCTGCCCCACGGCCTGCCCGATCTGCGTGCCGAACATGGCCCCGCCCATCGAGCGCATCACCCCGAGCAGCGGGCCCGCCATGGCCTGCATCTCCTCGGGCAGCACCTGGCCCATCGCCGTCCCGACGCGCTCGGCGACCGGGTCCACGAGGTCCTTCCACACCGGCAGCGTCGCCTCGACCCACTCGGCGCGGCTCCACGCCACCGCCGAGCCCGCGCCGCTCGGCAGCGAGGTCGCGTCGTCGAGCCAGAGATCGGCAAGCCGCACCGCCTCCTCGACCGCCGCGCGCTCCGCCGGGCCCACGCTCTGGTCCTTCGTGCCGTCGGACGTGCCCTGCGAGACCGTCTGGCGGGCGATCTGCTTGGCCATGTCCCAGTTCACCGGGCCGCCGTCGAAGCTCAGCATCTGCCCGAGCTGCTGGAAGGCGGCGCCCAGGTCGTTCGACCCCATGGAGCCGAAGAGCGCGGCGAACGGGTTGTCCCCGCCCCCGCCGCCGGGCAGGCCGAAGCCGAACGGGTTGCCCGGGGTCTGCCCGGAGCCGGAACCCGAGCCCTGGGACCCGCCGGTGCTGTCCTTCTTCTTGCCTTCGTCGCCGTCGTCCGGCTCCTCCGGCGGAAGGCCGAATCCGAATGGGTTGTCACTCACGGGTTTCCTCGGCTGTTAGGGCCACCGGCACGAGTCCGGCGGCGGCTGCCCTGGGCGGTGCGCGCATGACGCCCACGTACCACCCAGCGTAGACACCGAGACCGGCTCGGGGCTCGGTGCTCCGCCGACGCGCTGCCTGCGGCAGGATGGACGCCACCTGGTACGTACGCGTCATGCCCGTACGTACGACAGACAACCGCTGGAGACGCCTGGTGAGTTCCCCAGATCCGCAGGTTCGCGCAGCGCGAAACCCGACCGGGTCCGCCGCGCGCGGTCCCGTCGTCGCCGTGACCGGTGCCGCGACCGGCATCGGAGCCCTCCTCGTCGAGCGCCTGACCGCCTCCGACGCCATCGGCCGGGTCCTCGCGATCGACGAGAAGCGCGGCGACAACGCCGAGGCCACCTGGCACACCCTCGACGTCCGCGACCCCGCCCTCGCCGAGAAACTGCGCGGCGCCGACGTCGTCGTGCACCTCGCCGTCGATCTCGACCTGGAGACCGAGCCCGCCGCGCGCACCGCCTACAACGTGCGCGGCACCCAGACCGTCCTCACCTCGGCAGCCGCCGCCGGGGTGCACCGCGCCGTGCTGTGCACCTCCGCGATGGTCTACGGGGCGCTCCCCGACAACCCGCTGCCGCTCGCCGAGGACGCCGAACTCAAGGCGACCGCCGAGGCCACGGGCGTCGGCGACCTCCTGGAGATCGAGCGCCTCGCCCGCCGCGCCCCGCGCGCCCACCCCGGGCTCAACGTCACCGTGCTGCGCCCCGCCGTCCTCGTCGGCGGCACCGACACCGCCCTGACCCGCTACTTCGAGTCCCCGCGCCTCCTCGTCGTCGCCGGTTCCCGCCCGGCCTGGCAGTTCTGCCACGTCGAGGACCTGGTCAGCGCCCTGGAGTACGCGGTCCTGGAGAAGGCCGAGGGAGAACTCGCGGTCGGCTGCGACGGCTGGCTCGAACAGGAGGAGGTCGAGGAGCTGAGCGGCATCCGCCGCATGGAACTCCCCTCGGCCGTCGCCCTCGGCGCCGCCGCCCGCCTGCACCGCATCGGCCTCACCCCGTCCCCGGCCGGGGACCTCGCCTACACGATGAACCCGTGGGTCGTCAGCGGCAGCCGCCTCCACGACGCGGGCTGGCGTCCCGCGTGGAGCAACGAGGAGGTCCTCGCGGAGCTGCTGGAGGAGGTCGCGGGGCGCCGTACGGTCGCCGGGCGCCGCCTGGGCCGCAAGGACGCGACGGCCGCGGGCGCGGCGGGAGCGACGGTCGCGCTGCTCGGTACGGCGGCGCTCGTCCGCCGGGCGCGCAAGGCCCGCCGACGGCTGTGAACACGCGGGGCCCGGCTCCGGCCCTCCGGAGCCGCCCCGCGTCGGCCCGCCAGGACCGCCCCCGCCCCGGCCCCCGGACCCCGCCCCGGCCGCCGGAGCCGCCCCGCGCGGGACTTCGCCGCCTCCGTCCCGCCCACCGCCGGCCCCTCAAGCGCCAGGGCCCATTTTTCGTGCTCCCCGGCCCCGTGCGACACCATGAGGACATGACCGACACCGATCCGATCAAACTCCTCGCCATCCGCGACACGCCCCTGTCCGTCGACGAGGTCTTCGCCGCGGTCGGCGACGACGCCGCCGGCGGCACCGCGCTCTTCGTCGGTACGGTGCGCGACCACGACGGGGGCGAGGACGTCGCCTCGCTCAGCTACTCCAGCCACCCGAGCGCGGAGGCCGAGCTGCGCCGCGTCGCGGAGAAGGTCGCCGCCGACTTCCCCGTACGCGCCCTCGCCGCGACGCACCGCGTCGGCGATCTCGCCATCGGGGACCTCGCGGTCGTCGTCGCCGTCTCCTGCCCGCACCGCGGTGAAGCCTTCGCCGCCTGCCGCCGCCTCATCGACGACCTCAAGCACGAGGTGCCCATCTGGAAGCACCAGCGCTTCACGGACGGCCGCGAGGAGTGGGTCGGCGCCTGCTGAGCCACCCCGGCCCTCCGGTTGCGTAACCGCACCCCGCCAGCGAGCGTTGCACTGGCGGCTGGTTAATCTGCTGATCAGCCAGTAGGTGACGCAATCGGGGAGTCGGAGGTCGGCATGGCTGCACTCGCGTGGTTGCTGATTCCGCTTGTGGCCGCCGTGGGAGCGGGGCTGTGGGCCATGTGGGCCAACCGGACCCGCAGGACGGGGGACGGCCCCGAACTCGCCGGGTACGAGAAGTTCCGCGCCGCGATGGAGAAGCAGGGCGCGGGCCTCCCTGCCCCGGAAGAGCCCGCCGAGAGCGCCTGAGCCCCGCCGCTCTCACCCGTTCGCCGGGCCCGTAGGGCCCGGACGTGCGGACACAGGGGCGTCCCGTACTGTCGTGCCATGCCGCGCCGTACCGTGACCCTCCTCACCTCGACACTCGTCCTCGTCGCGCTCCTGTGCGCGGGCGTGCTGATCCCGGTCCCGTACGCGGAGATGTCGCCGGGCCCCACCGTCAACACCCTCGCCGACCACGACGGCGAGCCGGTGCTCCAGGTCTCCGGGCGCAAGACGTACGAGGCGAGCGGCCACCTGAACATGACCACGGTGCGCGTCACGAGCCCCGACTACCGGATGAACCTCCCCGAGGCGATCTGGGGCTGGCTCTCGGGCGACTCGCTCATCGTCCCGCACGACAACCTCTACCCGCAGGGCACGACCGAGCAGCAGTCGACGCAGGAGAACGCCGAGGAGTTCTCGCAGTCGCAGGAGAACGCCAAGGTCGCGGCGCTCAGGGAACTCGACATCCCCGTCTCCTCGCGCATCGTCGTCGCCGCCGTCACCAAGGACAGCCCCGCCGAGGGACGGCTGCACGCCGGGGACGTCATCGAGAGCGTCGACGGGACGAAGGTCGAGGAGGCCGACGACGTCGCCGGGGCCGTCACGAAGCACAAGGTCGGCGAGAAGGTCCGCTTCTCCGTGATCCCCGCCGCGAAGGCCGCCGCCGCCGAGAAGCGCCACGAGAAGCCCACCGGCGCCCACGACGTCACGGTCACGACCGTCCGCTCGGGCAAGGACCAGGGCCCGAGCCGCCCCATCGTCGGCATCCAGGCCGGGGTCGACCACACCTTCCCGTTCTCCATCGACATCAAGCTCGCCGACGTCGGCGGCCCCAGCGCCGGGCTCATGTTCGCCCTCGGCCTCGTCGACAAACTCACCCCGGGCGACCTCACGGGCGGCAAGTTCGTCGCCGGTACGGGCACGATCGACGACGACGGGAAGGTCGGCGCGATCGGCGGCATCGGCATGAAGACCGTCGGCGCGCGCCGCGCGGGAGCCCAGTACTTCCTCACCCCCGCCGACAACTGCGCCGCGGCGCGCGAGGACACCCCCGACGGGCTCACCCTCGTCAAGGTCCGCACGATCGGCGACGCCGTGAAGGCCCTCGACAAGATTCACGACGGCAGGACGAAGGGCCTCCCCTCCTGCGCCAAGAGCTGACCCGGGCACGGGAGAGGGGCGGACCCGCCACGGGCCCGCCCCTTCGCCGTACACGGCTCGGGCGCCGTCCGGACGGGCCGCGAGCCGCGCCCCGTCCCGCCCCCCTCGGCTAGGCCGCGAACGTCGCCTCCAGCGCCTGCGCGAGACCCGGCACCAGGTCCGAGCCCGTCAGGACGTCCAGCTCCGAGTCCTTCTCGCGCAGCCGCAGCGCCGACTCGCGGTCCCCGTCGCGCAGCACGGCGACGGTCATCCGGACCTCCTGCCGCTCCGGGTGCTTCGCGACCCACGCCGCGAGCGCCGCCTCGTCGAGGTCCTCGGGGACACTCGCCTCGGCGGACGGCGGCAGCATGAGGCGCTCGATGGTGAGCGCGCAGCCGGCGACCGCGTCCGGCCAGCCGATCGTGGCGAGGAACTCGTCGAGCGGGACGTCCGCGGGGACCTCCTCCTGCTCGACCGGGGTCAGCGTGCCGGCCGCCGCCCCCTCGTCGAGACCGAGCCGCTCGGCGAGTTCGGGCTCCTCGGCGCGCAGTCGGCCGGTGTCGACGAGGGCGAAGAGCCGGGCCGGCTGGTCCCAGCCGAGACCGGCCGCATAGGTATCGATCTCCAGTACGGCACGGGTGAGGGGGGTCGCTGCGGGCGGGGGGCTGGCGGGGGAATCTTTGGACATGGGCAATATCCTGCCCTCTTCAGGGGCCGGGACGGGAACTGAGTAAAGCTTCGTTAAGTTGCATGGGTGTGGGGCGCGCCGCGCGAGCCCCACAAGCGGGGCGAATCGGGCCCAACCGGGCAACCGGCCGGGGCGGTGACGTCCCGGCGACTGCGCGCGGCAGCACCACGCATACCGACCGACCACCACCACAGCGAACTTCGAGGTGCGCACCTTGGCTTTCCAGATGCCGGACCGCGGCGGAGGCCCGACGGGGCCACGGATCAGAGTGGGCCGCCCCTCCCGGCGGGTCCGCACCCTGCTCATGACGCTCGGCGTCCTGGCCGTCCTGGCCATGGCCTTCGTCATGTTCGCGGGCTTCTGGACGGACTGGCTCTGGTACCGGTCGCTCCACTTCTCCTCGGTCTTCACCACGACCCTCAAGACGAAGGTCGGCCTCTTCGTCGTCTTCGGGCTGCTCATGGCCGCCGCCGTCGGCGTCAACATCTGGCTGGCGCACCGGCTGCGGCCCCCGCTCAGCGCGATGTCGATGGAACAGCAGAACCTCGACCGCTACCGCATGGGCATCGCCCCGTACAAGAAGTGGCTGCTCCTCGGCATCACCGCCCTCGTCGGCCTCGTCTCCGGGGCCTCCGCGGCAGGCCAGTGGCGCACCTGGCTCATGTGGGTCAACGGGCAGTCGTTCCACCAGAAGGACCCCCAGTTCCACCTGGACGTCTCCTTCTACGCCTTCGACCTGCCCTGGTACCGCTTCCTGCTCGGCTTCGGCTTCGCCGCCGTCGTCCTCTCGGTCATCGCGGCGCTCCTGACCCACTACCTCTACGGCGGGGTACGCGTCACGAGCCCCGGCCAGCGCGTCACCAAGGCGTTCACCGGGCACCTCTCCGTCCTGCTCGGCATCTTCGTCTCGCTCAAGGCGATCGCGTACTGGCTCGACCGCTACGGGCTCGCCGTGAAGTCCAGCGACTTCAAGGCCACCGACAACTGGACGGGCCTGCGGTACGTCGACGCCAACGCCTACCTCCCGGCGAAGACGATCCTGTTCTGCATCGCGATCATCTGCGCGCTGCTGTTCTTCGCGACGCTGTGGCGCCGCACCTGGCAGCTCCCCGTGATCGGCTTCGGCCTCATGGTGCTCTCCGCGATCCTCATCGGCGGCCTCTACCCGGCGGTCGTGCAGAAGTTCACGGTCCAGCCGAACGAACAGGCCAAGGAAGCCCCGTACGTCCAGAAGAACCTGACCGCCACGAAGAAGGCGTACGGGATCGACGACGCCAAGGTCAGCGAGTACCCGGGCAAGAGCGAGACCGACGACAAGTCCAAGCTGCGCGCCGACGCCGACCAGGCGGCGAGCTACCGCCTCATGGACCCCAACATCGTCTCGCCCACCTTCCAGCAGCGCCAGCAGATGAGGAACTACTACGCGTTCCCCTCGAACCTGGACGTGGACCGGTACAAGGACAAGGAAGGCAAGGACCAGGACACCGTCATCGGGCTCCGTGAGCTGAACCTCAACGGCGTCCCGAAGCGGAACTGGATCAACGACCACTTCCGCTACACCCACGGCTTCGGCGTCGTCGCAGCCGAGGGCGACAACGCCGACTCCGGCGGCGGCCCCGTCTTCACCGAGTCCGACCTTCCCTCGAAGGGCGACCTCGGCGACTACCAGCAGCGCGTCTACTACGGCGAGAAGACCACGCAGTACTCGATCGTCGGCGGTCCCCAGAAGGAGATCGACTACTCCGACGACAACGGCGAGAAGACCACCCGCTACCAGGGCAAGAGCGGCGTCAGCCTCTCCAACCCCCTCAACCGGGCCGCCTACGCGGTGGCCTTCGGCGAGCCGCAGATCCTCTACTCGGGCGCCATCGGGGACGGCTCGCGCATCCTCTACAACCGCACCCCGAAGGACCGCGTCGAGGCCGTCGCGCCCTGGCTCACGATCGACGGCGACGCCTACCCGGCCGTCGTCAAGGGCAAGATCCAGTGGATCGTCGATGCCTACACGACGACGAACGGCTACCCGTACGCCTCGCGCACCACTCTCGGCGACACGACGGCCGACTCGCTCACCGCCGCGAACAACCAGCGCGCCGTGGTCGCCCAGCAGAACCAGGTCAACTACATCCGCAACTCGGTGAAGGCGACCGTCGACGCGTACACCGGCGAGGTCAAGCTCTACCAGTGGGACACCGAGGACCCCGTCCTCAAGACCTGGATGAAGGCGTTCCCGCACACCGTCGAGCCCCGCTCGGCGATCTCCCCGCAGCTCATGGAGCACCTGCGCTACCCGCAGGACCTCTTCAAGGTCCAGCGCGAACTGCTCACCCGCTACCACGTGGACAGCGCGCAGACCTTCCTGAGCGGCTCCGAGGTCTGGCAGGTCCCGGACGACCCGACGAACAAGACGGGCAACTCCATCCCCGCCTACTACCTCAGCATGAAGATGCCGGGCGAGAGCAACCAGGCGTTCTCGCTCACCACGACCTTCACCCCCAACGGGCGCGACAACCTCAGCGCCTTCATGGCGGTGAACGCCGAGGCCGGCACGCAGGACTACGGCAGACTCACGCTCCTGAAAATGCCCACGGCCGATACGACCGACGGGCCCAAACAGGTGCAGAGCAAGTTCAACTCGAACGAGGCCATCGCCGAGAAGATCAGACTCCTGCGTGGTGGTGACTCGGAAGTCGAGTACGGCAACCTGCTCACCGTGCCGCTCGACGGCGAGTTCCTCTACGTCGAACCGGTCTACGTGCGCGGCAGCGGCCTGAAGTACCCGCTGCTCAAGCGCGTCCTCGTCACCTACGCCGGGAAGACGGCCTTCGAGGAGACCCTCGACAAGGCGCTCAACGTCGTCTTCGGCGCCGAGAGCGAGACGCCGCCCGGCGACCAGGACGAGGAGCAGAAGCAGGAACCGCCGTCCACGGGCGACAAGACCCTGCAAGGCGCCCTCGACGACGCCGAGAAGTCCTTCGAGGACGGCCAGAAGGCCCTCAAGGACGGCGACTGGAAGGCGTACGGCGAGGCACAGGACCGCCTCCAGGACGCCCTGGAGCGCGCGGCGAAGGCGCAGGACGCGGCTTCGAAGTCGCCCTCCGACTCCAAGTCGCCCCCGAAGAAGGAAGGTTCGGGCTCCAGCACCTGAAGCGGCGCCCGCCCCCGGCCCTCGGGGGCGGGCCCGCCCCGTTCCGCGTGATAGCGTGGTGATCACAACGACGCGGGGTGGAGCAGCTCGGTAGCTCGCTGGGCTCATAACCCAGAGGTCGCAGGTTCAAATCCTGTCCCCGCTACGAAGGAGGAGGCCCGGGTCCCGAAAGGGGTCCGGGCCTTCTTTGCTGTGCGGGCACACCGCCGCGACCGCCCTCCGGGGCACGTACCGGAGCCTGTCAGTCCCCTCTGCTTGAGTACGACTACTCATCCGCGCGGCGGCCTTTCGCGCGAGGCTGGGACCGCCTGGACCCCGCCCCGTGTGTCGGCTGTACGGACGGGTCGAGATCGGGGAGCCTCCGCATGTGAAGAGTGAAGCTTACGGGGGTAGTTGGGTGTTCCGAGTTTGACGTGCCCTCATGCGGGCATGTCGATAAAACGTTGTAGAGACCTCAATTAGCTGTAGAGACCTCAAGGGGACCCGGATATACCAGGTGTACGGGCTCGCGGGTGGTGCGACGATGGACGTTGTGGGGGACAGGGCGACGTGGTGGGAATCAGGACGGTTCACGCCCTCCGGTACGCCATGGGCCGAAGAGGCCGAGAGCGGTACGGCGCTGATCCCGCCCCCCGGCATCGCCCAGCCGGGACCGGGCACCGCCCCGGCCGTGCCCCGGCCGGTGGCGACGGGCACCGACACGCTCTTCGCCGCGACCGCCCCCGCTGAACCCGCCGCCGGCTTCACCGGCGCCGCCGACCTCGCGGGCGACCCCGCCCCCGGCCCCTTCGCCGGCCCCGCCCCGGCGCCCGAGACCCTCGCGCCCGACCTCACGGACGCCGAGACCGAGGCACGCCGCCGGGCCGCCGCCGCGGCCGGGGACACCGCCGCGATGAGCGAACTGGGCGCCCAGCTCCTGCGCGCCGGCGCCCTCGACGAGGCCGAGCCCTACCTGCGCTCCGCCACCTCCGCGGGCGACCGCGCCGCCGCCAACAACCTCGGCGTCCTGCTCCACCAGCGCGGCTACAAGGAAGAGGCCGCCGGCTGGTGGCGCGTCGCCGCCGTCGCCGGTTCCGCCGCCGCGGCGCACTCCCTCGGCCGCCACCACCGCGAGCGCGGCGACGAACCCGCCGCCGAGTACTGGCTGCGCCAGTCCGCCGAACAGGGCCACGTCCACGGCGCCTTCGCCCTCGCCGACCTCCTGGAGCACCGCGGCGAGGCGGGCGCCGAGCGCTGGCTGCGCCGCGCCGCCGAGCACGGGCACCGCGAAGCCTCGTACCGCCTCGCCAGGACCCTGGAGCGCCGCGCCCGCGAGACCGCGCGCCGCGCCAGAGGCCCCGTCCTGCCCGGACCGCGCCGCCCCCAGCCCACCCGCCCCAAGGGCGCGGCCCCGGTCCCCGGCCCCCGCACCCCGGCCGCCGGCGAGAACCAGGGCAAGGAGCAGGGCAAGGCGCGCGCCGAGGAGCTGACCCGCGAGGCCGAGCAGTGGTACCGCCAGGCCGCCGCGCGCGGCCACCGCGGCGCGGCACTCCAGCTCGGCGCACTCCTGGAGCGGCGCGGCAAGCTCAAGGAGGCGGGCCGCTGGTACCTCAGCTCCGCCCGCGAGGGCGAGACGCGCGCCGCCTGCGCCCTCGGCTTCCTGCTGCGCGACGCGGGCGACGAGGAGAACGCCGCCGTGTGGTGGCTCAAGGCCGCCCAGAACGGCGACGGCAACGCCGCGAACGCCCTCGGCGCCCTCCACGCCGAGCGCGGCGAGCACCAGACCGCCGAGCGCTGGTACCGCTCCGCGATGGACGCGGGCGACCACAACGGCGCCTACAACCTCGCCCTGCTCTGCGCCGCGCAGGGCCGCACCGCCCAGGCCGAGCAGTGGTACCGCCGCGCCGCCTACGCGGGCCACCGCGAGGCGTCCAACGCCCTCGCCGTCATGCTCCTCCAGGCCGGGGACGCCGCGGGCGCCGAGCCCTGGTTCTCCAAGGCCGCCGAGACCGGCAGCGTCGACGCCGCCTTCAACCTCGGCATCCTCCACGCCGGGCGCGGCGACGAGGACGGCGCGCTGCGCTGGTACGAGCGTGCCGCCTCCGCCGGGCACGCCGAGGCCGCGCTCCAGGTCGGCATGGCCCTCCTGCGCGAGGGCGACGAGCGCTCCGCCGAGCGCCACCTGCGCTGCGCGGCGGGCGGGGGCAGCGCCGAGGGCGCCTACCGCCTCGCGGCCCTCCTCGACGCCCGCCGCCCGCCCCAGGGCCCGCCCCGGCTCGGCGAGAGCAGCGTCGCCGCGCGCGACGAGTCCGCGGCCTGGTACGAGCGCGCCGCCGAGCAGGGCCACCGGCGCGCCCAGGTGCGGGCCGGGATGCTCGCCGCCGAGCGGGGCGAGGTCGAGACCGCGGCGCGCTGGTACCGCGCGGCGGCCGAGGCGGGCAGCCGCAACGGGGCCTTCAACCTCGGCCTGCTGCTCGCCCGCGAGGGCGGGGAGCCGGAGGCGGCGCTGTGGTGGCGCCGCGCCGCCGAGGCCGGGCACGGGCGCGCCGCACTGCGGCTCGGGCTGTTCTTCGCGCGGCGGGGCGAGCTGGAGGAGAGCCAGCACTGGTGCGATGCCGCTGTGGCCGCGGGGCCGGGGGAAGTGGCCGAGCGGGCGGGGCGGTTGCGGGAGGCACTGCGCGAGGAGCTGAGCGCGTGATGCCTCCGGCGGGGGGCGTGGGTGTGGGTGTCGGCGTGGGCTGAGTGGCCCTGCGGGCCGTGTGTCCTCAATCGCCGGACGGGCTTGATTGGGGGGCGGGTGCCTTGGGGGGCGGGCTTCGGTTGGGTGTGGGTGCCCGGAGGCTTGATTGTGGTGCGGGTGGCTTGGGGTGTGCGGGCTTGAGGTGGGTGTAGGTGCCCGGGGGCCTGATTGGGGGGCGGGTGCCTTGGGGGGTGCGGGCTCGAGCCGGGTGTGGGCGCCTGGGGGTTTGATTGGGGTGTGGGCCGGGTTTGTTGGATGGGGCCGGGGGCGGATTTGCCTCTTGGGGGGCCGGGTGCGTAAAGTCGGGTTCACCGACGCGGGGTGGAGCAGCTCGGTAGCTCGCTGGGCTCATAACCCAGAGGTCGCAGGTTCAAATCCTGTCCCCGCTACCACAGCCGAATGGGCCGGAGATCATCGATCTCCGGCCCATTCGGCGTTCTCAGGCGCTCGCGCCCTTGCGGCGTTCTCAGGCGCTCGCGCCCTTGCGGCGTTCTCAGGCGCTCGCGCAGTCCGGGCACAGGCCGCGGTAGGTGATCTCCACGTCGGAGACCGTGTAGCCGAAGCGCTCGTCGGCGGGGAGGTCCTTGAGCGGGTCGCCCGCCGGGCGGACGTCGCGGACGGCGCCGCAGTTCGCGCAGACCAGGTGCTGGTGCGGGTGGTGCGCGTTGGGGTCGTAGCGCTTGGCACGGTGGTCGGTCGCGACCTCGATGACCTCACCGAGCGAGACCATCTCGCCGAGCGTGTTGTAGACGGTGGCGCGCGAGATCTCGGGGAGGCGCTGCGCCGCCCGCGCGTGCACCTCGTCAGCGGTCAGATGAACGTGGTCGCCGTCGAGCACCTCGGCGACCACGCGGCGCTGCGCCGTCATGCGCCAACCGCGCCCACGAAGCCGTTCCAGAAGGTCACTCATAGGGCAAAGGGTAACAGGCGACCGGCCTGATTCCGAACGAGTGTGGCTTTGGAGGTCAGCTTGAATTAGATGAAGTCCAATGTAGGATCGTTTTGCGGTTCGACCGAGCCGGAACGATGCGGGAGGCACAGTGACGCAGGGGCAGGGACCACTCACGACCGAGGCCGGGGCTCCGGTCGCCGACAACCAGAACAGCGAGAGCGCGGGTGTCGGCGGGCCTGTCCTCGTCCAGGACCAGTCGCTCTTGGAGAAGCTCGCCCACTTCAACCGTGAGCGCATCCCCGAGCGCGTCGTGCACGCCCGGGGCGCCGGCGCCTACGGGACCTTCACGGTCACCGCCGACGTGAGCCGCTGGACGCGGGCCCGTTTCCTCTCAGAGGTCGGCAAGCGCACCGAGACCTTCCTGCGCTTCTCGACCGTGGCGGGCAACCTCGGCGCCCCCGACGCCGTGCGCGACCCGCGCGGCTTCGCGCTGAAGTTCTACACCGAGGACGGCAATTACGACCTCGTCGGCAACAACACCCCGGTCTTCTTCGTCAGGGACGCCATCAAGTTCCCGGACTTCATCCACACGCAGAAGCGCGACCCGTACACGGGCTCGCAGGAGCCCGACAACGTGTGGGACTTCTGGGGCCTGTCAACCGAGTCGACGCACCAGGTGACGTGGCTCTTCGGCGATCGCGGCATCCCGGCCTCGTACCGCCACATGAACGGCTACGGCTCGCACACGTACCAATGGAACAACGCGGCCGGGGAGATCTTCTGGGTCAAGTACCACTTCAAGACGGACCAGGGCATCAGGACGCTGACCGCCGAGGAGGCGGCGAGGCTCGCGGGCGCGGACCCCGACTCGCACCAGCGCGACCTGCGCGAGGCGATCGAGCGGGGCGAGTACCCGAGCTGGACGGTGCAGGCGCAGATCATGCCCGCCGCCGACGCCGAGAACTACCGCTTCAACCCCTTTGATCTCACCAAGGTGTGGCCGCACGAGGACTACCCCCCGATCGAGATCGGGAAGCTGGAGCTCAACCGGAACCCGCAGAACATCTTCGCCGAGGTCGAGCAGTCGATTTTCAGCCCGGCGCACTTCGTGCCCGGCATCGGCCCCTCGCCCGACAAGATGCTCCAGGGCCGGCTCTTCGCCTACGGGGACGCGCACCGCTACCGCGTCGGCATCAACGCCGACCACCTCCCGGTCAACCGCCCGCACGCGGCCGAGGCGCGCACGTACAGCCGCGACGGTCTCCTTTACGACGGTCGCCACGGCGGTACGAAGAACTACGAGCCGAACAGCTTCGGCGGCCCCGCGCAGACCGGGCAGCCGCTGTGGCAGCCGACCGGGGTCTCCGGTGCGACGGGCCACCACGAGGCGCCCGCGCACGCCGAGGACGACGACTTCGTCCAGGCGGGGAACCTGTACCGGCTCATGCCCGAGGACGCCAAGGAGCGCCTGATCGCCAACCTCGCCGACTCGATCGCGGGCGTCTCGCGCGACGACATCGCGCAGCGGGCGATCGACAACTTCCGGAAGGCGGACGAGGACTTCGGGAAGCGGCTCGACGAGGCGGTGAGGGCGAGGCGTTGAGGGGGAGGCGGGGGTGAGGTAGGAGTGAGGTGGGGAGCGACGCGAGGTGAGGTCGCGGGGGAGGAGTCGGGGGGCTGGGGGGCGAAGCGGGGGTAGTCGCGGACGGTCCTGTCCCTGCGGCGGCGTTCAGCTGACGGCGTTCAGCCGCCTCCCGTCGGGGGTGATCGCGGGGGGAGGGCGCCTTCACCGCCTGGCGCAAGTCAGCCCCCTCCCGCCCGGGGGGCGACCCCTATACAAGTTTCCCAAATCCCCACCCCCCGCCCCCGCCCTCCCGCCTCATCTGTGGATAACTCGCCGATACCCGCGCAACGCCTCACCCGCACGAGTGAGCCGTTGTGCGGGTTCGCAGCACTTGTCCACAGGTGCAACGCGGGTGAGTGAGCACCCACTCACCTCGCGGAGGACTACCGGCCCCTCGCCCAGCGAAAGCCGGCCACCCTCGCGAAGGGCTACCGGCCCCCTCACCAGCGAAAGCCGACCACCCTCGCGGAGAGCTACCGGTCCCCTCACCTAGCGAAAGCCGGCCACCCTCGCGAAAGGCGCCCATCCCCTCACCTCGCGAAGAGCCACCGCCCCTCGCCGAGGCAGGCCGCCACCCCCTCAGTACCGCTGATTCAAGTAGCTCAGCAGCTCGTCGTGCAGCATCCCGTTCGACGCCGCCGCGTTGCCGCTGTGCGGGCCCGGTCGGCCGTCGAGGCCCGTGAAGGTGCCGCCCGCCTCCGTGACCACGATCGCGTTCGCCGCCATGTCCCACAGCGACAGCTCCGGTTCGGCGCAGATGTCGACCGAGCCCTCGGCGACCATCATGTACGGCCAGAAGTCCCCGTAGCCGCGCGTGCGCCACACCGCCCGGCTCAGGTCGAGCAGACCGTTCAGGCGGCCCTGCTCCTCCCAGCCCGTGAGCGAGGAGTACGCGAACGAGGCGTCCGCCATGCGGCGCACGCCCGAGACCCGTAGCCGGCTCGCCGAGGTGAGGCTGCGTCCGGTGAAGGCGCCGTGCCCGTACGCCGCCCACCAGCGGCGGTTCAGGGCCGGTGCCGAGACGACGCCGACCACCGGGTGCCACGTGCCCTGTTCGCCCTCGCGCCCGGGGAACAGCTCCATGAGCGAGATGAGGGTCGCCCAGACCGGCACCCCGCGCACGTAGTTCTTCGTGCCGTCGATCGGGTCGACCACCCAGCGGCGCGGGCCCGTGCCCCGCAGCCCGTACTCCTCGCCGAGGATCGCGTCGCGCGGCCTGGCCCGCTGGAGCTGGGAGCGGATCAGCTCCTCGGCCGCCTTGTCCGCCTCGGTCACGGGCGTCAGGTCGGGTTTCGTCTCGACCTTGAGATCCAGCGCCTTGAAGCGCTCCATCGTGGTGGCGTCGGCCGCGTCGGCCAGGACGTGAGCGAGGCGCAGATCATCGTGGTAGTCGGCCATGGCCGAACAGTATCCACGGGCCCGCCGCGTGATCCAGTCGCCTCCGCGTCGCCCTCAGTGCGCCGAGCCCGAGAGCTGGAGGCCGATGACACCCGCGATGACGAGGCCGATCGAGACGATCTTGAGCACCGAGACGAGGTCGTCCATGAAGACCATGCCGTAGATCGCGGTGCCCGCCGCCCCGATGCCCGTCCACACCGCGTACGCCGGGCCCACATCGAGCTTCTTCAGCGAGAGCGTCAGCAGGCCGAAGCTGCCCAGCGCGAAGCTGGCGAAGGCGATGGTCGGCCACAGCCGGGTGAAGCCGTGGGAGAGCTTCAGGCAGATCGCGAAGCCCGTCTCCAGCAGCCCGGCCACGACGACCAGCAGCCACGCCATGTGGTGTCTCCTTCACGCTCGTACGGGCCCGCCCGCGCGCCCCGGCGCCGACAGCGGCACGGTGCGGCCGGACCGGCCCCGGTCCGCCCCGTGCGGACCCGCCCGAGCTTATGCCTTTGCCTTCCCTTGGGATACGCAAACCCCTTCCCCCGGGCAGGCCGCACCACACCTGGCGCCCGCTCAGTCCCCCTCGTGGCGCTCCCGCGTGGAGAGCAGCCGCCGCAGCGAGGCGAGGCGCTCGGGGTCCGCGTGGCCTTCGGCGACCCAGGCGTCGAGCGCGCACTCCGGCTCGTCGTGCGTGCAGCCGCGCGGGCACTCCTCCGTCCCCGGCACGAGGTCGGGAAAGGCGAGCACGACGCGCGAGGGATCGACGTGCGCGAGCCCGAAGGACCGCACGCCCGGCGTGTCGACGACCCAGCCGCCCGCCCCGTCCAGCGGCAGCGCGAGCGCCGACGTCGTCGTGTGCCTGCCGCGCCCCGTGACCGCGTTGACGTGCCCGGTGGTACGCCGCTGGTCCTCCGGGACCAGCGCGTTGACCAGCGTCGTCTTGCCGACGCCCGAGTGCCCGACGAAGGCCGTGACCTTCCCGTCGAGCAGTTCCCGCACCCGCCCCGCCGCCCCGCCGTCGTACAGCTCCTCACGGCTCGTCACGACATACGGGACGCCGAGCGGCGTGTACCTCTCCAACAGCCTGTCCGGGGAGGCGAGATCGGACTTGGTGAGGACGAGCAGCGGGCTCAGGCCGCCGTCGTACGCCGCGACGAGGCAGCGGTCGATCATGCGCGGGCGCGGCTCGGGATCGGCGAGCGCGGTGACGATCGCGAGCTGGTCGGCGTTGGCGACGACGACGCGCTCGTACGGGTCGTCGTCATCGGCCGTGCGGCGCAGCACCGAGCGGCGCTCCTCGATGCGGACGATGCGGGCGAGGGTGTCCTTCTCGCCGGACAGGTCGCCGACGAGCGCGACGCGGTCGCCGACCACGGCGGCCTTGCGGCCCAGCTCGCGGGCCTTCATCGCGACGACCCTGCGCCCGTCGACGAGGCACGTGAGCCGCCCCCGGTCGACGGTGAGGACCATGCCGGACGCGGCGTCCTCGTGCTTGGGCCTGGTGTGGGTGCGGGGGCGGCTGCCCCGGCGTCCCGGGCGGACGCGGACATCGTCCTCGTCGGGGTTCTTTCCGTAGCGGCGCATCGCTCAGGTCCCGTCAGTTCCCGAGCATTCCGGTCCACAACTCCGGGAAGTCGGGCAGCGTCTTCGCCGTCGTCGCGACGTTCTCGATCCCCACGCCGGGCACGGCGAGCCCCAGGATCGCCCCCGCCGTGGCCATGCGGTGGTCCTCGTACGTGTGGAAGACGCCGCCGTGCAGCGGGCGCGGGCGGATGTGGAGGCCGTCGGCGGTCTCGGTGACGTCGCCGCCGAGTTCGTTGATCTCCTTGGTGAGCGCGGCGAGACGGTCCGTCTCGTGGAGGCGCAGGTGCGCGACGCCGCGCAGCGTCGAGGGGGAGTCTGCGAGCGCCGCGACGGCCGCGATGCCCGGGGTCAGCTCGCCGACCTCGCCGAGGTCGACGTCGATGCCGTGGACGCGGCCCGTACCGGTGAGAGTCAGGCCCGCCTCGGTCAGCTCGCAGGCGCCGCCCATCTCCGTGAAGATCTCGCGGAGCCGGTCGCCCGGCTGCGTCGTGCGCGCCGGCCAGTCCGGGATCGTCACGGTGCCGCCCGTGACGAGCGCGGCGGCGAGGAAGGGCTGCGCGTTGGAGAGGTCGGGCTCGATCGTGAGGTCGCGGCCGAGCAGCGCGCCGGGCGTCACGCGCCACACGTTCGGCTCGCCGCCGGTCTCCGGCTCGTCGACCTGCGCGCCGACCGCGCGCAGCATGTCCACGCTCATCCGGATGTGGGGGAGCGAGGGCAGCGTCGCACCCGTGTGCCGCAGCTCGACGCCCTGGTTGAAGCGCGGCGCCGAGAGCAACAGCGCGCTGATGAACTGCGAGGAACTGGACGCGTCCACCTCGACCTTGCCGCCGTCGAGGGCGCCGCTGCCGAAGACCGTGAGGGGCAGCGCGCCCCGGTCGCCGTCGTCGATACGGGCGCCGAGCGCGCGCAGCGCGTCGATCACGCCGTGCAGGGGGCGCTCGTACGACCGCGGGTCGCCGTCGAAGCGGATCGCGCCCTCGGCGAGCGTCGCGACGGGCGGCAGGAAGCGCATGACCGTGCCCGCGTTGCCGACGTCGACGGTCGCGGGGCCGCGCAGCCCGGCGGGGATGACGCGCCACGCCTCGCCCGCGCCGACGACGCCGCAGGACTCCGAGGAGACGGTCTCCTCGATGCCGACGCCCATCGTGCGCAGCGCGCTCGCCATCAGGAGCGTGTCGCGCGAACGCAGCGGGCGGCGCAGCCAGCCCGGCTCGGCGGCGAGCGCGGCGAGCACGAGCGCGCGATTGGTGATGGATTTGGAGCCGGGCACCCGCACGGTCGCGCGAACGGGCCCCTCCGCGTGCGGCGCGGGCCAGAGGTCGGTCAGTGCAGGCGTCTCGGTCATGACCCTCACTCTAGTCGCTCAGGGTGATCCACGATCCTGTCCAAATGCGCCGAAACCAGTCCGAAACAGGGGTGTGGTACGCGGGACGGCCGGGGCCGGCGAGGCGGGTTTCACCCGCACGAGGGGCCCGCGCACGCCGGTGGACACGCACCGGCGCGCACCACCCCGGGACGCCTCGCGCCGGGCCTCACAGCCCGAGCAGCCAGCGCCCGCCCGCGACGAGCGAGCCGAGCGAGACGGCGAAGAAGAGGAGCAGCCACAGCCCGGCGGGCACGTGGGTCAGCCGGGCGAGCTGGTCGGGGTCGGAGTCGTACGCGCCCTCGCGGCGCCGCTTGCCCTGGAGCTCGAAGACCGGGCGCACCCCGCCGAGCAGCAGGAACCACACGGCGGTGTACGCGAAGAAGGACTGCGCCCGCGGTCCGGTGAGCCAGGAGACGAGGACGAAGGCGGCGCCCGTGACGAGCACGGTGAATATCCCGTACGCGTTGCGGACCATGATCAGCAGGAGCAGGAGGAGCGCCGTCGCCGCCCACAGCAGGAGCGTGATGTGGTGCGCGGCGAGCAGCCAGGCGCCGCCGAGGCCGAGGAGCGAGGGGGCGACGTACCCGGCCGCCGCCGTGAGGATCATGCCGGGCCCGGTCGGCCTGCCGCGGCTCACGGTGAGCCCGGAGGTGTCCGAATGCAGCCGGATGCCGTCCAGGCGCCGCCCGGTCAGGAGCGCGACGAGCCCGTGCCCGCCCTCGTGCGCGATCGTCACGGCGTTCCGGGTCAGGTGCCACAGCGGGCGCGGGCCGACGCCGAGGAGCGCGAGCAGCAGCGCGACGAGGACGACCCAGCGCTCGGGGGAGGGCTGTCCGCCGAGGACGCGGTGCCAGAGTCCGGGGAGATCGGTGGGGTGCATGGGACGAAGGCTCCTCGGGTGGGGGGTGGACGTGGCAGGCTGAAGGTCATGTGTGGACGGTATGCGGCCTCTCGTGCCCCCGAGGATCTCGTCTCGCTCTTCGGTGTGGAGAAGTGGGAGCCGAGCGAGACCCTGGCCCCCGACTGGAACGTGGCCCCGACGAAGCTCGTCCCCGTGGTCCTCGAACGGCCGCTCAAGGGACAGGACGCGGGGGACGGGCGGCCGGTTCGCCAGCTCCGCCCCCTCAAGTGGGGCCTCGTGCCCTCGTGGGCCACGTCGCCCGACGGCGCCGCGCGGATGATCAACGCGCGCGCCGAGACGGTCCACGAGAAGCCCTCCTACCGCCGCGCCTTCACGGCCCGCCGCTGCCTGCTGCCCGCCGACGGCTACTACGAGTGGGTCACGGGCAAGGACGAGCGGCGCCTGGAGGAGGAGGGCCGTCGCAAACGCCCCCGCAAGCAGCCCTACTTCGTCACCCCGGCCGACGGCTCCGTCTTCGCGATGGCCGGGCTGTACGAGTTCTGGCGCGACCGCACGCTCCCCGAGGACCACCCGCAGGCGTGGTGGGCCACGTACACGGTCCTCACGACGGAGGCCGAGACGGCCCCGCTCGCGGTGGGCCCGGCGGAGGGCCCCCGCTCCCTCGCCGACATCCACCCCCGTATGCCGCTGATGCTCACCCCCGACCGCTGGGACGCCTGGCTCGACCCCGCGAACACGGCCCCCGAGTCCCTCCTCGCCCCGCCCCCGGAGGGCCTGATGCGCGCCTACCCGGTCAGCACCGACGTCAGCAACGTCCGCAACAACGGCCCCGAACTGGAGAAGGAACTGGCAGCACCGGAGGAGGGGACGTTGTTCTGAGGGGCGTTGATCAAGCCTCTCCGGCGATCGAGGAGCGGGGTGGGGCGGAGCCCACGACACAATGCGGCACGTGACTCCTGACCTGGTGGCCACCCCGCAGGGTGACGCCCGTATCCACTGGCACCCCGCGGCGGAGCCGCACACGGTGCTCGCCCTCGGCCACGGCGCCGGGGGCGGCGTCGAGGCCCGCGACCTCGCGGCCCTGGCGGCCTCGCTCCCGTCCCGCGGGGTGACCGTCGCCCTGGTCGAACAGCCCTGGCGCGTGGCCGGCAAGAGGCTCGCGCCCGCCCCCCGGACCCTCGACGCCGCCTTCACCGCCCTGTGGCCGAGGCTCGCCGCGCGCGGGCTCCCCGTGGTCGCGGGCGGTCGCTCCGCCGGGGCGCGCGTCGCGTGCCGTACGGCGCGGGACCTCGGCGCCGCCGCCGTGCTCGCCCTCTCCTTCCCGCTGCACCCGCCGGGGAAGCCGGAGAAGAGCCGCGCCGCCGAACTCCTCGGCACCGGGCTGCCCACGCTCGTCGTGCAGGGCGGCAACGACCCCTTCGGCAGGCCCGCCGAGTTCCCGCCCGGCCCGTACGACCTCAGCGAGGTCCCGTACGGGGATCACTCCTTCCAGGTGCCGAAGAGGGCGCCGCTCGGGCAGGACGAGGCGGTGAGTCTGCTCACAGCGGCGGTGGGGGACTGGCTGCGCGCGCGGGGCTGAACGGGGCGCGGGAATGCGCCGGGCGGGCCTGGTGTTGTGTCAGCCGTACCGGAACCTCCGGCGTACGAAAGGAAGAGGCCCCGCATGGGAGCGACGATCTGCCCCAGCCGCAGCGGCAACGGACTGGACTGGTCCGTTCTGCACGCGGCGCGCACCACCCGGAACGGCGGCGTGGCCGGAGTCGACCGGAAGGCCCCCGAGGCCCCCGGTCGTCTATTCTCCGAGGCGGGCGCCCGCACCTTCGCGGACGCCGGCACGGTGTCGGAGGAGGTGGGTCGGGTCACTGGGACCGACGCGGGAGAGGACGAGGCGGGGACGCGTTCCGAGGAGAGCGCGGCCGAACGCAGCGCCCGCTTCGAGCGGGACGCCCTCACGTACCTCGACCAGATGTACTCGGCCGCGCTGCGCATGACGCGCAACCCGGCCGACGCCGAGGACCTGGTGCAGGAGACCTACGCGAAGGCGTACGGCTCCTTCCACCAGTTCCGTGAAGGCACCAATCTCAAGGCGTGGCTGTACCGCATCCTCACGAACACGTTCATCAACTCGTACCGCAAGAAGCAGCGCGAACCCCAGCGCAGCGCGGCCGAGGAGATCGAGGACTGGCAGCTCGCGCGCGCCGAGTCGCACATGTCCACCGGTCTGCGCTCCGCGGAGTCGCAGGCCCTGGACCACCTGCCGGACTCGGACGTCAAGTCCGCGCTCCAGGCGATCCCCGAGGAGTTCCGCATCGCGGTCTATCTCGCGGACGTCGAGGGCTTTGCCTACAAGGAGATCGCGGACATCATGGGGACACCCATCGGTACGGTGATGTCCCGGCTGCACCGCGGTCGCCGCCAGCTGCGCGGCATGCTGGAGGACTACGCCCGCGAGCGCGGGCTCGTCCCGGCGGGCGCGGGTGGGTCGGACGAGGCGAAAGGCTCGGGCTCATGAGCTGCGGAGAGCCGCACGAGACGGATTGCAGCGAGGTCCTCGACCACCTGTACGAGGTCCTGGACCATGAGCTGCCGGACTCCGAGTGCGTCAAGTACGAGGACCACTTCCAGGAGTGCGACCCCTGCCTGGAGAAGTACGGTCTGGAGCAGGCGGTGAAGAAGCTCGTCAAGCGCTGCTGCGGGCAGGACGACGTCCCCTCGGACCTGCGCGCCAAGGTGCTCGGACGGATCGAGCTGATCCGCTCGGGCCAGGCGGTGCCCGACGACGACATCTCACTGCCCGGCGCGGTCGAGAGCGGCGTACGGGAGAGCTGAGCGCCCCGGAGGGCGTACGGGAGGGGCCGCACGCCCGCCCGGAGGTGTACGGAGGCCGTGTCCCGAACGGGGCGCGGCCTCCGGCGTACCCGGCTCATCACCGTCCGTACCCTCCTTCACCCGTACGAGGGATACGGGCCCCCGCGCCCCGGCCCCGGGGCCAGGTCTGGATGCGTCCGGACGGGGTAACCCATGGGTAATGAGCGGGCGCCCGGAGGTCCGTGGTTGGATGCGAGAGCGGGAGCCGGGGGCTGCGACGCGCCCGGCTCGCCCGGCGCCGGCGGGGCATCCAGACCCGTGCGGCGGGACAGCGGGCCGCGGCCCCACCATCGACGGCAGCGGGGATGCAGGCGGGAATCGTGAGGATCTTCGGCAAGGGACGGCACCGGCCCTCCGCCTCCTGGCGGCAGGCCACCGATCGCGCGTTCACCCTCATCGGCGACGGCAGGTACGAGGACGCGGGGGCGCTGCTCACGCGCGCCGCCGACCTGGAGCCGTGGCTCTCCGAGTCCTGGTTCAACCTCGCCCTCCTCCACAAGTTCCGGCACGACTGGGAGGCCGCGCGGACCACCGGTCTGCGCGCCGTGGCCCTGCTCGACCGCTCGGCCGGGGCTCCCGACTGGTGGAACGTGGGGATCGCGGCGACCGCGCTCCAGGACTGGCCACTGGCCCGGCGCGCCTGGCAGGCGTACGGGCTGCGGCTCCCCGACGACGCGGAGCCCGGCGGCCCGCCCACCGGGATGGGCCTCGGCAGCGCCGCCGTGCGCCTCTCGCCCGAGGGCGAGGCCGAGGTGGTGTGGGGCAGGCGCATCGACCCCGCGCGGATCGAGGTCCTGTCGGTGCCGCTGCCGTCCTCGGGGCGGCGCTGGGGCGAGGTCGTGCTCCACGACGGGGTGCCGCACGGGGAGCGGATCACGCCCGAGGGGCAGTCCTTCCCCGTCTTCGACGAGATCGAGCTGTGGGCGCCCTCGCCCGTGCCGACGTGGGTCGTGCTGCTCGACGCGGCCACCGAGGACGACCGCGACGCCCTCGAACAGCTCGCCTCGGACGCGGGCTACGCGGCGGAGGACTGGACCTCCTCGGTGCGGCTGCTGTGCCGGAGCTGCTCCGAGAGCCGGATGGAGAGCGACGCGGGGGACGGGGAGCGGGCCGACCCGCACGACCACAGCGAGCCGGGGGCGCCGGGACCGCTCGGGCACGCGACCGCCGGGGGGCGGTGGGTGACGGAGCGGGAGTGCGGGGTGGCCGCGCCGGCCGAGCTGGTGCGGGGGATTCTGGAGACGTGGGTCGCGGACCGGCCGGAGGCCAGGGGGTGGCGGGACCTGGAGGAGGTCTGCTGACCCCGGCGGGGGATGTCCCGGGCTCCGTCCCGGGCCCGCTCCTCAAGCTCCCCCGGTCTTCGGCCGCAAGGTGCCTCCGGAGGGGCTGATTTCCGCGGCTGGGTGGGTTTCAGGGCTGGGCTTTCCAGGATTTCGGTCGCTGTAGGGTGGATCGGCACATCCTGCTGGTCGGTTGGCCGGCTCCCTGAAAGGACATTCCGGAGAAGATGGCGCAGCAGACGACCGGCCTCCCCGTCGACGACGAGGGCTACGTGATCGACACGGCCGACACCGAGGAGCGGGAGAGCGCCTACCGGGAGCGCGGGGAGGCGCTGCCGATCACCGTCGTCGGGAACCCCGTGCTGCACAAGGAGTGCGCGGACGTCACCGAGTTCGGGCCCGAGCTGGCGAAGCTCGTGGACGACATGTTCGCGAGCCAGCGCGCCGCCGAGGGCGTGGGGCTCGCCGCCAACCAGGTCGGCGTGGGCCTCAAGGTCTTCGTCTACGACTGCCAGGACGACCAGGGCGTCCGGCACGTCGGCGTCGTGTGCAACCCGAAGCTGCGCGACCTGCCCGCCGAGCTGCGCACCCTCGACGACTCCAACGAGGGCTGCCTCTCCGTCCCCGGCGCCTACGCCGCGACGCCGCGGACCGAGTACGCCGAGGTCACCGGGCAGGACGAGCACGGCAACGCGATCAAGGTGCGCGGCACCGGGTACTTCGCGCGCTGCCTCCAGCACGAGACCGACCACCTCTACGGCTACCTCTACCTGGACCGCCTCTCCAAGCGGGACCGCAAGGACGCGCTGAAGCAGATGGCCGAGGGGACCCCGCGCTACGCGACCGTCCCCAACGACTGAGCGCCGCACCTTTCCCCACGGCTGCGCTCCCCCCGCACTCGTGCGCCCGCTTGTGCGCCCAGCGGTTGCGCGGGCCGCGCGGCGCGACCTCAGGCGTCCCCCGCCGCCCGTCCGCCCCAGGACGGGCGGCGGGGCATATTCGGCCTCAATATGACATCCATAGATGATCGGATTCCGGACAAAAACGGGCCGGTTGTCGGCACACCTGAGCGATTCCTCGACGGTATCCATTCCCTTCCCGCCACTCCATAGGGCTGAATGGAATGCGCTGTCGATTTGCGACGCGGCGCCTGCCGGGGGACGGGGACCCGGTGCGCGCGCGTCCGGCTCCCGAAAGGGGTTCGCTCGTGCCTGCTTTCTCATCCCGGGCCACCGCCGCCAGGCCGGTGCTCGTGCCGCCCGCGCTGCAACTCCCGGTAGTCGAAAGGGATTTCGCCCGCCGACTCCACAATTATTGGCCAAAGCTTCAGGTGAAGTCGAAGCTGTGGCTCCAGGAGAAACGGCTCATGGCCCCCGCCGCCGCCGAGGCCCTCGCCGACGAGCTGCGCTACACCGACCTCGTCGCCGGCTACTACCTCGGCGCCACCGACGCGATGCTCGGCGCCATCGCCGACTTCAGCAGCTGGTTCTTCGCCTGGGACGACCGGCACGACCGGGACGTCGCCCACGCCCGTACCGCCTCCTGGCGCGACCTGTGCGCGGACCTGCACGCCGCCCTGCGCGACCCCGGCGCCCATCTGCACCACGAGGAGCCGCTGGTGGCGGCCTTCGCCGACTGCCTGCTGCGGATGGGCCAGCCGATGCCCCCCTCGTGGCGCCGTCGCTTCGCCCGCCACATGGGCCCCGTCATCGACGCCTACGACCAGGAGTTCGGCAACCGCCTCAGCCGTACGGTCCCGACCGTCGCCGAGTACCTGGAGCTGCGGCGCCTGACCTTCGCCCACGACATCTGGCTCGACCTCCTCGAAGCCGTCGCCGGGGCCGAACTCCCCGCGACCGTGCGGGAAAGCACCGCGTACCGCACCGCGGGGCTCGCCTGTCAGGATTTCGCCGCCTGGTACAACGACCTCTGCTCGCTGCCGAAGGAAATAGCGGGGGACGAGCTGCACAACCTCGGGATAAGCCTCATCAGGCACGAGGGAATGGAACTCGCGGAAGCCGTTTCCGTCGTGCACGAGAAAGTCGCGGGACGCGTCACCGCATTCCTTGAGGCGGAAAAGGAGTTGCGCGCTCTCGCGGATTCCCTCGCCGAGGGTGAAAACGGTAACGAGGGCGACGGCGACGGAATCGACAGGGAGAGGACGCGGGACGTCCTGATTTCCTGCACGGACAACATGCGGAACTGGTTTCCGTCGGTCTACTGGTTCCACCACGAATCCGGCCGCTATCGCGTCGAACAATGGGAGGACCCCGCGTGCCCCCCGTACCTCCAGGACAACGCACCGGCGCGCACCACCCCGCCCGTGCGCCCCACCGAGACCCCCAGGGTCGGCCGCCAGCGCGGCCCGCACGAGCAGGAGGGCACCGTATGAGCCCGCGTACGCCCCCCACCGCGCCCCCCGAGGGAACCCCGCGCACCGCGCCCCTCGCCGCCGGAGCCCTCCCGCTCCTCGGCCACGCCCCCGCCCTCGCGCGCGGCCCGCTGCCCTTCCTCGAAGGGCTGCGCGCGCACGGCGAGGTCGTACGGATCGCCCTCGGGCCCAAGCAGGTGCTCGCCGTCTGCGCCCCCGACCTCGTCGGCACCCTCCTGACCCGCCCCGAGTTCACCGTCGGCGGGCCGCTGTGGGACACCCTGGAGATCCTGCTCGGCAAGGGGGTGGCGACGAGCAACGGCCCCCGCCACCGCCGCCAGCGCCGCACCATCCAGCCGGCCTTCCGCCCCGAGCGGATCGCCTCCTACGCGCGCGTCATGACCGAGGAGGCGGTACGAACCGCCGGCTCGTGGCGGGACGGGGAGATCACCGACGTGGGCGCGGAGATGTTCCGCACCGGCGTCCGGATCGTCTCCCGCTCCCTCCTGGAGGTCGACGCGACGGGCACCGAACTCGCCGACCGGATCGCGCACGCCCTGCACACCGTCTTCGGCGGCCTCTACCAGCGGATGATCCTCTCCTTCGGGCCCCTGCACCGCCTGCCGACCCCCGCCAATCGCCGCTTCAACGCGGCCCTCGCGGAACTGCACACGCTTGTCCGCCAGTTGGTGCGGGAAGCACGCGCGCACGATTCCGGCGAGGCCGCGCCCGACGACGACCTGCTCTCCGTACTGCTTCACGCCACCGGCGAGAACGGCGCCCCGCTGCCCGACGAGGAGATTCACGACAACGTCGTATCCCTTGTCGTCGCGGCGGCCGAAAATGTCGCGGCGACACTCGCCTGGACCTTTCACCTCCTCGCCCAGCACCCCGAGTGGGAACGCGGGCTGCGGGAGGAAGTGGAATCGGTCGCGCCGGACCGGCCCGTCGATTTCGAGGATCTTCCGAAACTCACCCTCACCCGGAATCTCGTGAGCGAATCCATGCGGATACGCCCGGCGGCATGGATATTCACCCGCAGGGCCGCGAGCGACACCGAACTCGGCGGCTATCGCGTCCCGGCGGGGACCGACGTGCTCTACAGTCCCTGGGCCCTCCAGCACGACCCCAGGTCCTTCCCCGAGCCGCACCGCTTCGACCCCGACCGCTGGCTCCCCGAACGCGCCGCCGAGATCCCCCGGCACGCCTTCATCCCCTTCGGCATCGGCAACCGCAAATGCCCCGGCGACATCTACAGCCTCACCGAACTCGCCCTCGTCCTCGCCAACACGGTCAGGGACTGGCACGTCGAGAACGTCCCCGGGCGCACCGACCCGCGCCCCCGCATCGGCATCACGCTCCAGCCCCGTGCCACGGTGCTCCGCGTCCGCCGCGCCTGAGCCCGCGAGCACGCGAAGGGGCCGGGTCCCGTACGGAACCCGGCCCCCTCTGGGAGCGCGCCCGTCGCGGACGCGGCCTCTCTAGAAGTCGTCGTCGAAGGAGACCGAACCCTCGACCGCGACCTGATAGGCGGACGGCCGCCGCTCGAAGAAGTTCGTCAGCTCCTGCACACCCTGCAACTCCATGAAGGAGAAGGGGTTGCTGGAGCCGTACACCGGCGAGAAGCCGAGGCGCACGAGGCGCTGGTCGGCGACACACTGGAGGTACTCGCGCATCGACTCGGTGTTCATGCCGGGCAGGCCGTCACCGCACAGGTCGCGCGCGAACTGGAGCTCCGCGTCGACCGCCCCGGCGAGCATCTCCTTGACCTCGGCCTCCAGCTTGTCGTCGAACAGCTCCGGCTCCTCCTTGCGGACCGTGTCGACGACGTCGAAGGCGAAGCTCATGTGCATCGTCTCGTCGCGGAAGACCCAGTTGGTGCCGGTCGCGAGGCCGTGCAGCAGGCCGCGCGAGCGGAACCAGTACACGTACGCGAAGGCGCCGTAGAAGAAGAGGCCCTCGATGCACGCCGCGAAGCAGATGAGGTTGAGCAGGAACCGCCGCCGGTCGGACCGCGACTCCAGGCGGTCGATCTTCTCGACCTCGTCGATCCACTTGAAGCAGAACTCGGCCTTCGCGCGGATGGACGGGATGTTCTCCACGGCCGCGAAGGCGGCGGCGCGGTCGTCCGGGTCGGGCAGGTACGTGTCGAGCAGCGTCAGGTAGAACTGCACGTGCACGGCCTCCTCGAAGAGCTGCCGGCTCAGGTAGAGCCGCGCCTCCGGGGAGTTGATGTGCTTGTACAGCGTCAGCACGAGGTTGTTCGACACGATCGAGTCGCCCGTCGCGAAGAACGCGACGAGACGGCCGATGAGGTGCTGCTCGCCGGGCGTGAGCTTCGCGAGGTCGGAGACGTCCGAGTGGAGGTCGACCTCCTCGACGGTCCACGTGTTCTTGATCGCGTCCCGGTAGCGCTCGTAGAAGTCCGGGTAGCGCATGGGGCGCAGGGTCAGCTCGAAGCCGGGGTCCAGGAGGTTCTGGTTGCGCTTCTTCTGCTCGGGCAGGGTGGGGTCGGACATTACTGGCAGGCCTCGCAGGACTCGGGGTTCTCCAGGGAGCAGGCGATCGCCTCGGCGTCGGGCACGCTCTGCTGCACCGGGATGGGTGCGGCCTCGGCGGCCGGGGCACCGGCCGCGCGGGCGATGCGCGTCGCGGGACGCGAGCGCAGGTAGTACGTCGTCTTCAGGCCCTTGTTCCAGGCGTGCGCGTACATCGAGGAGAGCTTGCCGATCGTCGGCGTCTCCATGAACAGGTTGAGCGACTGGCTCTGGTCGAGGAAGGCGGTGCGCTCGGCGGCCATGTCGATGAGCCCGCGCTGCGGCAGCTCCCACGCGGTGCGGTACAGCGCGCGGACCTCTTCGGGAATCCAGTTGAAGCCCTGGACTGAGCCGTTCGCCTCGCGCAGCGCCTCACGGGTGCGCGCGTCCCACACGCCGAGCTTCTTCAGGTCCTCGACGAGGTAGCCGTTGACCTGGAGGAACTCGCCGCTGAGCGTCTCGCGCTTGAAGAGGTTGGAGACCTGCGGCTCGACGCACTCGTAGACACCGGCGATCGAGGCGATCGTCGCGGTCGGCGCGATCGCGAGGAGCAGCGAGTTGCGCATGCCGCTCCTGGCGATACGGGCGCGCAGCGCCTCCCAGCGCTCGGGCCAGGTCCGCTCCACGTCGTAGTGGTCGGGGTGCAGGACGCCGCGCGCGGTCCGCGTCTTCTCCCAGGCGGGGACCGGGCCGTGCTTCTCGGCGAGGTCGACGGACGCCTCGTAGGCGGCGAGCATGATGCGCTCGGCGATACGGGTCGACACGGCCTTCGCCTCGGCCGAGTCGAAGGGCAGCCGCAGCTTGAAGAAGACGTCCTGGAGGCCCATCGCGCCCAGGCCCACGGGCCGCCAGCGGGCGTTGGAGTTCGCCGCCTCGTCGGTCGGGTAGAAGTTGATGTCCACGACGCGGTCGAGGAAGGTGACGGCCGTGCGGACGGTCTCGTCCAGGCGCTCCCAGTCGATCGTGCCGTTGTCGACGAACGCGCCGAGGTTGATCGAGCCGAGGTTGCACACGGCGGTCTCGCCGTCGTCGGTGACCTCGATGATCTCGGTGCACAGGTTCGAGGAGTGGACGACGCTGCCGGGCTCGGCGGTCTGGTTCGCGGTGCGGTTGGAGTGGTCCTTGAAGGTCATCCAGCCCTGGCCGGTCTGCGCGAGGGTGCGCATCATGCGGCCGTACAGCTCGCGCGCCGGGATCGTCTTGCGGGCCAGGCCCTTCGCCTCGGCGGCGCGGTACGCGGCCTCGAACTCCTCGCCCCACAGGTCGGTCAGCTCGGGCACGTCGGCCGGCGAGAAGAGCGACCACTCGGCGTCGGCGGCGACGCGGCGCATGAACTCGTCGGGAATCCAGTGCGCGAGGTTGAGGTGGTGCGTGCGGCGCTGGTCCTCGCCCGTGTTGTCGCGCAGCTCCAGGAACTCCTCGATGTCCGAGTGCCACGTCTCCAGGTAGACGGCCGCGGCGCCCTTGCGGCGCCCGCCCTGGTTGACGGCGGCGACGGAGGAGTCGAGCGTCTTGAGGAAGGGGACGATGCCGTTCGAGTGCCCGTTGGTGCCGCGGATCAGCGAACCGCGCGAGCGGATGCGGGAGTACGCGATGCCGATGCCGCCCGCGTGCTTGGAGAGCCGGGCGACCTGGAGGTAGCGCTCGTAGATCGAGTCCAGCTCGTCCTTCGGCGAGTCCAGGAGGTAGCACGAGGACATCTGCGGGTGCCGCGTACCGGAGTTGAAGAGCGTCGGCGAGGAGGGCAGGTAGTCCAGGCGGCTCATGAGCCGGTACAGGCTCGCGACCTCGTCGACGGCCGGGAGGCTGTCGTCGGCGGCGAGCCCGGCCGCGACGCGCAGCAGGAAGTACTGCGGGGTCTCGACGACCTTGCGCGTGATCGGGTGGCGCAGGAGGTAGCGGCTGTAGAGGGTGCGCAGGCCGAAGTAGCCGAAGCGGTCGTCGCCCCCGGTGTCGACGAGCGCGTCCAGGCGGGCGGCGTGCGCGGCGACGAACTCCGCCGTGCGGTCGCCGATGAGGCCCTCGCGGTGGCCCACGGCGACGGAGGCCGCGAAGCCGCTCGCGCCCTGCCCCGCGGCCTCCTCGACGATCGCGAGGGCCAGCAGGCGGGCGGCGAGCCGGGAGTAGGCGGGGTCCTCGGAGATGAGCCCGGCGGCGGCCTCGGTGGCCAGCTCGCGCAGCTCCGCCTCGTCGGCGTGGGCGCTGCGACCGCGCAGGGCGGCGGCGGCGACCCGGCCGGGGTCGGTGTCGGGGAGGTCGGCGGTGAGTTCCGTGAGGGTCCGCAACAAGGCGGTCCCGGGAAGGTCCTGCTCGGCCGCGACCGATGAGGCGGGATCTGCTGGCGCGATGGTCACTGGGGTGGCTCTCCCTCGCTCGGCTGGGGGCCTCGGGTGCGGGGCGGCGACGGGACGACGGCAGCGCTTTCGGGCACACCGCGTCACGTCCCCGGCCCTTTCCGCGGGGCCCGGACGTCTGGCACCGCGCCCGGGTGGGACGGCGGCGCGCTTTCGGCAGGTCATCGGACTCGCAACACGCCACGGGGCGCGTCGCACACCGTTGCGGGACAGTCCCGGACTCGCACCGGATTCCCCTGCCGACAGCGAGGAAGAGCATACATCTGGGGGGCGGGCGGGAAAGGAGGCCCCAGATGTTGTGTCGGGGGCGGGGACTGTTACGTGCGGGTCAACGGTTGTGGGGTGCCGACAAGGCGTCCTGTGCCCGGTGGGGTGACGGGGGGCGGTGGGGGCGGCGGCGTCGATCGTATGGCTTGAGGGGACCCCACAAGCGAGGTGGGGCGGAGTTTTTACCGGGGGGAGCGGGGCGTGCGCGTGTTCGCATTTCGGTTGCGCAAAGTGAGGAGATGTCAGGGGCATACGAACGCCGGGAGGGGCTGAAAGAATCAGCCCCTCCCGGCGGCCCCCGGCCGAAGGCTGGGGGAGTCCGAGGAGCGGGGTCCGGGGCGGAGCCCCGCGCGAACCCCCGCCCGGGGAGTCAGTGCCCCGCGGTCTCCGGCACCGCCGGCGGAAGCTCCTGCTTCACGCCGGGGTCGCCCGCGTCGGCCACGTAGTCCGAGGGCCGCGTCTCGTCCACGCCCTCCGGCGCCTTGAAGGCCCGCAGGACGAAGGTGAGCACGACCGTGACCACGAGGTTCAGGACGATGGCCGTCATCCCGATGTACCCGATCTCGCCGAGCCCCGGGATCTCCTTCGACGAGCCCCCGAAGTGGTCCTGCGTCGGCGAGGACGTCGACCAGGCCGCCCACGTCCCGTACGCCATCCCGGCCGCCCAGCCGGCGAGCAGCGCCCAGCGGTGGAACCAGCGCGTGAAGAGGCCGCCGACGAGCGCGGGGAGCGTCTGGAGAATCCAGATGCCGCCGAGGAGCTGGAAGTTGATCGCGACTGTCTTGTCCATGCCGAGCACGAAGATCAGCGCGCCGACCTTCACGAGCAGCGAGACGAGCTTGGAGATCCGCGCCTCCTGCGCCGGGGTCGCGTCCGGCTTCAGGAAGTCCTTGTAGATGTTGCGCGTGAAGAGGTTCGCCGCGGCGATCGACATGATCGCCGCCGGGACGAGCGCGCCGATGCCGATCGCGGCGAAGGCGACCCCGGCGAACCAGTCCGGGAACATGTTCTCGAAGAGCTGCGGGATCGCGAGCTGGCCGTTGCTCACCTTGACGCCGCTCGCGATCGCCATGAAGCCGAGGAGCGCGAGCAGCCCCAGCATGAGCGAGTAGAGCGGCAGGATCGTGGTGTTGCGCCGGATCACGTTCCGCTTGCTCGACGAGAGCGTCGCCGTCACCGAGTGCGGGTACATGAAGAGCGCGAGCGCCGAGCCGAGGGCGAGCGTCGCGTACCCCCACTGCCCGGCCTCGCCGGGCGCGAGCGCGCCCTTCGGCTGTCCCGTCGCGGGGTTCTTCTGCGAGAGCGCGTCGCCGGCCTTCGCGAAGATGTCGTCGAAACCGCCGAGCTTGATCGGGATGTAGATGATCGCGACCGCGATGACGAGGTAGATCAGCCCGTCCTTGACGAAGGCGATCAGCGCCGGGGCCCGCAGCCCCGAGGAGTACGTGTACGCGGCGAGTACGGCGAAAGCGATCAGAAGTGGCAGGTCCTTGACAAACCAGTTCGTGTCGTCGCCGCCGCCCACGCCCATGACGTCCAGGACGGCCTGGATGCCGACGAGTTGCAGCGCGATGTACGGCATCGTGGCGAGGATGCCGGTGAGCGCGACGGCGAGCGAGAGTCCCTTGGAGCCGAAGCGGCCCCGTACGAAGTCCGAGGTCGTCACGTACCCGTGCCGGTGCGAGACCGACCACAGGCGCGGCAGGAAGGTGAAGATGAGCGGGTAGACGAGGATCGTGTACGGCACGGCGTAGAACCCGGCCGCGCCGCCCGCGTAGATCGCCGCGGGGACCGCGACGAAGGTGTACGCGGTGTAGAGGTCGCCGCCGAGCAGGAACCAGGTCACCCAGGTGCCGAAGGAACGACCGCCGAGGCCCCATTCGTCGAGGCTCTCCACGCCGGAGCGCCGCCAGCGCGCCGCGAGGAAGCCCATGACGGTGACGACGACGAAGAAGAAGATGAAGACCGCGAGCGCGATCCCGTTGACGCCGTCCTTCACTTGACCTCACCGCCCCGCGGGGCGCGCCGCACGCGCTGGTCGTGCTGCCACAACTTGTAGGCGAGGAAGGTCAGTCCGCTGGAGATGAAGACCCACAGCATCTGGTACCAGTAGAAGAACGGAATCCCGATGAAGGTCGGGTCGATCTTCGCGTACGAACCCACCCACAGCATCGCCACGAAGGGCGCGACGAGACAGAGCCCGACCACGATCCGCAAAGGGGTCACGACCGGCAGCGTCCCGTCACCTCCCCCCGGCTCCGCCGTCGTTCCCGCGTCCCGTGCCATGTTCCGGCTCCCCTCGTTCCCCCGCGCACCTCGGTGTGCGCGGGCACGCGTCGCCGCACGCGACGCGACGGCGGAAATGTAGGGCAGTTACCGGCCAGGCAACACCCCTGTACCGCATAGCGGACGCGTTCGGGCGGTCGCCCGCGCCCGGGGTGTCCGGGGTGTGCGCGGGCGGGGGTTTTTGTCCTTCGGGAGGTATCGGACTTACGGCCGGCGCAGGTTGGCCACGAACTTGTAACGGTCGCCCCGGTAGACGGAGCGCACCCACTCCACCGGTTCCCCGCGCCCGTCCACCGAGTGCCGCGAGAGCAGCAGCATCGGCAGGCCCACGTCGGTGCCGAGCAGGGACGCCTCGCGCGGGGTCGCGAGCGAGGTCTCGATCGTCTCCTCGGCCTCGGCGAGCCGCACGTCGTAGACCTCGGAGAGCGCGGTGTAGAGCGAGGTGTACTTGACGAGCGAACGGCGCAGCGCGGGAAAGCGCTTGGCCGCCAGGTGGGTCGTCTCGATCGCCATCGGCTCCCCGCTCGCGAGGCGCAGCCGCTCGATGCGCAGCACCCTGCCGCCCGAGTCGATGTCGAGCAGCCCGGCGAGGCGCTCGTCGGCCGTGACGTAGCCGATGTCCAGGAGCTGGGACGTCGGTTCCAGCCCCTGGGCGCGCATGTCCTCGGTGTACGAGGTCAGTTGCAGCGCCTGCGAGACCTTCGGCTTCGCGACGAAGGTGCCCTTGCCCTGGATGCGTTCGAGCCGGCCCTCGACGACGAGTTCCTGGAGCGCCTGGCGCACGGTCGTGCGGGACGTGTCGAACTCGGCGGCGAGCGCGCGTTCGGGCGGCACCGGGCTGCCGGGGGGCAGGGTGCGCGTCATGTCCTGGAGGTGGCGTTTGAGGTGGTAGTACTTCGGCACCCGGGCGGTGCGCGCGGGTGCCGAAGGGCCCGCGCCGGCCTTGGTCGCGGCGGCCTTGGTGTCCGGGCCGGATCGCGTCCTGCCCCCGTCGGTGCCCATTGTTCGCGCTCGCCTCTCCGGCTCGGCGGCCGTCATGGGGACCGGCCGCTCCTGGGTGCTTGTGGTGCCGTATCGCTTGTGGTGCGGTGGTGCTTGTGGCGCCGCCCATCGTGGCACGGCTCGCTGGGTACGCTGCCCGCGCGCCCCCCGCGGACCGCCTTCGCGTACGAGCAGGTGTCGGTCCGATAACGGAGCGGACAGCCCCTCTTATACACCCTTGACACCCCTAAAGGTCTAGGCCAAGCTCCGGGGTACTGGTCTACACCATTAACGACCAGGTCCCAGTCCCGCGAGTGCTGCCTTTCGTGTGCCGTCGCTGTGGGTGGGGGGTTGCTGGAATCCCTGAGGAGGGTGGCGTGAAGCGCAAGCTCATAGCGGCGATCGGCGCTGTCGTGATGATCGGTTCGGTCGCGGCGTGTGGCTCGGACGACGACTCGTCGTCGAAGGCGTCGTCGGGCAAGGACGGCTACAAGGGCCAGTCCCTGACGGTCTGGGTCATGGACGGCTCGGCCCCCGACCAGTGGCAGAAGGACCTCACCGCGGCCTTCGAGAAGAAGACCAAGGCCAAGGTCAAGTTCGAGATCCAGCAGTGGAACGGCATCCAGCAGAAGCTGACCACCGCCCTCTCGGAGTCGAACCCGCCGGACGTCTTCGAGGTCGGCAACACCCAGACCCCCTCGTACGCCCAGAGCGGCGGCCTGGCGGACCTCGGTGACCTCAAGTCCTCGGTCGGCTCCGACTGGACCGAGTCGATCAACAAGTCGGCGATCGTGGACGGCAAGCAGTACGCCGCCCCGTGGTACGTCGCCAACCGCGTCGTCCTCTACAACAAGAAGATCTGGAAGGACGCGGGGATCACCGACACCCCGAAGACGCGGGACGAGTTCTACAAGGATCTCCAGCAGATCGGCGAGAAGACCAAGGCCGAGCCGATCTACCTGCCGGGCCAGAACTGGTACCACTTCGTCGGCCTCACCATCGGCGAGGGCGCCGAGCTGGTCAAGAAGGACGGCGACAAGTACGTCTCCAACCTGGCCGACCCGAAGATCACCGCCGCCATGGAGACCTACAAGAAGTTCCAGGCGCTCTCCAAGGCCCCCAAGGACAAGGACGAGGCGACCCCGCAGCAGGGCGAGGTCTTCGCCAAGGGCAAGACCGGCGCCTTCATCGGCATGGGCTGGGAGGCCGGCATCGCCATCAAGGCGAACCCGGCGATCGAGAAGGAGATCGGTTACTTCACGATCCCCGGCGCCACCGCCGACAAGCCCGAGGGCGTCTTCCTCGGCGGCTCGAACCTCGCCGTCGCCGAGGGCAGCAAGAAGCAGGCCCTCGCCAAGGAGTTCCTGAAGCTCGCGCTCTCCGACAAGTTCGAGGGCCAGCTCGCCAAGGAAGGCGGGGTCATCCCCAACAAGACCTCCTTGGAGAGCAACCTCGACGGCAACCCGGCCGCGCAGGCCGCCGCGCCCGCCGCCGCCGGTGGTGGCACCACGCCGCTCATCCCCGCGTGGGCCCCGGTCGAGAACGCCCCGAACCCGATCAGGACCTACATGACGGCCGTCCTCAAGGGGAAGTCCCCGGCGGACGCGGCCAAGCAGGTCGAGGCCGAGTTCAACAAGCGCCTCGCGCAGCAGCAGTAAGCAGCACCCCGGCCGGGGGCCGGGCGGGGGACACCGCACGGACGGTGCGCCCCGCCCCGGCCCCCGGCCCCGCCGCGTACGGGTCCAGGCCGTGCCCGGCGCCGCGTACGTACGAGCCCGGACCCCCCGGACCCCGAGCGGTCCGCGCCGGTCCGCCCCCGTACCCGTAGAGCGGGACACGCCCGTACGAGCAGGACGGCCCCCACGAGCGGGCGCGCGGGCGGCAGGCCCAGAAAGCGAAGGCGAGCATGACAGTGGAGACCCCGCTCCCGGGCACGGACCCGGGACCGGTCAAGGTGAAGACCGGGGGCGGACCCGAAATCCCCTCGGCCAGAGCGGCGAAGGCCGCGCGGCGCAAGGCCCTGACCCCGTACCTCCTGCTGCTGCCCGCCGTGGTGGCGACGCTGGTGCTCCTCGGGTGGCCGCTGGTCAAGAACCTGGTGCTGTCCTTCCAGAACCTCAACATGCGCCAGTTCATCCAGCGCGTGACCGAGTGGACGGGCTTCCACAACTACCAGGACGTGCTCGGCGGCGAGGAGTTCTGGCGCGTCACCCTGCGCTCGGTGCTCTTCACCGGCGTCAACGTCATCCTGATCATGGCGCTCGGCTCGCTGATCGGGCTGCTCCTCGCGCGCCTCGGCCGCCGGATGCGCGTCTTCCTCCTCATCGGCCTCGTCCTCGCCTGGGCGATGCCGGTCATCGCGGCGACCACCGTGTACCAGTGGCTCTTCGCCGAGCGCTTCGGCGTCGTCAACTACGTGCTCGACAAGCTCGGCTGGCACTCGATGGCCGACTTCTCCTGGACGAGCAGCCAGTTCTCGACCTTCTTCGTGATCACCTGGCTCATCGTCTGGCAGTCGATCCCCTTCGTCGCGATCAACCTCTACGCCGCGACGACGACGATCCCGAAGGAGCTGTACGAGGCCGCCTCGCTCGACGGCGCCGGGGCCTGGAAGTCCTTCAAGAACGTGACCTTCCCGTTCCTGCGGCCCTTCCTCTTCGCCACGACCTTCCTCGAAGTCATCTGGGTCTTCAAGGCCTTCGCCCAGGTCTTCGCCTTCAACCAGGGCGGCCCGGACCGGCTCACCGAGATCCTGCCCGTCTACGCCTACATCGAGGGCATGGGCAACCAGCACTTCGGCATGGGCGCCGCGATCTCCTTCCTGACGCTGCTCATCCTGCTCGGCCTCACCTCGTACTACCTCCGGATCGTTCTGAAGCAAGGGGAGGACGAGCTGTGAAGCGCTCACTCTTCGGCCGCGTGTGGCCCAACGTCGTCGCCGTCCTGCTGTTCATCGGCTTCGTCTTCCCCGTCTACTGGATGTTCTCGACGGCCTTCAAGCCGACCGGGGACATCATCAGCGAGACACCCGTCTGGTTCCCGACCGACTTCACCTTCGAGCACTTCAAGACCGCGGTGCACGCCGAGAACTTCGGCCACCTCGTCGTCAACTCGCTCACCGTGACGATTCTCGCCGTCGTCGGCTCCCTGGTCCTCGCGCTCGCCGGGGCCTTCGCCCTGAGCCGGATGCGCTTCAAGGGCCGCAAGGGCTTCGTCATCGGCTTCATGATCGCCCAGATGGCGCCCTGGGAAGTCATGGTCATCGCGATCTACATGATCGTGCGCGACGCGGACATGCTCAACAGCCTCGTCCCGCTCACGCTCTTCTACCTCGTGATGATCCTGCCGTTCACGCTCCTGACCCTGCGCGGCTTCGTCGGGGCGATCCCGGCCGAGCTGGAGGAGTCCGCGATGGTCGACGGCTGCACCCGCCCGCAGGCGTTCCGCCGCGTGATCCTGCCGCTCCTCGCGCCCGGACTCATGTCCACCTCGCTCTTCGGCTTCATCACCGCGTGGAACGAGTTCCCGCTCGTCCTGGTCCTCAACAAGGAGCAGGAGGCGCAGACCCTCCCGCTGTGGCTCTCCTCCTTCCAGACCAACTTCGGTGACGACTGGGGCGCCACGATGGCCGCCTCCTCGCTCTTCGCGGTGCCGATCCTCGTCCTCTTCGTCTTCCTCCAGCGCAAGGCCGTGTCCGGCCTCACCGACGGCGCCGTGAAGGGATAACACCCCATGACCACGCTCACCAGCGCCCCCGACACCCTCACCCGCGACGCCCTCGCCGTCCTCCAGCCCGGCTTCGCCGGCACCACGGCCCCCGACTGGCTGCTGCGCCGCATCGGCGAGGGCCTCGCCTCCGTCGGCCTCTTCGGCCGCAACGTCGCCGGGGACGGACAACTCACCGCGCTCACCGCCCAGCTCCGCGCCGAGCGCGAGGACATCCTCGTCGCGATCGACGAGGAGGGCGGCGACGTCACGCGCCTCGACGTCAACACGGGCTCCTTCATCCCCGGCAACCTCGCGCTCGGTACCGTCGACGACCCGGAGCTGACCCGCTCCGTCGCCGCCGAACTCGGCCGCCGCCTCGCCGCCTGCGGCGTCCGCTTCAACTGGGCGCCCTCCGCCGACGTCAACTCCGACCCGGACAACCCCGTCATCGGCGTCCGCTCCTTCGGCGCCGACCCCGCCCTCGTCGCCCGGCACACCGCCGCCTACGTCGAGGGGCTCCAGTCCGCCGGGGTCATCGCCTGCGTCAAGCACTTCCCCGGGCACGGCGACACCAACGTCGACTCGCACCTCGCGCTGCCCCGCATCGACGCGAGCGCCGAGGTCCTGCGCGCCCGTGAACTCGCCCCCTTCCGCGCCGCGATCGCGGGCGGGACCCTGGCCGTCATGAGCGCCCACATCGTCGTCCCCGCGCTCGACGCCGAGGTCCCCGCGACGCTCAGCCGCCGCATCCTCACCGGGCTCCTGCGCGAGGAGCTGGGCTACGAGGGCCTCATCGTCACCGACGGCATGGAGATGCGCGCGATCGCCGGTACGTACGGCATCGAGCGCGGCACGGTCCTCGCGATCGCCGCCGGGGCCGACGCCATCTGCGTCGGCGGCGGGCTCCACGACGAGGGCACCGTCCTCGCGCTGCGCGACGCGCTCGTCGCGGCCGTACGGGACGGCTCGCTGCCCGAGGAACGCCTCGCCGACGCCGCCGAGCGCGTCCGCGCGCTGGCCCGCTGGACCCGCACCACCCCCGCCGCGCCCCTCGCGCCGCGCCCCGCCGTCGGCCTGGAGGCCGCCCGCCGCGCGGTGCGCGTCCACGGCGACTTCGCGCCGCTGGACACCGCGCCGTACGTGGCGCTCCTGAGCGACGAGGCGAACATCGCCGTGGGCACGGAGACCCCGTGGGGGCCGGCGGAGGCGCTGGCCCGCCGGCTGCCCGGCACGACGGGCGACGCGTACGGGCCGCAGGCGGACGGCACGCTCGTCGCGGACGTGCTCGGCGCCGCCGGGGACCGCCGCCTCGTCCTCGCCGTGCGCGACGCGCACCGCCACCCGTGGATGGCCGCGGCGCGCGACGCCCTGCTCGCGGCGCGCCCGGACACGGCAGTGGTCGAGATGGGCGTTCCGCAGGAGACCCCCGCGGGCAGCCCCTACATCGTCACGCACGGGGCGGCACGCGTGTGCGGCGAGGCGGCGGCCGAAGTGCTCGTCGGGGCGTAGCGGCCTCCGCGTACGCAGAAGGGCCCGGATTCCCCGCGGGGGGAGGAATCCGGGCCCTTCGGCGTACGGGTGCCGCTTCTCAGATGCCCTGCCAGTCCGGCTTCGCCGCCCATGTCGCGCGGAAGTACCCGGCGAGCTTGAGCTTCGAGGCCGCCGCCTCGTCCACGACGACCGTCGCGTGCGGGTGGAGCTGGAGCGCGGAGGCGGGCACGAGCGAGGCGACCGGGCCCTCGACGGACTGCGCGACCGCCTCGGCCTTGTTCTCGCCCGTCGCGAGGAGCACGAGGTGGCGCGCCTCCAGGATCGTGCCGATGCCCTGCGTGATGACGTGGTGCGGGACCTGCGCGATGTCGTCGTCGAAGAACCGCGCGTTGTCGACCCGGGTCTGCTCGGTGAGCGTCTTGATGCGGGTGCGGGAGGCGAGCGAGGAGCACGGCTCGTTGAAGCCGATGTGCCCGTCCGTGCCGATGCCGAGGAGCTGGAGGTCGACGCCGCCCGCGTCCTTCAGCGCCCGGTCGTACTCCTCGCAGGCGGCCTGCACGTCGGCGGCCGAGCCGTCGGGGCCGAGGAAGGCGGAGGGGTCGAGCCCGAGCGGCTCGACGACCTCGCGCAGGACGACGGCGCGGTACGACTCGGGGTGCCCGGCCGGGAGCCCCACGTACTCGTCGAGCTGCGCGATCCGCGCCCGCGAGACGTCCGCGTCGCCGGAGCGCACGAGGCCGGTGAGCGCCTGGTAGACGGGCAGCGGCGTCGACCCGGTGGCCACCCCGAGCAGGGCTTCGGGCTTGCGCCGCAGCAGCCGCGCGATCGCGTCGGCGACAAGCCTGCCGCCGGCTTGCGCGTCCGGGACGATGACAACTTCCACGCTGGGGCCTGCCGATCTGAAAGAGACACGTGTGGTATAGACCAATTTATCAGATCGGGTCGCGGGGCAGAAGGGGCGTCCGGATGGCGAGCGGCACGGTCTCCCGTCGTCCGGATGGCGGGCGACGCGTTCTCCCGTGCCGCGCCGCCCGCCCGCTCCGGCGTCCCCGTGATCCGTCCCGCCAATTCCCGCCCAGGCATGGACAGCGGCGGGGTGCGCCCCTGAAAATGGTCTAGTCCGCGCCTCGCGCGGAATCGGCTTCCGCTCTCCCCGCACAGGAGGGCGGACCGGGGGAACCGCGCTCTCTGCCCTGACCGCGCGGACTTCCCCCAGGGCCACCGGGCACCGCACACCCGGCGGCTCGCGGTCCCGCGTCCTCAGGGGCGTGCGGGCACGCCTTCGGGCTGCGGTGCCGGAGGGGTCGAGGGTCCCCTCGCGGCGCCGCGGCCCCTGGGGGCCGAGCGGGGCACGCGTTCGCGCGGGGCCCGGGTACGCTCGCCGGGTGCCCTCCATGAACGACCTCGTACGCCGGCACACGGCGCTCAGCGACTCCGATCTCGAATGGCTCCACCTGCTGGTCTCGGAGTGGCAGCTGTTGTCCGACCTCTCCTTCGCCGACCTCGTCCTGTGGGTCCCGACCCGGGACGGCACGCGGTACGTCTCGGTCGCGCAGATGCGCCCCAACACGGGCCCCACCTCGTACCAGGACGACATGGTCGGCCACCTCGTGCCGCGTGGCCGCCGCCCCATGCTCGACGCCGCGCTCGACGAGGGCCGCATCGTGCGCGAGGGCGACCCGGAGTGGCGCGAGGAGGTGCCCGTCCGCGTCGAGTCGATCCCCGTGCGCCGCGAGGGCCGCGTCCTCGGCGTCATCGGCCGCAACACCAACCTGCTCACCGTGCGCACCCCGAGCCGCCTGGAGCTGAGCTATCTCCAGAGCGCCTCCGACCTCGCGCAGATGATCGCGGCGGGCGCCTTCCCCTTCCCGGACCAGCAGGTCGACATGGACGCCTCGCCGCGCGTCGGTGACGGGCTCATCCGCCTCGACGCCGAGGGCATGGTCCAGTACGCCTCGCCCAACGCCCTCTCCGCGTACCACCGCCTCGGCCTCGCCACCGACTTCGTCGGCGTGCACCTCGGCCAGGCCACCGCCGAACTCGCGCCCTCCAAGGGCCCGGTGGACGAGGCCCTCGTGAAACTCGCGAGCGGCTGGGCGCCGCGCGAGACCGAGGTCGAGGGAAATGACGCGGTCATTCAGATGCGCGCCATTCCGCTCAAACCCAAAGGCACGCACATCGGTTCCCTCGTCCTGCTCCGAGATGTGACGGAATTGCGCCGCCGCGAACAGGAGTTGATGACGAAGAACGCCACCATCCGGGAAATCCACCACCGGGTGAAGAACAATCTCCAGACGGTGGCGGCGCTGTTGCGTCTCCAGGCCCGCCGCATCGACTCCGAAAGCGGCCGGGCCGCGCTCGAAGAGGCGGTGCGCCGCGTCGGCTCCATCGCGATCGTCCACGAGACGCTGTCCCAGAACCTGGACGAGCAGGTGGAGTTCGACGAGATCGCCGACCGTGTGCTCACGATGGTCGCGGAGATCTCCCCGGGCACCGTCACGGGGCGCCGTACGGGCCGTTTCGGGATACTGGCCGCCGAGGTCGCGACGCCGCTCTCGATGGTCCTCACGGAGGTCATCCAGAACGCCCTGGAGCACGGCTTCGGCCCGGGCGACACGGGCACGGTCGAGGTCGGCGCGGTGCGCGGCGGCGGTACGGGCCGGGACGGCCACCGGCTGCTCATCACCGTGCAGGACGACGGCGTGGGCCTCCCCGAAGGCTTCGACCCGCACCGCTCGGGCAACCTCGGCCTCCAGATCGTCCGCACCCTCGTGGAGGGCGAACTCGGCGGCACGTTCGACATGGTCCCGGCGCCGGAGCGCGGGACACGGGTCGTCCTGGACATCCCGGTGGAGGGCGAGAAGGCGTGAACGGGCCCGCGCCACGGGTGGGTTCACCCGTGAGTGGGGGCGCGGTGGGGGAGTGGTGTTGACGGACGGGGCGGGGAGCGGTGTTGACGTACGGGCGTGCGCGGGGGCTTACGGGGCGCGGGGGTTGACGTAGAGGCTCGCGCGGAGGCGTACGGGGGACGGGGTTGTCGTATGCGCTCGCCCGGACGTGCCCGGGGCGCGGGGGTCGGCGGACGGGCTCGCGCGGAGGCGTACGGCGGACGCGGTTGACGTACGCGGGCCTGCGGCACGGGGGTTGAGCCGTGCGGGCAAGACGAAGGGCCCGGCCGGTCGTCGCTGACCGGGCCGGGCCCTTCGTCGTTCACGCTATGGGGGTCTTGCTGTGGGGTACCGCTTGCGGTGATCGCCTCAAGGGCGTCGACCGCGAACTGCGCGCTGCGGCTCGGGGGCGGGACGTGCGTACACGCTGTACGCGCCGCCAAGCGCCAGGCTCTTGGGGGGCTTTGCTCAGGCGGTCGCGTTGCGCGCCCGGTTGCGAGCGGCGCGGCGCTTCATCGCGCGGCGCTCGTCCTCGCTGAGGCCACCCCAGACGCCCGAGTCCTGGCCGGACTCAAGCGCCCACTGCAGACACTGCTCGATAACCGGGCAGCGACGGCAGACGGCCTTGGCTTCCTCGATCTGCAGCAGCGCAGGACCGGTGTTGCCGATGGGGAAGAAGAGCTCGGGGTCTTCCTCGCGGCAAACGGCGTTGTGACGCCAGTCCATGGCTGCTACCTCTCCTTGGTATTACATGCACGTTGCTTGTGAATGTGAACGCTTTCACGAATCCCACCCGAAGGAAGGGCCGACCAGCCAGTTCTAACCCTGGCGGGGTCCTGGGGAGGGAGGGATTCTGGCTCTCTGTGGGGGCCGCTTGTGGGGCCCGTCCCGATCGCCAAGTAGAGATTCCCAAACCTCCGGGCGGGATACAACCCCTTCCGGAAAGTTTTTTTTGATTCTTTGGTGTCGACTAGGTCACAGCCGTACTTCTATGGGGTGGATCGTGCTCTAAACGTTCGAGTGCAAGGTCTTTGCCTGCTTCCACTCACACAATCACACGCAGTGCACGGCGAACGCCTGTGAACGTCACGCTCGTCCGGAGCCCCAGGTGGTCACCGTCCATCTGAAAGGGCAAAGGGACCTTGGAATGCAAGGTGAACTCACTGAGGTCGTGGAGCGACACCGCGTGTCTGCCCTGCGGGCCGCGTTCGGGCGAGGACCTCAGCAACTGCGTCCCGTACTTCGTGACGGCGGCGGTCGAGAGCCGGCTCAGGCCGAGCACGTCGAGCCCGGTGTCGAAGGAGGCTCCGGGGGAGGCGTAGAGGGGCTTGTTGCCCAGGTAGGTCCACGGGTTGGTGTTGCTGACTATCGACAGGACCAGGTCCTCGATCGGGTCCTCGCCGGTCCGCTCCAGCGTGATCCGGCCTGCCCGGCGCGAGGGCTCGTCCACGAACTGGCGGAGCAACTGCCGTACGTACAGAGCGTGTGTGGAGCGCTTGCCGCGTTCCCGCTTCTGTTCGACCCGGCCCACGACGCCCGCGTCGAAACCGAGCCCCGCGTTGAAGGTGAACCAGCGCGAGGGAACCGACTCGTCCTCGCTGCCGCGCGTCCCGGAGGCGAGTCCGAGGCCGACCGTGCGCTCGGAGCGCTCGTGCAGCGCGTGCAGGATCGCGCCCGTCGCCTCCACCGGGTGGTTCGGCAGCCCGAGCGCCCGCGCGAAGACGTTCGTCGAACCGCCCGGCACGACGGCGAGTCCGGGCAGCGCCTCCGGGGCCGGGCCCTCGTGCAGCAGCCCGTTGACGACCTCGTTGACGGTGCCGTCCCCGCCGAGCGCCACGACGAGGTCGATGTCCTCCGCCTCGGCCGCCTCGCGCGCCAGATCCCGCGCGTGCCCCCGGTACTCGGTGGTCACGGCCTCCAGCTTCATCTCGCTGGCCAGCGCGTGGATCAGCACGTCGCGCGTGCGCGCACTGGTGGTGGTAGCCGCCGGATTGACCACGAGAAGAGCACGCATGAAAGGCAGAGTACCCATCGGTAGCGCCCCCCGCCCCCACGCACCCACCCTCACGCCTGCGGGTGGGTGGGGGAGGGGTGAGGGGGAGGGGTGAGGGGGCGAGGGAGGGGGTGCGAAGAGGAAGGCGGTGCGTGGAGGGAGGGGGCGCGAGGAGGGAGGCGGTTCGGCTTGGCCCTGGTTGAACCCCTGTGCTGAGCCCCTGTGCCCCCCCGCCCCACCGCCGGGAACTCCGCCGCCGCGTTGCGCGTTGTGGGCCCCAGGGGGAGAAACCCGCATGTAAGGGACACCCCTAGGGGGCATCCCCCACACCCGCCCCGCTACCCTGGCACCGTGAGCAGCGAGCAGACTTCCACCGAACCCGCGCACCGCCCCCGGCGTCTCTTCCTCGCCACCCTCGTCTGCGTCCTGGAAGCCCTCGCCCTCGTCGTCGGCGGCCTCTACATCCTCGTCCGGGGCCTGGCCGGCTCCGGCGACCAGGGCGACACGGCGACGGTCGGCCTCATGCTCGTCGTCCTCGGCGCCATCCCGGGGATCGCCGCGCGCGGCCTGTGGCGCCTGCGCCGCTGGAGCCGCGGTCCGGCGGTCATCACGCAGCTCATGGGCCTCCCGGTCGCCTGGACGCTGCTCAAGACCGACAGCATGTTCATCCCGGGCGGCATCGCACTCGCCGCCGCCTCGATCGCGGGCCTCGTCTGCCTCCTCAACAAGGAGACCACCGAGACTCTCGGCATCCGCGCCCCGAGCGACGCCGCGTCCTGAGCGATGCCGCGACCTGAGCGATGCTGCGTCCTGAGTGATGCCGCGACCTGAGGGGCGTCGCGATCCGAGCGAGGCCGCCTCCTGAGCGACGCCGCGACCTGAGCGACGCCGCGACCTGAGGGGCGTCGCCCCCCGAGCGAGGCCGCGTCCTGAGCGATGCCGCGACCTGGGCGGGCGCCCTTCCCGGGTCCTGCCGCGTACCGGGCGACGCACTGTCCTAAGCAGTCCTTCGCCGGACCCCAGCGGTCTTCCCGCCGACCCCGGGCAGCCCTCCCGCCGCCCCCGAGCGGCATCCGTACGGCCTCCAGCGCCCCCCACCGGGCCCCCTACGGAAACACCCCCGCCGCCACCGCGCGAAAGCACTCCACCGGATCGCGCCCGCCCAGCGCCGCGTCCAGGCCGCCCGAGAGGGTCAGCGCCGCGAATCCGTGCGCGAGTGACCATGCCGCGAGGCGGCGTCCCTCCTGCTCGTGCTCCCCGCCCCCGCGCTCCGCGACGCTCGACCGCAGCACGTCCGCCAGTCGCCCGCGTTCCGTGCTCAGCTCCGCGTCGTCCTCGTGCAGCAGCCCCGGCGTGAACATGACGCGGAAGTGCCCGGGATGCTCGCGCGCGAACCGTACGTACCCGGCGCCGCGGGCGAGCAGCCCCTCCTCGGCCGCGAGCGCGTCGGCGAGCAGCCGGTATCCCTCGGTCGCCACGGCGGTGAGCAGCCCCGCGCGGTCGGTGAAGTGGTGCGCGGGCGCGGCGTGCGAGACCCCTGCCCGCCGCGCGAGCGCCCGCATGCTCAGCGCCTCTGGCCCCTGCTCCGCGAGCGTGTCGACGGCGGCCGTCATGATCGCCCGCCGCAGATCGCCGTGGTGGTACTGCTCGCGTTGGCTCATGCGGACACCCTGCCCGGCCCATCTGGCCATTGACAAGTTCCACACCCACTTGGCATCTTGACGGTGACAAGATGCCAAGCCCGTACGGGGGTACGAGATGACGACGCGACCGCACACCACGAAGGACGACCTCCCGCCGGAACCCGCCCGGGTGCGCCAGCTCTGGCACCTCCTGGAGCCCCTGCACGCGGTCGTCTACTACGCCCCCGAGTCCTACGCGGAGGCCGGGGCGCTCGGGCTCGGCACCGACGAGCGCTGGCCGCTCTACTTCGCCTGGCGCGCCGCACCGCTCGGCGCCGTCTCCCCGGCCGTCCTGAGCGCCGTCTTCCACAGCTTCGAACCGGGAATGGTCGAGCGCTACGCGACCGGGACGGACGTGACGCCCGAGGAGGCCCTGGACGGGCGGCTGCGCGCGGTGGACCGGACGTGGCGGGCCCTGCTCGGTGACGCCGTGGACAGCGCCGACCTCGCGGAGGCGGCCCGCCTGGCCCGTACCGCGGCGCAGGCCGCCGTCACCACGACGCACGGCGCCGCCGCGGGCCGTCCGCTCGCCGCCGCGAACGGCGCGCTGCCCTGGCCCGAGGCCCCGCACCTCCAGCTCTGGCAGGCCGCGACGATCCTGCGCGAGCACCGGGGCGACGGCCACGTGGCCGCCCTCGTGGCGGCGGGCCTCGACGGTATCGAAACGCTCGTCACCTTCGCCTCGATCGGGGCGGCGCCCCGCGCGGTCTTCGCCTCGCGCGGCTGGAGCGAGTCGGCGTGGCAGGAGGCGACGACCCGCCTGAGGGACCGCGGCCTCGTCACCCCTGACGGCACGGCGACCGACCAGGGCCGTGCCCTGCGCGCGGAGATCGAACACCGCACCGACACCCTCGCCGCAGCTCCCTGGCAGGCGCTCGGCACCGCGGCCACGACCCGTCTGACCGACCTGCTGGCGACCCCGTGGCTCACGATGATCGGCTCCGGACTGCTGCCGACGGAGAACACGCTGGGCATCGGAAAGGTGTGAGGGCCCCGCCGCCTCGGCGGGCCCCACGGCGGCCCCACGGAACTGGGCTCCGGGCAACCGGGCCCTCGGCGACCGGGCCCTGCGGCGGCCCCACGGCGGTCCTCCGTCAACCAGCCCCGTCGCGCTTCCGGTTGTCTTCTCCGCCTCGGGGCGTCCCGTGGGCGGTCGTCGGGCGACCGCCCCCAGCCGTACCCCTGCGCCGCGCTCCGCTCACTCCTCCACGAGGAGCTTGTCGCGGAGCTGGGCCAGCGTGCGGGCGAGCAGGCGCGAGACGTGCATCTGGGAGATGCCGACCTCCTGCGCGATCTGCGACTGCGTCATGTTCCCGAAGAACCGCAGCAGCAGAATCCGCTTCTCGCGCGGCGGCAGGTCCTCCAGGAGCGGCTTGAGCGACTCCCGGTACTCGACACCCTCCAGCGCCTCGTCCTCCGCGCCGAGCGTGTCGGCGACAGCGGGCGACTCGTCGTCGGTGTCGGGGACGTCGAGCGAGAGTGTGCTGTAGGCGTTCGCGGACTCCAGGCCCTCCAGCACCTCCTCCTCGGAGATGGAGAGCCGCTGCGCCAGCTCGTGCACGGTCGGCGAACGGCCGTGCTGCTGCGACAGCTCCGCCGTCGCGGAGGTGAGCGAGAGCCGCAGCTCCTGGAGCCGGCGCGGTACCCGTACCGCCCAGCCCTTGTCCCTGAAGTGCCGCTTGATCTCGCCGACGACGGTCGGGGTCGCGTAGGTGGAGAACTCGACGCCGCGCTCCGGGTCGAACCGGTCCACCGACTTGATCAGGCCGATCGTCGCGACCTGCGTCAGGTCGTCGAGCGGCTCCCCGCGATTGCGGAATCGCCGCGCGAGGTGCTCCACGAGCGGCAGGTGCATCCGTACGAGCCGGTTGCGCAGCTCCGCGTACGCCGCCGACTCCGGCTCCAGCGTCCGCAGCTGGACGAAGAGCGCCCGCGCCTCGCTGCGGTCCTCGTTCTCCCGCGCGCTGCGGACACGGTGGTGCCCCGCCCGCCCGGGGGCGGCCTCGTCGGGCACGGCCTGCTCGTCGTCCGGCGCGGTGTCCGCGTGAGGTGCGGTGTCCGCGTCCGGCGCGGTGTCGTCGTGCGGTGGGGTGTTCTCGGGTACGGGTGGGGCCGCGTCGATGGCGGCTTCGTCCCGTACGGGCCGTGCGGGCGCCTCGCCCCGTACCGTCGACGGCTCCCCGCCGTGCACCGGCTCTCCGGCCGACGACGGGGCCCGATCCGCGTCGTCCGGCGTGCGCTCCCCCTGCGGGTGCTCCTGCTCGCTCATTCGTCCCGCCCGCTCCACCGCGTCCCTGGGGTCAGGAAGACCCCCTCGCTCGTTCCCCCGTCCGCGGTCGCCCGCCCCGGGCGCTTTCGCGCCGGAGCCGCCCGCCGGGCCCGGAGCCCCACCGGTCCGCGGGGGACCGGCCGGCGTGACCGGTCCGGTCCCGCCCGCGCCGGTCTCGCGCGAACGGTCCCGGGCATCCCGCTTCTTCTCACGCACCGGCCCGCCCCCGTCCCTCTCAGACCGGACCAGGTCCGGCACCACGCTGTTTGTAGAGGGAGATGGACACCGTCTTGTCCTCGGACACCGACGACTCCACCTTCCCCGCGAGCGCGGACAGCACCGTCCACGCGAAGGTGTCCCGCTCCGGAGCCCGTCCGTCCGTGGTCGGCGCCGAGACGATCACCTCCAGGGCCTCACCGATCAGCCGGAACACGCAACGGAGCACGGAGCCCCGCACCGCCTGCTGCAGCAGGATCGCGCATGCCTCGTCGACCGCGATCCGCAGATCCTCGATCTCGTCGAGGGTGAAGTCCAAACGCGCCGCGAGACCGGCCGTCGCCGTCCGCAGCACCGACAGGTAGGCACCCGCAGCCGGCAGCCGGACTTCCACGAAGTCCTCGGTCCCGGGCTCGCCTGCGATAGGGGACACCCTCACCTCCAAGGTGGTACAAGCTCTTTCGGGGCTCCAGGGGTGTGCACCCCCGGATCGCATGCCTCGTCGTTCAGCCGTGACGCTACCGCGCACCCGGGCCCCCTGTCCCGGGGACCCCCGGCCCTCGCGTCACTCATCGTAAGACCGTGGGCACGATCGGTGGGGCGGTGCGGCGCCCTCGATCCGCGCGACGCGATGCCGGGGTGACGTACCCAGCCCCCACCCCATCGAACCTTCCCCGCCCTCTCGCGCTCAGACCTCGTCCGCGCGGGGCGGTCTCGGACAGGTGTTCAGACCAGCGAGTTGTCCACGTAGCACCAGCGCCATTCCTCGCCCGGCTCGAACGAGCGCATCACCGCGTGGCCCGTCTCGTCGAAGTGCGCGGTGGCGTGCCGGTACGGCGAGGAATCGCAGCAGCTCACCCGGCCGCACACGAGGCACTTGCGCAGCTGCACCGGGTGGCTGCCCACCGCCAGGCATTCGAGGCAGGTCTCGCTCAGCGCCTCGGGCTCCGGCTCCGGCAGCCCGGGGAGGTGGGGGCAGTCCTTCAACACCACGTGCTCCTCGTCCGGCGCCCGGCCCCTGCCGGGACGCCACCGACACTCCCGCGGCCACCCGGTGACACCCGCCATTTCGCGCGGACACCTACGTGGAGTGATGCAGGGGGGTCAAGATTGTCAGACTACGACAGACCCGCCCGCCCTGCCCCGCCCGCCACGGCTCCATCACCCGCCCCGTCCCCGGGACGCCTTCGCCTTCGCGTTCCTTCCCCGTCCGCCCCCCTGCCCGCCCCGCCCCCGCGCGCGACACGCACGCCGAACACGCCCGCGCCGCGTTCAGCCCGCCGCGTCCCGCCCCCCTCGCCCGTACCGTTCCCGTCCGTTCCCCCGCCCGCACCGTTCCCGTCCGCCTCCCGCCTCCCCGCTCCCTCCCGCCCCCGCCCCCCTCCCTCCCGAAGGAGAAACCCCGCGCCCATGGACGCCCTGCCCGTGCTGCTCCTCGTCGCCGGAAGCGCCGCCGTGGCGGGAGCCGCGCGCCGCACCCCGATCCCGGCCCCGCTGCTGATCGTCACGGTGGGGCTCGCCGTCTCCTACCTGCCGGGCGTCCCGGACTACGACCTCGACCCCGAGATCGTCCTGCCGCTCCTGCTGCCCCCGCTGCTCTACACCGCCGCCGCCGACAGCTCCTACCTCGGCCTGCGCGCGCACGCCCGCGCCATCGGCCTCCTCTCCGTGGGCTACGTCCTCTTCGCGACCCTCGCCGTGGGCTACGTCATCTACCTCCTGGTCCCCGAACTCCCCCTCACGGCGGCCCTCGTCCTCGGCGCCGTGATCGCCCCGCCGGACGCCGTCGCCGCGACCGCCGTGGCGCGCAGGGTGGGGTTGCCGGCGCGGATCACGACGATCCTCCAGGGCGAGTCCCTCGTGAACGACGCCACCGCCATCACCGCCTACAAGGTCGCCGTCGCCGCGGCGGTCGGCGAGGGCGCGAGCTGGGGCAAGGGGATCGGCGAGTTCCTCCTCGCCTCCGTCGGCGGCATCGCCGTCGGGCTGGTCCTGATGGTCCCCCTGCACTGGCTGCGCACCCACCTCACGGAGGCGCTGCTCCAGAACAGCCTGTCCCTGCTCACCCCCTTCTTCGCCTACGCCGTCGCCGAGAAGTTCGGCGGCTCCGGTGTGCTCGCCGTGGTCGTCGTCGCCCTGTACCTCGCGCACCGCTCCTGGCAGGTCGACTTCGCCACACGGCTTCAGGAGGACGCCGTCTGGCGGATGGTCGCCTTCATCCTGGAGTCCGCCGTCTTCGCCCTCATCGGTCTCCAGCTCCCCGTCGTCCTCGACGACCTCGGTCAGTACGACAGCCCGATCGTCATCTGGTACGCGCTCGCCCTCTTCCTCACCGTCGTCGCCGCCCGCTTCGTCTGGGTCTACCCGGCCACCTACCTGCCCCGCTTCTTCTCCGCCCGCGTGCGCCGCCGCGAACCCGAACCCACGTGGAAGGGGCCCTTCGTCATCGGCTGGGCCGGGATGCGGGGTGTCGTCTCGCTCGCCATCGCCTTCTCCATCCCGGTGAGCGTCCACGACGGCTCGGACTTCCCCGCCCGCAGCCTGATCCTCTTCCTCACCTTCACGACCGTCATCGGCACCCTCGTCGTGCAGGGCGTCTCGCTGCCCCCGATCATCCGGCTGCTCCGGCTCCCGCAACGCGACACCCGCCGCGACACGCTCATCGAGGCACAGGCCCAGAGCGAGGCGTCCACCGCCGCCGAGAAACGCCTCGAAGCGCTCCTCACCGAGGAGACCAACACCCTCCCCGGCCCTCTCCTGGACCGCCTGCGCACCGTCCTGGAACGCCGCAAGAACGCCCCCTGGGAGCGGCTGGGCGCCGTCAACGACGAGGGCGAGTCCGCCGACGACACCTACCGGCGCCTCTCCCGCGAGATGATCGGTGCCGAACGAGCCGTTTTCGTCGAACTCCGCGACCACCGCCGTATCGACGACGAAATGCTCCGCACCCTCCTGCACCGGCTGGATCTGGAGGAGGCGGCGGCGTACCGCGAGGAGACGGGGGACTGACGGCGCGTGAGGACGCCGTGGGTGGGCGGGGGACAGGGGCTGGTGCGGGGACGTGGCAGAGCGGAGCGGCGGGGCGGTGCTCCTTCCGGGCGCCGGGCAAGCGGGCCCGACACCGCGTGGTGGGACGTCGCGCCAGCGCGGACTCAGGACCCCGCCCTCGGTCCCTGGCGGAGCATTGGGCGTCGGCGGAGCGCTGGACCACCGGACCTCCTGAGCCCGTCGCCATGCCCTATCCGGCCGTCAGGTCGTCCAGCTGCCCGGTCGGCGGCTTTCCGCTGTTCACTGCCCCCTGTCCGGCGTTCGGCGGCGGTCCTGGCCGAGCGCGAGGCGTCCCCGTTCGCGCACGGCCCCGACCGCCGTTCGCGCAGGTCCCGACCGCCCCCGGCCCACGACTCAATCGCTCCGCAGGCCGGAACTCCCCAGGCCGGAGCTGAGTCCCGGCCCCGGAACACCTGTGATGACGGCTGCCACGCGGGTGCCCGGGGAGAAGGCGCCCTCCTCGGCGAGGCATGTGAGGGCGTGGAGGAGCTTGGCGACGTAGAGGCGCTCCACCGGGAGGCCGTGGCGGTCCTCGAAGTCCAGGGCGAAGCGGTCGAGCGCGTCCGGCAGGCGGCCGTAGCCCCCGGCGTGGAAGCGCTCGTCCAGGGACCACGTGCCCTGGGCGGAGCCGAAGGCCGTGCTCTGCAGGGACCGCACCTCGTCCGCGAGGAAGCCGCCTTTCACGACCGGGATGCCCAGCGCCCGGCTCCTCGGCCCCAGCCCGGCCGCGATCCCCGCCAGCGTGCCGCCGGTGCCAGAGGCGACCGCGACCACGTCCGCCTGCCCCCGCAGCTCCCGGCCCAGCTCCGCGCACCCCCGTACGGCCGCGGGGCTGCTCCCGCCCTCCGGTACGACGTAGGGACGAGTGACACCCGCCTCGCCCAGCAGCGAGCGCAGCGTCTCCGGTTCCCGTTTGCGCCGGTAGCGGGAGCGGTCCACGAAGTGGAGGCGCATTCCGTCCGCACGGCAGCGCTCCAGCGCGGCGTTGAACGGCCGCGAGGCCAGCTCGTCGCCCCGCACCAGGCCCACCGTCGGCACCCCGAGCAGCCGGCCGACGGCGGCCGTGGCCCGCAGGTGACTGGACCAGGCTCCGCCGAAGGTCACGAGCGTCTGCCCAGGGACCAGCCCCGCGAGAGCCGGGACCAGCTTGCGCCATTTGTTGCCCGGTATCTCGGGGTGCACAAGATCGTCCCGCTTCAGGAAGAGACGCACTCCCCGGCGGGCGAAGGGCGCGTCCACGACCTCCCGCAAGGGAGAGGGCAGGGCGGGCGAGCCCAGCCGCTCGACGAGCGAGTTGGGAACCTCCGGCTGCGAGGCACCGGTGAAGACTGTGGACGGCATCCGTCCATTGTCGTACCCGAATCGCTCGCTTGTACGGACGGGCCGTGCGGAGCCCGCCCCGGCTCAGCGGGGCAGGAAACCGTCGCCGTGCGTGACTATGTGGGACTCCACGGCCTCCAGGGCGCGCTGCGTGGCCGCCGGGTCACCGCTGCCCCTGCGCTCCGCGTAGTACGCGGCGCCGAGCTTCTTCAGCAGCTCGCTGCCCGTGCGCTGGGTCTGCACGTCGTCGTACTTCTGCTTGCCCTGTGCGAGGCCGCGCTGCGCCTGTTCCTTCGCCCGGTCGAGAAAACCCGCCATGAGAAAGACCCCCTTCTGCTTCCGGCGCACCCCGTCCGTGACCTGTCGGCCGGAGTGATCCGACCTTTCACGCCACTTGTCCACGAGTGCGCCATGTGTGTCTGTGTGTGTTCGTGTGTCCGGTCCAACGGCCGCCGGACCGGGCGAGTTCCCGGCCCGTGAAAAAGATCCGCACGAGATGCGGAGGGATGCGTTCCGCATCTCGTGCGAGTTTTTTCGCGCGTCAGGGTTCGAAGGGTTGTTGGGCGGGAAGCACCTCGATAGTTGTTCGCATAGCTTGCGAATAAGTCGTACGGAGCGGAGCCGCACAAGGCGGCCCGCGGTACGACACGAGAGGAGCGAGAGGTGTACGGGGGACACGGGGCCGAGGGGCCGGACAGGAACGGGACGGCCGGGCCGCCGGGTACGGGCGGAGGGGCGGGTACCAGCCGGGGAGGCACCCAGTGGCCGGGTGTGCTGCTCGAAGCGGCGCCGTTCGTCGTCGGGCTCGCTGTCACCGTCGCTATCTTCCTGGGGACGCGGGACAAGCTCGGCGACCGCATCGCCACTCACTTCTCCGGCGGTGGGACGGCCGACGACTGGGCCGCCACGAGCAGTTATCCGTGGGTGTGCCTCGCCCTTTTCGGCGGTCTCGCGCTCCTCTTCGGACTCGGCACCGCCCTCCCCGGCGCAAGCCTTGCCGCCCGGAGCGCGTGGACGGCGACGGGGTGGGGGACGGCCGGCCTGCTCGGTTATCTGCTGAGCGCGGTGCTTGTCGTGAACGCGGGCGCGGTCGCTGACGGGACGGAAGCCCAACTGCCCTGGGTGCAGTTGGTGGCAGGGCTGGGCGCCGCTCTCCTGGCCGCCGCGGCGGGGACGCTGGTGCGGCGTCTGATGCCCTCGGCCTGGCGTGGGCCGGAGCGCGGTCCGCTGCCCAGCGCCGCTGAGCGGTTGACGCTGCGCCCCGGGGAGCGGGCCGGTTGGTCGGCGCACAACACCTCGGCGGTGCTTACCGGGATCGGCGCGGGCACGTTCCTTCTCGGCACGGGGCTGCTCGCCGCCGGACTGGTCAGCGCGGGGCTGCCGCTCCTGCTCGCGGGGCTGCTGACCTTCGCCCTGAGCGCGGTGCGCGTCACCGTCGACCGGCACGGCCTGACGGTCGCCGCCGGCTATCTCCCCTGGCCCCGTACGCGTATCGCCCTCGACCAGGTCGCCACGGCTCGCGCGCAGCACGTGAGGGCGCTGGAGTGGGGCGGCTGGGGATACCGGGTGAGTCCCCGGGGAACGGGAGTCATCCTGCACTCGGGGGAGGCGCTCGTGGTGCGCCGGGAGGACGGGCGGGACTTCGCGGTGACGACGCGGGACGCCCGTACGGCAGCGGCGCTCCTCAATACCCTCGCGGCGGACGCGGACGGCTCCCCACGACCAGGCGGCGGCTGATGCTCTTCCGTACCGATCCCTCGTCACCGGTCCCGCTCGGGGAGCAGATCGCGTCATCGGTCCGCGCGGCCCTCGCGGAGGGCTCCCTCACTCCGGGCGAGCGGCTCCCGGCGGCGCGAGCGCTGGCTGACTCCCTCGACATCAACGTGCACACCGTGCTCCGGGGCTACCAACGGTTGCGGGACGAGGGCCTGATCGAGTTGCGCAGAGGCCGCGGGGCCGTCGTCGTGGAAATGGAAGGCGCCCGCTTCCGCGCCGGCCTCCTCACCCGCGCCGCGGAACTCGCCGCCGAGGCCCGCCGCCTCGGCGTCTCGGAGGAAGAACTCCTCACGCTGGTCCGCCAGTCCTTCGCCCTCGGCCCCGCGCCGGCGAGCGGGGGGTGACGCGCGGAGGCGACGGCAGAGAGGCGAGCGAACCGACGACCGGGCGGGCGCGTCCAGGGAAGGCCCCGCTTTCCCTTCCGCCCTCGGCTCCCGGCATCCGCAGGAGCCGCCGAGGGCCCGGCGCGGAGGTGCCCGCCGGTCGGCTGATTGTTCGCCCGGGAGCGGAACGGCCCAGCCGACCAGCGGTTCGTCGCCGAGCGCCGAGCGCCGAGCGCCGAGCGCCGAGCGCCGAGCGCCGAGCGCGAAGACTGGAGTCCGGGACCCGGGTGCGAGGCTCGACTCGCCGGGGGCCTGGGCCGGGGGCCGAAGCCCGGGAGCGACGGGCGACTCTGCCGGAGCCGGAGCCGGAGCCGGAGCCGGAGCCGGAGCCGGAGCCGAAGCCGAAGCCGGAGCCGGAGCCCGCGCCAGGACCGGGACGGATGCCGGGAGCCGAAGCCGAAGCCCGCACCAGGCCCGGGACCGATGCCGGGAGCCGAAGCCCACGCCTGGCCCGTGACGGGTGCCAATCGCTGGCGGCCAATCACTGCGGGTTGGGCACCGGGCTCCGGGCTCCGGGCACGGGGCCGCCGTCAGCGTCGGATCGTGCGCAGGGACACCGCGTCCTGTTGTTCCACGCTGCTGTCCGTCGCGACGTGGAGGGGGACGAAGACGATCATCCAGTAGAAGCCGAAGAGCCAGCGGCCGATGAGGCGGAAGAAGCCGGGGCGGCGGCCGTCGCTCGCGCGGACCACGCGCAGGCCGGTTAGGAGCTTCCCGAGGCTGGCGCGGACCGCGTAGGTGAGCAGGACGTGGTTGAGGAAGGAGAGGCCGAAGGCCGCGACGAGCGCGGTTCCCCATACGGCGGGGGAGCCGGGGCGGAGCTGTGCGACCCCGTCGACCACCTCCACGCCGGCCGCCACCCCGGCCGCGAGGCCGCAGAGCAGGGCGACGAGGGCGTCGACGACCGAAGCGGAGACGCGGCGCGCCTGCGTGGGGGCCGGGGACAACCGAGGGCCGATTGTGCGTTGTTGGTCAACCACCGTGCTGCTTCCCTACTTCCCCGCTCCGGACTTCTTCTTCTCCGCCTCTTCCTGCTCCACGCGTTTGAGCGCGCGGTCCATCGCCGCGCGCGCGGCGGCCAGGGCGTCTTTTATCTGCTTCTTGTGGCCGGTGAATTCGCCCCGGAAGCGCTCGCTCTTGGGGCCCTTCCAGGTGTCCGTGCCGCAGAGCTTCCCGACGTTGTCGACGGAGTTCTCCAACTGGTCCGCGTACTGCTTGAGCCGGCGCAGATCCTCGCGGCATTCGCTCTCTCGTGACATGGTGTCGGTTCTCTCAGCTCGGGCTGATCAGCTTGGTGATCAGCGCGCGCAAGGTGTTCTTGCCGACCGGGCGCGCTTCGATCCCGGTCAGGGCGTGGGGCTTCTCGACGTAGACCGTCCACAGGGCCTGGTCGGTCGCGTACGTCGTCAGGAGCGGGCCGGGGGTGTCGGCGAGGAGGACGGTCTGCCCGACGACAAGGGCGTTGTCGATGGCCTCGCCGAGCGCCCTGCCCACGTTCTGCTGGCTGATCTGTTCGGGGGTCAGGTGCTGGACGGGGCCGTCCTTGGCGGCGACCTCGAAGGGGTCGACGAAGAGGAGCGCCATGTCCGCGGCGTCCTGCGCGGAGGCGGCGAGGGTGAACATGTGCAGGCCGCCCGAGGTGACGCGTTCCACGAGGTGGAGGTCGTCGGCGTGCACGTAGACGAGCAGGTGGGTCCGGCCGCTCGACGTGTGCTGCTCGACGGCGAGGGCGCGGGCGGCGGTGCGGCGGAGCGTCAGGACCAGGCTCACCTCGGGGGTGATGCGCAGATCGAGATCGACGCCGGAGGGCCGGGAGCCCGGGTCCGTGCCCTCCGCAGGGGTCTCCCCGGACTCCCGCCGTGCCTCGGCGGCGCGGAGCACGGCGTCGAGTTCCTCGATGTTGGCGACCTCGACGGCTTCGCGCGAGACGAGGGAGCGCAGCGCGGTGGCGTAGACCCACTCCCGTTCCTGGCCGGAGAGTTCCGCGATGCGCGGGGTCGGGGCGACGCACTCGGTCAGCGATTCGGGATCGAGGACCGCTATCTCCTCGTCGGTGAGCCGCAGCAGGGGCTGCGTGCCGCCTTCCGCGAGAGCCTCGGCAAGGATTCCGCGAAACTCGTCGAGGTCTATGTCGATTTCAGGGTTCGGCATGATGGCGCGTCCGATTCTCGGTTACCAGAACTTGTATTTCTTGATGGTATTGGGGACCAGATTGGTGACCGCGTTCTTCGCCCCGTCGACAATCTCCTTGCCTTTGTCCACGACATCGCCGCCCCATTCCTTGGTGGCGTTCCACGCCTTCTTGGTGCCGGCCTTGATGTCGTCCCCCCACTTGTCCCACGCCCAGCTGCCGAGGAAGTACGTGCCCGCCACGCCGAGGGCGACCCAGCCGACGACGGGGACGGCCGCGGCGACGGCTGCTGACGCGCCGAGCGCGCCGGCCATCCCCGCGCCCCCGAGCACGGCCACCGCCCCACCCGCTTCGAGGAACCCCATGGTCCGGTCGGCCGCGCCGTACGCGCCCGAGTGCGTCGGGAGGAACATCTGCTTGACGCCGTCCACGACGCTCAGCGGCAGCAGGACCTTGCGCGCGAGGAACCCGGCGCCGGGCGCGTTGCCGAAGAGCTTCGCCGCGTAGGGGATCTTCAGGCGCATCGCGAGCTTGCGGACGCTCTGCTGCCACTTCCAGGGCTCCTTGTACCAGTTGCGGATCTTCTGGTCCTTGAGGAGTTCCCGCAGCAGTTCGCCCCGCTTCGCCGTGATGCGGGCGTCCGGGGAGCCGAAGTACTTGTTCAGTTCCCACACCGCGCGGGCGCCCGCGACGTTCTGGCCCTGCTTCCAGCGCTCGTAGAGGTGGATCGACGCCTCGATGGCCGTGGGGATCTTGAGCAGCTTGAGGGGGGTCTTGATGTCCTTGAGGGTGCCCTCCTTGAACTCCTTCCACGTCTCCAGGGCGCCGGACAGGCTCGCGAAGGTCAGGACCGCCTCGGGGTCGTCCTTGGCCATGCCGAGGCGGCGCCGGATGTCCTTGGCCTCGTCCGTCGCCCAGGAAGCCTTCCTGGGAAATGCGGAAGTCCCCTCGGCCCGCGCGTCCCATTTGGCGAGAATTCCGTTGATCAATCCGCCTTGAATGGTGAGCGTCCCGCCCATGACGTCGACAGCGGCGGCCAGCTTCGGCGCCTGGACGTCGTCCATTCCCTTGAAGCCCACGGTCCTGCTCCTTGAGATTCTCGAGCGCGACGAGGAGAGGGCATCCCCCGGTCAGCCGACGATATCCGCGGAGCGATCGGTTCCACCACGAGAAATATGGGGGCAATCGGTGCGCAGAGCGGGGACGGCTTGCACGAGCCGGGTGATTCGGGCGCTCGGCACGGAGCCCGGCCTGGCCTGCCCGCGTCTCCCACGCCCGCGCCTCCCACACCCGCGCTTCCCACGCCCGCGCTTCCCGCGCCCACGCCTACTCGCGCCCGTCACGCCCGCTCCGCGCCCAACCCCCGCCGCGCCTGCACCCATCACCCGCCGCGCCTGCACCCACCACCCGCCACGCCTGCGCCCGCCACGCCCGCCCCCGTCCAGCCGTGACCCACGACGCCGAACCGCCGCCCCTCCTCCCGCCCCCTCGCCCGACAAAAAACCGCACCCGGCCCCCACGGCCTCAAGGCCGTGCGGAACCGGGTGCGGCTCAATCTCTTCCCTTCGTCCGCCGCCGGGCGGGCCAGGGGTCGAGGGGTGGCTGAGCGGGGGCTCAGGCCTTCTTGGTCTCCCAGAAGATCCTGTCGATCTGGGCGATCAGGTCGAGCGCCTTCTGGCCGGTGGCAGGGTCGTTCGAGCCCTTGGCGGCCGAGAGGGCCTTGAGGGTGTCGTTGACGAGCTGGTGCAGCTCCGGGTACTTCTCGAAGTGCGGGGCCTTGAAGTAGTCGCTCCACAGGACCGAGACGTGGTGCTTGGCCAGTTCGGCGCGCTGCTCCTTGATGATGATGCAGCGCGTGCGGTAGTCGGCGTCCTCGTTGGCCTGGTACTTCTCCTGGACGGCCTTGACCGATTCGGCCTCGATCCTGGCCTGCGCCGGGTCGTAGACGCCGCAGGGCAGGTCGCAGTGGGCGCTGACCGTGACCTTGGGGGCAAACAGGCGGGAGAGCATGAAGCTGTCCTTCCTCGTGATCGTCTTCTCAGGTGGGACATTACTCCGTGAGGACCTGGTTTTCTCGGGTGCCCCCGGGGGCCTAGGCCAAAAGTCCGGGGTGAGACTGGGAGCCGGCCGGTCCTGAGGACGGTGCCGGACGGGCACGAGAGTGGGAGGTTGGCCGATGTCGGAGGCGGAAGGGCGCGTGCGCATAGGGGAATCGAGGATTCCGCTCGGCGTCGCCGAGGTGCGGGGGCCCTCGATGCTGCCCACGCTGCGTCACGGGGACCGCTTGCTCGTCCGGTACGGGGCACGGGTCAGACCGGGTGACGTCGTGGTGCTGCGGCACCCGTTCCAGCAGGACCTGCTCATCGTCAAGCGGGTGGCGGAGCGCCGGGGCGCGGGCTGGTGGGTGCTCGCCGACAACCCCTGGGCCGGGGGTGACAGCAACGACTACGGCGTGGTGCCGCAGGAGCTCGTGCTCGGGCGGGTGCTCGGGCGCTACCGGCCGCGCATGCCGGAGGGCGAGGACGGCCTCGTCGCCGCGACGGCGGGCGGCGCGGAAGTGGTTGGTCCGGGAGCGGGCGGTGCCGAGGCGGGCGGTACGGGGGACTCCGGCCAGGACGCCGCGGGCCTGGACTCCACCGTTCAGGGCCCCCAAGCTCAAGGCCCTCAGGCGCAGGCTTCCCCGGCTCAGGCCTCCTCGGGGCGGCTCGCGACCGCCGTCTCCTTCGTGCGCTGGGGGTTCGGCTCCGTGCGCTCCGTGTCGGGCCCGGTGGCGGCGCGGCGTTTGCGGGCGCGGTAGGCGGCGACGTTGGCGCGGGTCGCGCAGCGGTCGGAGCAGTAGCGGCGGGAGCGGTTGGTGGAGGTGTCCAGGTAGGCGTTGCGGCAGGGCTCGGCCTCGCAGATGCCGAGGCGGTCGACGCCGTACTCGGTGAGGTGGAAGGCGAGGCCCATCGCGGCGACGGCCGCGTACCCGGCGGTCGCGTTCGAGGGGTGCTCGGCGAGGTGCATGTGCCAGCGCGGGCGGCCCGAGGCGTCGAGGTACTCGTGGCCGGAGATCTGCGGCGAGACGGGGTATTCGAGGAGCAGCGAGTTGAGCAGGTGCACCGCCTCGTGCTCCTCGCCGCCGTCGGCCGCCTCGAAGATCGCGCGCAGCCGGGCGCGCACCCCCCGGAAGCGGGTCACGTCCGCCTCGCCCGCGCGCCGGGCCGCCTGCGTGTCCGCGCCGATGAGCGCGCGTACCGCGTCGACCGAGGTCAGCGTGTCCTTGCGGCGTCCCGGTTCCTCGGTGTTCACGAGACGTACGGCGTAGTCCGAGTAATAGGCCAGTTCCACTTGTTGTCCTTACAGGGGCGGACTAGGGTGCGCATGTCGACCGGCCGTAATGGTCGGACATGTGTAGAGGGTATTACTACTTCTGGTGCGGGGCCCGCGCGGATCGCTGCGCGGGTCCCGCGCGGACGCGGTGGAGGCGTAGATGGGTACGGGCGGCGGTGGCACCGACTTCGGGGCCTGGCAGGAGAGCTGGGACCGTCAGCAGGAGTGGTACATGCCGGACCGTGAGGAGCGGTTCCGCATCATGCTCGACATGACCGAGGCGCTCGTCGGCACCGCGCCGCGCGTCCTCGACCTCGCCTGCGGTACGGGAAGTATCACCGACCGGGTGCTGCGGAGGTTCCCCGAGGCCCGCTCGACGGCCGTCGACCGCGACCCGGCGCTGCTCGCGCTCGCGCGCGGCACCTTCGCCGCTGACGCGCGCGTCGACGTCGTGGACGCGGACCTGACGGCGCCGGACTGGTCCGAGGCGCTTCCGCACGCGACGTACGATGTCGTGCTCACCGCGACGGCGCTGCACTGGATGCCCACCGAGGCGCTGCGGACGCTGTACGGGCAGCTCGCGCCGCTCGTGCGCGAGGGCGGCGCCTTCATGAACGCCGACCACATGCCCGACCCCGGGACGCCCCGTGTCAACGCCGCCGAGCGGGCGTTGCGGCACGCCGTGATGGACCGGGCGCGCGAGGCGGGGGCGCAGGACTGGGACGCGTGGTGGGCGGCGCTCGCCGAGGAGCCCGAGCTGGCCGGGCCCGTCGCCGCGCGCATGAAGCTCTTCGGCGCCCACTCCGAGGGCGATACGCAGCCGCCCTCGTGGCACGCGGCGACCCTGCGCGAGGCGGGCTTCGCGGAGGCCCGCACGGTGTGGGCCTCGCCCTCCGACGCGCTGGTGCTCGGCCTGCGCTGAGCGCGCGGGCAGGGGGCAGGGGCAGGGACGGGGGTACGTGGCGGAGCCGGGTGGTGCGGGGCTCGGCGCCTCGGCGTGCGGCCTGCCCCGTACCCGTACTGCCTTTGGCGCTCCGCGCCCCGTGCCACCTACGGCCTCGGGCACCCCGCGCCCCGTGCCACGTACCGTCTCAGGCGCCCCGCGCCCCGTCCCCCGTACCGTCCCGGGCGCCCCGCGCCCCGTCCGTCCCCCGTGCCGCCTCATCCTCCCGTCTGCCGCCTCACAGCACCTTCGAGAGGAAGGCGCGGGTGCGTTCGTGCCGGGGGGCGGTGAGGACCTCGCGGGGGTGGCCCGATTCGACGACGACGCCGCCGTCCATGAAGACGAGCGAGTCGCCGACCTCGCGGGCGAAGCCCATCTCGTGCGTCACGACGATCATCGTCATGCCGCTCTCGGCGAGGTCGCGCATGACGTCGAGGACGTCGCCGACCAGCTCGGGGTCGAGCGCCGAGGTCGGCTCGTCGAAGAGCATCAGCTTCGGCTCCATCGCGAGCGCGCGGGCGATCGCCACGCGCTGCTGCTGGCCGCCGGAGAGCTGCGCCGGGTAGCTGTCGGCCTTGTCCGCGAGGCCGACGCGCTCCAGGAGGGCGCGGGCCTGTTCGCGCGCCGCCGCCTTCGGGACGCCCTTGACCTGCGTGGGCGCCTCGATGATGTTCTCCAGCGCGGTCTTGTGCGGGAAGAGGTTGAAGCGCTGGAAGACCATGCCGATGTCGCGGCGGCGCAGCGCGACCTCGCTGTCCTTCAGCTCGTGGAGCTTCTCGCCGCGCTGCCGGTAGCCGACGAGTTCGCCGTCGACGTACAGGCGGCCCGCGTTGATCTTCTCCAGGTGGTTGATGCAGCGCAGGAACGTCGACTTGCCGGAGCCGGAGGGGCCGATGAGGCAGAAGACCTCGCCCTGCCGGACGTCGAGGTCGATGCCCTTGAGGACCTCGACGGGACCGAAGGACTTGTGGACGGCTTCGGCGCGGACCATGGGCACCTGGCCGCCGGTCGTCATCGTGGGGACGCTGTCGCTCATGCCATGCCTCCGTTCGGGCGGCCCATGGCCAGGACGCTCGCCCTGACCTTCTGCCAGGGGGTCGCGGCCAGGGCGCGGCTGGAGCCGCGCGCGTAGTACCGCTCGATGTAGAACTGCCCGATGCTCAGGACCGAGGTGAGGATCAGGTACCAGGCGGCGGCGAGGAAGAGCATCTCGACGGGCGCGCCCGAGACCTGGCCGATGTCCTGGGCGGCGCGCAGGAGTTCCGGGTACTGCACGGCGGCGACGAGCGAGGTCGTCTTGAGCATGTTGATGACCTCGTTGCCCGTCGGCGGCACGATGACGCGCATGGCCTGCGGGATCACGATGCGGCGCAGGGTCTTCGCGTGGCTCATGCCGAGCGCGTGCGCGGCCTCGGTCTGGCCCTCGTCGACCGCGAGCAGTCCGGCGCGGCAGATCTCCGCCATGTACGCGGCCTCGTTGAGGCCGAGGCCGAGGAGCGCGGTGAGCAGCGGGGTCATGAAGGAGGACCAGTAGTCCTTGTAGAGCGGCCCGAGATTGATGTACTCGAAGACGAGCCCCAGGTTGAACCACACCATGAGCTGCACGAGGACCGGGGTGCCGCGGAAGAACCAGATGTAGAACCAGGCGATCGAGGAGGTCACCGGGTTCTTCGACAGGCGCATGACAGCGAGGACCACGCCGCCGGCGATGCCGATGACCATCGCGACGACGGTCAGGAGCATCGTCTTGCCGAGACCGCTCAGGATGCGGTCGTCGAAGAAGTAGTCGGGGACGGCGCCCCAGTTGATCTTTCCCTGCGAGAAGGCGTAGATCAGCGCGGCGAGGGCGGCGAGCGAGACAAGCGCGGCGACCCAGCGGCCGTAGTGGCGCACGGGGACGGCGCGGATGGCCTCGGCGGGGGCGGTCTTCGTGACGGGGGCCGGTGGGGTGGCCCCGGCCGCGGGTTTGCCCAGGCCGGTGGGCCTGGCGTCCGGGGACCCGGACGCGCGGTCCGGCTCCGGGGGAGTGGTGGGGTCGTCGGGGGACACGAGTGCTGCCTTCGCTCCGGGGGTGGGGTCGGGCGCGGGCGGGGCCCGCGCGGGGCCGGGGTGGCGGGGTCCCGCGTACGGGGACGGCGGCCCGTCCTCGTACGGGGAACCCCGCGCCCCGTCAGGTCACTTGCCCGCGTTGACGGCGGCCTCGGTGACCTTGCCGTCCTCGACGCCCCACTTGGAAATGACCTTGTCGTACTCGCCGTTCGCGATGATCGCGTCCATCGCGGCCTTGATCGCGTCGCGGAGCTGGGTGTTCGACTTGGCGATCGCGATGCCGTACGGGGCGGCCTCGACCTGCTCGCCGACGAGCTCGAAGTCCTTGCCGCCGCCGGAGGTCTTGACGGCCCAGGCCGCGACGGGGAAGTCGGAGGAACCGGCGTCGCCGCCGCCCGCGCGCAGGCGGGTCTGGGCCTGCTGGTCGTTGTCGTACGCCTCGATGGCGATCTTCTTGCCGCCCGCGCACTTCTTCGACTCGGCCTTGGCGAGGTCGTGCGAGACGGTGCCGCGCTGGAGGACGATCTTCTTGCCGCACAGGTCGGACCAGGTCTTGATGCCCTGGGTCTTGCCCTTCGGCGTGTAGATCGAGACGCCGGCCGTGAAGTAGTCGACGAAGTCGACGCCTTCGCCGACCTTCTTGCCCGTGTCGCCGTCCACGCCGTTCTGGCGGTCCGCCGTGTCGGTCATCGCGGACATCGCGAGGTCGTAGCGCTTGGAGCGCAGTCCGGTCAGGAGCGTGTCGAAGGTCGCGTTCTGGAACTCGAACTTGACGCCCAGCTCCTTGCCGAGTGCCTCGGCGAGGTCGACGTCGATGCCGACGACCTTGCCGGACTTGTCCTTGTACTCGACGGGCGGGTACGCGATGTCCGAGCCGACCTTGATGACGCCCTTGTCGCGGATCTCCGCGGGGAGCTTGTCCTTGAGCGAGGAATCGGCGGCCTTCGAGGAACCGGCCGAGGCGGCGGGCTCCTTCTTGTCGTCGTCCTTCGTCTGGTCGCCGCAGGCGCCGAGGAGCAGGGCACCCGCGACCACGACAGCGGCGGCCGTCGCTGCACGGGGCTTCACGGCGAACAGGCGACGCGGGGAGTTGGTGGTCATGAGGGTCCCTCCGGCGGAAGTCTGGAATTGCCGACGGGGGTCACGGTGAACGCGTCTTCGAGTGTCGTGACCCAGTGCGATGCACGGCATCTTGCCATTCGGACAAGACCGCTCAGGGGGTCACCGATGTCAAAATCGGATAACGGGATCGGTCCGGGGGCTTGTGGCCAGGTAACAAGTCGGATGCGCGGATGAGTTGACGGCACATCGATCCGGCACGAATTTTCCGGGTGCGCGGGGGCGCGGAGGTCTGACCTGGGCGGGTATTCCGGGATGCGAGACGCTATGCCGGTTCTCGGCGGGCCCGCGCGGCTTGACGCGTTGTGGGTTCCTTGGGGATTTCCTCGCGTCTTGGGGGGTCTTGAGCGGGCGTGAGGCGGTTCGCGGCGCCGGGCGAGGGGGCCGGGGCGGGTCGCGCGAGGCGGCGGGCCGGGCGGGCGCGGACCGCGTGTGACCCGGCCCTCGTCCGAAAGGACTCGTACGAGGCGGGCGCGATCCGGTAGAAAAGACGGCTACACCCCTCATCAGGGGCCCAGGACGCGTGTGCGGCGCGTCCGCGCGCACGTGCCCGTACCCGTGGCCTATTCCTTCGCGGAAGCGTTTCCCCTCCCGGAAGTGTTCCGCGGAAGCGTGGAAGCCGTGGTTCCCGACCGGGGACCCGGGCCGCCGGCGGGCTGCGCGGTGCCCGCCCGCCCTCCTCACCAGGGGGCGGACACCCTCAACTGACGATGAACGAACAAAGGGGTTCCTCCCATGTCAGCTCAAGCGGACATTGCCGAAGCCACGCCCGGTACCGACGCCAGTGCGGGCGTCGCGGGCTCGGGCGACGGTGCCGCGGACCACCCGGCCGAGGCGGACGCCGCGCGTGCGGACGCGGCCCGCCCGGACGCCGGCCTCCATCCGGCCTTCGCCCTGCACCGGGGCGGCAAGATGGAGATCGCGGCGACCGTCCCGGTGCGGAACCGCGACGACCTCTCCCTCGCCTACACGCCCGGCGTCGCCGAGGTGTGCACGGCCATCGCCGAGCGCCCCGAACTCGCCCACGAGTACACGTGGACCTCGAAGGCCGTCGCCGTCGTCACCGACGGCACGGCGGTCCTCGGCCTCGGCGACATCGGCCCGGCCGCCTCGATGCCGGTCATGGAGGGCAAGGCGATCCTCTTCAAGCAGTTCGCGGGTGTCGACGCGGTGCCGCTCGCGCTCGGCACGACCGACACGGACGAGATCGTCGAGACCGTGGCACGGCTCGCGCCCTCCTTCGGCGGCATCAACCTGGAGGACATCTCCGCGCCGCGCTGCTTCGAGATCGAGCGGCGCCTCAAGGAGCGGCTCGACATCCCCGTCTTCCACGACGACCAGCACGGCACCGCCGTCGTGACCCTCGCCGCGCTCCGCAACGCCGCGAAGCTGACGGGGCGGGAGATCGGGGAGCTGCGCGCCGTCATCTCGGGCGCGGGCGCGGCGGGCGCCGCCATCGCGAAGTTCCTCCTCGCGGCGGGGATCGGGGACGTCGCGGTGTGCGACCGCAAGGGCGTCCTGAGCACCGGTCGCTCCGACCTGACACCGGTCAAGCGGGAGATCGCCGAGCTGACCAACCTGGCGGGGCTGAGCGGTTCGCTGGAGGCCGCGCTGGAGGGCGCCGACGTCTTCATCGGCGTCTCGGGCGGCACGGTGCCGGAGGCGGCGGTCGCGACGATGGCGAAGGACTCCTTCGTCTTCGCGATGGCCAATCCCGACCCGGAGATCCACCCCGACGTCGCGCACAAGTACGCGGCCGTCGTCGCGACCGGGCGCAGCGACTACCCGAACCAGATCAACAACGTGCTCGCCTTCCCCGGCATCTTCGCGGGCGCGCTCCGGGTCCGGGCCTCGGACATCACGGAGCACATGAAGATCGCGGCGGCCGAGGCGCTCGCCGACGTGGTCGGCGCGGAACTCGCCGCCGACTACGTCATCCCCTCGCCCTTCGACGAGCGCGTCGCCCCCGCGGTGACGGAGGCGGTCGCGCGCGCGGCCCGCGAGGACGGCGTCGCACGACGCTGAGGTGAGCGGGGGCGCGGACGCGCGGTGCGCGGACGCGGTGCGCGGGTCGGCGTGGGCGGTGCGCGAATGCGGTGTGCGCGCGGCTCGCGTGTGCGGCGCGCGTGCGTGGCGAAGGGCTCCCGTACGGGTGCGGGTGCGGTCGCGCCGCTACGAGGGGCCCGTCACCGCCGGTGTACGGGCGGACGCCCGCGCCCGCCGGTCCCGGCCCGGTTCAGGCGGATGCCCGTACCGTGCCCGGTTCCTGCTGGGGCGGGTTTCTCGGGGTGCGGGCCGCGTGGTGGGCGGTGGCGGCGGTACGGGGACGGGGCGCCCGGACCGTGCGGGCGGGACCGATCTCGGGGGCGCGGGTGGCCGCGGGCGGCTCCTGCGTCGTACGTACGCGGCCGGGCGCTTCCGTACGTACGGCGTCCGCCGGTTCGGTACGTACGGCGTCCGCCGGTCCGGTACGTACGGCGTCCGCCGGTTCCGTCGGGACGTACCGCGCCGCGCGGGGCGACTCCTTCGCCTCCAGCGCCGCCAAGTGCATGACCGCCCGCCAGAGGGGGGCCCGGCCCAGCGGGCCCCAGGCGATGGTGGTCATTCAGCGGACGGCTCCCCGAGGACGGCCGCGATGCGCGCCGCCGCCCGCGCGAGCTGCTCGCGGGCCGCGTGGAGCTGGGCGGACGTGACGCCGCCGTCGCGTGCCGAGTCCCTGACGTCGTCGCGGAACCGGTCGAGCAGCCGCTCCAGTTCACGCACCGGATCACCCTCGGCGAGCGGCTCCGTGGCCCACGGCGGCGGTACGGGCCCGGGGCCCTCGCCCGTCAGGTCGGCCGCCTCCTCGTCCAGGTCGTCCGCGAGGTGCTTTCCCAGGTCCGGGGACTCCTCGCGGGACTTCTCCGCCCGCGCCTCCCACGGCGCACGGCCACCGCCCCACGCCCCCCAGTGGCCGCCGCCCGACCCCTGGCCGAAGCCGCCCTCGCGCCCGAAGCGGCCGAACTCGCGCGTCAGCTCGCTCAGTCCCTCGCGCAACCCGGTGGGCCAGTCGCCCCGGCTGAAGTGCTCCTGCATCTGCTGCTGGACCTGGCGCGCCATGTGCTGGAAGTGCTCCTGCGCCTCCTTGGCCTGCGCCTTCGCCTTGGCCTGCGCGTCGCGCGCCTGACGGCGGGCCCGCTGCGCGTCCTCACGCGCGCGGCGGCTCTCGTCGCGCGCCTGGCGCGCCTGTTCGCGCCACTCCTGCTTCGCCCGGCGCAGCTCCTCCTTCGCGGCGCGCCACGCCTCGCGCTCGCCCTCGCCGCGCCCCGCTCCCGTACCGCCCGCCGTCTCGGAGCGGCCCGTCTCGGCGCGTACCTCGCGGCGCAGCTCGCCCGCCGCGCCCCGTACGTCGTCGCGGATCTCGGCGGCCAGCTCGGCGACCGACTCGCGGATCTCCAGCTCCAGTTCGGCCAGCTCGCCCCCGCGCGCGGCGAGTTCCGCGCGGCCGGGAGCGGTGATCGCGTACACCTTCCTGCCGCCCTCGGTCGTGTGCGTGACGAGACCCTCGGACTCCAGCTTGGCGAGGCGCGGGTAGACCGTGCCGGCCGAGGGCGCGTACAGCCCCTCGAAGCGCTCCTGGAGGAGGCGGATGATCTCGTAGCCGTGGCGCGGGGCCTCGGCGAGGAGTTTGAGCAGGTACAGCCGCAGGCGGCCGTGGGCGAAGACGGGGGCCATCTCAGAGCACCTTCCTGTCGGGCTGGTCGGGCTGGTCGGGCTGGTCGGTGGGGGCCGGGGGGTCCGGCTCCTCGGTGGGCTCGGTCTCCTCCGTGCGGGGCGGCCTGCGCAGGAGCGCGAGGGAGCCGGAGACCGTCGTGGCCCTGAGCCTGCCATGCCCGGAACCGAGCCTTCCGGTCACCTTCTTGCTGCCCCACGCGCCGCTGACGCGCAGGTCCTCGAAGGCGTTGGAGACCGAACCGCTCGCCGTGTCCGCCTCGACGGTGGCGTCCCCCGGGTGCGGAAGGCGGATCGCGACCTGTCCCGACACGCTCGTGAGCCGGATGTCGGCGGGCGTCTCGCCGGGGGCCAGGTCCAGGATGATGTCGCCGCTCACCGAATCGGCGCGCACGGAGGGGCCCGTGCCGTCGACGACGGTGAGGGTCCCCGTGACCGAGGCGAAGCGGAGCGGGCCGCTCGTGGCCTGCGCCTCGAAGGCGCCCGAGACCGTCTCGGCCTCGACCGCGCCGCTCAGGCGCGTCAGCGTGGCGCCGCCCGAGACGCTGTGCACGACGAGCGGCGCGTCGAGCCCGGAGACCGTGACCCCCGCGCCCGCGACGTGCACCTCCACGTGGGTGTCGGCGGGCACGACGAGCGAGACCACCGCGTGCCGCTCGCGCACCCGCGAGGAGAGCCACTTGAGCGGGCCGCGCCACGGCACGTCCGGGTACTCGACCGTCAGCACCCCGTCCGCCGTGCTCACGTCGAGCGGCGGGCCGTCCACCTCCGCGACCTGGAGGCCGATCCCGGCCCCCGGGCCCGGACGCCCGACGACGTTGACCTCGCCGCCCATGAGCCCGACGCGCACGGTCCGCACCGGGTCCTCGATCCTCAGTTTCCGTGCTTCCGCCACGGACCACTCGGCCATGCCGAACCTCCCCGTTCTTCCCTCGTACGTGTGTCACTCGTACGTGTCTCGCGCGGTGCGTGCGGGCGCGGCGTACCGGCAGCACGCGACGGGCGCTTCGCGTCATATCGCGTTCTCTTCCGAACACGATATATCGCGGATCGCGGGCGTCAAGTGCGGGGCCGCCGCCATCCGGCGCGGGACCGGGAGGGGGCGGGGAGCCACGGAAGGACGCCGAAGGCGGGCCGTGCGGGGAGGGCCGTCCTAGCGTGGATTCATGGCCAATCCCCCGGGCGGCTCCCGCCCCACGCCGCACGCCGCCGCCCCCTCCGACGCGACGGACGCCGAGCGGGCGGCCGGGGCGCTCCTGCTGTGCCGGGCGGAGCCGGACGAGGTGGCGCACGTGGCGCGGCTGCTGCGCAGGCCGCTCGTGCTGTGCCCGGCGGGGGAGCCGGGGCCCGGCGGCGCGGCGCGGTGGAGCGCCCTCGTACCGGAGGACAAGCCGTGGCTGCACGGCGGCGAGCCGGTCGACAGGGTCCTCACCGGGTGGGCGACGGCGCTCGCGGTCGGCGCCTCCTGGCCCGTCCTCGCGCTGTGGTGGGACCACGAGCGCGCCGGTCTCGTGCTCTGCTCCGGCTTCCGGCGCCCGGTCGGCTACGAGTGGGCCGCGGACGGGACGCCGCTCGGCGAGGACGAGGCGATGCGCACCTTCGTGCTCCGTCTCGGCCTCGACCCCGTGCTCGACCTCCAGGAACTCGGGCCGCTCACGCGCGAGGACCCGGAGAGCGACGCGCGCGCCCGGCTGCGCGGCGTGCTCGCGGTGCTCGCGCGCGCCGGACTGCGCCTGCCCGCCGGGCTGCTGCCGGGCGAGCCCGCCGACCGCCTCCGCTCGGTCGCCGCCGTCGTACCGGGCAACCGCCTCCTGTCCTGGGCGGGCTGGCGCGACGCGGTACGGGGCGAGATCGACGCGGTCGAGCACGGCGCCCTGGGCCCGTGGCTGCGCGGCCCGGGAGCGCGCTTCCTGGCGGGCGCGCAGTGCGCGGTGGGGCTCCCGCTGCTGGCGTACGGGCTGCGGCGCCGGGACCACGACTGGAGCTGCGCGGGCACGCTGCTGGTCGCCCACGGTCTGTCCGCGCTGGCGTACGACCGGATGCGGGCGGGGCGGGGGTGGGGGTGAGGGGGACCGGGGGTGGGGGAGGGCGGTAGCGGGGGGTGGCGGTGGCGGGGCCGGGGGCGGCCGGTTCGGGGTGACCGGGCGGCTCGGGGTGGCGGTCCGTGGCGGGGGCCGGGGCGCTTGGTTCTGGGGTGGCTCCGGGTGGGGGCGTCGGGGTGGCCGGGTCGGCGGAGGGGGGGGGTGTTCCGGGGGCCCGTGCGCGCTGTGGGACGGTCTCGCGGTTCGTCGCCCGGGTCCGGTCCGTCGCTGGGCACGATCCGACGGTGGGCTGGATTCGTTCGCCAGGTGGGGCGGGCCGGTCAGCGGAGTGCGGCAGAGGGGAGCCGACGGGTCCGGGCAGGGCGCGGGGTCTCGGGCGAGGGGTCCCCGGGGCGCGGGGCCCGGCGGGGCGCGCGCTCGTTCCGCAGGTCGGTCCGCGCCGGGGGCGGGGGCGGCTCGGTGCCGGGTTCGCTCCGGCGCCGGGTGGTCCGGTGCCGGGTTCCGTCAGGCGGCGGCGAGCGTCAGCGGAGTCCGGTGGCGGGGCAACGACCGGTCCGGGTGGCGCCCGGGGCCAGGGGGGCGGGGGGCCTTTCCCCTCCGGCGTCAGCCCCCGTCCCTGCCCGCGGACGTGTCGCCCGGTGTCAGTCCTCGTCCTCGTCGTCGAGGCGGGCGAGCCAGGTCGCCAGGCGCTCGACGGGGACCTCGAAGTCCGGGTTGAGGTCGACGAAGACGCGGAACTGCTCGGCGAGCCACTCGAAGCTCACCTCTTCCTCGCCGCGCCGCCGCTCCAGCTCCTCGATACCGCGGTCGGTGAAGTACATGTCGCGTGCTCCGTCTGATGGGGCCGGTGGCCGAAGGGGTACGGGCGGCGGGCAGAGGCCCGGGACGTCCGAGGCACAGGATAGGCGGGCCGGGTGTCCCGTTTCCTCCTCGCCCCCGCACCGCACACGGGCTAATCTGCTCTGCCCGCGCGCCACGACCGAACGGCGGCCCATCGGCCCCCGCCAGGCACGCGGAAGAAGGAACGGGGGACACACCATGGGGGACCACGCGACCCGCGGAACAGGCGGGACGACGCGACGCGGCACGGAGCGCCCGGGGGCCACGGGGCCAAGGGGCCGGGAGACGCACACGGAGCGCGCACGGAGCGACGCGCGCGTCCGGGGCGTCACTCGTGCGGGGGACGGGGCGGTACGAGGGACGGGAACGGGCCGGACGGCCCCGAGCCGGACCGTCACAGACCGGGCGCCCTTCAGCCAGGCCATCGCAGGCCGGGCGTCCCTGAGCCACGCCCATGCAGACGCGGACCCGGCGATCCCGAGCCGTACAGCCGCAGGCCCGGCGCCCCTCCACCCGGCAACCCCCCACCCGCCAGCCTCCCACCCCGCAACCCCCCACCCCGCAACCACCACCCCGCCCCCCAGGGACCGGGGCGGGAGCCCCGTCGTCGGGGGTGAGGTGCGATGAACGGCGGTGGGGAAGGGCAGCCGGTGTGGAAGATCCTGGAGGATCTGACGAAGGCGGCCACGGTCCGCATCCACGTTCCCCGAGCCGGGTATAGCCCTCTCGACACGGTCCAGGAGGCCGGGCTGTTTCTCGGCAGCGGTTTTCTCGCCGCGCCGCAGTGGGTCCTGACCTGCGCGCATGTCCTCTTCGACGGGGCGGCGCAGCGGCCGGTCGGGAAGGGGGAGCGGGTGATCGTCTGCCAGGTGGGCCCCAGCGGTCTCCCCTTCGCCCTCGAAGGCGAGGTCGCCGCCGTGCTCCCCGAGCACGTCCCCGCGACCGGTTCCTGGCCCGCCCCCGACCTCGCTCTCGTACGGTTGCGCCGGCCCGCCCCGTACACGTGCGCCTACCTCTCCGACCGCCCCGCGGGCACACAGCTCGACGGCAGCGGGCTCTACCAGGTCGGCTGGATCGACAACGGCGGGCAACTGACCCTGCGCGGCGGCGCCGTGACCGTCGCGGGGACCCTCGGCGGGCCGGGCGAGGCCGAGCAGCTCCTCCTCAAGGGGGAGGGGTTCATCGCGGGGTCGTCGGGCGGCCCCGTCGTCGACCTGCGGCGCGGCGAGGTCGTCGCCGTCGTCAAGTCCCGGCTGCGTGAAGGCGGCAGCGGCTCCGCCGTCGACCTCGCCTGCCTGCGCTCCCTCGCGGTGCCCGGCCTGACCGCCGAGCGGGCCACCCCGCCCTTCGGCACGATGCTCCCCGACGGGCCCTGGTGGGAGGGCGCGACGACGGGACGCGCCGGGACCGGCCTCGCGGCGCCCGCCCCCGCCGCGGTCCTGCCCGAGCCCCGCGCGCGGGACGCCGCCGCGTACGGGGACGCGCCCGGTCCCGTACCGGAGCCCCCGGAGCCCGAGGAGGACCTCTACCAGGCCCTCTACCGCGATCACGACCGCTACCACGCCTCCCAGCTCGCGGGCGCCGCGCCCACCTGGACCGACGCGCAGCGCTCCCTGTGGGGCCCCGGGGCCCGCCCCGGCCCCCTCGACCGCACCCGCCTCTACGGCCTCTTCGCCGGGCTCCCGCACCCCGCCGCGCCTGCCGAACTCGCGACGCTCCTGCGCGCCCTGCCTCTCGACCTCTACGGTGCCGACCGCCCGCACCCGCCGCGCGCCTGGCGCGACGGCTTCGGCGTGCTGCGCGACCGCGCGGGCGGCACGCGCGACCCGTACGCGCTCGCGCTGCGCTACGTCCTCGCGGTCCTCCACGCGGCGACCCCCGCCCCCGCGGCGGCCCCCCTCCACGCCGCCGCCCCGGTGGCCGCCGCGCTCCCGCCCGCCGACGACCTCCTCGCCGCCGAAACCCGCGAGGCCGCGCACGCGCTGCGGAAGCTGCGCGACTGGGCCGCCGACGCCGCCGACGAACTGCCCCCGGAGATCCGCGCCGTCTACCACACCGAACTCGCCGACTGGTGGCGCGCCCACGAGCGCCCCGCGCCCGCGTCCCCCCGCCCGCGCCGCCGCGCCGCGCGCCGCGCCGTCGTGCTCCGCGTCGACGCCCTCGGCTGGCAGCCCGGACACGTCACGTGGGGCCTCGCCGTCGAGGAGGGCGGGACGGACGCCCCCGAACCGCTCACCGAGTCCGTCCACGAGAGCGCCGACGCCGTACCGCTGCGCGCCCTGCCCGCCGCGCTCGCCGGGCCCCTCGCCGACGCCTTCCGGCGCTGCGACGAGCCGGGCGCCCCCGCGATGCTCCACGTCGCGCTGCCGCACGACCTGCTCGGCCTGGAGGTCGACACGTGGCCTGACCCGTCGGGGGGCGGCCCGCTCGGCGCCGTACGGCCCGTCGTCGTACGGTGCGCGAGCCGCGAGCAGTTCGGCCCCGGGGCCGAGGTCGACCCCGTGCGCTGGGCGGCGCTGCACCCGCGCGGCCCCGGGGCGGAGGGCGTGCACGGCAGCGTCCTCGACTGCGCGGGCGGCACCCCGCGCGCCCTCGCCGACGACCTCGTCACGCTCCCCGCCGAGATCCCGGTCCTGTGCCAGTACCGGGGCGCGGCGCACCCCGTCACGGGCGACGCGCTGCCGCGCCTCGTGCGCGCCGGGTACGGGGTCGCGCTGTGGCGGCGCAGGGGGGAGTTCTCGCGCACGTACGGGATGGTTCCGGGGTACGCGTACGACGGGAACTGCTCCGGCTTCCACACCCGGGTCGGACAGGAGGTGCGCGCGGCGCACAGCGCGGCGCAACTGCCCTACGCGCTGCACGACTGGCGGCGCGCGGCCGAGCACGGGCAGGGCTGGTCGGAGGGCGTCGTGCTGATGTACGACCCACCGCGCGCCGCCCCCGCGCTGCTTGCTCCCCCGTGAAAGACCTGACGGGGCGTCGGGCCGCTCGCTACCGTGTGGCCCGTGCCCCGTACGGCCGGGGCGCCCCGCACCCGGGGCACCCGGCGGGCCCGACGACGAGACGAGACGACCGAGCGCCGCAGACCAGTGACGAGGGAGCCGATCATGAGTGAGGCCGCAGTGTCCGAGGAACCCGGTCCCGTGGCCGGGGAGTGGCTCGTCTACCGGGGCGCGGGGGAACCCCACGACGGGATCGACCGGCTCCCCGCGCCGCCGCCGTGGCGCGACTTCCGGCACCGCGCGAGCGAGACGCCCGGCGGCGCCGAGACCCGCAGGCTCGGCGCGCACCGCGCCCACACCGTCTCGCTGCGCCCCGGCGCCGAGGAACTCGAAGTGATCAACGCCGCGCTCTACCTGCGCCGCCCCCTCCTCGTCACGGGCGGCCCCGGCGTCGGCAAGAGTTCGCTCGCGCACTCCGTGGCCGACGAACTGCGCCTCGGCGACGTCCTGCGCTGGCCCATCGTCAGCCGCACCTCGCTCCAGGACGGCCTCTACCACTACGACGCGATAGCGCGCCTCCAGGACGTGCAGATCGCCGCGCACGACCCGGAGGCCGCGGCCGGGGGCCCCGGCGCCCCCGAGCGCATCGGCGACTACATCAGGCTCGGCCCGCTCGGCACCGCGCTGCTCCCCTCCGCGCGCCCCCGCGTCCTCCTCGTCGACGAGCTGGACAAGAGCGACATAGACCTCCCGAACGACCTCCTCAACATCCTGGAGGAGGGCGAGTTCGTCATCCCCGAACTCCAGCGGCTCGCCGACCGGCTCCCGGGCAACGAGGCCGAGGTGCTCACCTCGGACGGCCGCAAGGTGCGGATCAAGGACGGCAGGGTCGCCTGCACCCACTTCCCCTTCGTCGTGCTCACGAGCAACGAGGAACGCGACTTCCCCGCGCCGCTCCTGCGCCGCTGCATCCACCTGGAACTGGGCCGCCCCGACCACGAACGCCTCGCCAACTTCGTCCGCGCCCACCTCGGCCGCGAGCGCGAGCGCGACGCGGACGACCTCATCGCGCGCTTCCTGGAGCGCTCGCAGACCGAACTCCTCGCCGCCGACCAGCTCCTCAACGCGATCCACCTGACCGGCGCGGCCCCCGGGCTCGACCGCGACCGCCTCGCCGAACTCCTCATCCAGCGACTCGACCGCCCGAGGTGACCCCGATGCGCGACTTCGCCATGCCGCACCACGGGGACGACCGCGCCGAGGGCCCCGCCGACCCCGGCCCCCTCCCGCGCCCGCTCCCCGGTCGCGGCACGGCACGGGGGTACGGGGCGGGCCCCGGGCCGAGGGAGGCGCACGGGGCGGGGTCCGGGCTGGAGGACGAGCCGGGGAACGCGCACGGAACGGGGGCCGGGGCGGCGGGGCGTCACAGGACGGGGGACGCGCCGGAAGCCGGGGAGACCGGGTGGGGCACGGGGTCCGCGGCCGGTGCACCGGGAGCGGCAGACGCGCCGGGGGGCGCTGGCGAACCGGGGACCGCTGACGCGTCGCGGGGCGCTGACGCGTCGCGGGGCGCTCACGAACAGCGCGCCGCCCACGAACAGCGCGCCGCCCACGAACAAGGCGCCCACGAAGAGCGCGCCGCTCACGATCAGCGCCCCGCCCACGACCAAGGCCCCGCCCCCGCCCCGCGCGCTCCCTTCGCCCCGCCGGGGTTCGCGGGCCCGCCGGGCCAGGCGGACGGCACACCCCGGGCACCGCGCGCCGCCCCGCCGTCCCCCCTCTCCTCCTTCGTCCTCACCCTGCGCACCGCCGGACTCGACCCCGACGCCGAACAACTCGGCGACGCGCTGTGGCTCGCGGGCCGCATCGGCGGGCCCCCGGGCGAGGACGGTACGGGGGAGCGGGGCGCCCCGGAGAGCGACGTACCGCCCGCACCGCTGCCCCCGGGACCCGTACCGCCCGCGCCGCCCTCGCCGCCCGAGGAGCCGCCGTCGCACGAAGTGGGCCGGACCGGCGGGACCGTCGGGCTCTACGCCGGGCGCACCGGGCCGGCGGACGGCTCCGGGGCGCGTGTCGGCCCGGCCGAGGGCTCCGCCTACGCCGTCGGCGACCTCGTGCCCGGCCGCGGGCTGCGCATCGGCGTGCCCGCCGCGCCCGCCTTCGGCTCCACGCTCGACCTCCAGCGCGCCCTGCGCCCCCTCCAGCGCTTCCGCACGGCGGGCACCCGGCGGCGCAAGGTGCTCGACGAGACCGCGACCGCCGAACTCTCCGCCCGCGCCGGCGGCCTCGTCCTCCCCGTCTACCGCACCGTCGAGCGCCGCGAGGCGACCCTCCACCTCGTCCTCGAGGCCTCCCCCTCGATGCGCGTGTGGGAGCGCATGTTCGAGGAGCTGCGGCAGGTCTTCTCGCAGCTCGGCGCCTTCGCCGGTATCCGCTGCCACTACCTCCACGAGGGTCCCGGTCCGGGCGCGCCGCTCGCCCTCGCCGCCGCGCCCGGCGCGGGCCCCCGCTACGCCCCCGAACGCCTCGCCGACCCCACCGGGCGCAGCCTCACCCTCGTCGTGAGCGACTGCGCGGGCGAGCTGTGGCGCACCGGGCAGGGCCACCGGCTCCTGCACCGCCTCGCCCGCTCCGGACCGGTCTCCGTCCTCCAGCCGCTCCCGCAACGCCTGTGGAACCGCACGCGGCTCCCCGTCGTCTTCGGCCGCCTCACCCGCACGGGCACCGGGCGGCTCCAGGTCGCCGAAGGCACCATGCGCCCCTCGCCCGAGGCCCTGCCCGTGCCCGTCGTCCCGCCGGTGCCAGCCGCGCTCGCCTCCTGGGCGCGGCTCATGACGGGACGCGGCGGCGGCGCCGTCACCGGGGCCATCGGCTGGGTGCGCCCCGACCAGCCCGCCGGGGCCGCCCCGGAGCGCAGCGCCGAGGTGCCCGCGCTCCAGCGCGTCAGCCGCTTCCGCGCCGCCGCCTCGCCGCTCGCGGGCCGCCTCGCGACCCACCTCGCCGCCGCCCCGCTCTCGCTGCCCGTCATGCAGCTCGTGCAGCGCACCATGCTCCCCGGCTCCGGGCCCGCCGAACTCGCCGAAGTCCTCCTCGGCGGACTCCTCAGGCAGAGCGACGAGGACCCCGCGACGGGGCCCTGGTACGCCTTCGCGCCCGGCGTGCGCGAGGCGCTCCTCGGCCCGCTCGGCAGGGACGAGGCCGCGCTCATCCTGAAGCACTGCTCCGAGTACGTCACCCAGCACTTCGGCAAGGGCGGCCCCAACTTCCCCGCGCTCGCCCTCGCCCAGCTCGACGGGGGCCCCGCCCTGCCGCCCCCCGCCGAGCGGGACCGGCTCCCGGTCACCGGCGGCGAGGGGTACGAGGACGCGGCGGACGCGCCGTACGAGGGTCCGGACGGCGCGGGGGACGAGGAGGAGTCCGCCGCGCGCGGCCCCGAGGGCGTACCGCAGCCCTTCGCCGAGGTCGCCGCCGAGGTGCTGCGGCGGTTCCTGCCCGTGTCGCCCCTGCCCGCGGGCGACGGCGGCCTCCCGCACCCCGCGCTCGGCGCCGCGGACGGCCTCGTCGCCGAGTACGAGCGGCACGGCATGGTCCAGTCCCTCATGGACGCCGCCCAGCTCCTGCGCAGCGCCGTGCGCCAGCAGCAACAGCCCGCGCCCGAACTCCTCGCCACGTGCGCGGCGACCCTGCTGCGGCTGTGGCGCGTCGAACGCGGCGAGGCGATGCTCCAGGAGGCGCGCGGCCACGCCGAGGCCGCCGTCGCCGCGTCGCACGCGCCCGCGCACCGCGCCGTCCTCGCCCAGGTCCTCGCCGCGCTCGCCGAGGACGCGCGCCGCCAGGGCTCCCGGGCCGAGGCGCTCGACCTGCTGCGCGCCGCCGAACGCGAGTACGCCGCCGCCTGCGCCGCGCCCGGGCTCGACCCCGCGCACGCCCTGCGGCTCACCCTGGAGCGCGTCGGCGTCCTGGAGAGCCAGTTCCGCATCAGCGGGGACAGCTCGCTGCTCCAGAGCGGCGTCGGAATGCTCGAAGCGCTCGCCGACGCGCGCGAGGGCGAGGAGAACGAGGTCCCCGCCCTGCTCGCCCTCGCCCACGGACGGCTCCTCCTGCGCCTCGCCGGGCTCGCGGGCGCCGGTGCCGACGCCCGCGTCCGGGCCCGGCGCGCCGCGCATTCGCTGCGCACCGCGCTCGACGTCACGCCCCCGGCGCACGACGAGTCGGCGCTGCGCCCCGAGGACCGGCCCGCCGTCGTCCTCGACCTCGTCGACGCCCTCCTCGCCTCGGGCCCCGAGGGGCTCGCCGAGGCGGCCCGCAGGCTCGCCACCGCCCTCCCCGGCGCCCGCGCCCGCCACCGCAGCGAACTCCTCGCCCGCACCGCGCGCCTGCACCGCGCCCGCTACACCGAGAACGCCGACCCGGCCGAACTCGACGCCGCCGCCGAGCACTTCGACCAGGCGCTGCCCGGCATCCCGCGCGACAGCGCGGCGCACACCCGCCTCCTCGCCGAGTACGGCCAGACCCTCCTGGACCGCGCCCGCCTCGGCGACGGCGATCCCGCCGCCCGGCTCGCCCGCGCCACCCGCGCCGTCCAGGTGCTGCGCACCTGCCTCACCGAGACGGGCAGCCGCCACAGCGCGGCACCGCACCGCGAACTCCTCCTCGGCCGCGCCCTCGTCCACCGCCACCACCTCACGGGCGACCGCGTCGACCTGCGCGAGGCCGAGTTCCACCTCGGCCTCGCCGCCCGCCGCACCCGCGAACCGCTGCCGGCGGCGACCGCGCACCTGGAGTGGGGGCAGTGCCTCCTGCGCGCGGCGACCGGCGCGAGCCGCCTCGCCCGGTACGGGGAGGCGGCCGACGTCTTCCGCGCCGCGGCCCGCGCCGGGCGCCGCGCCCAGGAGGAGGCCACGACCGACCGCGAGCGCGCCACGGCCGTCTCGCGCACCGCGCAGGCCCACCACTGGCTGGGCCGCGACTACGCGGGCGCCGCCCAGCCGCGCGCGGCCCGTACCGCCTACCTCGCCGCGCTGGAGGAATGGAAACGCTTGCCAACGGGCATGGAGGCCATGGGCGAACCCACCCCCCGGCAGACCGCCCAGGAGCTGGAGGACCTAGCGAACCGGCCCGCGAACTGACCGGCGCGCGCCGCCTCGACGGACGCGCGAGCGGGACCGTGCCGCACGCCGCCGCCGTCCGCGGGGGCCGGGGCGGGCAGGGCGCCCGGGTCCGGGACAGCGCCGTCCCGCTCCGCACCGAGCCGCATCGACGAGGGGGAACCCCATGACGCACGACAGCAGCGGAGCACCCGGCCAGGACGAGGCGCTCCCCGACCTCACCGCACTCGACCTGCGCGCCCTGCGCGCCCTCGACCACCCGGTCCTGAGCGAAGTGCTCGACGGGCTCCGGGAGCGGGCGGGGAGTTCGAGCGAGATGCTGTGGGGGTTCAACAACGCGATGTGAGCGGCCCGTCCGCCCTCGCGGGCGGCGGGGACCCGCCCGGACGGGGCACCTGGCCCGGAAGGGACGTGGCCCGGAGGGGAGTGGCCCGGAGGGGACGTGGCCCGGAAGGGCACCTGCTCCGGAAGGGCGCGTGCTCAGTAAAGGCATCCGCTCCCGGCCCCGCCCCCCGCACCCGCGCGGGCGCGCCCGCTCCCGCCCTGGCACCCGCTCCCGCCCTGGCACCCGCTCCCACGCGGGCTCCCGGTTTCGGACGGGCGGCGCGGCGAACAGGACATCGGGCCCGTACGAGGTTTCGCCCCGTACAGCGAGCGGGAGACCCACCACACGGGGCGCGGGACCGCCCCTCGACCGGACCTGGGGGAGCGAGCAGTGCGAGCGACGACCCCCTCCGCGCCGGGCCACGAGCACCGGGACGGCAGCGGGGGAGCGGGCGAAGCCCCGTATCCCTTCCGGCAGTTCATCCTCAAGACGCACAGCAGGTGCAATCTCGCCTGCCGCTACTGCTACCTCTACGAGGGCCCCGACACGAGCTGGCGCGCCCGCCCCGCCACCGCCTCGCCCGAGGTGCGCGCCCACACCGCGCGGCGCATCGGCGAGCACGCGGCGGCGCACGCGCTGCCCGCCGTCTCGCTCGTGCTGCACGGCGGGGAGCCGCTCCTCGGCGGCGCGGGACCGCTCGCCGCCTTGGCGGAGCAGGTCCGCGCCGCCGTCCCCGCCGGGTGCGAGGTGCACGTCACCGTGCAGACCAACGGCACCCTCCTCAGCGAGGCCGCCCTGCGCACGCTCGGCGCGGCGGGCATCCGCGTCGGGCTGAGCCTCGACGGCGGCAGGGCCGCGCACAACAGGCAGCGCGTCGACCACGCCGGGCGCCCCTCCTTCCGCGCCGCGCGCGGCGCGGCCCGCCTCCTCGCCGCGCACCCCGACGCGTACGCGGGCATCCTCACAGTCGTCGACCCGCTCACGGACCCCGTGGAGCTGTACACCTCGCTCCTCGCCCTGGGCCCGCCCGCGCTCGACCTGCTCCTCCCGCACGGCAACTGGTCCAGCCCGCCGCCCGGTATCGACGCCGCGCGGGGCCCCGACGGCGGGCCGACGCCGTACGCCGACTGGCTGTGCGCCGTCTTCGACGCCTGGTGGCAGGCCCCGCGCCGCACCACCCGGATACGGCTCTTCGAGGAGTGCCTCGCCCTCCTCCTCGGCCGCCCCGCCGCGACCGAGTCCCTCGGCCTCGACCCCTTCACCGCCGTCGTCGTCGAGACGGACGGCGCGATCGAGCAGGTCGACTCCCTCAAGTCCGCCTACGAGGGCGCCGCGGCCACCGGGCTCGACGTCTTCGCCCACTCCTTCGACACGGCCCTCGGCCACCCCGGTGTCCGCGCCCGCCAGTCCGGCGCCGCCGCGCTCGCCGCCGAGTGCCGCGCCTGCCCGCTGCTCACCGTCTGCGGCGGCGGGCACTACGCGCACCGCTACCGCGAGGGCGGCGGCTTCGCCCACCCCTCCGTGTACTGCGCCGACCTGAAGAAGTTCATCCGCCACGTGGCGGTCGCCCTGGACCGGGCGGCGCGGGGAGCGCCCGGCGAGCCGCGGCCGGCACCCGTCCCAGGAGCCAGCCGATGACGCGCGCCGTCCCGCCGTCCGTACCGCCCTCCGGTCCGTCCGTCCTCCCGTCCGTCGTGCCGCCGTCGGTGCTGGGCGAACTCGCCAGGACCGAGGGCGGCGAGGCGACCCTCGACCACCTCGTCCACGACCAGGCCAACCGCAGGCTCCTGCTGCTGCGGGCGCTGCTCGACACCGTCACCGATGCCGCCCCGGCCCGCGTCGCGCCCGCCGAAGGGCGCCGCGCCGCGGCCGACTGGGCCCTCCTGGAGGCGGCCGAGGCCGAGAGTCCCGAGGCCGCCGCGCACGTCCGCGCCCTGCTCCTCCACCCCCTCACGGGCCCCTGGGCCCGCCAGACCCTCGCCGCCGTCACCGCCCGCGAGCCCGCCCCGGGCGACCGCGAGCGCGGCCTCGCGCACTTCAGCGCCCTCGCCTTCGCCGCCGCCGTCGCCGCCGGACTCCCCGTCACGACGGAACTCACGGCGTACGACGGCGCCCTCGCCCTCCCCGGGATGGGCACCCTGCGCGTCCCCGGCCCGCACCCCCTGCGCGTCATGGCCGCGCACACCGAGGGCGCGATACGGCTCACACCCCGCGGCGAACGGCGCGTCACCGTCTTCACCCGCCCGGGGCACAGCACCTGGTCGGCCGACGCCGACTGGCTCCCGCCGCACGCCCTGCCCCCGCTCGTCCCCGGCGCCCGCCCCGTACCGCTCGACGACACCGGGCCCTACCGCGCCGCGCCGGGAGTGCGCCACCACTCCCTGAGCGAGCCCGTGACCCTCGACGACGCGAGCCGCAAGCCCTGGTACGAGAGCTGGGCGGGCACCGCGCCGCTCCTCGCGCTCGGCGGACCGCACCGCCTCGCCGAGGCCACGCGGCTGCTCCACTCCCTCGTCCCGCTGCGCACCCCGACGAGCCGCGCGGGCGACCCCGCCGGGGGCAGTTGCAGCGCGACCCGCAAGGACGCCTTCGGCGTGGTCCTCGCGAGCGTCCCGCCGAGCCCCGTCGCCTTCGCCGCGCTCCTCGTCCACGAACTCGGGCACGCCAAGCTCTCCGCGCTCGGCGAGCTGACCCACCTGCACGAGGCGGGCCCCGCCGCCGTCTACTTCGCCCCCTGGCGCCCCGACCCCCGCCCCTTCGACGGCCTCCTGCAGGGCATCTACAGCCACCTCGCCCTCGCCCACTGGTGGCAGGCGTACGCGCTCGGCGGCCCCGAGGGACCCGAACGCGAGCACGCCTGGGCGGAGCACGCGCGCTGCCACGAGATGGTGGCCGCCGCGCTGCCCCAGCTCGTGGGCTCCGAGGTGCTCACCCCGGAGGGCCGGGCCTTCGCCGACGGCATGGTCGCCGTGCACCTCGAGCTGTCCCGCACCGCACCTCCCGCCGGGCACCTCGCGCGGGCCCGCGCGTACGTCGACACGAAGCGCGGCGCGTGGCGCAGGGAGCGGGACAGGAGTGCCTTTCACGCGTTCGGGCGAACAGCGGGGAAAGGTGCTCACGAAGCCTTCTGACGACTCGTGAAAAAGCTTCACCGCACGGTACGTTGAGTGGAATCGAACCACTCGCGGTGTGACCACCGCGAGGCAGGCGAAGGGCCCGGCGCCGCGGGGCCGGGACGCAGCCGGGAGGGTGTCGTATGACAACGGGGACAGGCACGAGCGGTGGTGCCGGCCGGCCGCCGGTCACGGAGCCGATCACGATCAGCTTCGCCGGCTTCAACCGCGCCTGGGCGGCCTGGATCGGTCACCGCCTCAACCTGCGCGGGTACCAGGTGTCCTTCCAGCGCTGGGACCCGCCGGTCTCCGAGAGCCTGGAGACGAGCTTCGCCGACCTGGTGCTCGCGCCGGGCAAGGTCCTCCTGATCCTCAGCGACTGGTACTTCCAGCTCGGCCCCCGCACCGTGCCCGAGTGGAACACCGCGCTGCGCAACGTCGTCCCGCCGCACCGCGCGCGCTTCGCCGCCGTGAGCGTCGCGAGCGGCGCCCTGCCCACCGCGACCACGGCGCTCGCCCCCTCCGAGCTGACCGGCATCGGCGAGCGCGAGGCCGAGCGCCGCGTGCTGCTCGCCCTCGGCCTGCCCACCGACCGCCTCCCCGCCCGCGTCAACGCGACCCCGGGACCCCGGTTCCCCCTCGACACCCCCGAGGTCTGGGGCGCCGTCCCGCGCCGCAACACCCGCTTCACGGGCCGCGAGACCTTGCTGAACGAGGCGTACCACTACCTCTCGGAGGCCGGTGAGGGCGCGGGCGTCCTTACCCTCAACGGCATGTCGGGCGTCGGCAAGACACAGCTCGCCGCCGAGTACGTCTACCGCTTCGGCTCCGAGTACGACGTCGTGTGGTGGATCAGCGCGGAGAACCGCGGCACCTACCGGCGCGGCCTCGCCGAGCTGTCCACCGCCCTCGGCCTGCGCACGGGCGACGAGTACGGCGAGCGGCTGCGCGCCGCGCTCGACGCGCTGCGGCGCGGCGACCCGTACGCCAAGTGGCTCATCGTCGTGGACGGGGCCGACGAGCCCGAGGAGGTCTGGGACCTGCTCCCGACCGGCCCCGGACACGTCCTGATCAGCTCCCGCAACACCGACTGGAGCCAGCACAACAGCCGGCTGCTCGACGTGCCGGTCTACGCGCGCGACGAGTCCGTCGCCTTCATCCGCCGCCGGGCACCGCGCCTCGACGAGGCGGAGGCCGACCGGCTCGCCGAGGCCCTCGGCGACATGCCGCTCGTCCTCGACCAGGCCGCCGGCTGGCTCAACGACTCGGACATCTCCATCGAGCAGTACATCGCACTGCTGGAGGAGGGCGGTGACACGAGCGTCGTCAAGGTCTCCGCCGACTTCCCCGCGGCCTTCCAGACCGCGTGGAGCATACTGCTCAACCGGCTCAGGGACACCGTGCCCGAGTCCATCGACCTGCTGCGCCTGTGCACGTACTTCGCCCCCGGCCTCATCCCCGTGTGGTTCCTGCGGGACCTGCCCGCGAAGGGCGTGCCGGAACAGCTCGTCGGCCTGCTCAACGACCCGCTCCGCTGGAACAGGGCCGTCAACCAGTTGCGCCAGTACTCCGTCGTCCGCCTGGAGTCCCACGAAGGGGCCACCGAGGACGCCCAGTCCGGAGAATCCCTCTACCTGCACCGAATGGTCCATCAAATCGTGCACAGCGACATCTCGGCGGAGGAGGGCGTCGGTCTCGCCGACACCGTGCGGCGCGCCCTCGCGCTCGCCGACCCCGGCCGCCCCACCGACACCCGCAACTGGCCCCGCTACGCCGAGATCGTCCCGCACCTCAAGTACGCCGACGTCCTGCACAGCACGGACGCCGACGTGCAGCGCCTCGTCCTCAACTGCCTGCGGTACATGTACCTCTCGGGCGAGTACGACGCCGGGCGGACCTTCGGGCAGCGCGCCCTGGAGACCTGGCGCGAGGTCCTCGGCGCCGAGCACCCCCGGGTCTGGGACGTCACCCACCACTACGCCAACGTGCTGCGCACCCTCGGCGAGTACGGTCCCACCGAGCGGATCGAGCGCCCGGCCGTCGAGTTCCTGCGCCGCACCAAGGGCGAGGAGGACCTCGACCACCTGCGCGCGGCCGGCGGACTCGCCGCCGACCTGCGCGGGCTCGGCCGCTTCGAGGAGGCCAAGGAGCTGTCGGTGTGGCTCGCCGACACCTACCGCGAACTCGTCGGCCCCGAGGACTCCCGCTACCTCAGCGCCCAGAACAACGTCGCCGCCTCGCTCCGCCTCCTCGGCGACTACGAGGGCGCGCTCGCGATCGACCGGCGCATCCTGGAGGACCGCCGCAGGCTGCTCGCCCGGCGCCACCCCTGGACCCTGTTCTCCGAGATCTCCTACGCGACCGACCTGCGCCTGCTCGGGCGCAACGAGGAAGCGTGCTCCAACCTGGAGATGAGCGTCCGCGAGAACCAGCTCGTCATGGGGAGCGACCACCCGCAGACCCTGCGCGCCGAGTTCGGGCTCGCGATGGGCCGCTACCGCCAGGGCCAGCGGCAGGAGGCCGGGATCGCGCTCGCCTCCGTCGTCGAACGCTGCGAACGCGTCATCGGCGGCCGGCACCCCACGACGCTCCTCTTCCTCGCGAGCCTCAGCTCCTTCCTGCGCGAGCACGGGGACATCGACGAGGCGCGCAGGACCGGCGAGCGCGTCGACCTCTCGTACCGCAGGACCCTCGGCGACGCGCACCCCTACACCGCCGGGGTGCGCGGCAACCTCGCCCTCATCCTGCGCAACCTCGGCGAGCGCGAACAGGCCCTGGAGATGAGCGAGGAAGCGCTCGTCACGATGGAGCGCGCGGTCGGCGCCTGGCACCCGTGGTCCCTCGGCTGCGCCGTCAACACCGCCGCGATCCGCAACGTCCTCGGCGACGTGGAGAGCGCGGAACGCCTCACGGCGAAGACGGCGGTGCAGGCCGCCGAGTCCCTCGGCCGTACGCACCCGCTCACGCTCAGCGCCCGGATCGCGCACGCCGCCGACCTGCGCGCCCTGCGCAAGCGCGAGGCCGCCGACAAGGAGGAGTCGGCCGCGCTCGACGACCTCGCCCAGACGCTCGGCCCGCAGCACGTCCACACCGTCTCGGCCCGCTCCCGGCAGCGCCCCTTCTGGGACTTCGAGCCGCAGACGACCTGACGGAGCGCGGCGGGGACCCCGGGGCCGCGGAGAGCGGCCCCGGGGACCGGCCGTCGCCGCCCGGTGAATTCCGCACTCCGACACGAAAAGCAACTCCCTCGCGGAATAATGGAGTTGAGGCACGTGCCGGGGTGCGAGGCGAGGGGGAGAGCATGGCGGAAGCGGCCGGGCAGGGGAGCGCGCCGGACGAGGACATCCCGATCTTCGTCGACACCGGGCTGCCCGCGCAGCGCGAGAACGACGGCCTGTGGGACGACGTACGGGCCCGGGGCAACGGCGCGCAACGGGTCGGCACCATCGTCCGCGACTCCTACGGCGACGCTCTCGACCTCGCCGAACGCTGCGCCCGCCAGGCCGCCGCCCGCTTCAACGCCCTCGGCCGCGCGGTGCGCCCCGAGGAGGTCGAGCTGCAACTCGCCATCCGCGTCGAGGCCGGAGGCACGATCGGCCTCGCCAAGTCCACGGCGGAGGCTCAGCTCCAGCTCACCTTCCGCTGGGCCCCGGGCCGCACACCCCCCACCCTCACCGACGCGGAGCCCCCCACCCCGACACCCGCCCCACCCCCACCGGAAACCCCCTGATGCCCGCCCCACAACCCCCCGCCCCACGCGACCCCGGGCCGGAAATCCTGCCGTACGGCCTCGTGGTGGGGCAGGAGGCGGCGAAACGCGCCCTGGAACTCCAGTACGTGGAGCCCGCGATCCGCGGCGTGCTGCTCAGCGGCCAGCGCGGCACCGCCAAGTCCACCGTCGTACGCGCCTTCGGCCTCATGACCGAGGGACTCCTCCCGGTCACCCTCCCCATCAACGCCACGGACGACCGCGTACTCGGCGGCTGGGAACTCGACGCGCTGCTGCGCAGCAGGGCGAGCAAGCAGCCGGGCCTGCTCGCCGAGGCGGGCGAACGCGGCCTCCTCTACATCGACGAGGTCAACCTCCTCGACGACCACATCGTGAACCTCATACTCGACGCGGCGGCGACCGGCGTGCTCTCGGTGCAGCGCGAGGGCAGGAACGACGTCAGCGCCGTCTCCTTCGCCCTGTGCGGCACCATGAACCCGGAGGAGGGCGGCCTGCGCCCCCAGCTTCTCGACCGTTTCGGGCTCCTCGTGCCCGTCGCGGAACTCGACGCGGCCGAGCGCCAGGCCATGGTCCGCACGGTACTGCGCTTCGACACCGAGCGCGCCGTCGAACGCGCGGGCGGGACTTCGCCGTGGCTCGCCGAGGCCCGCGCCGCCGACGCCGAGCGGCGCGCCGCGCTCGGCCGGGCCCGCGCGGCACTCCCTCACATCGATGTCCCCGAGGAACTGCTCTCGCTGTGCGCGCAGGCCGCGAGCCGCCTGGAGGTGTACGGGCACCGGGGCGACCTCACGGCGATACGGGCCGCCCGCGCGCTCGCCGCACTCGAAGGCGCCATCACGACGAGCCCCGCGCACCTGCGTGCCGTCCTCCCGATGGCCTTCCGCCACCGCCGCCCCGACACCACCCAGGAGGGCGGCCACCGCTGGACCCCGGCCGAGGAAGCGGTCCTCGACGAACTCCTGGGCACGACCGGCGCATGACGAGGGAGGAGGGGACGGGGGCGGCCCCATCCGAGGCGAAGGGGGCGGTGCTGTCCGGGGGAGCGGCGGGGGCGTGGCGGGACGGGATGCCCGGCTCCGCCGAGGCACTGCGGACGCTCCTCGTCTGCGCCGCCGCCGACCCCGGACTCGGCGGGCTCCTCCTCCTCGACCCGCCGCCAGGACTGCTGCCCGTCGTCACCACCGTGCTCCGCGACCTCCTCGGCGACGGGGCGGGGCCCGCGCCCGTCGTCCACCTCGGCGCGGGCGCGCGGGACGCCGACCTGTGGACGAGACTCAGCGCCGGCCCCGGCGGCGAGGGGACCCCGCTCCTCGCCCCCGGCGCCCTCCTCTCCGCCGAGCTGGCCCCGGGGCCACCGCCGCTGGTCGTCGTCCCCGAACTGAGCCGCCTCAGCACGGCCGGGCTGCGCGCGGCGCTCCAGTTCCTCGGCAGTGAGGACACCGTCGTCGAACGCCCCGGCCTGCGCCTGCGACTGCGCCCGCGCGCATGCTGGCTCGCCTGCTGCTCCACCGAGGACGCGGCCCAGCTCTCCGCCCATCTCCTCGACCGCTTCCCGCTCCGCTGCGCGGCGCGTGCCCTGCGGTCCGTGACGCCGACCGCACTCGCGGGGCACGGGACGCGGGTGCCCGGCAGAGGCCGCGCCCTGCCCGACCCCGCCCGCGTACCGCTCGACGAGGCCGCCCTCGCCCGGATCGTGGAGCTGGGCGGGGAACGGGCCACAGGGCGGCGGCTGCTCGCCCTCGGGCGCCTCGCACGCGGCCTCGCGCGGCTCGACGGCGACCCGGCGGCCGGGAGGGCGCACGCCGAGCGGGCCGCCGCCGTGCTCGGGCTCCACGCCCCGTTGCCCTCCGCCCCCGTACCCGCCGAGAGCGCCCCGCGCCGGGACCCGGCCGGCGAGCCCGCGTCCGGACCCACGCCGCCCGTGGCGGGAAACACGCCGGGCCCCGTGGAACGCGTCAGCAGACCGTCGCCGCCCCGGGCGATCGGCACCGCGCCGGTCGAGGCCGAGCGCGCCGCGGAGGCCCCGTACCCGGAGGACACCGAGCAGCCGACCGCCGCCCGCACCGCGCTCGGACCGCGTGCGCGCACCGAGCCGGGCGGCGAGCACGGCGCGGTCATCGGCACCCGGCGCGCGCGCACCGTGCGCGAGGTGGCCCCGGTGCCGACCGTCGTCGAGGCGGCGCGCCTCGCGGCGCTGCGCGGGACGGCGGGGTGGCTGCGCATCGACCCGGCGGACCTGCGCGCCTACGTACGCGCCCCCGTCCCCGAGCGGCTGCTCGTCCTGCTCCTCGACCACACCGCCCGCCCCGGCGGCGACTGGAGCGCGAGCCTGCGGCCCTTCCTCGACTGGGCCTACAGCGAACGCGCCGGGCTCTGCGTCGTGGAGGCGGGCGCGGCGGGTGCCGCGCACGAACTGCGCGCCGAGGTCTTCGCCGCGCGCCGTGTGCTCGACCCGCGCCTCGCCGCGGCGCTGCGCCGCCCGGCGGGCCGCGCCACCCCTCTGCCGCACGCCCTCTCGCTTGCCGCCGCCGAACTGCGCCATGCCTTCGGCCAGTACGGCGGCAGGCTCGTGGAGGCATGGCTCGTCGTCGCGAGCGACGGGCGCGCCAACGTCCCGCTCGACAGCAGCCTCTCGGGCCGCTTCCCGCCCGTGCCCGTGGGCGACCGGGCGGTACGGGACAGCCTGGCGCAGGCCGCGCGCCTCACCGCGCTCGACCGCACCCGGCTGCGCGTCACGCTCCTCGTCCCCGGGAACGCGGCGGCGCTGACCCCCGCGTTCGCCGAGGCGCTGCGCGCGGAGCGGCTGGCGCTGCCCGCGCCGGCGGCTCCGGCCGGCGCGGGGAATGCGCCGGGTTCTGCGGGCGCGGCGGGGGAGGAGGCGTGGTGACGGACGACGAGCTTCCCGACGCCCACCGTCCCGGCCCCGCGATGCGGGCCGCGTTGCGTCGCCTCCACCCCTTGCCCCGGCAGGCGGGCGAGGTGGCCAGGCACGTCGCCGAGGCCGCGCGGACGCGACGCCCGGTCCGGCTCGGCGCGGTCGGGATCGACGTGCGGCACCGGCTGCCGTCCGGGCTGAGCCTCATGCATGTCCAGCGCGAGCGCAGCGGGGACCTGACCTCGTACCGGGTGCGGGCCTGGTGCTGGTGCGGCGCGCACCCGCCGCTCGACCTGCCGCCGCACCCGGAGCGGCTCATTGCCCCGGACCTGACGCTCGCCCGGCTTCACTCCGAGGGCGAGGACCCCTCCGAACTCCTCCTCGCCGTCGCCGAGTGGTCCGCGCGCCACGAACGCCTCACCGACTGGCTCGCGCGCCTCGCCGACGCCCACGGCCCCGGGCACGGCCTCGTCATCCGCGACGACACGGGCTCCGAACTCCCGTGGGAACTCCTGTGGCTCCCCGGCCGCCCGGCACGACCCACCGCCCAGCGGACCGAGCACGCCGAGCACGCGGGTTCGCCGCCCCCGCGTCTGCTCGGCGCCACGCTCCGTACGACGCGCTGGATCGTCCGGGACCCGCGGGAACGGCTGCCCGAGCCGGCGCCGCCGAGGCCCGGCCGCGTGCTGAGCTACACCGAGGCGGGGATGAGCGGGGACACCGAGGCGTTCCGGCCCTTCGCGCACACCTCGCACACCCGTTTCCCCGTCTTCCTGGACCAGTTGGAAGACGTCGCCGAGGAGACCGGGCTCGTCTACGTCGCCTGCCATGGCACGTTCGGCGAGCGCCTCGGCGAGCTGCGGCTCGGCAACACCACCTGGCGCGAACTCAACACCCGGCCGATGCGCGCGCTCGCCGGACAGCACCCCGTCGTGTACCTCAACGCCTGCCACTCGGGGCGGTCCGTCGACAACAGCGCGCAGGGCGAGGCCCGGCTGCGCGGCTTCACGGAACTCTTCCTGCGCAAGGGCGCGGCCGGCTGCGTCGTGGCGATGGGCGCGGTCAACGACGCGGAGGCGCGCGAGACGGTGCACGCGGTCATGGCCATGCTCGCTGCGGCGCCCCGCATCTCGCTCGCCGAGGCCCTGCGCAGGCATCGCGCCGAGGTGACCGCCGCCTTCCCCGACCTGCGCCGCCTGCCGACGCTCTACGACGGCGACGCCTTCGACGTCCCCGGTCAACGGCGGGTCAGGCGGCTCCTGTACACGTACATGTTCCACCACTACGGTCACCCGCACGGGCTCCTCGGCCTGCGCGAGCAGGAAGCGGGGGCGTCCGCGCCGGGGGAGGAGGCGGGCGGGGCGTGAGCGAGCAGCGGTACCTCCCCGAGCTGATCACCGAACCGCTCGTCGCCTGGCCGGAGGAGGCCGAGCCCGGCAGCCACCACCTCGTCACCGTCGACCTCCTCGGCCCCTACGGCACCGACCCCGCCGACTGGCCTTATCCGGCCGAGGAGTTCGCCTTCACGGTCGGCCTCGACGGGGAGCCCTTCCTCCGGTGCACGGCGCTCGACGAACCCGTCCTCGTCCTGCACCGCTTCGGCGGCACCTACGGGCCCGCGCGCTTCCTCCTCGACATCGGCGACCTCACCGGCGAACTCACGCTGTGGCTCACTCTCGCCAACGAACACGGCGTCCCGGTGCACAGCGCGGCTCTGCCGGTGACGGTCCGGACGGGAGCCGGGGGCGGCGAGGACCCGCCCGACGACACGGTGCGCCTCCCGGCGGTCCCGTACGAGGACCCGCGCCAGGACGCCGGGGAAGCCCCGCCCCCCGGGTGCGACGTGCTCGTCGCCCACACCGCGCGGGACAGGCCCTGGGCCGCCTGGGCCGGGGCGTGGACCGCCCGGCACGGTCTGGACACCGGCCTGCGGGGCCTGCCGGTGGGGCCGCCGCCGGAACCCGGGGCGCTGCGCGCGCTCGCGGGGGAGGCGGGGCGGGTCCTGCTCGTGCTCGGCGCGGAACAGCTCGGGGCGGACACCGCACCTGTGTGGGCCGCCGCCCTGGACCGGGCCGAGGCGGAGCGCCCCGGCGCCTTCGCCGTCCTCGCCGTCGGGCCCGTCCCCCCGCTCGCGGAGCACGCGTGGCCGCTGCTGGACCTCGCGGAGGAGCCGCCCGAGTCCGCCGGGCGGCTGCTCGGCGCGCTCCTCGGCCTTCCCGCCGAACCCCCGCCGCCCGCACCGGGAGAGACACCCGGACCCCGCCACCCGGCCGAACCCGGCACCGCCTGGGGTGGGGTGCCCGCGCGCAACCCGCGCTTCACCGGACGCGCCGGGTCCCTGGACGCGATGCGCCACGCGCTGACGCGGGCGGACGCGCGCGGGACCGGGCTGGTCCTGTGGGGCCTGTCGGGCATCGGGAAGACGCAGCTCGCCACCGAGTACGCGCACCGCTACGGCAACGAGTACGACGTGGTCTGGTGGACCGGCGGCGAGAGCCGCAGCGCCTGCCGCCGCGGGCTCGCCGAACTCGCCGACGCCCTCGGGACCCGTACGGCGGGAGCCGAGTACGGGACCCGGCTGCGCACCGCGCTGGACCGGCTGCGCCGGGGCGGGACCGCCCGGCCCTGGCTCCTCGTCGTGGACGGGGCCGACGAACCCGAGCGGATCAGGGATCTGCTCCCCGAGGGGCCGGGACACGTACTCGTCACCTCGCGCGACCGCGACTGGGCGAGCCATCTGCCCCACCTCTTCGACGTGCCCACGTTCAGCCGGGAGGAGTCCGTGGCCTTCGTCGCGCGCCGGGCCCCGCGCCTGAGCGCCGAAGACGCGGACGCGCTCGCGGAGGCGGTCGGCGACTTCCCGCTCGTCCTCGACCAGGTGGCGGGCTGGCTCGCCGGCTCGCGCGCGAGCGTGTCCGAGTACCTCGCACGCCTGGAATCGGCCGCCGCGACCGGCGACGTCTCGCTCTCCGCCGACTTCCCCGTGACCTTCCACAGCGCGTGGACCCTGCTCATCAACCGGCTCAGGGACACCGGAACCGGCGCGCTCGACCTGCTCCGCCTGTGCACCCGCTTCGCCCCCGGGCGCATCCCGGTCCACGTGCTGCGCGACATGCCCGGGGACCGGGTCCCGCCGGAACTGGAGAGCCTCCTCGGCGACCGCCGGGCCTGGCACACGGCGGCCGAGGAGTTGCTCCGCTACTCCGTCGTCCTCACGGCGGCGGACAGGACCGGGGAAGCGGACGGAACCGGGGAGGCGGACACGTTCTATCTGCACCGGATGGTGCATCAGATCGCCCGTGCCGGGGTGCCCGCCGACACAGCGGAACGGCTGGACACGACCGTTCGCGCCGCCCTCGCCGCCGCGGACCCCGAGGCCCCTTCCGCCACCGCGCACTGGCCTCATTACGCCGAACTCGTCCCGCACCTCATTCACGCCGGGGCCCATGAGGACACCGACGAGGACGTCCAGCGTCTCGTCCTCAACTGCCTGCGGTACACGTACCTTTCGGGCGATGATGAGGTGGGGCGGGAGCTGGGGAGGGAGACCTTTGCCGCCTGGGAACGTCTCCTCGGTGCCGAGCACCCCCGCTTCTGGGATCTGACCCACCACTACGCCAACGTGCTGCGCGCCCGGGGGGAGTACACCGCGACGGAGCAAATGGACCGCGCGGCGGTGGACCACCTGCGCCGGGCAGGCGTCGCGGACGAGCGCTACCCGCGCGCCCTCGGCGGCCTCGCCGCCGACCTGCGCGGCCTCGGCCGCTACGACGAGGCGTACGCGCTCTCGACGGACGTCGCGCGCACGTACCGCGCGCTGTTCGGCGAGCGCGCGAGCCAGACGCTCACCGCGGACAACAACATCGCCGCGACGCTGTGCCTGCTCGGCGACTACGAGGGCGCCCGCGCCCTGGACGAACGGACCCTCGCGGCGCGCCGCGCCGTGCACGGCCCCGCCCATCCCTGGACGCTCTTCTCCGGCCTCTCGCACGCCCTGGACCTGCGCCTGCTCGGCCGTTACGAGGAGGCCCGCGGGCTCCTGACGGAGAGCGTGGCCGCACACGCACGCCACCTCGGGCCCGAGCACCTCCAGACCCTGCGCGCCGAGCAGAACCTCGCGCTGTGCCGGTCCCGGCTCGGCGAGACGGAGGAGGCGGGCGCCGCGCTCGCCTCCGTCGCCAGCCGTGCGGCGCGCTACTACGGCGAACGGCACCCGTTGACACTGCTCTGCCGCGACAGCCTCGCATGCCACCTGCGCGAGCACGGGGACCTGGACGAGGCGGGGGCGCTCGTGGAGGGCGTCGCGGCCGCGTACACGCGCGCGTTCGGCCCGGGGCACCCCTTCACGGCGGGCTCGCGCGGGAACGTCGCGCTGGTGGCGTACCGGCGCGGTGACACGGGAACAGCGCTGACCCTTGCCGAGGCGGCCCGCGCGGACCTGGAGGCCGCCGTGGGGCCCGCGCACCCCTGGGCGCTCGCCGCCGCCCTCGACACAGCCGCCTGCCAGGCGGCCTGTGGGGAGCCGGAGGCGGCGGAGCGGCTCCGGGCGCGCGCGGAGGCGGGCGCGGCGCGGACGCTCGGACCCGGCCATCCCCTCACCCTTGCCGCCCACGAGGGACGCCTGTGGGACTTCGAGGCGTACACGACCTGAGCGGCACAGCCGTGCGGGAACGCGCGAGCGCCGTAGGCGGGCATCGGAGCCGTACGGAGACGCGCGAACCCCGCTGAGACGCCAGAAGGCCCCGCCCCCACCGTTTCCGGTGGGGGCGGGGCCTTCCCCGTTCAGGCGTCGGCTGTCGGCGTGGCTCGGCGCCTCAGGCGTCGAAGACCTCCGCCACGAGCTGTGCCTGCTCCTGCTGGTGCCGCTTCGCCGAGCCCACCGCCGGGGAGGAGGAGTGCGGGCGGGAGATGCGGCGCAGTCGCTGGCCGTGGGGGATCGCCGCGCCGACCGAGAGGTCGATGTGGTCGATCAGGTTGAGCGCGATGAAGGGCCAGGCGCCCTGGTTCGCCGGCTCCTCCTGGGCCCAGAGGAACTTCTCCGCGTTCGGGTACTTCGCGAACTCGGCCTGGATCTCCGCGCCGGGCAGCGGGTAGAGCCGCTCCAGGCGGATGATCGCGGTGTCGTCCGCGCCCCGCTTGGTCCGCTCGGCCTCCAGGTCGTAGTAGACCTTCCCGGAGCACAGGACGATCTTGCGGACCTTCGCCGCGTCCACCGTCGAGTCGCCGATGACGGGCCGGAACTGGCCCGAGGTGAACTCCTCGGCCTTCGAGGTCGCCGCCTTCAGGCGCAGCATCGACTTCGGCGTGAAGACGACGAGCGGCTTGTGGTGCGGGTTGTGGACCTGCCAGCGCAGCAGGTGGAAGTAGTTCGACGGGAGCGTCGGCATCGCGACCGTCATGCTCTTCTGCGCGCACAGCTGGAGGAAGCGCTCGATGCGGGCCGAGGAGTGGTCCGGGCCCTGGCCCTCGTAGCCGTGCGGCAGGAGCAGCGTGACGCCGGAGGTCTGGCCCCACTTCTGCTCGGCCGCGGAGATGTACTCGTCGATGATCGTCTGCGCGCCGTTGATGAAGTCGCCGAACTGCGCCTCCCACAGCACGAGCGCCTCGGGGCGGGCGAGCGAGTAGCCGTACTCGAAGCCCATCGCCGCGTACTCGCTCAGGAGCGAGTCGTAGACGTTGAAGCGCGCCTGGTCCTCGGAGAGGTACTGGAGCGGGGTGTAGTCCTCGCCCGTGACGCGGTCGACGAGGACGGCGTGCCGCTGGCCGAAGGTGCCGCGGCGCGAGTCCTGGCCCGCGAGGCGGACCGGGGTGCCCTCCATGAGCAGGGAGCCGAAGGCGAGCATCTCGCCGGTGCCCCAGTCGATGGCGCCTTCCTCGATCTGGGCCGCGCGCCGCTGGAGCTGCGGGAGCAGCCGGGGGTGCACGGTGACCCGCTCGGGCATGTTGACCTGCGAGTCGGCGATGCGCTTGACGACCTCGGTGGAGATCGCGGTGTCCACGTTGACCGGGAACTCGGCCTGCGGCTGCGCGACCTCGGTCTCGCCGGGTGTCGTGGTGGCCTCGCGGACCTCCGTGAAGACCTTCTCCAGCTGGCCCTGGAAGTCCTGGAGCGCCTGCTCCGCCTCTTCCAGCGTGATGTCGCCCCGGCCGATGAGGGACTCGGTGTACAGCTTGCGCACCGAGCGCTTCTTGTCGATGAGGTCGTACATGAGCGGCTGCGTGAAGCCGGGGTTGTCCGACTCGTTGTGGCCGCGGCGGCGGTAGCAGATGAGGTCGATCACGACGTCCTTGTTGAACGCCTGACGGAACTCGAAGGCGAGCCGCGCGACGCGGACGACGGCCTCGGGGTCGTCGCCGTTCACGTGGAAGACCGGCGCCTCGATCATGCGGGCCACGTCGGTGGCGTACATCGAGGAGCGCGCGGACTCCGGGGGAGCGGTGAAGCCCACCTGGTTGTTGATGACGACGTGCACGGTGCCGCCGGTGCGGTAGCCGCGCAGCTGCGACATGTTGAGCGTCTCGGCGACGACGCCCTGGCCCGCGAAGGCCGCGTCGCCGTGGAGCGCGACGGGGAGCACGGTGAAGTCGGTGCCGCCCTTGTTGATGATGTCCTGCTTGGCGCGCGCGATGCCCTCGATGACCGGGTCGACGGTCTCCAGGTGCGAGGGGTTCGCGGCGAGGTTGACCTTGATCTGCTCGCCGTCCAGGCCCGTGAAGGTGCCCTCGGCGCCCAGGTGGTACTTGACGTCGCCCGAGCCGTGCATCGACTTCGGGTCGAGGTTGCCCTCGAACTCGCGGAAGATCTGCGCGTACGACTTGCCGACGATGTTGGCGAGGACGTTGAGGCGACCGCGGTGGGCCATGCCGATGACGACCTCGTCGAGCCGCGACTCGGCGGCGGCGTCGAGCACGGCGTCGAGCAGCGGGATGACGGACTCGCCGCCTTCGAGCGAGAAGCGCTTCTGGCCGACGTACTTGGTCTGCAGGAAGGTCTCGAACGCCTCGGCCGCGTTGAGGCGGCGCAGGATGCGGAGCTGCTCCTCGCGCTCGGGCTTGGCGGTCGTGGCACCGCGCTCGACGCGGTCCTGGATCCAGTTGCGCTGCTTCGGGTCCTGGATGTGCATGAACTCGATGCCGATGGTGCGGCAGTACGAGTCGCGCAGGACGCCCAGGACGTCGCGCAGCCGCATCATCGTCTTGCCCGCGAAGCCGCCGACGGCGAACTCGCGCTCCAGGTCCCACAGCGTCAGCCCGTGCTCGGTGATGTCGAGGTCGGGGTGCTTGCGCTGGTGGTACTCCAGCGGGTCGGTGTCGGCCATGACGTGGCCGCGGACCCGGTAGGAGTGGATCAGCTCGAAGACGCGGGCGGCCTTGGTGACGTCGTCGTCGTGCGAGGCGTCGATGTCGCGGTTCCAGCGGATCGGCTCGTACGGGATGCGCAGCGCCTTGAAGACCTCGTCGTAGAAGTCGTTCTCGCCGAGCAGCAGGTTCGCGACGATGCGCAGGAACTCGCCCGAGGCCGCGCCCTGGATGACGCGGTGGTCGTACGTCGAGGTGAGGGTCATCACCTTGGAGATGCCCAGCTTGTTCAGGGTGTCCTGCGAGGTGCCCTGGAACTCGGCCGGGTACTCCATGGCGCCGACGCCCATGATCACCGCCTGGCCGGGCATGAGGCGCGGCACCGAGTGGACGGTGCCGATGCCGCCGGGGTTGGTGAGCGAGACGGTGACGCCGGAGAAGTCGTCCATCGTCAGCTTGTTGTCCCGGGCGCGGCGGACGATGTCCTCGTACGCCTGCCAGAACTCGAAGAAGTTGAGCTGCTCGGCCTTCTTGATCGCCGCGACCACGAGCTGCCGGTCGCCGTTCGGCTTGACCAGGTCGATGGCGAGACCGAGGTTGACGTGCTCGGGCTTGACGAGGGTGGGCTTGCCGTCCTTCGTCGTGAACGAGTTGTTCATCGACGGCATCGCCTTGATCGCCTGCACCATCGCGTAGCCGATGAGGTGCGTGAAGGAGATCTTCCCGCCCCGGGCCCGCTTGAGGTGGTTGTTGATCACGATGCGGTTGTCGAAGAGCAGCTTCACGGGCACCGCGCGCACCGAGGTGGCGGTCGGCAGCTCCAGCGAGGCGTTCATGTTCTTCGCCACGGCGGCGGAGGGGCCGCGCAGCGTCACGAACTCGGGGCCCGCCGCGGCGGACTCGGCCGGCTTCGCGGAGGGCTGCGGCTGCGCCGGGGTCTTCGCGGCGGGCGCGGGCTTCGCCGCGGCCGGCTTCGGCTGCGCGGGAGCAGGGGCGGCCTGCGCGGGAGCCGGGGCCGCCGGGGCGGCCTGCGCCTGCGGGGCGGGGGCCTGCTGCGGCGCGGGGGCGGCCTGGGGGGCTGGCGCCGGTGCCGGGGTCGCGGGCGCCGCGGCGCCGTCCGTGCTCGTACGCGCCGGGGCACTGCCCGGCTTGTAGTCGGCGAAGAAGTCCCACCAGGCACGATCGACCGAATTCGGGTCCTGGAGGTACTGCTGGTAGATCTCGTCCACGAGCCATTCGTTCGCGCCGAAGGCAGCGGCAGGGTCGGAGCCCTGCTTGCCTTGGCCGACCGGCTCGGTCGAGATGCTCGTCGAGTTACTGGGGGACTGTGGCGACACGGCGGTAACCGCCCTCTTCCGCTTCTCACAAGGTGATGGACAGCGGGAATAAAGGCTACGCCTCCGGGACCCGCGGATGCAGGCCGGGCCGGTCATCCGTCGCGTAAGTCACATCGAAGAAGGTGTTTCGCCGTGGTGATTGGCGGGAAACAACCGTGGATTTGACCTGCGCCTCCGGCCCCCGCGACTTCGTTGGCGCGCCGGCGGCGGGCCTTCCCGCCGGGGGCTGGGCAACCCGGCGCCGCTACGTGCCCCGGCACGGGCCCGGAACCGGGTGATCGACCCGGCGCGAGGCCCCTGACCTGTTCACATACGGAAGGACGGGCTCCCCTGGCAGCCTACGTCAACTGCTCGTTCAACGGCTTCCCCGGAAGTGTGACGTGCATGCGGCAGCCCCGTGCCGATTCGGCCACCCGGATACGCCCGCCGTGCAGATCCACCGCCCAGCGCGCGATCGCGAGGCCGAGCCCCGTACCGCCGTCACCGCCCGGCGAGCCCGCCTTCTGCACGTGCGGCAGCGCGCCCCGGTTGAAGCGCTCGAAGACGCGGTGCCACTCGGAGCGCGGGATGCCGGGGCCCTCGTCCATGATCTCCAGCTCCAGCGAGTCGGGTCCCGCCCCGGCGCGCGCCCGCACCGTGACCTTCCCGGCCGCCGGGCTGTGCTTGACCGCGTTGTCGATGAGGTTGGCCACGACCTGGTGGAGCCGCTCGGGGTCCGCGTACGCCGTCAGCTCGGGCGGCGAGACGTCGAGCGCGAGGGCGACGTCGCTGCGCGTGTGGCTCCCCGAGTCGGAGGCGAGCTTGCGGCGCGCGACGGCCGCCCCGGTGAGCTGCGCCTCCTTGAGGACGCCCGAGAGGTACGGCCACACCTCGAAGTGCCGCGCGCGCAGCGGCACCGCGCCGTGGTCGAGCCGCGAGAGGTCGAGCAGCGTCTCGACGAGCCGCCCGAGCCGCTCCGTCTGCTTGAGCGCCGTGCGCATCGTCTCGGGGTCGGCGGCCGAGACGCCGTCCACGACGTTCTCCAGGACCGCGCGCAGCGCCGCGATCGGGGTGCGCAGCTCGTGCGAGACGTTCGCCACCAGCTCCTTGCGGTGGTGGTCCTGCGCCTCCAGGTCGTCCGCCATGCGGTTGATCGTCTCGGCGAGCGAGCCCAGCTCGTCGCCCCGGTCCGCGCCCGAGACCCGGCGCGTGTAGTCGCCGTGCGAGATCGCCCGCGCGACCGTCGTCATCTCGGCGAGCGGGGACGCGAGGCCGTGCGCGACGAACTGCGTGATCAGGAGCGTCGCGATGACCGAGAAGACCGTGATGAACCTCAGCTCGGTGTCGGTGCGCAGTGCCACGAGCAGCAGCCCGGTGGTGATGAAGACCGAGAGCACGACGAGCGTGCCGAGCTTCGCCTTGATCGGGAACGGCCGCATCCGCGTCCCGGCCCCGTCCTGGTACTCCGCCATCACGTTCCTCCCCCTCGCGCGTCCAGGGAACCCGCCCCCGTTCACCGCGTCACGGCCGCGCACCGCGTCACGGCGCCGGGGTCTCCAGCGCGTAGCCCACGCCGTGCACGGTCCTGATCCGCTCCGCGCCGATCTTCCGGCGCAGCGCCTTGATGTGGCTGTCGACGGTACGGGTCCCGGAGGCGTCCGCCCAGTCCCAGACCTCGGCGAGGAGCTGCTCGCGCGAGAGCACCGCGCGCGGTGTCCCCGCCAGGCACACGAGCAGGTCGAACTCCGTCGGCGTCAGGTGCACGTCCTCGCCGCGCACCCGTACCCGCCGCTGCGCGTGGTCCACCTCCAGCTCGCCGAGGCGCAGCACCCCGCTGCGCGGCGTCGAGGCGGCGAGCGCGGCCCGCTCGACGCGGCGCAGCAGCACGTGCACGCGCGCCGCGACCTCGCGCATCGAGAAGGGCTTCGTCATGTAGTCGTCCGCGCCCACGCCGAGCCCGACGAGCATGTCCGTCTCGTCGTCGCGCGCGGTGAGCATGAGGACGGGCACCGGGCGGTGCGCCTGCACGCGGCGGCACACCTCCAGCCCGTCGAATCCGGGCAGCATGACGTCGAGGACCAGGAGGTCCGGCTGCCACGCCTCGGCGGTCTCCACAGCCGAGGGCCCGTCCTGCGCGGTCTGCACGAGGAAGCCCTCGGCGCGCAGCCGGGCCGCGACGGCGTCCACGATCGTCGGGTCGTCCTCGACGACGAGTACGCGCCGCTGTGCCCCGGCGGCCGGTGCCGTGCCGCTGTGGGAGGTCTGTGTCTGCTCCATCGCCCCGCCCTGAAGGTACGTGTGTCGTCCGGTCCGCTTCTGCCCCGAGCCCACGAGCCCAGACATGAGCCTGCTCACTCGCGGGAACACGCACGGGAACACGTCCGTCCGACGCGCGCGCCCGGCCGACAACGCGGGGGCCGGGAGGTGGGGGGTCCGCGGTCCGTCAGAGCGTACGGGCACCGGGCGCCGCTTAGCTATGCGGGCCGCAGGGCGAGATGCACGACGTCCGGAACGCCCCGGGCAACAGGGACTTCTTCGGTACGCACCCCCTGGAACCCGGCATTCCGCAGGGCTTCGCCGAAGGCGGGCGAGGGTTGCGCCGACCACACGGCGAGCACCCCGCCGGGCGTCAGGCGCTCCCGGCAGGCGGCGAGCCCGGCCGCGTCGTACAGCCCGCCGTTGCCCGCGTCGACCGTCCAGCCGGGCCCGTTGTCGATGTCGAGGCACAGCGCGTCGAAGCGCTCCCCGGGGCCGCGCAGGTACGCGACGAGGTCGGTGCGCAGGATCTCGGTACGGGGATCGGCGAGCGCCCGCGCGGTGTACGCGCCGAGCGGGCCCGTACGGTGCCACTCCACGATCGCGTCCTCGCGCTCGGCGACCGCGATCCGCCCCCAGCGCTCCTGCCCCGCCGCGCGCACGAGCGAGAAGCCGACCCCGAGCCCGCCGACGAGCACCGAGGGCGCGGGCCTCCCGTCGAGCGCGCCGAGCGCGGCGTCGACGAGCAGCCGCTCGGAGCGCCCGTCCGAAGTGTCCATGAGGAACGTGCCGTTGGCGATGATCTGGAGCAGGTCCCCGTGCCGCCGCAGCACCACCTCGCCGTACGGCCCCTCGCGCCGGTCGAGCACCTCCGGCGGGGTGCCGGGGCCGGGGCCGAAGCGGGCGCCGGGGAACTCCTCGTCCGGCAGAGCGGTGCTCATCGCACGTACCTCCTGGATCGATCACGCCCCGCCATCCTCCGGCGGCGGCCCCCGCCCCGGCAAACCGATTCGCTCCCGCACGGGCCGCGCCCCCATCGCGGCGTGCAGCACGTTGTCCACGGCGAAGAGCGCGAGGGCGAGCGCGAGGCGGTCCCCGACGGGCCGACCGAGCCACGCCCGAGGACGCGCCGCCGTGACGGACGGCGTGCGTCGCGTACGGGCGCGGGTGACGGCTTCCCGCGGGCCGGGAACAGCCCGACCGCCGGGGGCGCTTGGCTACGGCGGAGGCGTTCTCCCGCCGGTCGTCCGAGGTGATCGCTGTGGGCGAACAAGGAAGTGGGAACACCTGCGGCTCGCCAGGCATTGAGTCGGTACAGCTCAACTTGACTGCCTAAGGGGAGATCATGGCTCTGACGTCCGCACCGCTCACCCTGCCCGTGCTGCCGCTCGACGACGAGGTCGTCCTGCCCGGCATGGTCGTGCCGCTCGACCTCTCGGACGGCGAGGTGCGCGCGGCCGTGGAGGCCGCCCAGGCCGCCGCCCGCTCCAGTGGTTCCGCGGGCAAGCCGGAGGTGCTGCTCGTGCCGCGCGTCGACGGGGACTACGCCGGTACGGGCGTGCTCGGCACCGTCGAACAGGTCGGCAGGCTCGCCGACGGCCACTCCGGGGCTCTCGTCCGGGGCCGCGCCCGCGTCCGCATCGGCGCGGGGACCACGGGACCCGGCGCCGCGCTGTGGGTCGAGGGGACCCGGCTCGAGGAGACCGTGCCCGAGCCGCTGCCGGGCGCGGTGACCGAACTCGTCACCGAGTACAAGGCGCTTGCCACCGAGTGGCTCAAGAAGCGCGGCGCCTGGCAGGTCGTGGACCGCGTCCAGCAGATCGACGACGTGTCCGCGCTCGCCGACAACTCCGGCTACTCGCCGTTCCTCACCACCGCCCAGAAGACCGAACTCCTGGAGACGGCCGACCCCGTCGCGCGCCTCAAGCTCGCCACGCTCCAGCTCCGCGAGCACCTGGCGGAGCAGGAGATCGCCGAGACGATCGCCAAGGACGTCCAGGACGGCGTGGACAAGCAGCAGCGCGAGTTCCTGCTCCGCCGTCAGCTCGAAGCGGTCCGCAAGGAGCTGCGCGAGCTGAGCGGCGAGGACGGCGAGGACGAGAGCGACGACTACCGGGCCCGCGTCGAGGCCGCGGACCTGCCCGGGAAGGTCCGCGAGGCCGCGCTCAAGGAGGTCGAGAAGCTGGAGCGCGCGAGCGACCAGAGCCCCGAGGGCGCCTGGATACGCACGTGGCTCGACACGGTTCTCGGCCTCCCGTGGAACGAGCGCTCCGAGGACGCGTACGACATCCGCGGCGCCCGCGCGGTGCTCGACGCCGAGCACGCGGGACTCGACGACGTGAAGGACCGCATCACCGAGTACCTCGCCGTGCGCAAGCGCCGCGCGGACCGGGGCCTCGGCGTCGTCGGCGGCCGGCGCGGCGGAGCGGTGCTCGCGCTCGTCGGGCCTCCCGGGGTCGGCAAGACGTCGCTGGGCGAGAGCGTCGCGCACGCGATGGGCCGCTCCTTCGTCCGCGTCGCGCTCGGCGGCGTACGCGACGAGGCCGAGATCAGGGGCCACCGGCGCACGTACGTGGGCGCCCAGGCCGGTCGCATCGTGCGCGCCATCAAGGAGGCCGGGTCGATGAACCCGGTGGTCCTGCTCGACGAGATCGACAAGGTCGGCTCCGATTTCCGGGGCGACCCGGCGGCGGCCCTCCTCGAAGTGCTCGACCCCGCGCAGAACCACACCTTCCGCGACCACTACCTGGAGGTCGAACTCGACCTCAGCGACGTCGTCTTCCTCGCGACGGCGAACGTCCTCGAAGCGATCCCCGAGGCCCTCCTCGACCGCATGGAGCTGGTCCGCCTCGACGGCTACACCGAGGACGAGAAGGTCGTCATCGCGCGCGACCACCTGCTGCCCAGGCAGCGCGAGCGGGCCGGGCTCACGGAGGACGAGCTGACCGTGGAGGAGAGCGCGCTGCGCAAGCTCGCGGGCGAGTACACGCGCGAGGCGGGCGTACGGAACCTGGAGCGGGCCCTCGCGCGGCTCCTGCGCAAGCTCGCCGCCCAGCACGAACTGGGCGAGCGCGAACTGCCCCTCACGGTGACGGAGGCGGAGCTGCGCCCGCTGCTCGGGCGGCCCCACCACGTACCGGAGGCCGCGCAGGACCCCGCCGAGCGGCGCACGGCGGTGCCGGGGGTCGCGACCGGGCTCGCGGTGACGGGCGCGGGCGGCGACGTCCTCTACGTGGAGGCCTCGCTCGCCGACCCGGAGACGGGCGGCGCGGGGCTCACGCTGACCGGTCAGCTCGGCGACGTCATGAAGGAGTCCGCGCGGATCGCGCTCTCGTTCCTGCGCTCGCACGGTGCGGAGCTGGAGCTGCCGGTCGGCGACCTCAAGGAGCGGGGCGTGCACATCCACTTCCCGGCCGGGGCGGTCCCGAAGGACGGGCCGAGCGCGGGCATCACGATGACGACGGCGCTCGCCTCGCTCCTGAGCGGGCGCCAGGTACGGCCCGAGGTCGCGATGACCGGGGAGGTCTCGCTCACCGGGCGCGTGCTGCCGATCGGCGGGCTCAAGCAGAAGCTGCTCGCGGCCCAGCGCGCCGGGATCACGACCGTCGTGATCCCCAAGCGCAACGAGCCGGACCTCGACGACGTCCCCGCCGAGATCCTCGCGAAGCTCGACGTCCACCCGGTCACGGACGTCCGCCAGGTCCTGGAGCTGGCTCTCGCCCCGGCGGGGGCCGGGGAGCGGGAGGCGGTGGCCGCCTGACGGGCCGGTGGCCGGGACCCGCGTCGGCGCGCGGGTCCCGGCCACCGGGGTGCGGGGTCAGCCGTTGGCGAGGGCCTGGACGCGGTCCAGGGCGCCGTTGAACTTGTTGTGGTCGCCCACCGTCGGGCCTGTCGAGGTGTACTGCCACATCGTGTAGAAGCCCCAGCCGGCCGGCAGGGCCCCCACCGAGGAGGCGTAGCGGGCCACCCAGAGCGGGTTCGTCGAGCCGAAGGCGGCGGAGTTGCCCGTGCAGCTCTGCCACCAGCTCGTCGCCGTGTAGATCACGACGTCGCGCCCGGTGCGGGACTTGTACGTGTTCGCGAAGTCCCTGATCCAGCTGACCATCGCGGAGGCGGACTTGCCGTAGCACTGGGCGCCGTACGGGTTCCACTCGATGTCGAGGACACCGGGCAGGGTCTTGCCGTCCTTCGACCAGCCGCCCCCGTGGTCCACGAAGTAGTTGGCCTGCGCGGCGCCGCTCGTGGTGTCGGGGGTCGCGAAGTGGTACGCGCCCCGGATCATGCCGACGTTGTAGGAGCCGTTGTACTGCTGGGCGAAGGAGGGGTTGGTGTAGTACGTCCCTTCGGTGGCCTTCGAGTACGCCCACTTGACGCCGCTGTTCCACAGCGCGCTCCAGTTGACGTTCCCCTGGTAGCTCGCGACGTCGACGCCCTCGGTCTGGGCGGCGCGGGTGTCGCGGGGGAGACCGCCGACCCCGTCGTGGGCGGCGACGCCCATGCCGAGGTAGGCGCTGCCGCGCTCGGGGACGGAGGGTGTGTCGGCGGCCTGGGCGGCCACCGGCAGGGCGAGGAGGAGGGACAGGGCTGCGAGGAGAGGTCCGGCCGCTCTGAAGCGAGAGCGGCGGGATGATCGGATCGTATGCACGGACATAGCGTGCCTCCGAGAAGTCCGGCTTGTGGGGAACCTGGCGATATGTGCCGCGGCCGGGTCGGGCGCCGTGGCCATGTCAAAAACGGAAGCTACGCGAGTAGAGCGGGGGTGGGGTAGGGCACCTTTTGGCCGTCACTGGTCCAGTCCTGGGAAATACTGGGCACGCTGCGGTTTCACCCCCGAGAGAGGGCTGTTTTTCAGCCGCCAGGAACGGACGCCATGACCGAGAACGCCTTTCTCGCCCTGGAGCGCGAACTGAGCCTCCTCCTGCGCCGGGCAAGGGCCACGTCGACCGAACTCGCGGGCGAGGTCCACCCCGGCCTGGAGTCGGCCGCGTACGGCTTCCTGGTCCGCCTGGAGGGCGGTGGACCCCAGCGCGCCACGGACCTCGCGCTGTACTTCGGCGTCGGCAAAGCGACCGTCAGCCGCCAGATCCGCGCCCTCGAACGCCTCGGCCTCGTCACCCGCGCCCCCGACCCCGACGACGGCCGCGCGAGCCTCGTACGTCTCACCCCCGAGGGTGAGGCCCGCTTCCGCCAAGTGCGCGAACGCCGCCGCGCCGGCTACGTCGAGGCGATGTCCGGCTGGCCCCCCGGCGAGGTCGCGGAACTGGCCCGCCTCCTCCACCGCCTGAACCGGCTGTGAGCCCGGCCCCTCCCGCGTCACCTCCCCCCGCCCGCCACCTCCGCCAGGATCACGCTCGCGTCGTCGTGCCGCTTGCCGCGCTTCGCGCCACCCTCCGGGGAGCGTTCCAGGCGGCGGACCTCGGCGAGCAGGGCGCGGGGGCCGCGGTTGCGGAGGAGGGTCGCGAGGGCGGTCCAGTCGCCCTGGTGGAAGCGCTCGGTCCAGCGGGTCGCCCCGTCGCTCAGGGCGATGAGGCAGTGCAGCCCCGTCAGGGGGGTCTCCCCGGTCACGGCGCGCGCCGCGACGTCCGGGTCCGCCGCCGCCGTGAAGAAGCCGCCCTCGGCGTTGCGCAGGGACTCCACCGCGCTCACGTACGCGGCCCGCGCCGCCGCGCGCTCCCCGTCCGCCGCGTCCCGCACGGCCGCCCGCTCCGCGGCGAGCGGCAGGTGGTCGAGGCGGTCGTCGAGCACGGCCCGTACCGCCCCGTCCTGCCCCACCAGCAGCAGCACCGAGTCCGACAGGACGAGGTGTTCGGCCCGGGTGCCGTCCCAGCGGGCGAGCACGACGGTGGCCTGCGGGGTGCGGGGGTGAGAAAGGTCACAGGTCGCCCGATGGAGTTCCGCCGTACGCCGGATGGACAGGGCCAGGATCTCGCGGAGCGTCAGATCGGGGCGCGAAACGGACAGTTCGTTGAGGGCGCCCCCGAGCCGCGACACGTACCAGGGCACGCTGTGTGCACAGCCCGTCGCTCCTTCGGGTGGTGTGACCCCGTCAAGAAGGACGAGGCAACCGCCCTGTCCGGATGCGGGGAGCGAGACACAGGTGAAGTCCTCGTCGGCCCGGTCGCTCCCGCCGGGCTCGGTGACCAGTTCGGCGCGCATCACGACAGTCTGCACGAGCCCTTCACAGAGGCCCCGTCAGACCCCGCCGCGGGTGAATTCTGGCTGGTCAGCGCCTGATTTGGGGCGGAATGATCAGTTCCGTGGCGGCTGCGGCGCGGTATCTTGCCAAAGCCCGTCGTGCGCGTCCAACCGGCGCACCACGCACGCGGCCGTCCGGGGAATGGGAGACTTGCCCACCAACTCCCCGGGGCGGTTCACTCCTTCGGGTGGCGGGGCAGGCGATGCGCGCGACCGCCTTCCGAAAGCACTGGAATGGTCGCGAACGCAACGCGGGGGCGCCTGCGCTGACAACCCGTCACCCAGGCGCAGGGGCAGGACGAGTCAGGAATGTGAGCACCGGTGCAGAAAACGCGGCCTCGGGGCAAGGGCGGAGCACGGAGCGAGGAGGAGGTGGCCACGGCGCGGGACCAGCCGATCCCCGGTCAGGTCGCGGGGCGCGACGCCACGCGCCCCCGTGAGGACACGCCGGCCTCCGCCCAGGACGAGCCGGCCCGGGACGGCGCAAAGGACGGCCAGGGAGTATCCGCCGCCCCCGCGCTCCGCATCCCCGGCCCGAGGCAGCCCGAGGGCTCGGTGCCCCCGCCCGCGCCGCCCGCCGGACGCCGCAAGCGCGTCCGCTCCCGCCTCGTGATCGCCGTCGCCGTGGTCGCGGCGGCCGTCGCGGGCGCCGGTGCCCCGGCCCTCGCCGACGCCACCGACCGGGCGCACGAGGCGCAGCGGCTCGTGGACGACGCGGGCGTCGCGCAGCAGTCCACCGCGCTCGCCCAGGCCCTCGCCGACGAGCGCGACGAGGTCACCTCGTACATCGCCTCCGGCCGCCCGCGCGGCGACGGGCTCAGCGAGCAGCGCAGCGCCCGCGTCGACCGGGGGGTGCAGGAGCTGGAGGCCGCCGACATCCCGAAGGGGCTGCGCGACCAGCTCGACGCGATCAGCGGCGTGCGGCGCCAGGCGCTCACGGGCAAGGGCACGGCACTGGCCGCGCACACCTCGTACAGCCGGATCATCGAGCACCTGCACGCCCGCGTCGCCCTGCTCGCCGACGCGCTCCCGCAGGACGCCGCCGAGGCCCCGCACGCGCTCGTCGACCTCGACACCGCGGTGACCGAGGCGGGCGCGGTACGGGGGCTGCTCCTCGCGGCGCTCGCCGTGCCCCGCCCCACTGGCACCGAGACCCGCGTCGACCCCATGACGGGGATCGCCACCACCGTCCCCGTGTCCGACCCGGCGGGCGACCGGCAGCGCGACGCGCTCAGCCGCGCGGCCCACGAGGCGCAGATCCGCTCCGAGGCCGCGCTCGCCGCCTTCCGCGCCACCGCGCGCGAGGCCGACCTCTCCGCGTACACCTCCACCGTCACCGGCGCCGACGTCAACAACGCCGAGAAGTACCTCGCGCGGCTCACCGACGAGCCGACGCTCGACGACGGCGACCTCGGCCTCAAGACGTCCAAGGTCTCCGCCGCGCTCGGCGCCCGCATCGAGCTGATGCGCTCGGCCGACGCGGCGCTCGCCGTGGACCGCTCGCACCGCACCGAGGCGCTGCGCGACGACGAGGTGCAGTCCCTGGAGCTGCGGGTCGTCCTCGTCGGCGTCCTGCTGCTCGCCGCGGCCGGTGTGGGCATGGCCACCGCGCGCTCCCTGACCCGCCCGCTCGCCGCGCTGCGCCTCGGCGCGAAGCGGCTCGCGGAGGCGGATGACCCGGCGGCCGAGGAGCCGGTCCGCTTCACGGGCCGCAACGACGAGTTCGCGCAGGTCGTGCACTCCGTCAACGTCCTGCACGCGCACGCCGTGTCGCTCCACGAGCGGCTCGGGACGCTGGAGGGCGACCGCAAGCACCTCGTCGGGCAGCGGCAGTCCGTCGCCGCGGACCGCGACCGGCTCCGCGCCGAACTGGCCGGGGTCCAGGAGCAACTGGACCTCGCGAAGGGCTCGATCAACGGGACCTTCGTCAACCTCGCGCTGCGCACCCTGGGCCTCGTCGAGCGCCAGCTCGGCGTCATCGAGAACCTGGAGGAGCGCGAGCAGGACCCCGACCGCCTCGCGACCCTCTTCAAGCTCGACCACCTCGCGACCGTCATGCGCCGCCACAGCGAGAACCTGCTCGTCCTCGCGGGCGCCGAGCACGGCGTGCAGAACCCGAACCCGGTCCCGCTCGTGGACGTGCTGCGCGCGGCGGTCAGCGAGATCGAGCGGTACGAGCGCGTGCGCATCGCCGCGCTGCCCCCGCACGCGCACATCGCGGGTTTCTCCGCCGACGACCTGAGCCACCTCGTCGCCGAACTCCTGGAGAACGCGACGTCGTTCTCGCCGCCCGACGCGCAGGTCGAGGTCTCGGCCTGGCTCCTGGAGAACGGCGAGGTGATGCTCTCGGTGCAGGACGAGGGCATCGGCATGTCCGCCGCGCGCCTCGACGAGGTCAACGAACTCCTCACCTCCTTCCAGCCGGGCGACACCCTCGGCGAGGAGCAGGAGGGGCTCGGGCTCGGCCTCTACGTCGTCGCGCGCCTCTCCTCGCGGCACGGCATCAGGGTCCGCCTGCGCGAGCAGAAGCAGGGCGGCATCGCCGCCGTCGTGGTCCTGCCGCCGCCGATACTCGCGACCCCGGCCGCCGGGGTCGTCACCCCCCACGCCGGAGGCCACCTCGCGGGCCCGGCCCCCACGGTGGCCCTCCCCGGCTCCGAGGCCGAGGCCAACTCCAACGAACTCCCCGGCAGGGAGGCCGCCGAGCCGTCCGCGAGCGGGACGGGGACGGCCGCCTCGGGTACGGGCCAGGAGGCAGCCGCCGCCGGTACGGGCGAAGAGGCCCCTGCCGCCGGTACGGGTCAGGACGCTCCTGCCGCCGGTACGGAGCAGGACGCTCCTGCCGCCGGTACGGAGCAGCGCAACCCGGTCGCCGAGGATCGCGTCACCCCCGCCGCCCCCGGCCCGGACCCGCTCATCGCGGCGGCCGAGGCGAGCGTCGCGGCGGCCCACGGCACGGAGGACGCGAACCCCGCCGGCGAGGCGGCCCCCGCCGCGAGCACCCCCGCCGAGGACGTCCCCGCCGAGCGGCCCGCGCCCGCCAAGCCCGCCGCCTCGGGCCCCGGTGTGGCCCCCGCCCCCACGGTCGAGCCGTCGAGCGAGACCACGATGATCCTGCACCTCCCGCCCGCCCCGGGCGGCGAGGGCACCACGGGCACGGACGGCACCCCGCCCGCGCGGGACGACGCGCCCGCCCCCGTACCGGAGCAGCGCCGCCCCACCACCGAGCGGCCCCCCGTACCCGAGGAGGCGGCCCCCGCCCCCGCGGAACCGGTCGCCCCCCAGGAACTGACCGCCCCCCAGGAACCGCCCGCCGCAGCCGCGTCCCCCGCGTCCCCCGCCTCCCCCTACGCCATAGGGCCCGACGCCCACGCGCGCATCCCGGACACCGCCGAGGCGGAGGCCGCAGAGGCGGAGCGGGTGGAGAGCTGGGACCGCGTCACCGACAAGGGCCTGCCCAAGCGCACGCCGAAGATCTCAGCGCCCGCCCCCGCACCCCGCACGGCCACCCCTGGCGTGGACGCCGAGGCCCTGCGCCGCAGGCTCGGCGGCTTCCACCAGGGGGCCACCCAGGGCCGCAAGGACGTGGAGGCCGCCCTCGCCGAGGAGTCCGGGAGCCTGACCCTTCCCGGTACCGAGGACGAGGAACCCGCCCGGGGGAGCGCGTCGGCGCGCCCCGGGAGCACCCGACCGCCGGCCGCCCCGACCACGGCGGACGCGCGCGAGGTATCAGCCGAGGGGGACTCAGCCGAGGAGGAACGCAGGTGACTGCGCCCGGCCGTACCGCAGGTACGGCACGCACCGACGACTCAACCACGCCGGGCGGCGACCGGACCGGTTACGGCCTCAGCAAAGAGGCCCGTAACCTCCAGTGGCTGCTCACCAATCTCGTCGAGGAGGTGCCAGGGCTCCTCTCGGTCGCTGTCGTCTCCTCGGACGGACTGCTGCTGCTCTCCTCCGACCCCGCCCACCAGCGCGCCGCCGCCGAGGCGGACCGCCCGCAGGGGCCGCGCGGCTCCAGCGCGGACCTCGCCACGATCGTCTCCGGGCTCGGGAGCCTGTGCGTCGGCGCGGCGCGGCTCATGGACGCGGGCGGGGTCAAGCAGACCATGGTCGCGATGGCCGACGGGGCGCTCTTCGTCATGGCGATCAGCGACGGCTCGCTCCTCGGGGTGCACGCCGCCGCCGACTGCGACATGAGTGTCGTCGCCTACCACATGGCCCTCTTCGTGGGCCGCGCCGGACACGTCCTGACGCCCGCGCTCCGCAGCGAGCTGCGGCAGTCGATGGAGGGCGAGGCTCCCGGCGAGGTGCCGGGAGCGAGTGCGGCGAAGGGAGCCGGTCAGTGAGCGAGCCCAAGAGTCCGAAGCTCCCGACCAGGGGAGCCGACCGCAAACCCTCGCGCGTGCGCCCCTACTCGCTCACCGGGGGCCGCACCCGTTTCGGGCACGTGCTGCTCGTGGAGACCTTCGTCGCCGCGCTCGAAGCGCCGCCGGAGCGCCCCGAGCTGGTCAACGGCGGCCTGCGCACCAAGGTCATGCCGGAGATGCGCGCGATCGTCGAACTGTGCCGCAGGATGCGCACGGTCGCCGAGATCGCGGCGCTGCTGCGCATGCCGCTCGGCGTCGTCCGCGTGCTCCTCAGCGACCTCGCCGACCAGGGAAAGATCCGCGTCTACGGCACCGGGCAGCAGCCCGGCCAGCCCGACCGCGCACTGCTGGAAAGGGTGCTGAGTGGACTCCGCCGCCTCTGATCTCCTCGGCCGCCCCGCCTACGTGGGCACGCCCGGCCCGGCGCCCGCGCCCGGCGAGGAGGATCTCAAACCCTGGCAGCTCGACACGAGCCGCGCCCCCGCCTCGACGAAGATCGTGGTCGCGGGCGGCTTCGGCGTCGGCAAGACGACGCTCGTCGCCGCCGTCTCGGAGATCGTGCCGCTCCAGACCGAGGCCGTCATGACCCGCGCGAGCGAGGACACCGACGACCTCTCGGCGACGCCGGAGAAGTCGACGACGACGGTCGCGATGGACTTCGGGCGCATCACGCTCGACGACGACCTCGTGCTCTACCTCTTCGGTACGCCGGGGCAGCAGCGTTTCTGGTTCATGTGGGACGACATCGTGCGCGGCGCGGTCGGCGCCGTCGTGCTCGCCGACACCCGCAGGCTCGGGGACTGTTTCCCGGCGCTCGACTACTTCGAGAGCTGCGGGCTCCCGTACGTCGTCGCCGTCAACCACTTCGACGGCTCGGACCGGTTCGAGCCCGACGACGTGCGGGAGGCGCTGACGATCCCCGCGCACGTACCTGTGATGATCATGGATGCGCGGCGCAGGATATCGGTCGTCGAGACCCTGCTCGCGCTCGTCGGTCACGCGCTCGACGCCCTGCCCGAGTAGGCGGCGTGACGGTCTCCGTACGGGGGTAGGACGCCCCGTACGGAGACCGGGCCGGCGACGACGTCCCGTACACCCAGGGCGCCCCGCCTCGCGGCCCGCGGACGCCCGCCCAGGCAAGGAGAACCGCAAGGCATGCGGAAGGTACTCATCGTGGGGGCCGGGCAGTCCGGTCTCCAGATCGCTCTCGGCCTCCAGTCCCACGGCTACGAGGTCACCCTCATGTCGAACCGCACGGCGGACGAGATCCGTTCCGGGCGGGTCATGTCGACGCAGTGCATGTTCCACACCGCCCTCCAGCACGAGCGCGACCTCGAACTGAACTTCTGGGAGAACCAGGCCCCGCGCATCGCGGGCCTCGGGGTCTCCGTCGCGGCGCCCGACTCCAGCCGCGCGGTGGACTGGGTGGGCAGGCTCGACGGCTTCGCGCAGTCCGTGGACCAGCGCGTGAAGATGGCCGGCTGGATGGAGACCTTCGCGCAGCGCGGCGGCCAGGTCGTGATCCACGGCGCGGCGGTCGGGGACCTCGACTACTTCTCGCGCACGTACGACCTCGTGCTCGTCGCGGCGGGCAAGGGCGAGCTGGTCTCGATGTTCGAGCGGGACGCCTCGCGCTCCGTCTTCGACGCCCCGCAGCGCGCCCTCGCCGTCGCGTACGTGCACGGTCTCGGCCCGCGCCCGGAGCACCCGGACTTCGACGCGGTGCGCTGCAACCTCGTGCCCGGCGTCGGCGAGCTGTTCGTCATGCCGACCTTCACCAACACGGGCCGCGCCGACATCCTCTTCTGGGAGGGCGTCCCCGGCGGCCCGCTCGACGCCTTCAAGGGCGTCAAGGACCCCTCCGAGCACCTGGCGCTGACGCTGGAGCTGATGGAGAAGTTCGTGCCGTGGGAGTACGCGCGCGCCACGAAGGTCGAGCTGACGGACGCGAACGGGACCCTCGCGGGCCGGTACGCGCCCACCGTCCGCAAGCCGATAGGGCGCCTGCCCGGCGGCGGGGCCGTGCTCGGCGTCGCGGACGTCGTCGTGGCCAACGACCCGATAACGGGGCAGGGTTCGAACTCGGCGTCCAAGTGCGCGGCGAGCTACCTGTCCGCGATCGTCGAGCACGGCGACCGGCCCTTCGACGAGGCGTGGATGCAGTCCGCCTTCGACCGCTACTGGGACACCGCCCAGCACGTCGTCAAGTGGACCAACGCGATGCTCGGCGTCCCCCCGGAGCACGTCCTCAACCTGATAGGCGCGGCAGGCCAGTCGCAGCCCGTCGCCGACCGCTTCGCCAACGGCTTCAACGACCCGGCGGACTTCGAGAACTTCTTCTACGACCCCGAGAAGACAGCCGCCTACCTGGACTCGGTCCAGCCGGTGGCCTGACCCGCTCGCCGGTGCGGGCCCGCCCGGGGAACCGGCGCGGGCCCGCACGCGTGCGGAGGGCGGGCGGGTGGCGGGAGAGCGCGGTACTGCTCGCGCGAGTGCGCGCGCCGGGCTTCGGCCGCGTCCTCGGACCTTCGGGCCGCAGACGCCGAATCCTGCCGCGCCTCACGCCTCCTTCGGCCGGAACTGCCACGGCCAGCGGCGGCGGGCGACCAGGCCCTCCGGGTCGTACACGTACCGCCAGCCGCGTGGCATGCCGAGTCTGCTGCCCGGACGCAGCAGGGGCTCGCGGTTGTAGACGAGCAGCGTCTCCCCGGTCGCGGCGGGGACGGGGACCTTGTACTGCTTGGGGGGCTGGCCCGTGGGGCCGGTCAGTACCGGCAGGGTGCGGCCGTCCAGGGGGCCGCCCACGAACACGACGTTCTCGGTCTTCACGCGTCCAGTGTCGCCGAGCGGCCCGGCTGGTGCCCCCGCGAGGTGGGTGAGTGCTCACTCACCTCGCGGAGGGGTCTCTCAGGCCAGCAGCCCCGAGGAGCGCCACAGGGGTCGGCCCACGCCCTCCATCAGGCCGATGTCGTCCAGGAAGTCCGTCAGCCGCTTCGCGCCGTTCTGCATGACCTCGCGGCGGTGCGCGCTCGCCTTCACCTGCCGCAGCGCCTCGCGCCTGTCGAGCCCCGCGTTCGTGTAGACGTCCGGGTTGACGAAGGCGACGGAGAAGATCCGCGCCGCCTCACCGGCCGAGAGCCGCGTCAGGTGCCGCTCCCACTTCGGCGCCGTCACCATCTGCCGCCGCAGCTCCTCGCGCGCGTAGCGCACGTGCCGCGCCTCCTCGATGACGTGGATACGGGTCACGCCGCGCACGAGCGGCTGCACGCGCTCGTCGGGGAAGGTGAGCCGCTGCATCCAGTCGAGGATCTCCTCGCCGAGGAGCGTGCAGGCGAAGGAACCGGGCGTCGTCGAGACCGTCTTGAGGATGCGTCCCAGGTTGTGGTTGAAGCGCGTGACCGGGTACGCCGGGATGCCGCCCGTCTTGATCATCCGCGCGAACATCATCGAGTGCCGGCACTCGTCGGCGATCTCGGTGAGCGCGTACCGCGTGTGGGCGCTCGTGATGTCCTTGTCGTAGATGTGCCGCACGAGCAGCTGCATGAGGATGATCTCGAACCACACGCCGAGCGAGGCGAGCGAGGCCGCCTCGTGCATCGACAGCGTCATGCGCTGCTCCTCGCTCATCCCCTCCCACATCGGCGTCCCGTAGAGCGAGACCAGCTCGGGGGGCCAGAACCACTTGCCCGGCTCGAAGGGCGCGTCCCAGTCCAGCTCCTTGTCCGGGTCGAAGGAGTGCTTCGCCGAGGACTCCAGGAGCCGCTCGGCCACCGATTCCCTGTTCTTGAGCGTCCCCAGCGCGTCACGGAGGAGCTCGAAGTCCGTCACCGTCGCCATGTCCTGCCACCCTCGTTCTCCGTCGTGCCGGCTCCGGCCGCGTTACCGGCGGTCACACCACTATGAGACTCCGTGTCAGTAAGGGCGTCAATCCCCTTGCCGGAACTTTGCGTTGAGGCGCGCGGCGGGGGATGTGTGTCCCGGCGGCCCCGCACATCGCCTACCGTTTGGCCATGTCCACGCCTCCGCCGCCGCAGCACCCGTACGGAGATCCCCACGGAGATCCCCACGGCGCCCCCTACGGCGAGCCGCCCGCGCAGCCCCCGTACCCCTACGAGCAGCAGCAGCCCTACCCGCAGCAGGAGGCGGGCTACGGCTACCCGGCCCAGGACCCGTACGGAAACCAGCAGCCCCCACAGCCCTACGGGGGACAGGCGTACGGGGAGCAGGCGTACGGGGGACAGGCGCCCTACGGGGGCCCGTACGCGGAGCAGGCGCCCGCGCCGTACGGCGAGCAGCCCTACCCGGCTCCCGACGCCTACGGGAACTGGCCCCAGAGCGCGCAACCCGGCTACGGCACCCCCGAACCGGCCCCGCAGCCCGCCCCGTACGCGACCCCGTACGGCACCCCCGAGCCCCCGCCCGCCGCGCAGGAGACGCCGAACCCGCAGGCCCCGGGCCCCCAGCCGTCCGGCCCCCCGTCCTCGTCGGGCCCGCAGCCCTCGTACGGGACCGCCTACGACTCCCTGTACGGCCCCGGCGCGGCGCCCGGCGCCGCCACGACTGCGGTACCCGCCTTCGGCGACCCCGCCCCGGCGCCCCCGCGCAAGTCGAAGCGCACGCTGTTCCTCGGCATCGGCGCGGGTGCCGCCGTCCTCGTCGTGGTCGGCGCGCTGCTCGCCTTCCGGGGTGGTGGCGGCGACTCCGACCCGGACGCGGGCTTCCCGCGGGTCCACCAGCGCCTCGCGCCCCCGGCCGCCCTCCTCGACGGCGCCTACACGCGCGACCAGGACCTCTCGCGGAACGAGGGCGCGAAGATCAACACCGAGGCGCGCGGGGCACGCGACGTGCGCGACGCCTCGGCCGTCGTCGTCACGTACGTCGGCGAACCGGCGGACGGCGGGGGCGGTTCGCTCGTCGTCTCGGGCTTCAACGGCCGTATCCGCAACCCCGGGGACACCCGCGCCGCGATGCTCAAGGGCGCGGCGGGCGCGAAGGGCGCCGAGCTGCTCGCGCCCGCGAAGAGCTTCGGCGGCGCGGAGGGCGCCGCGAAGGGGAACGGGGCCGTGAGCTGCCAGACGATGTCCACGACGCAGGGGTCCGTCACCGTCGTCTTCCCCATGTGCGCGTGGGCGGACGACAACACGGCGGCGACGGTCGCCGAGATCACCCCGAAGAGCGTCGCGGCGAAGGCCGCCGACGTGGACCTCGCGGCGGCGGCGAAGCGCGTCGCGCAGGTGCGCTCGGAGATGACGAAGCCCTACTGCCCGGGGGGCAAGGGCGTGTGCTGACGGGGGCGGCGCCCGGGACGGTGGAGGGCGGGCCCCGGGCGTCAGCGCTTCTTCTCCCCCACCACCGCCGCCATCACCGCGCGCGCGATCGGGGCCGCGTTCCCGCCCCCGCTGATCTCGCCCCGGTCCGCCGACGCGTCCTCGACGACGACCGCCACGGCGACCTGCGGCGAGGGCTCGTCACGCGCCTGCGCCCAGGAGACGAACCACGCGTACGGGGTCCCCTTGTTGCCGACGCCATGCTGCGCGGTGCCCGTCTTGCCGCCCACCGTCGCGCCCTTGATCGCCGCGCGCCGCCCGGTCCCCTTCTCGACCGCGTCCACCATGAGGTCCCGCAGCCGCGCCGCCGTCGACGCGGTCATGGCCTGCCGCAGCGTGCGCGCGGGCGGCGCGTCCACGAGGCGCCCGCCGTGCGTCGTGGTGCGCTCCACCAGCCGCGGGAGCGGCACCGAGCCGCCCGAGGCGACGGCCGAGGCGACCAGCGCCATCTGGAGCGGCGTGGCGCGCGTGTCGTACTGGCCGATCGAGGAGAGCGCGAGCTGCGCCTTGTCGAGCCGGGTGCCGAAGGCGGAGCGCACGACGGGCGAGGGGATGCCGGGCCCCACCTCGTCGAAGCCGAAACGCCCGGCCGCGCGCACCATGTCGGCGAGCCCCGTCCTCACCCCGAGCGCCGCGAACACCGTGTTGCACGACCACCGGAAGGCGTACCGCAGGCTCGCGTCCCCGCACCCCTCCACCTCGTTCGCGAGCCTCGTCCCGCTCCCCGGCAGGCGGTACGGGTCGGGCGCGTCCGTCGCGTCGTCCACGTCGCGCACCGTGCCCGAGTCCAGCGCGGCGGCCGCCGTCACGATCTTGAACGTCGAGCCGGGCGGATAGGTCTGCCGCAGCGCGCGGTTGAGGAGCGGCTGCGCCGGATCGGCCGTGAGCCGCGCCCACGCCGCCGTCACGGCGCGGCTCGTGCCCGACAGCTCGCCGGGGTCGTACGAGGGCGAGCTGACCAGTGCGAGGACGCGACCCGTGGACGGGTCGAGCGCGGCGACCGCGCCCGTGCGGCCCGCGAGGCCCTCGTACGCGGCGCGCTGCGCCGCGGGGTCGATCGTCGTGACGACGTCCCCGCCGCCGGGCCGCGCGCGCACGAGGTCGTCCCACAGCGGGAAGGCGCTCAGGCCGGGGTCGGTGCCGGTCAGGAGCCCGTCCTCGGAGCGCTCCAGGAGCGTGCTCCCGTACACCTGCGAGGCGAAGCCCGTGACGGGCGCGTAGAGCGGGCCCTCGGTGTACGTGCGCTCGTAGCGCAGTTGTTCGTGCGTGTCCCGCGAGCCCGTGACCGGGTGCCCGCCGACGAGGATGTCCCCGCGCGGGCGGTCCCAACGGGCGATCGCCGCACGGCGGTTGGCGGGGTTGTGGTCGTAGGCGGAGGCGCGGACGAGCTGGACGCGGACCGCGTTGAGCACGAGGGCGACCAGGAGCAGGAGGCAGAAGAAGGCGGCGCGCCGCTGGTAGCGGCTCACGCCCCGCCCCCGTCCCGCGCGTCCCCCGCCCACGCCGTCGCCCCCGGGAGCGACGGTACGTCCCCGAGGCGCGCCGCCCGGTCGCTCATGAGCAGCAGCAGCGCCACGATGACCCAGTTCGTGACGACCGAGGAGCCGCCCTGCGCGAGGAAGGGCATCGCCATGCCCGTGAGCGGGATGAGGCCCGTCACGCCGCCCGCGATGACGAAGACCTGGAGCGCGACGATCGAGGCGAGCCCGGTCGCGAGCAGCCGCCCGAAGGTGTCGGGGAGTTCGAGACCCGTACGGAAGCCGCGCGCCACGAGCAGCGCGTAGAGGAGGAAGAGCGCCGTGAGGCCCGCGAGGCCCAGTTCCTCGCCCGCCGTCGCGAGGATGAAGTCGGACTTCGTCGCGAAGCCGATGAGGATCGAGTGGCCCGCGCCGAGCCCCGTGCCGGTGAAGCCCCCGGCGGCGAAGGCGAAGAGGGACTGCGCGAGCTGCCCGGGGCCCTCGCCCGCGTTGATCGAGGCGAAGGGGTGCAGCCAGTCCTCGACGCGCTGGTGCACGTGCGGCTCCAGGGTCCCCACCGCCCACGCCCCGAGCGAGGCCAGGACGAGCCCGGCGGCGATCCAGCCCGTGCGCCCCGTCGCGACGTACAGCAGCACGACGAAGAGCCCGAAGAAGAGCAGCGAGGTCCCGAGGTCGCGCTCCAGGACGAGGACGCCGACGCTCAGCAGCCACACCGTCAGGACGGGCCCGATGACGCGCGCGCTCGGCAGCCGCGTCCACAGCAGCCTGCGGCCGGTGTGGCGCAGCGCCTCGCGGTTCGCGGCGAGGTAGCTCGCGAAGAAGACGGCGAGCAGCACCTTCGCGAACTCGCCCGGCTGGAGCGAGAAGTCCCCGAACCGCAGCCAGATCCGCGCCCCGTTCACGGCCGGGAAGAAGATCGGCACGATCATCAGGACGAGCGCGGCGACCATCGCGACGTAGGCGAAGCGCTGGAGGAGGCGGTAGTCGGGCAGCAGCGCCACGACGGCGAGGAAGAGCGCGAAACCGGTCATCGACCACACGAGCTGCGCGGGCGCCGCGCGGTCGCCCGGGGTCTGGAGGTCCAGGCGGTAGATGAGGACGAGGCCGATGCCGTTGAGCAGGACGCCGATCGGCAGCGGGAGCGGGTCGGCGTACGGGGCGCGGAGCCGCACGACGAGGTGCGCGAGGAGCGCGAGGCCCGCGAGCCCGGCGAGGTTGCGCAGCGCGTCGGGCGGGACGCGGTCCTCGCGCGTGAGCCCCACGGCGACGTACCCGAGCAGTACGAGCCCCACCGCGAGCACGAGCAGCCCCAGCTCGACCCCCCGCCGGCGGACGGGCGGCACGGCGTGCGCCGAGAGGCCCGCCCCCGCGTCGGCCGTCCTGGTTCCGGTCATGCCGGGAACGTAGCAAGCGGGGTACGGAATGTCCCGTTATGCGAGGCGGAGTCGGCAGGGGGCGGGTCCGCGCGGGCGGGGAGGGCCCGCGCGGGCGCGGAGGACTCGGGTGGGCGGGGAGGGTCCGCGCGGTCGAGGAGGGTTCAGCAGGGGCGCGGGACGCCCTCGGTCTCGATCGACCTGCTCGGTGTCGCGACCCAGGTCCCGTCCGTCAGGAGGTACCAGCGGTCCTCGCCCCGAACGCGCTCGCCGAGCATGGCGCAGTGGATCGCGACGCTGCCGCCGTACGGGCGGCGCCCGACCTCGGTGCCCGCGCGGCGCGGGGCGTCGCGCAGGGTCAGCCCCTCGCGCGCGACGACGCGGCCGTGGGCGCTGGCGGGCGTCTCGCCGAAGGCGGTGCGGGGGGCCGTGCCGGTCTGCGGGGTCGTGTCGGCGGGGGGAGCCGCGTCGGCGCGGGCCGCCGCGTCGGGCCGGGGGGCCGGGTCGGCGTGGGCCGCGGCGGCGGGGGAGAGGAGGGCGGCGGTGACGGCGAGGAGGGCGAGCGCGACGGGTTTCCGGTGCGGCATGGAGAGACTCCCTGAAGTGCGATGAAGTGACCACAGATGGTCACGAATCAACGTAAAAGGCCCACGGAGAGATCGCAAAAGACCACAAGGCGTTACGGCCCCGCGCTCACTCGCCGGGCCCGCCCCGGAAGCGCACCGCCTCCACGGTCCCCTGCCGCGTCGTCTCCTGCCGCACCTCGACGACCCCGCCGGGCCGCACCGCCGTGTACGGGACCTCGCCGACCCCGGCGGCGGTGACCAGCGCCTCGGCCGCCCCCTCCTCGTCGGCGGGCAGCGCGCCCGCGGCCCCGGCCCGCAGCGCGGGGGCGAGCGGCCGGGAGGCGACGGGGGTGCCGTCACCCGGCAGGGCGAGCACGAGCAGCCGCGGAGCGCGCCGCGTCCCCACGTACCCGAGGACGAGCGCGTCCTTCGTGTCGCGGTGCCGCACCTTGCGCCACGCGCGCCGCCCGCCCGGGTACGCCTGCCGCGCCCGCTTGGCGACGATGCCCTCGACGCCCGTCCCGGCGAGCGCCTCGTACCACTGGAGGGCCGTCTCGCGCTCCTCCGTGGCGGGCACGGCCTGGAGCGGGGGACCGAGCGGCGCGAGCAGCTCGACGAGCCGGGCGCGGCGCTCCTCGTACGGGCGCGGGCGCAGGTCCTCGCCGTCGGACGCGAGGAGGTCGAAGGCGGCGTACGAGGCGGGCAGCGCCCGCGCGAGCACCGGGGCCCGCGCGGCCGTCGCCGCCGCCCGCCGCTGCACGGCGGCGAAATCGGTGCGCCCCGCGGTCCACACCACCACCTCCCCGTCGAGCACGGTCCCCTCGGGCAGCCGCTCCGCCGCCTCCAGGAGATCGGGGAAGGCCCCGGTCACCCGCCGCCCCGACCGCGCCTGGAGCACGACGTGCTCCCCCCGCACCACGAGCAGCCGGTGCCCGTCGAACTTCGGCTCGTACACCCACCCGGCCCCGGCGGGCAGCCGGTCGACGGCTTCGGCGAGGGCGGTACGGAGCGGCAGCCGGAACCCGGGAGGCAGACCGTTCACGACACGCGCCCCGCCCGGCGGCCCGGCCCGGGACACCGCACGGCCGGTCCCGGTCCCGCCCCCGCGGACCCGCCGCCGCGAACGCTTTCCCCGCGCGCGCTCGCGGCACTTCTCCCGCTGCTCCCGCGCCCGCTCGCGGCGCTTCGCCCGCTGCTCCCGCGCCCGGTCACGGCGCTTCCCCCGCTGCTCCCGCGCCCCCTCACGGCAGTTCTCCCGCGCCCTCGCCGGTCACCAGGGGCGCGAGCAGTTCGCCGTGCTTCTCGAGGCGGGACGGGACGTCCTGGGCCAGTACGACCAGGTCCTCCGGGGCCTCGCACTGCTCGACCTCCGCCCAGGTCAGCGGCGCCGAGACGGTGGGGTAGTCGCGGGCGCGGAGGGTGTACGGGGTCGCCGTCGTCTTCGCGGCGGCGTTCTGGCTGAAGTCGACGAAGACCTTGCCCGCGCGGAGCTTCTTGGTCATGCGGTGCAGCGCGAGGTTCGGGAGTTCCTGCTCCGCCTCCACGGCGAGCCTCCTCGCGTACGCCGTGACCTCGGACGACGGCGCGGGAACGAGCGGCGCGAGCAGGTGCAGGCCCTTGGATCCGGACGTCTTCACGTACGCGGTCAGCCCGTCCGCCGCGAGCCGGTCCCGCAGCCACCGTGCGACGACCCCGCACTCCACGATCGTCGCGGGTTCGCCGGGGTCGAGATCGAGCACGAGCCGGTCGGCACGCCCCTGCGCGTCGAGCCGCCACTGCGGTGTGTGGAACTCCGTCACCAGATTGGCCGCCCACATGAGCGAGGGCAGGTCGTCGATCACCACCTGCTCACCGGCGCCGTCCGAGCGCTCGACCCGGGCGACCCGCACCCACTCGGGCGTACCGGGAGGCGGGTTCTTGGAGAAGAAACGCTGGCCCGAGGGCCCGTCCGGATACCGCAGGAAGGAGACGGGCCGGTCCCGCAGGTGCGGCAGCATGACCTCTGCGACCCCCGCGTAGTAGTGCAGCACCTCCCCTTTCGTGAAGCCGTCGCCCGGGTACAGCACCTTCTCCAGATTGCTCAGCGCGAGCCGTCGCCCCGCCACATGCGTGATCGGCGTCATACGATAAGAATTCCACGCAAAGCGGGCGATCACTCTTCCCGGCGCGAGTCCACGGCGGGAGCCCTCCGGCGAAAGGCAGCGACGTGCGATCGATCTGGAACGGCGCGGTCTCCTTCGGCCTGGTCAGCATCCCGGTGAAACTCGTCAACGCCACCGAGAACCACACCGTCTCCTTCCGCCAGATCCACACCGAGGACGGCGGCCGGGTCCGCTACCGCAAGGTGTGCGAGCTGGAGGACAAGGAGGTCTCGGGCGACGAGATCGGCAAGGCGTACGAGGACGCGGACGGCAGCCTCATCCCCATCACCGACGAGGACCTCGCCTCGCTCCCGCTGCCGACGACCAAGACGATCGACATCGTCGCCTTCGTCCCCGCGGACAGCATCGACCCGCTCCAGATGGACGCCGCCTACTACCTCGCCTCGGGCGGCTCGAACGCCGCGAAGCCGTACACGCTGCTGCGCGAGGCGCTCAAGCGCGGCAACCGCGTCGCGCTCGCGAAGTTCGCGCTGCGCGGCAAGGAACGGCTCGGGATGCTCCGCGTCGTCGGCGACGTCATCGTCCTGCACGGACTGCACTGGCCCGACGAGATCCGTGTCCCCGAGGGCGTGGCCCCGACCGAGGACGTCAAGGTCCGCGACAAGGAACTCGACCTCGCCGAGTCCCTCATGGACACCCTCGGCGAGGCCGACGTGAACGACCTGCACGACGACTACCGGCAGGCCGTCGAGGAGATGATCGCCGCGAAGACCGAGGGCCACGAACTCCCGGCCCCGGAACGCCCGGCGGGCGGCGGCAAGGTCATCGACCTGATGGCGGCCCTGGAGAACAGCGTGAAGGCGGCCCAGGAGTCGCGCGGCGGCGACCCCTCGGACGAGGAGGTCGCGGAGGTCCACCAACTGGAGGACAGGAAGAAGAAGGCGCCCCCGAAGAAGAAGACGACATCAGCGAAGAAGACCGCCCCGGCGAAGAAGACATCCCCGGCGAAAAAGACGGCGGCGAAGAAGACACCACCAAAAAAGAAAACAACTCCGCCCCGCAAAAAGGCGTCCTAGCCCCGGGCCGGGCAAAGATCCCGGCCGAGCAAAGATCCCGGCCGAGCAAAGATCCGGGCCGGGAAAACTCCAGCCCCTCCGGCGTTTGAGGAGCGGGGCCCGGGGCGGAGCCCCGAATCCGCCCGCCCGGCCGGCACTAGGCCCCCGCGAACCGCCGGAAAACCCCGTCCCCCCGCGCGAACCCCACCCCCCGCGCAAGCGTCGCCGCCATCCCCTCCACCACCCACCCCGGCGTGAACGGAAAATCACTCCCGTACAGCACATGCTCCTCGTCCGTGAGCGTCAACAACGCGGGGAGCTGACGCGGCAGAGGGAACCCGGCGAGGTCGTAGTACAGCCGCCGCAGATGCCCGTACACGTCCACGTCGTTCCCGGACGCGAGCGCGAACGCCGCGATCCGGTCGGTCAGTACGGGCAGCGCGCCTCCCGCGTGCGGCACCACGAAGCGGATGCCCGGATGCCGGTCGAGGGCGCCGCCGAGCACGAGCCCGGCCACGGCCCGCGCGGTCTCGAAGGGGAACTCCAGCATGGGCCGGGGGAACCCGTCCGCGACCGCCTCGAAGCACGCGGGCGAGGTCGGGTGGAGCACGACGACGGCCCCGCGCGCGGAGAGGTCGCCGAGCAGCGGCTCGAAGGCCGCGTCGCCGATGTGCCGCCCCCCGTACTGCGTCTGGAGCGCGATGCCGTCCGCGCCGAGTGCGTCGAGCGCGTACCGCGCCTCCTCGCGCGCCCCCGCGAGATCGGGCAGCGGCAGCGAGGCGAGGAGCCCGAAGCGGCCCGGGTGCGCGGCGACGAGCGCGGCGCCCTCCTCGTTGACCCGCCGCGCGAGCGCCCGCGCCGCCGCGTCGTCACCGAAGTGCACGCCGGGCGAGGACACGGAGAGCAGCGCGGCGGCGACCCCCGTACGGTCCATGAGCGCCAGGGCCTCCTCGGGCGACCAGTCCGGGATGGCGGGCATCCCGTCCGGCCGCCCGTGCCCGGCCGCCTCCAGGGCGGCACGGAGCGCGGGCGTCACGTAGTGCGCGTGCACGTCCAGGACACCGGGCAAGGGCGGTACGGGCTCGTTCCCCGCCCCCTCCGTACGCTCCGTACGCTCCGTCGCGCTCACGAGGCACCCCCGGCCCGCCGCCGCACCGCACGGCGTTCCTCACCCAGACGAGCGAAGAACTCCAGCAGTTCAGGAGCGTCCACCGTCATCGGATTGACGGTCGCCGCCAGGTCGGCCCCCTGCAACAGCCGCTTCACGGGAACCTCCAGCTTCTTGCCCGTCCGCGTGTGCGGCACCCCCGGCACCTCGATCACCTCGTCCGGTACGTGCCGGGGCGAGGCCCCCTCGCGGATCGCGTCCCGTATCCGCCCGCGCAAGGCGTCGTCGAGCACCGCGCCGGGCGCGAGCCGCACGAACAGCGGCATCCAGTACCCGCCGTCCTCCTCCTCCGCCCCGATCACGAGCGCTTCGGCGATCTCCGGCCGCCGTTCCACGACGTCGTGGATGTCCGCGCTGCCGAGCCGCACCCCGTTGCGGTTGAGCGTCGCGTCCGAGCGGCCGTGCACGACGACGGAGCCGTGCGAGGTGAGCGTGATCCAGTCGCCGTGCCGCCACACGCCCGGGTACACGCCGAAGTACGCGGCGCGGTGGCGCTCCCCCTCCGGGTCGTTCCAGAAGTACAGCGGCATCGACGGCAGGGGCCGCGTCACGACCAGCTCACCGACCCGGTCCACGACCGCGTTCCCCTCCGGGTCGTAGGCCGCGAGCGCCACCCCCAGGTTCGGCACCGACAGCTCGCCCGCCCACACCGGCGTCGTCGGCGCGCCCCCCGCGAAGCCCGAGACGATGTCGGTCCCGCCGCTCGTCGAGACGAGCTGTACGTGGGCGCCGACGTGGTCCCGTACCCACGGATAGGCCGAGGCGGGCAGCGTCGAGCCCGTGCAGCCGATGCCGCGCACGCCCGATAGGTCGTGCGCGGCCCCCGGCTCGATGCCGAGCTTCTCCATGCCGAGCAGGTACTGCGGACTCGTCCCGAAGAACGTCACGCCGTGCCGCGCCGCCAGCTCCCACAGCACGTCGGGCCGCGCCGCCGGCACCGGACTGCCGTCGTACACGCAGATCGAGGCCCCCGTCAGGAGCGCGGAGACGACGAGGTTCCACATCATCCAGTGCGTCGTCGTGTACCACAGGAGCCGCTCGCCGGGCCCGAGGTCGCAGTGCAGGCCCAGCGTCTTGAGGTGCTCGACGAGCACGCCGCCGTGCCCGTGCACGATGCCCTTCGGCAGCCCCGTCGTGCCGGACGAGAACACGATCCACAGCGGGTGGTCGAAGGCGACGGGGACGGGCGCGATCCCGGGCCCGCTCACCGCCTCGGCCCAGGCCACGGCCGGTACGGGCAGCGCCGGCCCGTCCCCGTCCAGGCCCAGGTGGTCCACGCGCACGACCGCCTTGAGCGTGGGCAGCGCGGCGGCGAGGCGCGCGGTCGCCTCGCGACGGTCGTGCGCGGTGCCGTTGAAGCGGTAGCCGTCGGCGGCGAGGAGCACGACAGGTTCGAGCTGCGCGAAGCGGTCGGCGGCGGCCTTCGGCGCGTAGTCCTGCCCGCACACCGACCACACCGCGCCGAGACTCGCGCTCGCGAGCAGCCCGATCACGGCGTGCTCCGTGTGCGGCAGGTACGCGACGACGCGGTCGCCCTCGCCGACCCCGAGCCCGCGCAGTGTCGCGGCCAGCGCCCCGACGCGCGCCCGCAGCCCGGCCCCGCTCAGCTCACGCGCCGCGCCCGTCTCGTCGAGCGCGACGATCGCGGTGCGCTCCGGGTCGAGCGCGTCGAGCAGGTGCCGCGCGTAGTTGAGACGGGCCCCGGGGAACCACTCGGCGCCTGGCATCGCGTCCGCGCCGAGCACCCGCTCGTACGGCGTCTCGGCCCGTATCCCGAAGTACTCCCACACCGCCCCCCAGAAGCCCTCGGCATCCGCCACCGACCAGCGGTGCAGGGCCGCGTAGTCGCTCGCGTCGGGCAGCGGGGCGCCGTGCGAGGCGGCGGCGTGGCGGGCGAAATCGGCGATACGGCTCCCGGCGGCCACCTGCGGGTCCGGGGACCAGAAGGGGGCGGGCGTGGTGCTCATGAAGTGCGGCTCCTGAACGAGTCGAAGACGGTCAGTGGATGAGGGAGAAGGGCTCGGCGGGCGACGGGGCGCGCGCGTCGACGTCCGTACGCGCCGCCCGCCCCGTCCTGAGCAGCGGCGCCCACCCCGCGATCCCCGTGAACTCCCGCCCGCCGCGCGGCACGGCGTCGAGCACGACGCGGTCGGGCCGGACGAGCACGGCGTCCGCGCCGCCCGCGCGCAGCCAGGCGGCGAGCGCCCCGCCGTCGCCGAGCCCGTGCGCGGGGACGAGCCGCGCGCCGAGCGCGGCGGCGAGCGGACGCAGGGCGGGGGTGAGGGCGGGCGCGCCGCTCACGAGCGCGAAGGAGGGCCCGAGCACGTCGTCGAACGTCCCGTCCCGCATCCCGGGCTGCGGACAGAAACGCCCCCCGAGCCGTCCCGCGCTCAGCACCCCGCGTCGCAGCGGTGGCGCGAGCCCGTTCCCCGCGAGCCGCGTCACACCCGGCACCCGGCACACGGCCCCCACGGCGGCCCGCCGCAGCGCCGCCGCGCGGTCCTGCCCGCCGGTCATCGCCCACCCGGTGGCGACGGCTGCCAGGATCAACTTCCGCGCGTGCGGCCTGCGTTCACTCTCGTACGTGTCGAGCAGCCGCTCGTCCGCACCGCCGCCGAGCACGCGCGCGAGCTTCCAGCTCAGGTTCGCCGCGTCGCGCATTCCCGCGCACAGCCCCTGCCCGACGAACGGCGGCGTCTGGTGCGCGGCGTCGCCGAGGAGGAAGACACGCCCGTGCCGCCAGCGCTCGGCGAGCCGGGCCCTGAAGGTGTACCGCGCCGTGCGCAGCACCTCGAACTCCTCGCCGGGCGCGGGCTCCACCCACGGCGCGACGAGCGCGCGCACGCCCGCCTCGTCCGGGTCCTCGTCCGCGCCGAGCCGGAACTCCCAGCGGTAGCGGTCCTCGCCGATCCGCATGAAGGTCGCGGGCCGGCGCGGGTCGCACACCTGGTCCACGCCCTCCCAGGTCCGCACGGCGGCCGGGGTCCGCACGTCGAGCACCGTCCAGCTCTCCTCGAACCGCAGGTCCTCGAAGCCGATCCCGCACGCTTCGCGCAGCGGGCTCCCGGCCCCGTCGCACGCGAGGACGTACGAGGCGCGGACCTCGCCCGCGCGCCCCGCGGCGTCGCGGAACCGCACGCGGGAACCGCCCTCCTCCTCCTGTACGGAGACGACCTCGACCCCGCCCCACAGCTCGGCCTCCCGCCGGTCCGCCAGCGCGTCCCGCAACAGCCGCTCCAGGACCGGCTGATCGAACATCCGGGTCTGCGCGAACCCGTGCGAGCCCCGCTCGGTACGCCGGAACTCGGCGATCACGTCGTGCCCCGCGTCGAGCAGCCGCAGTCCGCGCGCGGGCCGCGACACCGCCGCGAAGGACTCGTACACGCCGACCGCCTGGAGGATGCGGCACACCTCGTCGTCGGTCGCGACGGCGCGGGGCAAGGGGTACACGTCGCGGTGCCGTTCGAGCACCACACTGCGCACGCCGTACCGCGCGAGCAGCAGCGCGGTCGTGACCCCGACGGGCCCGGCCCCGACGATGACGACGGGAACGGAGCGCCCGCGGAGGGCGTCGACGGGGCCGGGTCCGCGCGGCGCCCCGACGGGGCCGGGTCCGCGCGGCGCCTTGACGGGGCCGGGTCCGTGCGGCGCCTCGACGGGGGCGGGTCCCCGCGGCGCCTCGACGGGGCCGGGGGCGTGAGGGGGCTTGGTGGCTCCGGGTTCGTGCGGCGTCTCTATGGTGCCGGGCTCGGACACGGTCTCTACCAGGCCGGGTCCGCGAGGGGTCTCGGCGCCGGGTTCACGCGGCGTCTCCACAGCGCCGGGTTCGCGCACCGCCGCTCCGTCCCCGGTGCGCCCGCGCGGGCTCCCGCCCTCGCCGTCCTCCTCGCTCACGCCTCGCCCTCCGCCGCCGCGACCACGTTCCGCTGCTCCCCGAGGTCGATCCGCCCGTCCGGCGTCCGGATCGAGGCGGTGACGACGTCCCCGGGCCGCAGATAGGCGTCGTTGCGCGCCTGGCTCTTGAAGAAGACCTTCCACTTCACCTCGGCGGGCAGCAGCGCCCCGAGCTTCTCGACCGCCTTCGCGGGGGCCTTGAGCGCGGTCCCGCCCGGCGTCCCGGTGAGCAGCAGGTCGCCGGGGTCGAGCGCCTGGAACCGGGCGAGCAGGCTCAGCGCCCGCGCGGGCCGCACGATCATGTCGGCCACGGTGCGGTCCTGGCGCACCTCGCCGTTGACGGAGAGCCGCAGCCGCAGATTGCCGAAGTGGGCGAAGTCCTCGGGTTCGAGGAGCGCGAGGCAGGGCCCGGTCGGCGTGAACCCGGGGTACGACTTGCTTTCGTAGAACTGCGTCTTGGTGAGCTGGACGTCGCGCGCGCTCACGTCGTCGGCGACGACGAACCCCGCGACATATCGCGACAGTTCGCCTTCCTCCACGACGTCCCCGACGCGCAGCGGGGCGCCCATCACGAGCCCCAGCTCGACCTCGTAGTCGAGGAAGCGCACGTGGGCGGGCCGCACGATGGCGTCCCGTGCCCCGCTCACCGAGCCGGACGCCTTGCGGAAGAAGGCCGGAGGAACCTCGCCCGTGAACCCGGAATCACGGGCGTGCGAGCGATAGTTGACCATCTGCGCGACGACGCGGCAGGGCGTCGTGACGGGGGAGAGGGGGGTGAGCCCGGCGAGGGCCACGGATTCGCCGCCCCCGGCCGCCGCCCCCACTGCCGCCTCCCGTACCGCGTCGCGCGCGGCGAGCAGCTCGGCGGTGGTGCGGGCGCCGGTCGCGACCCGTACGGCGGACTCCCCCCGTACGACCCACCAGCCGTCAACGGTCCGCAGAACATTCGTCGTCATGAGTTCATCGCTTTCAGGAGGGCGAGGAGCCGGGGCGGATCGAGTTCGGTGTCGTCGCGCAGGGCGCGCACGACCTCGCGCAGGCGGGCGGGCGAGGGACTGGCGCCGAGGAAGTCGCGCGTCACGGGCGGCCCCCACTGCGCGAGGCCGCTGCCCGACATGGGCGCCCAGCCGGCCTCGACGTCGCAGGTGAAGAGGTCGCCGTCGGCGAAGTGCTCCAGCATGAAACGGTCGGGATCGCGCCAGTAGTCGAAGAGCTGGCTGCCCTGGATGTGCCGCCCGATGCCCCAACTGCGCTGGTAACCGCGCTCGGTGAGGTACTCGCCCCCGGCGGCGAGCGCGTCGAGGTCGGTCACCTGGTACGCCGAGTGCACGTAGCCGGTCCCGGGCCCGAGGTGCAGCGCGAGCGTGTGGTGATCGGCGGGCACCCCGCCCCGGTCGCAGCGGATGAAGGCCATCGTGGGCCCGCGCTCGCGCTGCCCGTCGAGGAAGAGGAAGTCGCTCACGATCAGCCCGAGCGTGTCGAGGTACCAGTCGAGCGTGCGCCGGAAGACCCGCGTCTCCAGGACGACGTGCCCGAGCCGCTGCACCCGCGCGGGCTCGCGGGGCGCCCGCTGCGTGACGTCGACGCGGGGGGCGGTACGGGTACGGGGCGCGGCGCCCGTGTTGAGCGTGAGCGCCCGCTGTCCGGGCAGCGCCGCGAGCGGCTCCGCGCAGTGCGCGACCCGTACCGGGAACCCGGAGGGATCGAGCAGCGCGACGGCCTCGCCGCCCCCCGGCACGTCCGAGGGGACGACCGAGGTCCCCGTGACCCGCGCGAGCCGCGCGAGGTCGGCACGCTCGGCGGCCCGGAAGACGGGCCCGACGAAGCGCGAGACGGGAGCGGCGCGGATCACCATGCACGGCGGCCCCCCGAAGACCCCGCGCAGCCACAGGGCGTCCGGCGTCCGGGCCGCGACGCCGAACCCGAAATCGCGGGCGAAGACCTCGGCCCGGTCGAGATCGGGCTTCTCGAACTCCAGCCAGGCGAGATCGGCGGCTTTGATCACGGGATTGCGCGAGCGCCCGGGATGCTCCCCCCGCAGCGCTCCGCGCTCGCTGTGCAGATCCTGGTGCGGTGTGACGAGGTCCGGCATGGGGGTCCTCCTGGCGTCGGTGCCGACTGATGAAATCATCAACATTGATGAAGTCCCACGTCAATGGGTCGGCGTCCGCTCGTCATGAGAAATTGATGAAATCATCAACTCTGTGACCGGCCGTTGCTAGACTTCCCCGCATGCCGACCCCAGCCCCCACAGGCGACGACCGCAACACCCGCCGCCGGGCCAGGACCCGGCAGGCGCTCCTGCGCGCCGCCCGCCAGGTCCTCGCGGAGGACGGGGACACGAGCGTGAGCATCCAGGAGATCGCCCAGCGCGCCGACGTCGGCTTCGGCTCCTTCTACAACCACTTCTCGTCGAAGACGGAACTCTTCGAGGCGGCGGTCGAGGACGCGCTGGAGGAGTTCGGCAGCACCTTCGATGCCCGGCTGGCCTCCGTCGACGACCCCGCCGAACTCCTCGCCGCCGGTTTCCGCCTCAGCGTCCGCATGGCCGACTCGCACCCCGAACTGATGCGCGTCCTGCGCCACCGCGCCCTCGCCTACCTCCACTCCGACCAGGGCCTGGCCCCCCGCGCCCGCCGCGACATCGAACTGGGCATCACCACGGGCCGCTTCACCACCACCGACCCCCTGGCCGCCCTCACGGCGGTGGGCGGCTCCCTCCTCGCCCTGATCGACCTCCGCTTCGCCCGCCCCGACCTCCCCCCCGACCAAACCGCCACCACCCTCGCCACGATGGTCCTCCGCATGCTGGGCCTCCCGGAGGAAGAGGCAAAGGAAGTGGCGACACGACCGCTGCCGGAGGTGGGGCGGTGACCACTCCGCGCGAGGTGCCGAGCTTTTCGGCGTGGCAGGTGCCGGTGACCCGTCCGGCGTAGTTCCGTGGCGCCCGTGGAAAGTCGGGTAGCCGGAGTGGACGCCCAACGGGCAAGAGGAGTCAGGGCATTGTCGTACCGTCCTATTACTGTTTCGGGCATGGGATTGAGTGGCGTATCACGGCCGAGCGTGCTGGCGGCTGTGGCGGAATACGAGCAACTGGGGCACGAGGGGCTGCGTGAGCACTACGGCTTCGGCCTGGCGGGGTTTTCGCGGATGGTTCTCGACAACAAGCGCTACGACGCGCACACGATCGCCTCGCTGGCTCAGCGCTACGGGGCGGGCCACTGGCCCCTGCCCGAGGAACTGACCGGCGGCGAGGAGGCGATCGCGGAGCGGTTGGAACAGGCGGGGTTCGTCGTGGAGCGCGGCGCCGCCGCGGAGGCGGATGTGCCCGCCCGGGCTCCTCAGTTGGTTCTCCAGCCGCGTGGCCTGAAGGCCGGCGCCCCTCGCCACTTCACCGACACCGTGCGTGACGGCGTCGCGCTGGCGGACATCGAGAAGTACCTCGGCGAAGACGCCGGACTGATGCGAGAGCTGTACCCCGGGGGGACTGTCTGGCTCTGGGGCAGCACCCCGTGCTCCGTGCCCTGGCACGCGAAGACGAAAGCGCTGGAGGGGCGTCGGGTCGGGGACGACGTGTTCTTCTACCACAGCCATCATTTCATCGCCCGCGCGCGCATCCTGCACCTCATGCGCAATTCTGAACTGGCCAGGAATGTGTGGGGCGCTGACGAGGAGGGCGAGACCTGGGAGCACGTGATGGCTCTGGGGAACGTGGAGCACTTCACGCCCGCTGTATCGGCGAAGCCGGTGCTGAGCCACTTCGCCCTGGGGAGCAGCCTGAGGAGCCTCACCCTCAAATCGGCGAGCGACTACGCGAACGCCGCCTCCCTTTTCCCGGGCGGCGGTGAAGGCCCCGGAGGCGCGGGTGTGAGGCCGACGACCGCCACGGCCCCTGGAGGCTCCACCCTGCGTGACCGCATCGCGGCGCTGAACATTCCGGGCGAGGCGAAGCGCGTAGCCGCCGATCGGCCCGAATCGCTCGCGCTCCTGTGGGCGTCTTCGCGGATCGCGAAGGAAAAGCCGCGCCTGTTGCCCTTGCCCCGCCTCCGGGAGGAGATGGGCCCGCTCCTGGCCGATTTCAGCGAGCGGGAGGCCGAGGACGCCTCGAACGGCTCCTCTTTCGAGTGGCTGCGCCACGACGAACTCTGGGAAGTACGGGGAAGTTTCGAAGACCTCTCGCTCGAAGGGGCGCCCGAGGAATCCGACGAGGCACCGCCGATCGTCGGCCTCAGCCTTCCCGCAGCCGAAAAGCTGAAGAATGCCACCACCCGGCTGGAGACCGTCGCCACGCTGTGCCGGGGTGCGCTTGGCGGCATCGACCAGCGCGAGTTGCTTCAGCGGGTCGGGCTCGGTGGCTACGAGAACGCCCAGGGCGAAACGAGCGACACACGCCCGGACGGCGCTGCTCTCCTCCCGGGGCAGCGTGAGGCGGAACACGAAGAAACGGCAGGGCCCGCTGGACGCCGGAAGGGCGGCTACTCCAGAATCATCCGGAATTCCGCGTACGCGCAGCAGGTGAAGGAACTGCATGGGGGACGCTGCCAGGTGTGCGGCACCCAACTGGAGCACGGAGGCAGGTCCTTCGTCCAAGCAGCGCACATCCGGGGCCTCGGCGCCCCGCACAATGGTCCGGATGTGCTGGGCAACCTGCTCTGCCTGTGCCCCAACGACCACGCGCTGTTCGACGGGTTCGCGATCTACGTCGACGAGCACTGGGTGGTGCGGCGGATGGACGGAGGGGCCTCGCCCGGAGAGCTCCGCCGCGTGTCCGAGCACACCATCGACGCGTCACAGGTCGCCTACCACCGAGCGCTGTGCATGCTGTCCGCCCCCGCACACCAGTAGCCCCCGCGACCGGGCTGCCCCCCACCCTCGCGCGCAGGCGCGGCGGCGCAGCCCGCTTTCCGGCCTCTCGGCCCGCTCCGGCCGAACGCGAAAAGACCCCGCATCCAGCTTCCGCTGGCGGCGGGGTCTTCATCGGCACCTCGTCCAAGGTGCCCCCGGCAGGATTCGAACCTGCGCACACGGCTCCGGAGAGGATGCGGGGTTAGGGCGTCGAACGGGCGTTGACCTGCGGTCGAGTGGGGAGCGGGCCCGTCGAGGAGGGGGCCTGTGTCTGGGGTGTGTCGCGGGGAGCCTTGGGGGCCCGGTGTCCTATCTCTGATCCACGGTCGCAGACCGATATTTCCGGCGGGGGATCGGCTTGCCTCAGGAGTCGAGTTGAGCTGGGGGATTACGACGTGTACCCCCCGATGTCATCGGGGGGTACACGAGTTGCGCACGATCCTCATAGGCTCGGCAGGCCCGTTTGGCTAGTTGGTGCGGCGGCTGATCACGATGTACGCCATCGGCAGCAAGGCCGCCAAAGTAAGCAGGCCACTCTGGAGCTGCCAGGGCGTTCCAGTGCCAACCACGTCCAATGCGCGCGCCATCAGGTAGGGGCCCAAAGCAGACCCCAACACCCCAGTGACCGTCGGCACAGTCGCCAACATCAGGTGCGACTGCCCCGAGGGGACGCTCATGGTGACCGAAGGGCCATCGGGGGTGGTACTGAAGGTGACGTAGGCAGCCGAAGTCGGCTGATCCAAGTTGTCGTTCTGACGCGCGTCAGGGCGCTCGATCATTAGGTCTCCCGACGGAGGCCCAGCCCTAGGTTTCATCCCCCAGGCGGTAACTGAGCCTTGGCTGCTGCACTTCTCCACCTCGCTCTGCGCTCGTTGCGGTCACTCGAATGCGCGAGGGTGCGTCTATCCCCCTCGCGCATCAGACAGTAGCATTTTAGGTGCGTAGACGCACCAGCTTCGCGCGGCTATGGTGTTCATGACCGCGCGAGACCTGCCACGGCCCAACTCCGCCCGAAGCCGCATGCGGCGTTCATAAGGAAGGGGGACCAGATGTCCCATACCTCGGGCGTAACTCGCCCTCCGTCCAGCGAGCGATACTCCGTAACCCTGGTCCCGCCCGCTGTAAAGGCAATCGCAGAACTAGTCGATCAGACCGGTCTCTCGAAGACAGACGTGATCAACCGTGCCGTCCAGATCTATGCGTACCTTGAGTCCCAGAAAGGAGAAGGGTCCGACCTTCTGTTGCGCGGACCAGATGGTGCTTACGAGCGGGTGCACATCGTTTGAGCTGACGGCATGTCCAGGTGACCCTGTCAGGGGGCCGCGACATCGTCTACTGCGGCGCTCGGCCTACCGCCAGAAGGTGCGAACTAGCGGCGAGCAGTTCGGGGTAGGGCTCTGCCATCCTGGCCGCTTCCAGAGCGGAGGCGATCAGGTCGTCAGTGGGGCCGCTGCCCGGTTGCTGCTCGGCGGCCTTCACGAGCGACCAGGCGGGCCCCTCAATCCCGAAGACCTGTACGCCTGTGAGGCCGGCGCCGCTCAGCTCCGCCGCCAGTTCCTCGGCCCTGTGGAAGTAGGCCAGGGTGAAGCCCCTGGCCCCGTCGTGCACCGCCGTCGCCAGGATCTTCGAGACGGAGGCGCGCATCCGGTCCGTGTGCAGGTGCGCGTACGTGACGTGCTCGAAGAGGGAGGCGTAGCGGTTGATAGCAGCCGCCGCGATCAGGCCCCCAGGCTTCACGACGCGGCAGGCTTCCGCGAGCGCCTTGCGCCGGTCCTCTTCGGCCGGCAGATGGTAGAGGGGGCCAAGGAGCTGCACGGCGTCGAAGGTCTCATCCGGCTCCGGCAGGGACCTCGCGTCCCCCACGACGGCACGACACACGGCGGATGCTTGCTCCACGTGACGGGGCACGGGGTCCACCACCGTGACTTCGTAGCCGTCCTTGACCAGCCACTCCGCGTGAATGCCGGTTGCCCCGCCTACGTCCAGGACTCGGGCCGGCGCATCGGGGAGAAAACGACGCAGAAGCTCCTGCGTGCGCACCAGCTCCATGCGCCCGTCCGCCGTGGCGCGCAGGCGTGCGTCCTCGTTCACCGTCTCGCCGTAGAACCGCATCACGGAGGGAGCCAATTCGAGATTCGACATGACCGCAGTATCGTTGCGTACCGGTGGACCAGTCCAGCGCGCGAGGTAAGGGAAACCATGGCTGTCCTGAAATACGAAGAGATCGCGGAATCGCTGCGCGCACGCATTGCCGCAGGTGAGTACGGTCCCGGCGACACCATCCCTTCGGGGCGAGAGTTGGCCGAGCAGTGGAATGTGTCACGAGCCACTGCCATCAAGGCGGTGGACGTGCTGCGCGGCGACGGCATCGTCGTGGCCAAGCAGGGAACGGGGTTCGTCGTGACCGAGACGCCCGTCGCGCGGCCGGCTGGCGCTCGCCGAGCCGGGTCTGCGCGCGTCCTCGGCGGGATGCCGTTCCTTCGGGTCGGTGAGCCGGATTGGGCGGAGCCGCCTCCGCATATCGCCGAGGCGCTACGTGCCGAGCCGGGCGAACTCGCCCTCCGGCGGATTCGGGTCCTCCAGTTGCCGGACGGCAGCCCGAACAGCTACGTGGAAGCGTGGTTCCCCCGGTCGATCGGCGAAGCGGCGCCGCGCTTGTCTGACGCGGCGCCCATCGCCGAAGGCACCACGCGCTACGTTCGCCGGCAGACTGGGCGGTTTCCGGTGGAGGGCGTGGACGTCACTACGGTCCGCCTGGCGACCGAGGTCGAAGGCGAGCGGCTGAACGTCGCCAAGGGGAGCGCGGTCGCTGTTCTGCTCCACACCGCGTACGACCAAGAGGGCCGCCCCCTCGTGTGCGAGGAGGGGGTCACTCCCGCCGCCCTCTTCGAGCAGGTGGACACCTACGCCATGTAGGCGTTCACCCCCTCGGGCAAGCTGGACCGGTCAGCCGGTCCAGCTTTTTTGACGTCTTTTTAGGTCGCCTGAGCTGCGGAAACGTCGCTTGTTCGCTGGCAAGTCTGTGTTTGACGCTTGACTGGACCGGTCCACCGGTCCAGTCTGGGTCTCGTGAACGCCGCTCCTGAACATCGGGGGCTTCGGTTCGGGATAGCTCGTGCAGTTGGGGCCCCGAGTTGATCGTTCCTTGACAACTGAATCCATGGGCCACCGCCTCCCGAAGACATAAAGGCGGTCAGCGCGGCTCAGGTTCGCGCAGCAACTTGCACTTCGACCTCAGGGAGCCCCTGTGTTCCTTCGATTGCCCTCGGCGCCGCTCGTGCTGGACCGGTACGAGCGGTAACGCCCTTCGCGTCATCCCGCCGCACACACAGCCTTCCGGTCGCGGCGGCCGGCTGCCTCTCCCCCTCGTCCCGTCCGCTGCGGCGATACGAGGGGGAGCGCGGGGAGCCGGAGTTTCCGATCCCAACGGCGTGAGCCCCCGGTGCTGGAACACCGGGGGCTCTGTTCGGGCCGTTGCCCACCTGCAAGGGAGATCACGACCCATGGATCACATCGTTACTGTTCAGGACGCCGTTACGGCGTTCGCGGACTGGCTGGAGCCGACGGCCGCCGAGCTGGACGCGGTCGAGGTGGAGATGCCCGCGATCCTCGCGGACGTTGACCTCCTCGACGCGCAGATCCTCACCCTTGACCGCGTTCCGAACGAGCTGGACACCGCGCGGCTGCGCCGGGCGCAGCGGCGGGTGCTGCGGGAGCGGGCCGCCCTGGCGAACGTCGCCTTCGGGCGGCAGTCGGGCGGTGCGGCATGAGTGCCCCGGACGCGTTCGTGAAGGCGGCGCACGCCGAGGTGAAGGCGGAGATCGCGCGGACGGACACGAAGACGGGGTTGCTGCTGGCTTTCCTCGGCGCGGTCCTCGCCGGTTCCTGGAGTCTGGCCAAGGATGCCCCGCTCACCGTCTCGGCCTGGGTGGCGGGCGGGCTGGGGACCGTGCTGCTGCTTGCGGCGGCCGGGCTGCTGCTGCGCTCGGTGCGCCCGAACCTGGGGGGCCGTCACGGCTTCCCGTTGTGGGCGACGCTCACGGCTGAGGAGATCGCCACCGCCGTGCGCGGCGACCTCGCGGCCGATGTCGCGGGGCTGTCCCGAATCCCGGTCGTGAAGTACACGGATCTGCGGCGCGCTGTGGACCTGACCGGGGTCGGCTGCGCCTTCCTCGTCCTCGCCGCGCTTCTGGCGCTGATCGGGGGTGCGTCGTGAGCGAGACCCTGACCGCTCTTGCCACGGCGGCCCCGCTCGTCGCCGGGTGGGCAGCCCACGTGCTCTCCCTGCGGCGGGGGCTGACCCGGGCCCGCCGCGACCCGCTCACCGGCTTGTGGACGCGGGACGCGTTCACCCGCAAGGCCCGGCGTCTGCTCCGCGATGAGCGTGCGGTGGTGGTGCTGGCGGACGTGGACCACTTCAAGCAGGTCAACGACCGCCACGGCCACGCCGCCGGTGACGCGCTCCTCGCCTCCGTCGCCCGCCGCCTCGCCCACGCCACGGGCCCGAACGGCGTGTGCGGGCGCCTCGGCGGGGACGAGTTCGCCGCCGTCCTGATCGACACGGACGGCACCGCCGCCGACCTCCTCACACTCCTTCACGGCGTCCTCGCCCGCCCCGCCGAGGGGCAGCCGTCCGAGGTCGCCGCGACCGTTTCCCTCGGGTGGGTGCGGGCCGCCGACCACCCCGGCGGCGACCTGTCCGCGCTGCTGGCGCGGGCGGACGAAGCGATGTACGAGGCCAAGCGAGCGCACCGGCCCATAAAGGCCCCGTTCGCCAGCCGTCTCCTCGGGTTGGTCACCGCGCGCCGCTCGGGCCGGCGCGACGCCGTGCGGGAGGTGGCGTGATGAAGGCCAAGACCGTGCTTCCCGCCGTCGCCATGACGGCCGTGTCGATGGTCCTCACGCTGGCGGTGGTGGTGATGTGGCTGGGGCGGGCGATGCCGTGGCCGGTCGCGCTCGTCGTCGGGCTCGGGATCGACGGAGGGTGGCTCGCCACCCTCGCCTATGAACGCCGCCTGGCCGCGCAGGGCGACCACAGCCGCCCCGTCACCGCCGTGGGCTGGTCCTTCGGGCTCATCGCCGCTGGTGTCCTCATCGTCCACGCCCTCACCGCCGAAGCGTCCAAGGGCGCATGGCTCGCCGTGGCCTGGCTCCCTCTCGCGGCGAAGGCCCTGTGGCTCGTGCACGGGCTGTGGGAGCGGACCGCGCTCACCCCGGCGGCCCTCGGAGCGATCCGGGGTATCCAGCAGGAGGCCCGCGACGAAGCCGCCGTCTCCCGTGCCCGCCTGCGCGCCGAGGCGGGCACGGAGGAGACCCGGTTGACGGCCGTGACGGAGGCCGGGGCGCGCGTCGCACGCGTCCAGGCCCGCACCGCTCAGACGCTCTCCGAGGCGTGGGCGACGCTGGAGAACGCCCGCACGGGTGAGGAGACGGGACCGGCTCTGACCAGCGTGACGAGCCGCGTCACACCCTCCGGCACACCCCGCTGGGAACTCCCCGTCTGGGGCCCCAGCGTCCCCGTCGCGGAGCTGGAACCCACCCCCCTCACCGACGGTGAGTTGGACGCGCTGGTTGCCGAGATCCGCGTCAGCCGCGTCCCGGCGTTGTCGTACCGGGAGATGGCGTCACGCTTCCGTAGCGCGGGTCACAGCGCCTCCGAGGTCCGCCTGCGCGGAGCCTGGAAACGTGTCCTCGCCACCGAGACCGGGGCCGTCTCGTGAGCGGCGCCCTGCCGGTCTATCGGTGGAAGCTCGCCCCCGAAGGGCTTGCCACCCGCCGCCAGCTCCGCGCCCTCGGCCTGCGCCCCGGCGGACAGCCCGTCGCAGCCCAGCTCGAACGGCCGCGCCGGCGGCGGGGCCCGCTCGTCGCCTACCTCTACCGCCTCGACCTCGCCCGCCCGGTGCGTCCGATGACGCCTCGGCGGGCGGTGGCACTGGCCAAGGCCAACCAGGCCCGCCGCACCTGCCCCGTCTGCGGGCGCGATGCCGGGTACGTCCTGCCCGCCCACCTCGGTACCTGCGTCCCCTGCGCGGACGCCACCGGGGCTGCGGCCTGACCCCACCCAAGGGGGAACGCACCGTGAACCTGACCGTGGAAGTCCACCAGCTCTTCGCGCGCCGCGACATCGGGCGCCAGGTCAAGCGCCTGGCCCCGCTCGCCGCCCGCGAAATCACCTACACCGTCCCCGGTCGCCTGGCCGAGGTGCGGATCGTGGTTACCGGTCCGAAGGCCCTCCCGGGCCTGATCGTGGAGGCGGAGACCGTGCTGCTGGACGGTGAGCCGTCCCGCTCGCACGCCAGCCGTGAGCTGCGCGAGACCCGCCAGTTGGCGCGTACGGCGCAAGCGCGGGCCGTGCCCACCCCGGAGGGCGGGGCCGTGATCGTCGTGAACGCGATGGAGCACCGCACCACCCACGAGGTCGCCGTCACCCTCGTCCACGAACTCACCCACGCCGCCCAGTTCACCCGCCGGGGCGTCCTGGAACGCATCGTCCGCGACCGGCACGACGCCTACGGCCTCCGCCGCCAGCGCCCCCGCGAGGCCCGCGAGCACCTGCGCCAGGTCGAAGCCGAGGAGCGCGAAGCGTACGAGGCCGAATACCTCGCCGACCGCATCGCCTGACCCCCACCCTTCCGGGCGCCGCTCCGAGGCGCTACCGCGCGCCCGGAGCGGCGCGTCAACGGCCCCGCGCTGTGGGGCAGATGGAGACTTTGCCGTGTCCGAGAACGTCGTCAGGCTCTTCAAGGAGCCGAACCCGCCCGCGCCCGCCAGCGGCCCCCAGACGCCCCCGCCCAACCCGCCCGGTACTGAAAAGCCCACCGCGCCCGTGATGGCGCCCGCGCCGCTGTGGGTGCGCTCGGGGAGGGTCGTACGGGCCACCGTCACCCACCCGCACGTGTCCGGGACCGCTCGGCTCGCGGCCCGGCACAGTCTCTACGTCGCGGGTGGGGCCCGGATCGTGACGCGTCGGATGTGGGAGTCGCGTACGACCGCCCGCTACGAGCGGATGATGCGCGCCGCCGAAGCCGCCGGGAACACGGAGCTGGCGGCGGAGTGGGAGGAGCGCGGGCAGCGCTTCCGCGACGCCCGCCACCGCCGCCGCATGGACCTGCTCACCGCCCCCGCCGACGCCGCACGCGGCCTCGCCATCGGCACGGGTGCCGGAATCGGCGCGCTTGTCGCCCTCGGCGTCGTCCTCGCCATCGCGAACAAGGACGTCACCGACGTGATGACCCCGCTGATGGCGGTGGTGAAGCTCATCAAGCTGCTCATCACGATCGTCACGGTGGTGTGGGGGCCGCTCGTCTCCCTCGCCCCCTTCCTCGCCCTCCTCGGCCTGTGGGCCGTGGGCGCCCACCAGAAAGCCGCACCCCAGTGGGCCCTCCCGGCCAGCGTCCGCGACGGCGAGGGCGAGCCCATCACCCCGTCCATCGTGGTCAAGGCGCTGCGGGACCTCGGCGTGCCCGCCCTCGGCCGGGCCATCAAGGAGATGGGCGACGCCGGCGCCTCCATGCTCGGCCCCATCCGCATCGCCGGGTGCGGCGTAGAGGTCGACGTCACCCTCCCGTCCGGGGTCTCCACCAACGAGGTGCAGGCCAAGCGGCGCAAGCTCGCCGAGAACCTGAGCCGCCACGAGCACGAGGTGTTCATCACCATCCCCACGGCCGCCCGCACGGTGCGGTTGTGGGTGGCGGACTCGGGTGCGCTGGATGAGCCGATCGGGCCGTCTCCGCTGGTCACGGACGAGACCCTGACCGCCGACTACAAGAAGGGCAAAGCCCCTTGGGGCCAGGACCTGCGCGGGGATGCCGCCGCGCTGAGCCTCTACCAGCGCCACCTGCTGGTCACGGGCCTGTCCAACCAGGGCAAGACGGTGGCCCTGCGGTCGCTGGCCTTGTGGCTGGCGCTGGACAAGTCGGTGCAGTTCCTCATCGGTGACCTCAAGGGCGTGGGCGACTGGAACATGTTCGATGGCCTGGCCACCACCCTGATCCAGGGGCCGACCGACGAGCACGTCATCGAGGTCACGGAGATGGTGGAAGGCGCGGTGGAGGAGATGAACCGCCGCATCCAGGCCCCGCCCGGCACCACCTTCCCCCCGCTCATCGTCCTCGTGGACGAGGCGCAGGTGGCGTTCATGTGCCCGGCGAAGACGACGTACGTGAGCGAGAAGGGCCAGGTCAAGTCGGGTGCCCCGTACGGAGGGTCGAAGGCCGATTCCCGGTACTTCATGGCCGTCCGGAAGATCCACAACCAGGGGCGGGCGGTCAACGTCCTGATGTGGCAGGGCACTCAGGACCCGACCAACGAGAACCTGCCCAAGCTGGTACGGGAGGGCGCCCACACGCGGGCCTCGCTCGCGCTGGGCACCGAGTCGCAGGCGCGGATGGCGCTGGGGGACAAGGCCGTGGATGGCGGGGCCGCGCCGAACCTGCTGCGGCCGGGACTGGACCGGGGCACGCTCGTCGTCGCCTCGGACGGCATCACCATCCCCGCCGGACAGTCCTCCATCACCGTGCGCACCCACTACATCCCCGACGACGACGCCCACGCCATCACCGACCGCGCCAAGGCCCTGCGCGACGGCGTCACCACCCTGCACGTCATCGACAGGGGCGAGGACCGCGACCCGCTCGCGGACATCCTCACCGTCCTGGGGACCACGGCCCGCGTCTACACGCAGGACGTGTTGAAGCGCTTGTCCGCGCTCGCGCCGCAGGCGTACGGGCAGTGGACCAACGGCGACTTGAAGCGGGTCCTGGAGGGCACCGGGGCCGAGCCCTACAAGTCGGACGGGCGCATGGTCGTCGGCCGCGAACGCCTCACCCGCGCCCTCGCCGACCGCGACAGCGACGGTTCCGCTTCCGCGAGCTGACCCCAGGGAGCAAACCCGCGCGGGTCAGGGAGGTAGGGAGAACTCCCTGAAACCCTCCCTGACCCGCCTCCCTCCACCTGACCTGCACAAATGATCAGTCAGGGAGGCAGGGAGGCACCCCAGCTCACAGCCCCGAAACCCCCCGTACGGGCACTCCGGCAAGGGGTGCCCGAGCCTCCCTGAGCCAGCACCGGAAGGGATTCCGCATGTCCACCGAACACCCCACCCACTGGCCCCTCACGGGCGCCGTGGAAGTCCACCGGCCCACCCCCCTCAACCCCACGCCGGCGCCGCTGCCGGTCGTCCCGGCGGGCGCCGTGCCGGAGGTGACGACGATCGTCCTGCCGGACGGCCGCACCCTCACCGGCTACACCGCCCCCACCGCCCAGTCCGCCCCGCTCGCCGTGAGGCCGCCCGTGTCCCGGGCGGCGGTGAACATCGCGCTGGGCGGCATCGGCTTCGCCGCCGTCTGCGGCGGCCTCTTCCTCCTCACCGCCTTCATCACCGCGCTCACGGCGTTCATCACGCAGCTCGTGATCCTCGCGGCCGTCATCTTCGGCGGGTGGATCGCCGTTCAGGTCTTCGGCCACCGCGACCGCGCGAGCGGGACGACGGTGAACATCCGCAAGGCCGTCATCAAGCGCAACCACTTCCACAGCTGAACCACCGAGGGCGGCCCCCTTCCGCCAAGAACCGGGGCCGCCCTCACCAGCTCTTCAACTGGAGGTATCCAGCATGCCCGACCTGACCCCCTTCCCGCGAGAGCGCGGGCGGCGCCCGCGTCTGCTCGATCTGTTCTGCTGCGCCGGCGGGGCCGCCACCGGCTACGCCCGTGCCGGGTTCGACGTCGTCGGTGTGGACGTCGCCGACCGCCCCAACTACCCCTACACCTGGCACCGCGCCGACGCGCTCGCCTTCCTCACCCGCCTGCTCGACAGCGGTGAGATCGCCGGGTTCGACGCGGTGCACGCCTCCCCGCCCTGCCAGGCCGGTTGCGCGCTCACCGTGGGCACCAACGCCAGCCGAGGTTGGGGGCGCTCGCACGTTCAGCTCATCCCCGAACTGCGGGTCCTGTTGGACCGTACGGGGTTGCCGTGGGTGCTGGAGCAGCCCACCGGCAAGGCCCCTGTCCGCGCCGATGTGCGGCTGTGCGGGGAGATGTTCGGCCTGGGCGTGCTCCGCCACCGCATCTTCGAACTCGGCGGCGGGTGGAGCGCCGTGCAGCCCCCGCACGTGCGGCATCGGGGGCCGGTGCGGGGGTGGCGGCATGGCGTCTACCGCGAGGGGCCGTACGTCGCCGCGTACGGCAACGGCGGCGGCAAGGCCACCGTCCCCGAGATGCAGCACGCCATGGGCATCACCTGGACCAACGAGCGCGAGGAACTGACCGAAGCCATCCCCCCGGCCTACACCCACTGGCTCGGCACCCACCTCCTCGCGCAGCTCACCGGGGCGGAGGTGACCGCATGAACGCCCCCCTCCTCGCCGCCGCCCTCACCTGCGCCGAACGCGGCTGGCCCGTCTTCCCTCTCCGCCCCGGCAGCAAGCGCCCCGCCCTCCACGGCGAAACCAACTGCCCCCGCACCGGCCCGTGCGGGCCCGGCCACCTCGGCTGGGAGCAGCGTGCCACCACCGACCCCGACCGCCTCCGCCGCGCCTGGGCGAGCGGGGACTACAACGTCGGCCTGGCCACCGGCCCCGCCAACCTCGTCGTCATCGACCTCGACGTGCCCAAGCCGGGCACCGAAGGCCCGGACGGCGCCGCCCACCTGCGGGCGCTCGCCGAGCAGCACGGGCAGCCGGTACCGAGTACGCGCACCGTGCGTACCCCTTCCGGCGGGACGCACCTGTACTTCCCCGCCCCCGCCGCCGCCCGCCTCCGCAACACGGCCGGGACCCTCGCCCCGCTCGTGGACACCCGCGCGTGGGGCGGCTACGTCGTCGCCCCCGGCAGCATCCTCCCCACCGGCCAGTACGAGAGCGTCGCGCCGTTCGCCCTGCGGCCCCTGCCGCCCTGGCTGCGGGGCTTGCTGACGCCCCCGCACCCGTGCGAGCAGGCACGCGCCGCCACCACGGGGCGGCAGGTGTACGGAAGCGCCTACGCCCGTGCCGCGCTCGACGGGGAGGGCGGCAACGTGCGCACCGCCCGCGAGGGAACCCGCAACGCCACCCTGCTGCGCGCCGCCCGCGCCCTCGGCCGCCTCATCGCCGCCGGCGACCTCACCCGACCCGTAGTCGAGACCGCTCTTCAAGGAGCGGGGGAGGCCGCCGGATTGGGCGCCGCCGAGTGCGCAGCCACCATCCGCAGCGCCCTGAACTGGTCCCTCGCCCACAACACGGCAGGGAGGCAGGCCGCATGACCGCGCCCCGACCCCTCCCCCTGAACAGCCCCACCCCGACCACCCCGACTGGGGAGGACGCCGTCCCCTCCGCTCCGCCCACGGCCGGGGGCGAACCGGAGGGCGCCGCCCGCAAGGGCGTCGTAGTAGCTCTTCGCCCGAAGCCGCGCCCGACCGGACAGCGCTACCAGGTCGGTGGCCTGCACGTCATCGCGCCGCCGCGCCGCACGCCCCGCGCCCGCTCGTGGTGCGTGTGCGGGAGGGACCGCACCGCCACCGGCACTGCTGCCGTCCTCGCGCTCGTCGCCGAGCACACCGATCACCGCACCACCTGCCCCCGCCCCGCCACCGAAGGGAGGGCCGCCGCGTGAACACCGAACCCATCGACGGGGCCGAACTGCTCAACGAGGTCGAGCAGTTCCACCGCCGCTTCAACGTCTTCCCCCACGACGACGCGTACGCCGCCGTCGCCCTGTGGGATGCACACGCCCACCTCCTCGACGCCTTCGACTCCACCCCCCGCCTCGCTTTCCTCAGCCCCGAGCCCGGCTCGGGCAAGTCCCGCGCGCTGGAGATCGTGGAGACCCTCGTCCCGCAGCCGATGGTGGCCGTCAACGCGAGCGCCGCCGCCCTTTTCCGGGCCGTCTCCTCCGGCGAGGGCCGACCCACGATCCTCTTCGACGAGATCGATACCATCTTCGGGCCCAAGGCCGGGGAGAACGAGGAACTGCGCGGCTTCCTCAATGCCGGACACCGCCGGACCGGCGTCACCTACCGGTGCATCGGGGACGGCGGACAGCAAAGCGTCGTCGCCTTCCCCTCGTACTGCGGCGTCGCCGTCGCCGGGATCGGGACTCTCCCGGACACGATCCTCACCCGCTCCATCGTCATCCGCATGCGCCGCCGCGCCCGCAACGAGCACGTCGAGCCCTTCCGCGCCCGACTCCACGAACGCGAGGGCAACGCGCTGCGCGACCGCCTGGCCCAGTGGGCCGAGCAGGTCCACGGGCAGATCACCGAGGCATGGCCCGAGATGCCCGAAGGCGTCACCGACCGGCCCGCCGACGTCTGGGAACCCCTCCTCGCCGTCGCCGACGCGGCAGGCGGCGACTGGCCCCAGCGCGCCCGCGCCGCCTGCCTCACCCTCGTCCGCGCCGCTCAGGACACCGACAAGCACAGCCTCGGCATCCGCCTTCTCACCGACCTGCGGGACCACGTCCTCATCGGCGTCGACAAGCTCCCCACCATCGCCATCCTCGACCGGCTCAACGCCCTCGAAGACGCCCCCTGGGCCGACCTCGACGGCAAACCCCTCGACAACCGCCGCCTCTCGCGCCTCCTCGGCGAATACATGACCTCCGCGAACGAGCCCGTCCGCTCCCGCAACATCCGCACCGCCGGCGGCGTCCTCAAGGGTTTCCACGCAACCGATCTGCACGACGCCTGGACCCGCTACTGCCCGCCCCCGCCCGGAGGCGCGGCTACGACCGCTACGCCGCTACAGCACAGCTCAGAGGGGGCGACTCCGTAGCGGCAGCTCTTCATGTAGCGGCTACGCCCGCGCCCGCCACAACCGGGCGTAGCCGCTACACCCACGCCTTCCCGCTACAGAGGCGGCACGCTGACCTGCGGTGTAGCGCTGTAGCGCCCGTAGCGGCCTTGCCGCAGGGTCCCCCGAAGCCACACCCGTCCCCGCTGACTACCAGACCCTCCCCGTACGCGCAGGAAGGGGCTCCTATGCCCACCCGTACGCCTGACGAGAAGATGACGATTTCCGAAGTGATCGCGGACTTGAAGGTTGCCCCCGCGACCTTCTACCGCTGGCGCCAGCTGGGGCGCGCCCCCCGCTCCATCAAGCTCCCGAACGGCGCCGTGCGCATCCGCCGCTCGGAGTACGAGCGCTGGCTGAGCGAGCGGGAGGACGCCGCGTGAGCACGAACGCACGCGGCGGGGCGGGCCGGTCCTCCGGGTCGGCCCGCCCCGGGTTCTCCTTCGACGTGAAGCTTTGGCAGATCACGAAGACCGGGCGGAAGTCGCGTCCGTACCGCCTGCGGTGGAAGGTCGCGGGAGAGGTGCACGGCGACACCTTCGCCTCGCTCGCGCTGGCGGAGAGCCGAGAGAGCGAGCTGCGCCAGGCCATCAACCGGCGCGGCGAGCCGTTCGAGATCGAAAGCGGCCTCCCTGAGTCGGAAGTGCGAGCCGCCGCCGAGGAGACCGCGCGCAAGGCTGCGGAAGCCGAAGCGGCTGCCGTGCTCGACTGGTTCGCGTTCTGCCGGGTGTACGTGGCCCGGCGGTGGCGGGGGAGTGCGGCGAAGACCCGGGAGGGGATCGCGGACGGGCTGGCGACAGGGACGCTTGGGATGCTCAAGCCGGGGGAGGGGTCGCCGGATGCGGAGGTGCTGCGGCTCGCGTTCCGGTGGGGCGTCGTGCCCGCGCACAAGGACGCTGAGCCGCCCGAGGAGCTGCGGGAGGCGTTCGGCTGGCTGCTCGCCGGCACGCGCCCGCTCGCCGACCTGGCCGACACCGCCGTCGTGGAGGACGTGCTTCACCACCTGGCGCACCGCCTCGACGGGAAGCCGGCGGCGGGTGACACGCACAAGCGGCGCCGCCGTGCGGTGAACACCGCGTTCGAGTACGCGGTGATGGCGGGGGAGCTCCCGGAGAACCCGTTCACCCGCTCACGGGGGAAGCGGGCCGGCTCGCAGGACGTCGTGGATCCGCGCGTCCTCGTGAACCCCGTACAGGCCCGGCAGCTCCTCGCGGCAGCTTCGTACGTGGGTTCGTGGCATCGGGCGCGTGGGCGGCGCCTGGTGGCCTTCTACGCCGTCATGTACTACGCCGCCCTGCGTCCCGCCGAGGTCGTCGGACTCCGGCGCGCGGACTGCGACTTGCCCGAGGAGGGGTGGGGGACGCTCACGTTGTGGGAGACGCGTCCCGTGGCGGGGAAGCAGTGGACGGACTCGGGGGAGCGGCACGATCGGCGCGGTCTGAAAGCCCGTGAGGTCAAGACCGACCGGCCCGTCCCGATTCCGCCCATCCTCGTCGCCATCCTCCGCAAGCACCTGGACACCTTCGGGACCGCGAAGGAGGGCCGCGTCTTCGGGAACGAGCGCGGGGACGTCGTGGGCTCCTCGACGTACTGGCGGGTGTGGGAGGAAGCCCGCGGGCTCGCCCTTCCGCCCGATCGGGTCGCCTCCCCGCTCGCGGGGCGCCCGTACGACCTCCGGCACGCCTGCATCACCCGGTGGCTCAACGCGGGTGTCCCCGTCGCCGAGGTCGCCCGGCGCGTCGGCAACTCCCCGGAGGTCATCCACCGCCGGTATCAGGGCTGCATCGACGGGCATGAGCAGGTGGCCAACGACAAGATCGCGCGAGCGATGGAAGAGGACGGCGACACAGTCGCCTGAGTGTGTCTGGGGTGTGTCGCAGACAGCGGGATAGAACGAGAAAGAGCGGGAGCCAGTGAGACTGACTCCCGCTCTCCTCTGTCGGCATCCGCCCAGCTCAGCGCCGTGTTTCCGCTGATCTCTGGCGAGTGCCCCCGGCAGGATTCGAACCTGCGCACACGGCTCCGGAGGCCGTTGCTCTATCCCCTGAGCTACGGGGGCGTGTCGGCCGCTGTGGGCGGTGACGGGTAGAACAGTAGCAGCTTCGGGTGGGTGGGTGTGACCAGGTATTCCGGGGTGGGGGAGGGGGTTCCGTACGGGTGTCCGGGTGGGTCCCTCCGTGGGGGCGGATGTGGGGAAAGCCGGGACGAGGGGTGGGGGGCGCGCCTAGGCTCGGGGTTGTGCCAGGGGCGACCGGCCGGGTTCTTGTGGTCGACGACAACAAGATGATCCGGCAGCTGATCAGGGTCAATCTCGAACTGGAAGGCTTCGAGGTGGTGACCGCGGCCGATGGTGCCGAGTGCCTGGAGATCGTGCACGAGGTGCGGCCCGACGTCATCACGCTCGACCTCGTCATGCCCCGGCTCGACGGCGTGCGGACCGCCGAGCGGCTGCGCGCCGATCCCCGTACGAGCCACGTGCCGCTCGCCATGGTCAGTGCCTCCGGCGCCGAGGAGGCCGACCGCTCGCTCCCCGACATCGACCTCTTCCTCGCCAAGCCCTTCGAGCCCGAGTGCCTCGTCGCCGCCGTGCGGGAACTCGCCGAGCGCGGACGCCGCGTCTCGGTCGACAAGAAGGAGGAGGGGGAGTAGCGGCTCCCCCCGGCCCCGTCGCACGCGCCCCATCTTGCCCCGGCCGTCCGCCCTGCCCTGGCCGCCCGCTCCGCCGGGTCTGCCGCCCCGGCCCCGCCTAGGCACCCCGCCTGGTCCATGCGCGCCCTCTCGCCCCGGTCTCCCGCCTCGCCGGTTCCACCGCCCCGACCTCCTCCACGCGCCCCGGCTGCCCCCGCCCGGTCCACGCCCCCGCCGCCCCCCGGCCGCCCCCGCCCATCGCGCCAGCTCCCCCGTCCACATTCCGGGACCTCCCCCTTATCCATTGGCCCCCACCCCGCCCCCCTCCCCTACGCTGGACCCGTGACCCCCGCAGAACTCTCCCGCACCGTCCTCGGTGCGCTGCGGCGTGCCGTCGCGGCGGGGGAGGTGGACTCCGTGGCCGCGGATGTGCTCGCGCGGGTCACCGTCGCCGTGCCGCGGCCCGGGGGGTACGGGGACTACGCCTGCAATGTCGCGCTCGTCGCGGCCGGGGCCGCTCGCACCAGCCCGCTCGCCCTCGCCGCCCTCCTGCGCGAGCGGCTGCGGCACGATCCGCGCCTCGCCGACGTCCGCGTCACCGGGCCCGGCTTCCTCAACTTCGCGCTCGCCGATCCCGGCACGTACGAGCGCGACCTCGTCGCCGAGACCCTCGCGCCCCGGTACGGCGACGCCCTCGCCGGTCACCACGTCACGCTCCGGCCCCTCGGCGCGCGCGCACACGTCCTCGCCGAGGCCGTCGCACGCCTCACCCGCGCACAAGGCGGCGAGGTGCGCGTACGCACGGACCACGGCGAGCCCCTCCGCGCCGCGCCCCCCTCCGCGCAGACCGCCCCCCTCGACCCCGAGTCGCGCCGCTGGGCCCTCCTGCACACCGCCCCCGCCGACCGCCCGCGCCTCGACGCCGCCCTCCTCGTGCAGCGCGTCGAGAACCCCCTCTTCCTCGTGCGGTACGCGCACTCCCGCGCCCTCGCCCTCGTGCGCAACGCCGCCGCTCTCGGGTACGCGCCCGAGCCCGGCGACAGCGGTCCGCACGCCGCGCCGCTGCTCGCGCTGCTCGCCGAGCACCCCGCCGTGCTGCGCCGCGCCGCCGAGCACCGCGCGCCCGACCGGCTCGCGCGCCGTCTCGTGCGCGTCGCCGACGCCCTTCTCGATCTCCACGACCGCACCGGCGGGCTGCTGCCGCTCGGCGGGCTCAAACCCGGGGCCGCCCACCGCGCCCGGCTCGCCCTCGCCGAAGCCGCCGGGACGGTGCTCGCCGGTGGCCTGACCCTGCTCGGCATCAGCGCGCCCCCGTACGTCTGAACGATAGAGAGCACGACAGCCATGAGCCGTTCCGCCCACCCCGCCGGTCCCCGCCACGGAGACGTCCTGCCCGAGGGCCACTACGCGGCCCCGCCCGCCGACCTCAACGCCCTCGACCCGAAGGTCTGGGCCCGTACCGTCCGCCGCGAGGGCACCGAGGAAGGCGCGCTCAGCGTCGGCGGCGTGCCCGTCACGCGCCTGGCCGAGGAGTTCGGCACGCCCGCGTACTTCCTCGACGAGGAGGACTTCAGGACCCGTTGCCGCGACTGGCGCTCCGCCTTCGGCGAGGGCGCCGACGTCTTCTACGCGGGCAAGGCGTTCCTCAGCCGCGCCGTCGTGCGCTGGCTCCACGAGGAGGGCCTCAACCTCGACGTGTGCTCGGGTGGCGAGCTGCTCACCGCGCTCGACGCGGGGATGCCCGCCGCGCGCATCGCCTTCCACGGCAACAACAAGACGGCGGCCGAGATCGAGCGCGCCGTCGCCGCCGGGGTCGGCCGCATCGTCGTCGACTCCTTCCAGGAACTCGTCCGCGTCGCCCACACCGCGCAGGCGCTCGGCCGCGTCCAGCGCGTGCAGATCCGCGTCACCGTCGGCGTCGAGGCGCACACCCACGAGTTCATCGCGACCGCGCACGAGGACCAGAAGTTCGGCCTCGCGCTCGCCGGGGGACAGGCCGCCGAGGCCGTGCGCCGCGCGCTCACCCTCGACGGCATCGAACTCGTCGGCATCCACTCGCACATCGGCTCGCAGATCTTCGACATGGCGGGCTTCGAGGTCTCCGCGCGCCGCGTCGTCGGGCTGCTCGCCGAGATCCGCGACGAGCACGGCGTCGAACTGCCCGAGATCGACCTCGGCGGCGGCCTCGGCATCGCGTACACCTCCGACGACGACCCGCGCGAGCCGCACGAGATCGCCAAGGCGCTCGGCGACATCGTCACGCGCGAGTGCGAGAGCGCCGGGCTCGCCGTGCCCCGCATCTCCGTCGAGCCGGGCCGCGCCATCGTCGGGCCCACGGCCTTCACGCTGTACGAGGTCGGCACGATCAAGCCGCTGGAGGGGCTGCGCACGTACGTCTCCGTCGACGGCGGCATGTCGGACAACATCCGCACCGCGCTCTACGACGCCGAGTACTCCGTCGCGCTCGCCTCGCGGACCTCGGACGCCGCGCCGATGCTCGTCCGCGTCGTGGGCAAGCACTGTGAGAGTGGCGACATCGTCGTGCGCGACGCCTTCCTGCCCGCCGACCTCGCGCCGGGCGATCTGCTCGCCGTGCCGGCCACGGGCGCGTACTGCCGCTCGATGGCGAGCAACTACAACCACGCGCTGCGCCCGCCCGTCGTGGCCGTACGGGACGGGCAGGCCCGCGTCGTCGTGCGGCGCGAGACGGAGGAGGACCTGCTCAGGCTCGACGTCGGCTGAGCGGGGACACGGGTGCGGGGCGTCGTGGCAGGGCGGTTCACGGCGCCCCGCACCCGTACGGAATGCTTGTCTCACGCATCGGACGCGGGGCTGAAACCCCGGGGCCGTGCGTGAGACTGGACCCACCGCGACACACAGGCTCCGCGCCACGGAACACGCGGCAGCCCGCGGAACGACACGGAAAGACGAAACGAGGTCGGATGATGCGCACGCGTCCGCTGAAGGTGGCGCTCCTTGGCTGTGGGGTAGTCGGCTCAGAGGTGGCGCGCATCATGACGACGCACGCCGACGACCTCGCCGCCCGCATCGGGGCCCCCGTCGAACTCGCGGGCGTCGCCGTGCGCCGCCCCGACAAGGTGCGCGAGGGCATCGACCCCGCGCTCATCACGACGGACGCGACCGCGCTCGTCAAACGCGGCGACCTCGACGTCGTCATCGAGGTCATCGGCGGCATCGAGCCCGCCCGCACCCTCATCACGACGGCCTTCGCGCACGGCGCCTCGGTCGTCTCGGCGAACAAGGCGCTCCTGGCCAAGGACGGCTCCGCGCTGCACGCCGCCGCCGTCGAGCACGGCCAGGACCTCTACTACGAGGCCGCCGTCGCGGGCGCCATCCCGCTCCTGCGCCCCCTGCGCGAGTCCCTCGCGGGCGACCACGTGCACCGCGTCCTCGGCATCGTCAACGGCACGACGAACTTCATCCTCGACAAGATGGACTCCACCGGGGCGGGCTACCAGGAGGCCCTGGACGAGGCCACCGCGCTCGGCTACGCGGAGGCCGACCCGACCGCCGACGTCGAGGGCTTCGACGCCGCAGCGAAGGCCGCGATCCTCGCCGGGATCGCCTTCCACACGCGCGTCGGCATCGACGACGTGCACCGCGAGGGCATGACCGAGGTGACCGCCGCCGACTTCGCCTCGGCGCGCGCCATGGGCTGCACCATCAAGCTCCTCGCGATCTGCGAACGCGGCGCCGACGGCAGCAGCGTCAGCGCGCGCGTGCACCCCGCGATGCTCCCGCTCAGCCACCCGCTCGCGGGCGTCCGCGAGGCGTACAACGCGGTCTTCGTCGAGTCCGAGGCGGCCGGACGGCTCATGTTCTACGGGCCGGGGGCCGGGGGCGCGCCGACCGCGTCCGCCGTGCTCGGCGACCTCGTCGCGGTGTGCCGCAACCGGCTCGCCGGGGCCACCGGGCCGGGCGAGTCCGCGTACGCGGGGCTGACCGTCTCGGGCATGGGCGACGTCGTCACGCGCTACCACATCAGTCTCGACGTCGCCGACAAACCCGGCGTGCTCGCCCAGGTCGCGACGGTCTTCGCCGAACAGGGCGTGTCGATCGACACCGTGCGCCAGCAGGGCCGGGGCGACGGCAGCGGCGAGGCGAGCCTCGTCGTCGTGACCCACCGGGCCCCCGACGCGGCCCTCAGCAGCACCGTCGAGGCGCTGCGCAAGCTCGACACCGTCCGGGGCGTCGCCAGCATCATGCGGGTTGAAGGAGAGTAGGCAGTCATGGTCCACCAGTGGCGCGGCATCATCGAGGAGTACCGGGACCGGCTCCCGGTCGAGGACACGACCGAGGTCGTCACGCTCGGCGAGGGCGGCACGCCCCTCGTCCCCGCGCAGGTGCTCTCCGAGCGCACCGGGTGCGAGGTGTATCTCAAGGTCGAGGGCGCGAACCCGACCGGGTCCTTCAAGGACCGCGGCATGACGATGGCGATCACGCGCGCCAAGGAGGAGGGCGCGAAGGCCGTCATCTGCGCCTCCACCGGCAACACCTCCGCCTCGGCCGCCGCCTACGCCGTGCGCGCGCGCATGGTGAGCGCGGTGCTCGTGCCGCAGGGCAAGATCGCGCTCGGCAAGATGGGCCAGGCCCTCGTGCACGGCGCCAAGATCCTCCAGGTCGAGGGGAACTTCGACGACTGCCTGACCCTCGCCCGCGCGCTCGCCGACAACTACCCGGTCTCGCTGGTGAATTCGGTCAATCCGGTACGGATCGAGGGGCAGAAGACCGCCGCGTTCGAGATCGTCGACGCGCTCGGCGAAGCCCCCGACATCCACGTCCTGCCGGTCGGCAACGCGGGCAACATCACGGCCTACTGGAAGGGGTACCGCGAGTACGCGGCCGACGGCGTCGCGAGCCGCACCCCGCGCATGTGGGGCTTCCAGGCGAGCGGTTCGGCGCCGATCGTGCGCGGCGAGGTCGTCAAGGACCCCCGTACCCTCGCCACCGCGATCCGCATCGGCAACCCCGCCTCCTGGCAGCAGGCGCTCGCCGCGCGCGAGGAGTCGGGCGGCCTCATCGACGAGGTGACCGACCGCCAGATCCTCGCCGCCTACCGGCTGTTGGCGGGCCAGGAGGGCGTCTTCGTCGAGCCCGCCTCCGCCGCCTCGGTCGCCGGGCTGCTCAAGGCCGCCGAGCAGGGACTCGTCGACCCGGGGCAGCGCATCGTCTGCACGGTGACGGGCAACGGCCTCAAGGACCCCGACCGCGCGACCGAGGGCGCCCCGCGCCCGACCGTCATCCCGGTCGACGCCGCCGCCGCGGCGCACCGCCTCGGCCTGACGGGCTGACACGCGCGGGCGACGCCGCCCCCGGGCGGGGAATCTCCTCGTACGGGGGACGGCGGCGCCCCGCGATCCGCCCGCCGCGACCCGCGCGCCCCCGCGCTCCGGCCCGTGGAATCGGGACAAGACGTGCGGGACCGTCAGAAGTGGCGGGGGTCGCACACCCTCCCGGCGACACGCGTCATGCGCCTCCCGTGCGCCCTATGTCGCGGGGGGCGCTTCCTTCGATAGGCTGTGCCCCACCTGCCCCGCCGCTTGTGCCGCGGTGCCGCTGCCGTTGTGGCCGTACGATCCCACGCGCCCGGATGTGATCCGGACGTCCCGGGGGGATTCGCCGGAAGCGTGGAAATCCCCGCCCCCGCACCCCAATCCCCACCAGCCCGCCCCGCGACAGTCACCGCGAGGGCTGCCGCCTCCAGCGGTTCGCCCCGCGCCGCACGGTGCAGTCCCGCCCGAGGAACACAAGGAGAGTCCCCACGCGATGGCCGGTCCCGCCTTTCGCGCCGCCGCCGTCCGGGTGCGCACCCCCGCCTCCAGCGCCAACCTGGGTCCCGGCTTCGACGCCTTCGGGCTCGCGCTCGGCCTCTACGACGACGTCGTGGTGCGGGTCGCCGACTCGGGGCTGCGCATCGACATAGCCGGTGAGGGCAGCGAGACCCTGCCGCGCGACGAGAAGCACCTCCTCGTACGGTCCCTGCGCGCCGCCTTCGACCTGCTCGGCGGGCAGCCGCGCGGCCTGGAGATCGTCTGCGCGAACCGCATTCCGCACGGCCGCGGGCTCGGCTCCTCCTCGGCGGCCATCTGCGCCGGGATCGTCGCCGCGCGGGCCGTGACGACCGGCGGCGAGAACCGGCTCGACACGCAGGCCCTCCTCGAACTCGCCACCGAGATCGAGGGCCACCCCGACAACGTCGCGGCCTGCCTGCTCGGCGGGTTCACCCTCTCGTGGATGGAGGGCGGGCTCGCGCGGGCGGTCCGGATGACGCCCGCGGACTCTGTCGTCCCCGTCGTCTTCGTCCCCGGCCGGCCGGTGCTCACCGAGACCGCGAGGGGACTCCTGCCGCGTACCGTGCCGCACACCGACGCGGCGGCGAACGCGGGCCGTGCCGCGCTGCTCGTCGAGGCCCTGACCAGGCGCCCCGGGCTGCTCCTCGCGGCGACGGAGGACCGTCTCCACCAGGAGTACCGGGGCCCGGCGATGCCCGAGTCGCTCGCCCTGGTGGAACGGCTGCGGGCGGACGGGGTGCCCGCGGTGATCTCCGGCGCGGGACCCACCGTCCTCGCGCTGGTGGACGAGGAGGCGGCCGACAAGGTCGCCGGGCTCGCGGGCGAGGAGTGGGCAGCGGCCCGCATCCCCGTCGACACCGCGGGCGCGAGTGTGCTGCCGCTGGCGCCGTGACTCCACGGTCGCCGCACAGGAGAGGGGGAATATGTGTTGGATACGGTATTGTTAATCTCAACTGCGCACCCAATCGCCCAACGGCGAGGTGCCACGTGTCTTCGCCAGGAATCCGGGGCTGCCCGGAGCGCCGATTTGTCTCGGGGCGCCGGTTTTTCCCGAAACACAGGGGCGGGACACCTCATCTTCCGGGAGCCCCCGTATCGCGCCGTGCCACGCACAGAGCGACACCGAAGCGCTCCGGAACGGGCGTGACCCAATCCCGTGACACGCACTTCTGGTGACACGGCTGAGTCAGGCGTCTTCACCACCGTATTCCTCCGCCTCTTTGGCGGTCCATCGCCCCGGCGCATCCCCTTCACAGAGGACCACAGCCGGACAGCACAACCGGTCGCCGAGCCAGACAGGCCGACGTCCGCTCCAGGGAAGGACCCTTCGTGAGCGACACCACCGATCTGATGGGCGTGAGTGCCGACAGCGCGGCCGAGGCTGCGCCCACCACGGACGCCGCCCCCTCCGCAGGGACCCGGCGCCGCCGCGGCACAGGGCTTGAGGGCATGGTGCTGGCCGAACTCCAGCAGGTCGCCTCCGGGCTCAAGATCAAGGGCACCGCGCGCATGCGCAAGAGCCAGTTGATCGACGCCATCAAGGAGGCGCAGTCCGGCGGAGGCGCGCCCGCGGCCGAGCCGAGCGCCGAGGCCAAGCCGAAGCGCCGCACCACCTCCAAGGCGCGCACCGGCGAGGAGGCCCCCAAGGAGGCCGCCGCCCCCGCCAAGGAGCAGGCCCAGCCCGCCGAGGCCGGCCAGCAGCAGATCGACATCCCCGGGCAGCCCGCCAGCGAGATCCCGGGCGGCGAGCAGCGCCGCAGGCGCCGCGCCACGGCCGAGGCCGGCAGCCCCGAGGCCGCCACCGAGCAGCCGCAGGCCGCCGAGCAGCCCCAGCGCGAGGACCGCGGCAACCGCGAGAACCGCGCCAAGCAGGACCGCCAGGACGGCGGCCAGCAGGGCGGGCAGCAGGGCCAGCACGACGGCGACAACGCCGAGGGCCGCTCGGGCCGCGACCGCGACCGCCGCAGGGGCCGCGACCGCGACGGCCGCGACAACAACCGCGACGGCCGCGACCGCGACGGCCGTGACCGCGACCGCGACAACAACCGCCGCGGCAACAAGGGCGACGACCAGCAGGGCGGCGGCAACCAGAACCGCCAGAAGCAGCACGACAACCGGCCGCAGGACGACTTCGACGACGACGGCGGACGCCGTGGCCGCCGGGGCCGCTACCGCGACCGCCGGGGCCGTCGCGGTCGCGACGAGATCAACGAGCCGCAGGTCAACGAGGACGACGTCCTGATCCCCGTCGCGGGCATCCTCGACATCCTCGACAACTACGCGTTCATCCGGACCTCCGGCTACCTGCCCGGCCCCAACGACGTGTACGTCTCGCTCGCCCAGGTCCGCAAGAACGGCCTGCGCAAGGGCGACCACGTCACCGGCGCGGTCCGCCAGCCCAAGGACGGCGAGCGGCGCGAGAAGTTCAACGCGCTCGTGCGCCTCGACTCGGTCAACGGCATGGCGCCCGAGACCGGGCGAGGCCGCCCCGAGTTCCAGAAGCTCACCCCGCTCTACCCGCAGGACCGGCTCCGCCTGGAGACCGACCCCGGGGTGCTGACCACGCGGATCATCGACCTCGTCGCCCCGATCGGCAAGGGCCAGCGCGGGCTGATCGTGGCCCCGCCGAAGACCGGCAAGACCATGATCATGCAGGCGGTCGCCAACGCGATCACCACGAACAACCCCGAGTGCCACCTCATGGTCGTCCTCGTCGACGAGCGGCCCGAAGAGGTCACCGACATGCAGCGCTCGGTGAAGGGCGAGGTCATCTCCTCGACCTTCGACCGGCCCGCCGAGGACCACACCACGGTCGCCGAGCTGGCGATCGAGCGGGCGAAGCGGCTCGTCGAGCTGGGCCACGACGTCGTCGTGCTCCTCGACTCGATCACGCGCCTCGGCCGCGCCTACAACCTGGCGGCCCCGGCCTCCGGGCGCATCCTCTCCGGTGGTGTCGACTCCACGGCGCTCTACCCGCCCAAGCGCTTCTTCGGCGCCGCGCGCAACATCGAGGACGGCGGCTCGCTCACCATCCTCGCGACCGCGCTCGTCGAGACCGGCTCGCGCATGGACGACGTGATCTTCGAGGAGTTCAAGGGCACCGGCAACATGGAGCTGGTCCTCGACCGCAAGCTCGCGGACAAGCGCATCTTCCCGGCGGTCAACGTCGACGCCTCCGGCACCCGCAAGGAGGAGATCCTCCTCGCCGGTGACGAGCTGGGCATCGTCTGGAAGCTGCGCCGCGTGCTCCACGCGCTCGACCAGCAGCAGGCGATCGAACTGCTCCTGGACCGGATGAAGAAGACCAAGTCCAACGCGGAGTTCCTGCTCCAGATCCAGAAGACCACCCCCGGCACCGGCAACGGCGGCGAGTGAGGTCCGAAGGACCCGCGGGACCAGAACGAAGGCCGGGGGCCGCTTTCCCACCAGGGAGGGCGGCCCCCGGCCTTCGTTCTGGTCCCGGCCGTCGGGCCCCCACGCCCCCGCGAGCCCGTACCCCCGCCCGCGTGTCCTTCGCCACAGCCCGTGAGCGCGCCCGCTCCCGGCCCGCGCGGGAAAACCGCAGGCAGTTCGCGTGTGGGGGGCACCTACCGGCCGCGGCGGGCTCCGTCGTGATCACAGCCCGTTGTGCGACGCTGGCACGATCCGGGCGCGCGCTGACGTGAGCACGCCCGGGACGGGGGAGCCACGCGACAGAGCTGAGGAGCGCATGACCGACACCCCCGCAAGCCCCGAGGAGGGCACTCGCCCCCGCCGGGGCGGCAAGGGGCGCCGCCGCAAGCCGCGTGCCCGCCGCAAGGGCCTGCTGATCGCCGCCTGGGCGACCGCCGGCGTCGTCGTACTCGGCGGCTCGGGCCTCGGCTACGCGTACTGGCACCTCAACCACAACATCAAGGGCGTCGACATCGACGCGGCGCTGGGCAAGGACCGGCCCGCCGACACCGACAACGGCTCGATGGACATCCTCGTCCTCGGCTCCGACTCGCGCTCGGGCAGCAACGGCGAGTACGGGCGCGACGAGGGCTCCGCACGCTCGGACACCGCGATGGTCGTGCACGTCTACGAGGGCCACAAGAAGGCGAGCGTCGTCTCGATCCCGCGCGACACCCTCGTGGACCGGCCCGCGTGCGCGACGGACGGCGGGAAGACCGTCCCCGCGGCGCACCAGGCGATGTTCAACAGCGCCTACTCGGCCGGCGGGCCCGCGTGCGCCGTCAAGACCGTCGAGTCGATGTCCGGCATCCGCATGGACCACTACGTCGAGGTCGACTTCACGGGCTTCAAGAAGCTCGTCGACGCCCTCGGCGGCGTCCCGCTCACCACCACGAAGCCCATCCAGGACACCTCCAGCCACCTGAGCCTCGCCGCGGGCAGGCACACGCTGGACGGCGAGCAGTCCCTCGGCCTCGTCCGCACCCGGCACGGCGTCGGCGACGGCAGCGACCTCGGCCGCATCCAGCTCCAGCAGGCGTTCGTCAAGGCGCTCATCGACCGCGTCAAGCACGTCGGCGTCCTCGGCAACCCCGCGAAGGCGTACAAGCTCGCGGGAGCGGCCACGAGCGCGCTCACGACCGACTCCGGGCTCGACTCGGTGCGCGGCCTCGCCACGTTCGGCACCTCGCTCAAGGGCGTCAAGACCTCCGCCACGACGATGGTGACCCTGCCCGTCGCCTACGACCCCCAGGACGCCAACCGCGTGCTGCCCGACACCGCGAAGGACACGCTGCTGTGGAAGGCGCTGCGCGCCGACAAGGCCGTCCCCGCGGCGGCGGAGCACGGCACGACGCAGGGCGGCGCCGACGGGGTCGTCAAGGGCTGAGACCGGGGTGTACGGGCCCGAGCGCGCGCGTACGCCCCCCGCGTCACGAACCGGCACCGGCGGGCGACCCTCCGTACGGGAATACGAGCGCCCCCACCCCGGTTTTGGGGGATGCAGCCAGTGCTGGCAAACTGGTCCGTCGGTCCCGGTTCACGTGGCGCCATTCCCGGCTCCGCGACCCGGCACCCTCCAGAACCTAGGAGACACCTTGAAGCGCGACATCCACCCCGAGTACGTCGAGACGCAGGTCAGCTGCACCTGTGGCGCGTCGTTCACGACCCGTAGCACCGTCCCGTCCGGCACCATCCGCGCCGACGTGTGCTCCGAGTGCCACCCGTTCTACACGGGCAAGCAGAAGATCCTCGACACCGGCGGCCGCGTGGCCCGCTTCGAGGCCCGCTTCGGCAAGGCCGCCACCGGCTCCGCCAAGAAGTAGCGAGCCGAACGCGCCGGTCCTCGGCCGCCCCTCGGGGCGGCCGGGGCCGGCGCTTTTTCGGCAGTGGCACGCCCCCGGCGCCACCGGCCCCCAGCGGTCCCCCCGTGCGGCCCAGCCCCGCAGCCCTTCCACGTACGCGATTTGGAGCCCGGAGATGTTCGAGGCGGTCGAGGAACTCATCGGCGAGCACGCCGAACTGGAGCAGAAACTCGCCGACCCCTCGGTCCACGCCGACCAGGCCAACGCCCGGCGGCTGAGCAAGCGCTACGCCGAGCTGACGCCCATCGTCGGCACCTACCGGGCCTGGCGCGCGACCGGGGACGACATCGCGACCGCCCGCGAACTCGCCGCCGAGGACCCCGAGTTCGCCGCCGAGGTCAAGGAGCTGGACGAGCGCCGCGAGGAGCTGACCGAGAAGCTGCGCCTCCTGCTCGTCCCGCGCGACCCGAGCGACGAGAAGGACGTCATCCTGGAGATCAAGGCGGGCGCGGGCGGCGACGAGTCCGCGCTCTTCGCGGGCGACCTGCTGCGCATGTACCTGCGGTACGCCGAGCGCGTCGGCTGGAAGACCGAGATCCTCGACGCCACCGAGTCCGAGCTGGGCGGCTACAAGGACGTCCAGGTCGCCGTGAAGACGAAGGGCAACGCGAACCCCGAGCCCGGTCAGGGCGTCTGGGCGCGGATGAAGTACGAGGGCGGCGTGCACCGCGTGCAGCGGGTGCCCTCGACCGAGTCCCAGGGCCGCATCCACACCTCGGCCGCCGGGGTCCTCGTGACCCCCGAGGCCGAGGAGGTGGACGTCGAGATCAACCCGAACGACCTGCGCATCGACGTCTACCGCTCCTCGGGACCCGGCGGCCAGTCCGTCAACACGACCGACTCGGCCGTGCGCATCACACACCTGCCCACCGGCGTCGTCGCCTCCTGCCAGAACGAGAAGAGCCAGCTCCAGAACAAGGAGCAGGCCCTGCGCATCCTGCGCTCCCGGCTCTTGGCCGCGGCCCAGGAGGAGGCCGAGCGCGAGGCGGCGGACGCGCGCCGCAGCCAGGTGCGCACCGTGGACCGCTCGGAGAAGATCCGGACGTACAACTTCCCCGAGAACCGCATCTCCGACCACCGCGTCGGCTACAAGGCGTACAACCTCGACCAGGTGCTCGACGGGGATCTCGACGCGGTGATCCAGGCGTGCGTGGACGCGGACTCCGCGGCCAAGCTCGCCGCGGCGTGACCGCGGGCGGGGCCGTGGTCCGGTCCCGTACGACGCCCCACGAGCGTGTGACCGAAAGCGGCCCCCCGCGGGCCGCGGCAGCCGGCGGCGCCGGCGCCACAGGAAGGACAGGCGCGTGAACCTCCTGCTCGCCGAGGTGGCCCAGGCCACCCAGCGGCTCGCCGCCGCCGGTGTGCCCTCTCCCCGCAACGACGCGGAGGAACTCGCCGCGTACGTGCACGACGTCAAGCGCGGGGAACTGCACACCGTCCCGGACGCCGACTTCGACGCCCGCTACTGGGAGACGATCGCCCGCCGCGAGGCGCGCGAGCCGCTCCAGCACATCACCGGGCGGGCCTACTTCCGCTACCTGGAGCTCCAGGTGGGCCCCGGGGTCTTCGTGCCCCGCCCCGAGACCGAGTCCGTCGTCGGCTGGGCCATAGACGCCGTCCGCGCGATGGACGTCGTCGAACCGCTCGTCGTGGACCTGTGCACCGGCTCCGGCGCCATCGCGCTCGCGCTCGCGCAGGAGGTGCCGCGCTCCACGGTGCACGCCGTCGAGCTGAGCGAGGACGCCCTCGTGTGGACCCGCAAGAACGTCGAGGGCTCCCGCGTCCACCTGCACCACGGCGACGCCTTCGCGGCCCTGCCCGAACTCGACGGCCAGGTCGACCTCGTGATCTCCAACCCGCCGTACATCCCGCTCACCGAGTGGGAGTACGTCGCGCCCGAGGCCCGCGACCACGACCCCGAGATGGCGCTCTTCTCCGGCGAGGACGGCCTCGACACGATCCGCCGCATCGAGCGCACCGCGCACCGCCTGCTGCGCCCCGGCGGCGTCGTCGTCGTCGAGCACGCCGACACCCAGGGCGGGCAGGTGCCGTGGCTCTTCACCGAGGAGCGCGGCTGGGCCGACGCGGCCGACCACCCCGACCTCAACAACCGCCCCCGCTTCGCGACGGCCCGCAAGGCCCTGCCGTGAGCGGCCCGGGCCCGCACGACCCCCGCAGCACCCCGCACGACCCCCGCCACACCCCGTACGACCCCCCGCACCTTCCCCGCGAACAGGAGACCCGCTGATGGCACGGCGATACGACTGCGACGACGCGACCGACCGCGCCACCGGCCTGCGCGAGGCCGCCGCCGCCGTCCGGCGCGGCGAACTCGTCGTCCTGCCGACCGACACCGTCTACGGCATCGGCGCCGACGCCTTCAGCGCCGAGGCGGTCGGCGACCTGCTCGCCGCCAAGGGCCGCGGGCGCAACATGCCCTCGCCCGTGCTCATCGGCTCCCCGAACACCCTGCACGGCCTCGTCACGGACTTCTCCGAGACCGCCTGGGACCTCGTGGACGCCTTCTGGCCCGGCGGTCTCACGCTCGTCGCCCGCCACCAGCCCTCGCTCGCCTGGGACCTCGGGGACACCCGCGGCACCGTCGCGATCCGCATGCCGCTGCACCCCGTCGCGATCGAACTCCTCACCGAGTTCGGCCCGATGGCCGTCTCCTCGGGCAATCTCACCGGCCACCCCTCGCCCGAGACCTGCGACGCCGCCCAGGAGATGCTCGGCGACTCGGTCTCCGTCTACCTCGACGGCGGTCCCACGTCGGGAAACGTTCCTTCCTCGATCGTCGACGTGAGCGGCGAGGTGCCCGTCCTCCTGCGTGCCGGGGTCATCGACGCCGAGGAGCTGCGCAAGGTGGTACCCCATCTCAAGGTGGCCAGTTGACGGCCCCCGGCGAAGGACGGGACATACCCGGGGACCCGCCCGACCCTCCCTTCCGCATCCTCCACGTCAGCACCGGGAACGTGTGCCGCTCGCCGATCACCGAGCGGCTGACCCGGCATGCCCTGGCGGCCCGGCTCGGGGCGCGCGCGGGCGCCGAGCTGATCGTGGAGAGCGCGGGCACGTGGGGGCACGAGGGCGCGCCCATGGAGGAGAACGCGGCGGCCGTGCTGAGCGAACTGGGCGCCGACCCCGCCGGGTTCCGCGCCCGGGAACTGCTCGACGGGCACGTCATCCACGCGGACCTCGTCCTCACCGCGACCAGGGACCACCGCGCCCAGGTGATCTCGATGGGGCACTCGGCGGGCCTGCGGACCTTCACGCTCAAGGAGTTCACGCGGCTCGTCCGGGCGATAGACCCCGCGACGCTGCCGGACACCGCCGATCTCGCGGGCCGCGCGCGGGCGCTCGTACGGGCCGCCGCCGCGCTGCGCGGCTGGCTGCTCGCGCCCACGCCCGAGGCGGACGAGGTGCACGACCCCTACGGGGCGCCCCTGACGTTCTTCGAGGCGATCGGCGGGGAGATCAGCGAGGCGCTCGATCCCGTGATCAACGCCCTGACAGGGGCCGAAGTGGCCCGCTGAGCCGGGCGGGCGCCCCGGTGGGCGGGGGCCGAGGGCCCGCCGCGTCCGGGGGAATCGGCCCGCCGCGGGCGGGCGGGAAACATCCCCCGTGCGACGGATGTGCGGTGCGGGGGATTTGGGGTGGTCGGGGGCCCCGTGACCCGCTACGGGGGCGTTTCGGGACAACCAGAGGGGCTACCCGGAAGGTCAAGGCGGTATGCGCGCGAAGCTAAGGTGTGCGCTGGAGGATGGCCGCTCGATCTGTGGGGAAGCCCGTGCGTGAATACCTGCTGACGCTCTGCATCACGATGGCGGTGACCTATCTGCTGACCGGACCGGTGCGGAAGTTCGCCATCGTGGCGGGCGCCATGACCGAGATCCGGGCCCGGGACGTGCACCGCGAGCCCACCCCCCGCCTCGGGGGCATCGCGATGTTCGCGGGGCTGTGCGCGGGGCTGCTCGTCGCCGACCACCTCACGAACCTCAACAGTGTCTTCACGAGTTCGCACGAACCGAGGGCGCTGCTCTCGGGCGCCGCGATCATCTGGATCGTCGGCGTGCTCGACGACAAGTACGAGATCGACGCCCTCGTGAAGCTCGGCGGCCAGCTCATCGCGGCCGGTGTCATGGTCGTCCAGGGCCTCACCATCCTGTGGCTGCCGATCCCGGGCGAGGGCACGATCCTGCTGAGCGCCTGGCAGGGCAATCTGCTCACGGTCGCGCTCGTCCTCGTCACGGTCAACGCGGTCAACTTCGTGGACGGGCTCGACGGCCTCGCGGCCGGGATGGTCTGCATCGCCGCGACCGCGTTCTTCCTGTACGCCTACCGCATCTGGTACGGGCACGCCATCGAGGCGGCGGCCCCCGCGACGCTCTTCTCGGCGATCCTCATCGGCATGTGCCTCGGCTTCCTGCCGCACAACATGCCACCGGCGAGGATCTTCATGGGCGACTCGGGCTCGATGCTCATCGGGCTCGTGCTCGCCGCGGGCGGCATCTCGATCACGGGGCAGGTCGAGCCGGACGCCCTCAACCTCTTCACGGGCTCGGAGCGCGCCTCGGTCCACGAGATGGTGCCCTCGTACATCCCGCTGCTGCTGCCCCTGTCGATCATCGCGGTGCCCGCCGTGGACCTCGTGCTCGCGGTGGTGCGGCGCACGTGGCGCGGGCAGTCGCCGTTCGCCGCCGACCGGGGCCACCTCCACCACCGTCTGTTGCAGCTCGGGCACTCCAAGTCCCGTGCCGTGCTGATCATGTACTTCTGGTGCGCGCTCATCTCCTTCGGGACGCTCGCCTACTCGGTGAACTCGGCCTCGATGTGGATCGTGCTCGCGATCATGGCGGGGAGCGCGGTGGGCCTCGTCCTGCTCCTGCTGCCGCGCTTCCAGCCCCGCGTGCCCCACTGGGCGGAGAAGGCCGTGCCGCCGCGCTACCGGCGGCGCAGGGCGGCACTGCGGCGGGCCAGGGCCGAGGCAGCAGCGGCGGCGGTCGACGAGGCGGCGTCCGGGGGGGCCGCTCCGGCGCGTACCGCCCACGGGGCGACGGCACTCGGCGCGTACGAGAAGCGGGACCCCGCGCACTCGGCGGGCTCGCGGCACTGAAATCGGAAAAGGTTACGGGCTCCTGGGAGAGTTCACCTGGACGTGCCGAGCCGTCTCAACCGATGGCAAAATCCCCTTAATAGCAGACAAGTTGAGCGAAGGTCACGTGCCAGCAGGGGAATTAACGCTCACGTGTGACAACTAGCACACGTTCGAGGTAAAGACCTCATCAAATAGTTTGTGATAGCGTTCACGAGGCCGGGGGAACAGGGTCGAAGAGCCGTGCTTTGACGGCCCGTTGACCTTCGTCACCCGGAGGCTCCCGCCTCCCGCCCGGTCTACGCTCGTCCCCGACGAGACCCCCTTGTGCAGTACCCCTGTGCTGTCCCCACCCACGTAGCGGAGTTGCCGCCATGCCCTCGCAGGACACCCTCCTCCTCCAGCGGACCGCTGTTCCCACAGCCGCCGCCGGCGCGATCGCAGCCGTAGTCGCCGCGATCGTGGCAGGCGGAAAGGGAGCCCTCGGCGCTGTGGTCGCGACCGTCATCGTGCTGCTCTTCATGGGCGGCGGCCTCGCGATCCTCCAGTGGGTCGCCCGCGCGTATCCCTCGATCTTCCAGGGCATGGGGCTCGCGCTCTACACGGGCCAGCTCCTGCTGCTCGTCGTGTTCGTGGCCGTCTTCAAGGACACCGATCTCTTCGACCCCAAGGTCTTCGCCTCCGTCCTGGTGGCGGGGACCTTGATCTGGATCGCGGCGCAGGCTCGGGCACACACGAAGGCGAAGATCCTCTACGTCGACCCGGAGGCCGCGCACAAGGCCGGGAACGGGTCGAAGTCGGGGTCCCGCGCATGAGGGGTAGGGGCGGGATAAAGGGTCGCGGACGCGACTGCTATTGTCCGGTTCCAACTGCGGCATCGCGGACGCGGCCATCCGAGCCTTGTCCTGCTGGACCGCGAGGCTCGTCGAGCGAGAGCCGTCCCCACACCCGTAACACCAGTCCCGTGCCGACCAGCGGCTCCGCGCCGCGCCGACACAACGAGGTTGCCGTACCTATGCGCCACGCTGAAGGAGCCCGCGGTGAGTGCTGACCCGACGCAGGTGCTCGCCTTCGAGACCGACTGCCACATCTTCGACGGATGCGGTTTCCCGGCCCCGGGCCTGCACTCGTTCCTGTTCAAGCCGCTCTGGGGCGACGGGGACAGCAATCTTTACTTCAACAAGACGATGCTGCTCGCCCTCGTGGGCTCGATCATCATCGTCGGCTTCTTCTGGGCCGCCTTCCGCAAGCCGAAGGTCGTCCCCGGCAAGCTCCAGATGGTCGCCGAGTCCGGCTACGACTTCATCCGGCGCGGGGTCGTCTACGAGACGATGGGCAAGAAGGAGGGCGAGAAGTGGGTTCCGCTCATCGTCTCCCTCTTCTTCTTCGTCTGGATGATGAACCTCTGGTCGGTCATCCCGGTCGCCCAGTTCCCGGTCACCGCGATCATCTCGTACCCCGCGGTCCTCGCTCTCCTCGTCTACGTGACCTGGATCAGCCTGACCTTCAAGCGGCACGGCTGGTCCGGCTTCTGGAAGAACGTCACCGGCTTCGACAAGTCGCTCGGCCCGGTCGCCTACCTCGCCGCCGTCATCGAGCTGTTCTCGAACCTGCTCGTGCGTCCCTTCACGCACGCGGTGCGACTCTTCGCCAACATGTTCGCGGGCCACACGCTGATCCTGCTCTTCACCATCGCGAGCTGGTACCTGCTCAACGGCGTCGGGATCGCGTACGCGGGCGTCTCGTTCATCATGACGCTCGTGATGACCGCCTTCGAGCTGTTCATCCAGGCACTTCAGGCGTACGTCTTCGTGCTGCTGACCGTGACCTACCTCCAGGGCGCCGTCGCCGAGCACCACTGACCTCGGCCCGCCCCCACCTTGATCGTCCGGTGGCCAACCCCCACCGGTCCGCGTAAAGAGAAGGAAGAACCGGCATGTCCGCTCTCCAGACCCTCGCCGCTGACACCGTCACCGGCTCGCTGGGCTCGCTCGGCTACGGCCTCGCCGCCATCGGCCCCGGCGTCGGCGTCGGCATCATCTTCGGCAACGGCACCCAGGCGCTCGCCCGCCAGCCCGAAGCGGCCGGCCTGATCCGCGCCAACCAGATCCTCGGCTTCGCCTTCTGTGAGGCGCTCGCGCTCATCGGTCTGGTCATGCCGTTCGTCTACGGCACCTGATCCGCCCGAGACGTACGCCCACTAGACGGAAGGCACCCAAGTGAGCTCACTGCTGATGCTCGCGGCTGAGGACGCGGAGAACCCCCTCGTCCCGCCGATCCCCGAGCTGGTCATCGGCGCCCTCGCCTTCGTCATCGTCTTCGGCCTCCTCGCCTGGAAGCTCCTCCCGAACATCAACAAGGTTCTGGACGAGCGCCGTGAGGCCATCGAGGGCGGGATGGAGAAGGCCGAGGCCGCTCGTACCGAGGCCGACAGCGTGCTGGAGCAGTACAAGGCCCAGCTCGCCGAGGCCCGCCACGAGGCCGCCCGGCTGCGGTCCGAGGCGCAGGAACAGGGCGCCACGCTCATCGCCGAGATGCGCGCGGAAGGCCAGCGGCAGCGTGAGGAGATCATCGCCGCCGGCCACACCCAGATCGAGGCGGACCGCAAGGCCGCAGCGACCACCCTGCGTCAGGACGTCGGCCGCCTCGCGACCGAACTGGCCGGCAAGCTGGTCGGCGAGTCCCTGGAGGACCACGCCCGCCAGAGCCGCACGATCGACCGTTTCCTCGACGAACTCGACGCGAAGGCTGAGGCGGCACGATGAACGGAGCGAGCCGCGAGGCGCTGTCGGCCGCGGTCCAGCGTCTCGACGCGCTGACGGACTCGACGTCCGCCGACGCCACGACGCTGGCCGAGGAGCTGACGGCGACCACCACGCTGCTCGACCGCGAGGTGTCCCTGCGTCGGGTCCTCACCGACCCGGCGCAGCCCGCCGAGGCCAAGGCGCAGCTCGCCCAGCGCCTGCTCGGCGGCCAGGTCAGCGGTCCGACCGCCGACCTCGTCGCCGGTCTGGTGCGCTCCCGCTGGTCGCGTTCGCGCGACTTCACGGACGCCCTGGAGGAGCTGGCGAACCTCGCCGAGCTGACCGCCGCGCAGCGGGCCGGCGGCCTGGACGACGTGGAGGACGAGATCTTCCGCTTCGGCCGGATCGTCGTCTCCGACCACGCGCTGCGTGCCGCGCTCACCGACGACTCGGCCCCGGCCGAGGCGCGTGCGGGCCTGGTGCGCAACCTCCTCGCGGGCCGTGCCCACGCGAGCACCGAGCGTCTCCTCGCCCGGCTCGTGGCACATCCCCGAGGACGTAGCCTGGAAAGCGGACTGGAAACGCTCGCCCGGCTCGCCGCCGAGCGCCGCAACCGGCTCGTGGCCGTGGTCACCTCCGCGGTACCCCTCAGCGACGCCCAGCGCGACCGCCTGGCGCGGTCCCTGGCGAAGCTGTACGGCAAGGAGCTGCACCTCAACCTCGATGTGGACCCGGAAGTCCTCGGTGGCATCCGCGTCCAGATCGGCGACGAGGTCATCAACGGCTCTCTCGCCGACCGCATCGAGGAGGTCAGCCGCCGGATGGCGGGCTGACCGGCCGACGGCGCCCGGCCCGCGCGGCCGGGCTCGCGGACCCGAGCGGTCACGGAGACCGGCCTCGGACGCTGAGCGGCTTCGGACGCTGAGCGGCCTCGGCGCCTGGGCGCCGAGCAGCTGTAGAGACATGCACGATCAAACGGCCCGGTTGGGCCGTCCACAGGATGAAGAAGTTCTGGGGGGTTCCCCCAGGAACCCCCAAAGACTTCGGGCCCAACAAGGAGAGCAGGGAACTCAGATGGCGGAGCTCACGATCCGGCCGGAGGAGATCCGGGACGCACTGGAGAACTTCGTCCAGTCGTACAAGCCGGACGCGGCCTCGCGCGAGGAGGTCGGCACTGTCACCACCGCGGGCGACGGCATCGCCCGCATCGAGGGGCTGCCCTCGGCGATGGCGAACGAACTGCTGAAGTTCGAGGACGGCACACTCGGCCTCGCCCTCAACCTTGAGGAGCGCGAGATCGGTGCCATCGTCCTCGGCGAGTTCAGCGGCGTCGAGGAGGGGCAGCCGGTCACGCGTACCGGCGAGGTCCTCTCGGTCGGTGTCGGCGACGGCTACCTCGGCCGTGTCGTCGACCCGCTGGGCAACCCGATCGACGGCCTCGGCGAGATCGCGACCAGCGGTCGCCGCGCGCTGGAGCTTCAGGCTCCCACCGTCATGCAGCGCAAGTCGGTCCACGAGCCGATGGAGACGGGCTACAAGGCCGTCGACGCCATGACCCCGATCGGCCGCGGCCAGCGTCAGCTGATCATCGGCGACCGCCAGACCGGCAAGACCGCGCTGGCCGTCGACACGATCATCAACCAGCGGGGCAACTGGGAGTCGGGCGACCCCAAGAAGCAGGTCCGCTGCATCTACGTCGCCATCGGCCAGAAGGGCTCCACCATCGCCTCGGTGCGCGGTGCCCTCGAAGAGGCCGGCGCGCTGGAGTACACGACGATCGTCGCCTCGCCGGCCTCCGACCCGGCCGGCTTCAAGTACCTCGCCCCGTACACCGGCTCGGCCATCGGCCAGCACTGGATGTACGAGGGCAAGCACGTCCTGATCATCTTCGACGACCTGTCGAAGCAGGCCGACGCCTACCGCGCCGTCTCCCTCCTGCTGCGTCGCCCGCCGGGGCGCGAGGCGTACCCGGGTGACGTCTTCTACCTGCACTCGCGTCTCCTGGAGCGCTGCGCGAAGCTCTCCGACGACCTGGGCGCGGGTTCGATGACGGGTCTGCCGATCGTCGAGACGAAGGCCAACGACGTCTCGGCGTTCATCCCGACCAACGTCATCTCCATCACCGACGGCCAGTGCTTCCTGGAGTCCGACCTCTTCAACGCCGGTCAGCGCCCCGCGCTGAACGTCGGTATCTCGGTCTCCCGCGTCGGTGGCTCCGCCCAGCACAAGGCGATGAAGCAGGTCTCGGGCCGTCTGCGCCTGGACCTCGCGCAGTACCGCGAGCTGGAGTCCTTCGCGGCCTTCGGTTCCGACCTGGACGCGGCCTCCAAGGCGCAGCTCGGTCGCGGTCAGCGCCTGGTGGAGCTGCTCAAGCAGGACCAGTACCAGCCGATGGCCACCGAGGACCAGGTCGTCTCCGTCTGGTCCGCCACCACCGGCCTCATGGACGAGGTTCCCGTCGCGGACATCCGCCGCTTCGAGAGCGAGCTGCTCGGCTGGCTGCACCAGACGCGTCAGCCGCTCATGACCTCCATCAAGGAGGGCGGCAAGATGTCCGACGACACCCTCACGGCGGTCGGCGACGCGGTCAAGGACTTCAAGAAGCAGTTCCAGACCTCGGACGGCCAGCTGCTGGGCGACGACGCCTCCGCGACCGCCGCCAAGTGACGACCGAAGGGACCTGACTCATGGGAGCCCAGCTCCGGGTCTACAAGCGGCGTATCCGGTCCGTCTCGGCGACCAAGAAGATCACCAAGGCGATGGAGATGATCGCCGCCTCGCGCATCGTCAAGGCGCAGCGCAAGGTGGCGGCGTCGACCCCGTACGCGACCGAGCTGACCCGCGCGGTCACGGCGGTCGCGACCGGCTCGAACACGCAGCACCCGCTGACCACCGAGGCCGAGAAGCCCGTCCGCAGCGCCGTCCTGGTTCTCGCCAGCGACCGCGGTCTGGCCGGTGCCTTCAACGCCAACGCGCTCAAGCAGGCGGAGCGGCTGACCGCGAAGCTGGAGGCCGCGGGCCGCACGGTCGACATCTATGTCGTCGGCCGGCGCGGCATCGCGCACTACAACTTCCGTGAGCGTGCCCTCGCGGGTTCGTGGACCGGCTTCACGGACGAGCCGACCTACGCGGACGCCAAGACGGTGGCAGCGCCGCTGATCGAGGCCATCGAGAAGGACACGGCGGAGGGCGGCGTGGACGAACTCCACCTCGTCTACACCGAGTTCGTCTCGATGATGACGCAGACCGCGCGGGACGACCGGCTCCTGCCGCTCAGCCTCGACGAGGTCAAGGAGGAAGCGGCGCCGGAGGGCGAGATCCGTCCGCTCTTCGAGTTCGAGCCCTCGGCCGAGGACGTCCTCGACGCCCTGCTGCCGCGGTACGTCGAGAGCAGGATCTACAACGCGCTGCTCCAGTCCGCCGCCTCCAAGCACGCTGCCACGCGGCGCGCGATGAAGTCGGCCACGGACAACGCCGGAGAGCTGATCAACACGCTGTCCCGGCTTGCCAACCAGGCCCGCCAGGCCGAAATCACCCAGGAAATCAGCGAGATCGTCGGTGGCTCCAGTGCCCTGGCCGACGCGAACGCGGGGAGTGAAAAGTAATGACGACCAGTGTGGAGACGGCCGTCGCGACGGGCCGCGTCGCCCGGGTGATCGGCCCGGTCGTCGACGTGGAGTTCCCCGTCGACGCGATGCCGGACATTTACAACGCGCTGCACGTGGACATCGACGACCCGGCCGAGGAGGGCACGCGCAAGACGCTGACCCTCGAGGTCGCCCAGCACCTGGGTGACGGCCTGGTCCGCGCGATCTCCATGCAGCCCACCGACGGCCTGGTGCGCCAGGCCGCGGTGACCGACACCGGCGAGGGCATCAAGGTCCCCGTCGGCGACTTCACCAAGGGCAAGGTGTTCAACACCCTCGGCGAGGTGCTGAACAAGCCGGAGGAGAACGCCAACATCGGCGAGCGCTGGGCGATCCACCGCACCGCGCCGAGGTTCGACGAGCTCGAGTCGAAGACCGAGATGTTCGAGACCGGCATCAAGGTCATCGACCTGCTGACCCCGTACGTCAAGGGCGGCAAGATCGGCCTGTTCGGTGGTGCCGGTGTCGGCAAGACGGTGCTCATCCAGGAGATGATCTACCGCGTCGCCAACAACCACGACGGTGTCTCGGTGTTCGCCGGTGTCGGTGAGCGCACCCGTGAGGGCAACGACCTCATCGACGAGATGAGCGACTCGGGCGTCATCGACAAGACCGCGCTGGTCTTCGGCCAGATGGACGAGCCCCCGGGGACCCGTCTGCGCGTCGCGCTCGCCGGCCTGACGATGGCCGAGTACTTCCGCGACGTCCAGAAGCAGGACGTGCTGTTCTTCATCGACAACATCTTCCGCTTCACGCAGGCCGGTTCCGAGGTCTCCACGCTGCTCGGCCGCATGCCCTCCGCGGTGGGCTACCAGCCGAACCTGGCCGACGAGATGGGTCTCCTCCAGGAGCGCATCACCTCGACCCGTGGTCACTCCATCACCTCGATGCAGGCGATCTACGTCCCCGCCGACGACCTCACGGACCCGGCCCCGGCGACCACCTTCGCGCACCTCGACGCGACGACGGTGCTCTCCCGCCCGATCTCCGAGAAGGGCATCTACCCGGCCGTGGACCCGCTGGACTCCACGTCCCGCATCCTGGACCCGCGGTACATCGCGAAGGACCACTACGACACCGCCATGCGGGTCAAGAACATCCTTCAGAAGTACAAGGACCTCCAGGACATCATCGCCATCCTCGGTATGGACGAGCTGGGCGAGGAGGACAAGCTGGTCGTCTCGCGCGCCCGTCGCGTCGAGCGCTTCCTGTCCCAGAACACCCACGTCGCCAAGCAGTTCACCGGCGTGGACGGCTCGGACGTGCCGCTGGACGAGTCGATCGCGGCCTTCAACGCGATCTGCGACGGCGAGTTCGACCACTTCCCGGAGCAGGCGTTCTTCCTCTGCGGTGGCATCGAGGACCTGAAGGCCAACGCCAAGGAGCTGGGCGTCTCCTGACCCCGCCGCTCCACCGCCGTCCGGCCGGGCACCGTCCCGGCCGGTCGGCACCCGGGGCGAGTGCCCCGACCCGGGGCGCGCAGCCCCTGGGGCCCGTACCCGCCCCGTAGAATCTTTTCCCACACCCGGCCGGCGCGCCGGGTGGTGACCCGAGGAGCACCTCTTGGCTGCTGAACTGCATGTCGAGCTGGTGGCCGCGGACCGCAGTGTCTGGTCCGGCGAGGCCACCCTCGTCGTCGCCCGCACCACCTCCGGCGACATCGGCGTCATGCCCGGTCACCAGCCGATCCTTGGTGTGCTGGAGTCGGGCCCGGTGACGATCCGTACCACCGAGGGCGGCACCGTCGTCGTCGCGGTGCACGGCGGCTTCCTGTCCTTCGCGGACAACAAGCTGTCCCTGCTCGCGGAGATCGCGGAGCTGTCCGAGGAGATCGACGTCCAGCGTGCCGAGCGCGCGCTGGAGCGTGCGAAGTCCGACGCGGACGCCCACGCCGAGCGCCGGGCCGAGGTCCGGCTGCGGGCGGCGGCGTCGCACTGACCGCTCGCGCGATAACGTAGTACCTCAGCCGCGGCCCGGCCTGGATTCGTCCAGACCGGGCCGCGGCTGAAACCATAGGGCGAGCCCTTTCCCCAGGGTCCCGCGCAAGCGTCATCGAAGAGGCGAGGAGGTCGGTACCGGTGTTCCTCACTCTGCTTGTGTGCGGGCTGGTCGTGGTCCTGGTGGCGGCCGGTCTGTTCGTCTTCGGGCTGCGCAGGCGGCTCATCCAGCGCTCGGGCGGCACCTTCGACTGCTCGCTGCGGTGGAACGCGCCGCCGCGCGGCGACACGGGCGGCAAGGGCTGGATCTACGGGGTCGCCCGCTACAACGGCGACCGGGTCGCGTGGTTCCGCGTCTTCTCGTACTCGCCCCGCCCGCGCCGGCTCCTGGAGCGCTCCGAGATCGAGGTGACCGACCGGCGCCTGCCGGAGGGCGAGGAGGAACTCGCGCTCCTGTCGGACGCGGTGGTGCTCGGCTGCCTCCACCGGGGCACCCGGCTCGAACTGGCGATGAGCGAGGACGCGCTGACCGGTTTCCTCGCCTGGCTGGAGGCGGCCCCTCCGGGGCAGCGCGTGAACGTGGCGTAGCGCCTGCGGGGGAGTGGCCGTCAACCTCGCGGTGTACGGGGGCACTTCGGGCGTACGAGCGAGCGGAGGTCCCGTGGCGGGGAGCCGGGGCGTGGCGACGCACAGGTGCCGCGATCCGTGGGGTGGTGGGCCGCGCCGCGTGAGGCGGTCGCCGACGAACCGTGAGGCGTTGTGCCGCGTCACGTGAGGCAAGTGGCCGCGACCCGTGCGTCGGGGAACCGGGCCGTCCGAAGCCCCGTGAAGCGAGAAGCCCGGCCGCCCGCGCTCCTGGCGCGTAAAGGGGCGAGCCCGGCCGCCCGCGCTCCTGGCCCGTGACGTGGGAAGTCCGGCCGTCCGCGCGCCTCGTCCCCGCACCGAGAAGCCGTCCCACCGTCCCCATGCCCCCCACGACGCGAGAAGCCGGGGAGACGGGGGGCGTTCCCGTCTCCCCGGCTTCGTTCCCGGGGGGTGGCTCAGTGGTGCGTGGTGCGGATTACTTCAGGCCGTCGTTGATCGCCGAGACGAGTTCGCCGTTGCTGGTGTCGCCGCTGAACTCCCAGAAGAAGGCGCCGCCGAGGTTCTGGCTCTTGGCCCACGCCATCTTGCTCTTGATCGTCGCGGGGGTGTCGTAGCTCCACCACTGGGTCCCGCAGTGGGCGTACGCCGTGCCCGCGATCGTGCCGGTGGCCGGGCAGCTCGTCTTGAGCACCTTGTAGTCCTCGATGCCCTGCTCGTACTTGCCGGGCGCGGGCCCGGTCGCGGTGCCGCCGGGGGCGTCCTGCGTGACGCCGGTCCAGCCGCGCCCGTAGAAGCCGATGCCGAGCAGGAGCTTGGCGGCCGGGACGCCCTGCGCCTTGAGCTTCGCGATGGCGTCGGCGGAGTTGAAGCCGGCCGTCGGGATGCCGTTGTACGAGGTGAGCGGGGAGTGCGGAGCGGTCGGGCCCTGCGCCGCCCAGGCGCCGAAGAAGTCGTACGTCATGACGTTGTACCAGTCGAAGGACTGCGAGGCGCCCGCGTAGTCGGCGGCGTCGATCTTGCCGCCCGCGCTGCCGTCCGCCGTGATCGCGGCGGTGACGAGGTAGTCCTTGCCGAAGGTCGTACGGAGCGCGGAGGCGAGGTTCTTGAGCGCGGCCGGGCCGCTCGTGTCACAGCTGAGGCCGCACGCGTTCGGGTACTCCCAGTCGATGTCGATGCCGTCGAAGACATCGGCCCAGCGCGGGTCCTCGACGAGCTGCTTGCAGGACTGCGCGAAGGCCGTCGGGTTCTTCGCCGCGTCGGTGAAGCCGCCGGACCAGGTCCAGCCGCCGAAGGACCACAGGACCTTCAGGCCGGGGTGCTTGGCCTTGAGCTTGCGGAGCTGGTTGAAGTTGCCGCGCAGCGGCTGGTCCCAGGTGTCGGCCACGCCGTCCACGGACTGGTCGGCGGTGTACGCCTTGTCGGTGGCCGCGTAGGAGTCGCCCATGACGCACTTGCCGCCGGTGACGTTCCCGAACGAGTAGTTGATGTGCGTGATCTTCCCGGCGGAGCCCGAGGTCTCCAGGTTCTTCACGTGGTAGTTGCGGTCGTAGACGCCCCACTCGGTGAAGTACCCGAGCTTGACCTTGTCGCCGCCCGTGCCCGGGTTGCCCGGGTCGGTGCCGCCGCCGCCCGTCGTGCGGACCTTGACGGCGCCCGAGACGGGGCCCGTCTGGTCGGCGGTGTCCCGCGCCTGCACGGTGTACGAGTAGTCCGTACCGGCCTTGAGGGAGGAGTCGGTGTACGAGGTCGTCGTCACCGTCGCGACCTTCGTGCCGTCGCGCAGCACGTCGTAGTTCTTGACGCCCTTGTCGTCGCTCGCGGCGCCCCAGCTCAGCTTCGCGGAGGTGTCGGTGATCGCCGAGGCGGTCGGGGTGCCCGGCGCGGTGGGCGGGGTGTCGCCGGGGGTCGTCGTCCCGTCGCACGAACCGCCGTTGAGCTTGCACCCGGCGGGGGAGCCGGAGCCCGTGCCGTTGAAGCCGAAGGAGACGGTGGCGCCGGGGGCGAGGCTGCCCGCCCAGCTCTTGTTCTTCGCGGTCCAGTGGTCGCCCGAGTTGGTGACGTCCGCGTCCCAGGCCGAGGTGACCTTGGTGCCGGAGGGGAAGTCCCACTCCAGGGTCCAGCCGTTCAGTGCCGTGGTGCCGGTGTTCTTCACCGTCCACTTGCCCTCGAAGCCGCTGCCCCAGTCCTGGGTACGGGTGTAGCTCGCGGTGGCCCCGCCGGCGGCCTGGGCGGGGGAGGCGCCGAGGCCGACGAGGGCGGTCAGGGGGAGGATCAGGGTCGTGAGTCCGGCGAGGACTCTGTTGCGCAGACGGCCCGGTCTGCGGGGGGTTCCTGAACTCAAGGTGTACTCCAGGAGTTGAGCACCGACGATGGGGGTGGAACCCTGCGACGCCCGTGAACACGGCCCCTCGGGAGGTGGCATGTTCACCGCAGATGGGGGGAGCGTAGAAAGGTCTGGACCAACGGTCAAGAGGTCTGGACCAAAAGTGGCCGGGGGGTGTACGCGGGTACCGGCCCGGGACGAGCGCCTGGTCGGCCGTCCCGCCTAAAGGCCCAAGTCCCTGGCCAGGAGGGATGCTTGAAGGCGGTTGCGCAGCTCCAGCTTCGCGAGCAGCCGGCTCACGTGGGATTTCACCGTGCCCTCGGCGACGTCGATCCGCTGCGCGATCTCCGCGTTCCCGAGCCCCTCGCCGAGGCAGCTCAGCACCTCCCGCTCGCGGGGCGTGAGCCGCGCGAGGCCCTCGGGCGCCGGTCGCTCCCGCCCCGTACCGCCGCGCGCGAACTCCGCGAGCAGCCGGCGCGTGACGGCGGGGTCCACGACGCCCTCCCCGGCGGCCACGGTCCGTACGGCGGCGACGAGTTCACCGGCCTCGGCGGTCTTGAGCAGGAACCCGGCCGCTCCCGCGCGCAGCGCGCCGAAGACGTACGCGTCCAGGTCGAAGGTCGTCAGGACGAGCACGTCGGCGAGCCCTTCGGCGACGATCGCGCGCGTCGCGGCGACCCCGTCGAGGCGCGGCATCCGCACGTCCATGAGCACGACGTCGGGCCGCAGGGCGCGGGCCCGCGCGAGGGCCTCCTCGCCGTCCGCGGCCTCCCCCGCGACCTCGATGCCCGGCGCCCCGCGCAGGATCAGGACGAGCCCGGCGCGCACGGAGGCGTGGTCCTCGGCGACGAGGACGCGCAGCGGTCGCGAGGGAAGGGACGGGGTGGTCATCGGGTGGCCTCTTCCTGGGTGGGGAGGGTGGCGCGTACGGTCCACCGGGTGTCCTCGGGGCCCGCGCGGAAGGTCCCGTCGAGCAGCGCCGCGCGCTCGCTCATGCCGAGGAGCCCGGCCCCGGCACCGGGCGCGCGGGGGGCCGCGTCCGGGGCGCGGGGGCTCGTCACGTCGATGCGGAGCAGGCCGTCCGCGTGCCGCAGGCGGACGCGCACCTCGCCGGGTGCCGCGTGCTTGAGCGCGTTCGTCACGGACTCCTGGACGATGCGGTACGCGGCGAGTTCGACCGGCGCGGGGAGCGGGACGCGTACCGGCTCCTCCTCCAGCCGGAACCGCAGCCCGTGCCGGGCGCCCTCCTCGTCCGCCCGCCGCAGGAGCGCACCGATCCCCGACAGGCGCGGAGCGGGGCCCGGCTCCTCGTCCTCCGCGCGCAGGACGTGGATGAGGCGGCGCATCTCGGTGAGGCCCGCGACGCTGTTCGCGCGGACGACGCCGAGCGCCTCGCGCGAGAGCGCGGGATCGTCGGCGGCGAGCGCGGCGGAGGAGTGCACCGCGATCGCGGAGAGGTGACCGGCGACGATGTCGTGCAACTCGCGGGCCATCCGCGCCCGTTCGGCCGCGAGCGCTTCGACGCGGTCGCGCTCGGCGAGCTGCGCGGTCCGCTCGGCGAGCAGCCGCGCCGCGCGCGCCTCCTCGCGGTGGCCCCGGACGACGGCGCCCGAGGAGGCGGGCAGGAAGCTCACGAGGCCGAGGAACGCGCCGAGCAGCAGCGCCGCCGGCTCGCGCAGCCACACGAGCAGCGCGGCCGTCCCGCCCAGCGTGACGAGCGCGGTCGCGCGCGGCAGCACGCGGCCCCAGCGCGGCGGCCCGTGCACGACGACCGCGTAGACGAGGTCCGTGCCGAGCAGCACGGTCGCGAGCGAGCCGCGCGTGAACAGGTCGGCGAGCACCGCCGCGCACCCGGCGGCGAACCCGGCGCGCGGCAGCGTCCGCCGGTACAGCCCGGCGAGTACGGCCACCGCGAGCGGCAGGAGCACCCACGCCCCGCCGAGCGGGCGCACCCCGCCGTAGCTCGCGACCCCGAGCGCCCACAGGAGCACCCCGCCCGCGAGCCCGGCGGCGGCGAGCAGCGCGTCGTCGCGGTGGGGGCGGGGGAGGGCGCGGAGACGGCGGGGCGCGGGCGGCATGGGGCCATCACAGCACGGCGGGCGCGGTGGGGCCTCGTCCCCGGGGCAGGGGCACGTGCCCGGGAACTGCGCCTTTCGTTGAGGCCGGAATCGGCACGCGGGCCGATTCCGGGACGGCGGGCGAGCGAGACGCTGGGACCACGAGGCCGGGGGCGCTGGGACCACCACGAGGCCGGGGGTCGCCGGGACCACGAGGCCGGGGGAGAGTCGCTCGGACCACGAGGCCGGGGGAGAGAGGAGAAGCGCCGTGATCGTCGCGCTGATCGTCGTGTGCGAGGTCGCCTTCTGGGTGCTGCTCGCGGCGGGGCTGCTGCTGCGGTACGCGGCGCACCGGCCCAGGCTCGGGCTCCCCGTGCTGCTCGTCGAGCCGCTGCTCGAAGTGGTGCTGCTCGCCGCGACCGCCCTCGACCTGCGCCGGAGCGCCGAGCCCTCCTGGACCCACGGCCTCGCGGCCCTCTACGTCGGATACACGGTCGCGTACGGCCGCACCACGCTGCGCCGGCTCGACGGCCACGCCCGCCACCGCCTCGCCGGGGGCCCGCGCCCGCCCCGGCCACCGCGCCACGGCCGCGCCCGCACCGTCCACCAGGTCCGCCTCTGGCTCCGCACCCTCCTCGCCGTCGCCCTCGCCTGCGGTCTCCTCCAGCTCGCGATCCTCTACGTCGGCGAGGCGGACGCCTCGGCCCCGCTCCGCTCCTGGCAGTTCGTGGCCCTGCGCGCGCTCGGCATCCACGGCCTCATCGCGCTCTCCTACGTCCTGTGGCCCCAGCGCGCGCCGGGGGACAAGGCGCCCGGGGCGGAACGAAGTTGACCCCGGCGGCGTTGTGCCGGGTGCGGTCGCGGGGACCCCGGCCGCGAACCGGTGCCCGCGACCTCGGCCACCGGGGCCCGCAGCAACCGAACGAAGGACCGGACATGCCCTCGAACGACGCCCGCACCGAAGTCCTCGCGCTCCTCGGAGACCACGGCCGGGGCGGCGTGCTCACGCTGAAGAAGGACGGCCGCCCCCAGGTCTCCACCGTCGACTTCGCCCACGACCCCGCCACGGGCCGGATCCGCTTCTCCACCACCCAGGACCGCGCCAAGGTCCGCAACCTGCGCCGCGACCCCCGGATCAGCCTCTACGTCTCGCGCCCCGACGGCGGTGCCTACGGGGTCTACGAGGGCACCGCCTCGCTCACCCCCGTCGCCGCCGCCCCCGACGACGCGAGCGTGGAGGAACTCGTCGACCTCTACCGCGCGGTGCGCGGCGAGCACCCCGACTGGGACGAGTACCGGCGGGTCATGGTCGAGGACGGCCGCCTGGTCGTCTCCTTCACGATCGGCCACGTCTACGGGTGGGGCGGCGTCTGAGCGCGGGAGCGGGGCCGGCCTCTTGAGGGGACGCGGGCTCAGTCCCCGTCCTCGGTGACGCCCATGCCGTCGAGCCACGTCTCCACCGCCGCGCGCAGGTGGGCCGAGGAGTCCGTGCTCGCCATCATGAGGACGCCGCCCTGGACGGTGGCGAGGAGCGCGGCGGCGGCGCGGTCCGGGTCGGTGTCCGCGCGGGCCGTGCCCCGGGACTGGTGGGCGCGCAGGCCCGCCGCGAGGGCGGCCTGCCAGCGGGTGTGCATGCCCGAGACGACCTCGCGGATGCCGGGGTCGCCCATGCCGAGCTGCGCGGTGAGGGCGCTCAGGTCGCAGTTCGGGCCCTGCGCCTCGTAGTGCGCGTAGACCCGCTCCGCCCACGCGCGCCAGGAGCCGCCCTCGGCGAGCGCGCTCAGCTGGGGCTCCTGGTCGAGCAGGATCTGCTCGCCCGCCCGGCGGGCCACGGCGAGGAGCAGTTCGGACTTGCCCTCGGGGAAGTAGTGGAAGAGCTGGCTGCTGCTGACCCCGGCCGCGTGCCGGACGTCCTCCAGCGCCGTCCCGCCCGTCCCGTGCTCCCGCACCAGCTCCGCCGCGTGCTCCACGATGCGGTGTCGGGTCGCGAGACCCTTGGCGGTGATTCCACGAGGCATGCGTCCAGCGTAAGCGAACGCGCCGGACTCGCTCCTCCGGGCGACGACGGGGAGGTGACGACGGCCCCTAGCGCTCCCCGCCCGGCACCCACAGCACGTCGCCGTGCTCCGTGTTCGCCGCCCGCGCCAGGATGAAGAGCAGGTCGGAGAGGCGGTTGAGGTACGTCGCCGTGAGCGGGTTCATCGTCTCGCCGTACGCCTCCAGCGCCGCCCACGTCGAGCGCTCCGCGCGCCGCACCACCGTGCACGCCTGGTGCAGCAGCGCCGCGCCGGGGGTGCCGCCCGGCAGGATGAAGCTGTCGAGCTTCGGGAGCGGGGCGAGGAAGCGGTCGCAGTCCGCTTCGAGACGGTCGACGTACGCCTGCTCGACGCGCAACGGAGGGTGCGCGGGGTTCTCGACGACCGGCGTGCACAGGTCGGCGCCCACGTCGAAGAGGTCGTTCTGCACCCGCGTCAGGACCGCCGCGACGTCCGCGTCGAGCCGCCCGAGCGCGAGCGCCGTGCCGAGCGCGGCGTTCGCCTCGTTCGCGTCCGCGTAGGCGGCGATACGGGGATCGGTCTTGGCGGTACGGGACATGTCGCCGAGCGCCGTCGTGCCCTTGTCGCCGGTGCGCGTGTAGATACGGGTCAGATGGACCATGCGGCCAGCCTATCGGGAGCCCCGCCCACGGCCTGGTTCGGGCGATGGTGTGATGTGCGTCCCGGGGGACGTGACGCGCATCTCTTCGTCGCCCCCGGGCGCCGCAACGGCGCTAATCTCCGCCGGGGGCCGGTGACTGAACCGGCGTCACCGGCGGGCGCCGCGAGCGGCCCCCGTCGCCGCCAGGGCGGCACGACCGCGAGGCGGCCCCGCAGCGGTCCGCGCGGGACGGCCACACGCCGGAACAAGACGGACCGTCAACACAGCCGAATCAACACAAAGGGGTGCGGAAGTGGCACAGAAGCTCGTCGTCGTCGGGGCCGGGCTCATGGGGTCCGGTATCGCGCAGGTCGCCGCGCAGGCCGGCTGGGAGGTGGCGCTGCGGGACGTGACCGACGCGGCGCTGACCCGGGGCACGGACGCCATCAAGACCTCGTACGACAGGTTCGTCTCGAAGGGCAAGCTCGCCGCCGCCGACGCGGAGGCAGCGCTCGCGCGGATCACCACGACCACGGACCTCGACGTCGCCGCCGAGGCCGGGATCGTCGTCGAGGCCGTCTTCGAGAAGCTCGACGTCAAGCACGAGATCTTCCGCGCCCTCGACGGCATCGTGAAGGACGACACCGTCCTCGCCTCGAACACCTCCGCCATCCCGATCACCAAGATCGCCGCCGTCACCGCGCGCCCCGAACGCGTCGTCGGCACGCACTTCTTCTCGCCGGTGCCGATGATGGCGCTCTGCGAGCTCGTGCGCGGGTACAAGACGAGCGACGAAACCCTCGCCCGCGCACGGGAGTTCGCCGAGTCCGTCGGCAAGACCTGCATCGTCGTCAACCGTGACGTCGCCGGTTTCGTGACCACCCGGCTCATCACCGCGCTCGTCGTCGAGGCGGCCAAGCTGGAGGAGTCCGGCGTCGCGAGCGCCGAGGACATCGACCTCGCCTGCAAGCTCGGCTTCGGCCACGCGATGGGGCCCCTCGCCACCGCCGACCTCACGGGCGTCGACATCCTGCTGCACGCCGCCGACAACATCTACACGGAGTCGCAGGACGAGAAGTTCGCGGCCCCCGAGCAGATGCGCCGGATGGTGGACGCCGGTGACATCGGCCGCAAGAGCGGGCAGGGCTTCTACGAGCACTGACCTTCGTACGGGCCTTCGGGCGACGGGGAGTGGCGGCGTTCCGCGGGGGCGCCGCCTCACCCTTCGGGGTGAATTCGGTACCGGTTCGCTCACAGGCGGCAACTTCTGTTCCGGGACGGCAGTCAGTTGCTGTGACATACAGGGACACGCGTTGGCTGACATGAACACATCGGGGAGTGGGTTATGCACATCAGGGGCGACCACAGCGAGCTGGTCGTCGGGGGCCGCCTCGATGTCCGCAGCGCGGCGGACGCCCGTTCGATCCTGCACTCGGCCGTCGACGACGGCGTGGGGGATCTCGTGCTCGATCTCTCCGAGCTGGACTCCTGGGACGCGACGGGTCTCGGGGTGATCATGGGGGCGCACCGCAGGGCGGGGCGGTGCGGGCGGCGGCTCGTCCTGCGGGCGGTGCCGGCGCAGATGCAGCGGTTGTTGGTGGCGACGCGGTTGCACCGGATTCTCGCCATCGAGGCGGTTGCGCCGTAGGCGGGGCGGGGCGGCGCTGCGGGAGAGTGGTGCGGGGGTGGTGGTGCGGGCTTGCCGGGGGTGCCGTCACGGGGCTCCGCCCCGGGCCCCGCTCCTCAAGCGCCGGAGGGGCTTGAATCGGGTGCGGGCCGGATTTGTCGGTGCGGGCCGGATTTCTTGAGCGCGGGACCTTCGAATCCTCACGAGACCGTGATGTGCCCGGCGCTGCTCGCGGGGGCGGCTTCGGGAATACTGGCCTGAGGTTTTAGGGTGCCTTCGCTTACCGACGGTACAGACGCTTCTTGGGAGGCACAGGACCAATGGACGAGCGCGAGCCTGAGCTTCCGGCGACCGCCGCGGAGGCCATCGAGGCCGTGGAGGCCGCCGCCGACGCCGGTGGCGGGACGCCGTTCGACGCCTTCGGGGTACGCGACGACGCCGACACGGACGGCGACTCCGGCTCCGAGTCCGGCTCCGGCTCCGAGTCCGTTTCGGGTGAGGACGAGGTCGTCGACCTGCTCGCCCCCTTCGGCGAGCCCCGCGCCGCCAAGGCGCCCGAGGAGCCCATACCCGGCGACGGAAGCCCCGTCGTCCTGCCCAGCGGACTGCCCAAGCGCGAGCCGGGACGCACCTCGGCGCCCCGGAACGCCGGTTCGGCGAAGCGCGAGTCCGTCTTCGGTTCCGCGCCCGAGGAGACCTCGGCGCCCTCCTTCTTCGGCTCCGCGCCCGCCCCGCGCCCCGAGCCCGCGCCCGCGCCGCCCGCCCCCGAGCCCGTCGCCCCCGAGCCCGTACGGGACATGACCACGGCCCTGCGCCGACGCCCCCGCCCCGCGCGCGACCCGCTCGGCCCCGACTTCGGGCCCGTGCCCACGGGGCCCGCCAGGACCACCCGCATCGTCGCCGACGACCTGCTGCTCACCGTCAACCCGGTCGACGGCTCCGAGGTCACCCTCTGCCCGCCCGGCGAACTCCCGGACCGCCCCGCCAAGCGCGGCCCCGCCGTCCGCGCCGAGCGCTCCCGCGCCGCCCGCCCCCCGCTGCCCAGCGGGCCATCCGACGGACCGGGGCGTCTCCTGGAGCGCACGGAGGTACGGGAGCGGATCACGCGGCTGCTCGCCCGCGGCCGTTCCGTACGCCTCACCGGGCCCGGCGGCAGCGGCAAGAGCGCCCTCCTCGCCGAACTCGTCGACGCCTGCGCCGATCTCGCCCCCGACGGCGTGGTGCTGCTCAGCGGACGCGGCCGTACCCCCGCCGACCTCCTCGGGGACCTCGCCACCGAGGTCTTCGAACTCACCCGCCACCGCCCCGGGCCCGCCCTCCTGCGCGAACTGCTCGCCGAGATCGGCGCCGTCGTGATCGTCGACGACCTGGAGTTCGGCGCCGCCGCGCTCGACGAGATCCTCGACGCGACCCCCGAGTGCGCCTTCCTCGTCGCCACCACGCCCGACACCCCCGCCCCCTCCGCCGAGGCCCGCCTGGAGGAGATCGCCCTCTCCGGCGTCGCGCGCTCCGGCGGCCTCGCCCTCCTGGAGCGGGCCGTGGGCCGCGCGCTCACCGAGGAGGAGGTCAACTGGGCGGGCGACCTGTGGTTCGAGTCCGAGGGCCTCCCGCTGCGCTTCGTCCAGGCCGGGGCCCTGCTCCAGCAGCGCGACCGGCTCGTCGCCGAGACCGAGCCGGACGGCGACGAGGACTTCGCGTACTTCGCCGACAGCCAGGCCGACCCCTCCCGCCCGGGGCCCGAGGGCGAGATCCCGCTGCCGACCCTCGCCGAGGGCGCCGCGCCCGCGGCGGCGCTCGCCGCCCGGCTGAGCGAGGCGGCCCGCGAGACCCTGCGGCACGCCGTCGCGCTCGGCGGCGAACTCCCGCACCCCGCCCACCTGCCCGCGCTCACCGGCGACACCCACGCCGACGCGGCCCTCGCCGAACTCACGGCCACCGTCCTCGTCACCCCGGCCGGCAGCGGCCACCGGCTCGCGACCGGCGTCCTCGTCCAGCTGGAGGCCGCCGGGTACGCCGAGGACGCCCCCGCGCGCGCCGACGCCGTGGCCCGGCACTACGCCTGGTGGGCCGCCCACCCCTCCGTGACCCCCGAGCGCGTCGCCGCCGAGGCCGAGGCCGTACTCGCCGCGCTCGCCGCCTGCGTCGCCGAACCCCTCCCGCCCGTCGAGGACGAGGGCGGCGAGGAGGACCCGGGCGCCGCCGTCCTGCTCGCCCGCGCCGTCGCGCCGGCCTTCGCCGCCGCGCTGCGCTGGGGCGCCTGGGACCGCGTCCTGCGCCTTGGGCAGGACGCCGCGCGGCGGACGGGGCGGGTCGCCGACGAGGCGTACTTCCACCACGAACTCGGCGTCCTCGCGCTGTGCGAGGACCGGCCCGAGGCGGCCCGCGCCGAACTGGAGTCCGCGATCGGGCTGCGCGGCGCGCTCTCCGACCGGCGCGGCACCCTCGCGGGCCGCCGCACCCTCGCCCTCGCCGACGACCGCGCGGGACTGCCGCAGCGCCCGGACGTCGAGGAGCCCAACCCCGACCTCTTCCCGCGCACGCCGGACGCGACGACGACGGCCGCGACGGCGGTCGTCGCCCAGCTCCCCGGCGCCTTCAGCAGCGCCCCCGCCTTCGACCCGCAGGCCGCCACCGAGGTCTTCCCCCGGCAGGCGCCGGGGCCGCGCCCGAGCGGGCCGAAGGCCGGCGTGCGGCGCACGGCCCTCGCGGGGAGCCGCCGCAACCTCGTCGCGGCGGGCGCCGGAGCGCTCCTCGTCGCCGTGCTCGGCACCGTCGTCACCCTCGGCACGCTCTCCGACAAGGACGACGCCCCCGCCGACCGCGTCACGACCGAGCACTCCGCGAGCACCGACGACGACGGCGACGACGGGCTCAGCGCCGACACCCCGCCCGACGAGAGCGGCTCCACGACGGACCGGCCGGACCCCACGCCCTCGGCGACCGACCCGGGCGAGGACGGCGTCCTCGGCACGGCCGACGACCCGACGCCCTCCGGCGCGGCGAGCGAGTCGCCCCAGTCCTCCGCCTCCGCGCCCGGGGACGACGAGGAGTCGAAGCCGGGCTCGAAGCCGAGCGATTCGCACAAGCCCGGCGGCTCGAAGCCGAGCCACACCACGAAGCCGCCGACGGACCCGGGCCACTCCGCCTCCGACTCCCCCTCCCCGAGCGACTCCGGCGAGCCCACCGACGAACCGACCGACCCCACCGAGCCCACCGACCCGGGCGAGACCGACCCCTCCGAGCCCGAGACGAGCAACTCCGCGAGCGACCCGGTCGCCAGCGTGACGGCGGGAGACCCGGAGAACTCACCGGGGCCGGAGGTCGCGTAGCCCGTCCACGGGCGCCGCGGGTGGATCACGCGGCGCGGGACGGCGGATGGGGACGGCGGGGTCCCGCCGGGAACCGCCACACACGGTGAGCGTCCGGGGATGCGCGGCGCGTGAACGGGTGCCGGGTTCCTCCTGGTACGGGGCCCGCGCAGGCACGTGATTTGGCCGAACCCACACAGTCGCACGGCATATGCCAAGGGCGCCGCGGTGTGCCGGAATCGTGGCGTCGAAGAGGGGTGCGGGGGCGGAGCGGTCCCCGGCGCATGGTGGGGGACGCCCCGGCCCGTGGGGTGTCGTCGGCTCAGAAGAGGCGGAGTTTGTCGTCCTCGATGCCGCGCAGCGCGTTGTAGTCGAGGATCGCGCAGTCGATGCCGCGGTCCGTCGCGAGGACGCGGGCCTGGGGCTTGATCTCCTGAGCGGCGAAGACGCCGCGCACGGGGGCCAGGTGGGGGTCGCGGTTGAGGAGTTCCAGGTAGCGCGTGAGCTGTTCGACGCCGTCGATGCCGCCCTGCCGCTTCAGCTCGATCGCCACCGTGCGGCCCTCGCCGTCCCGGCACAGGATGTCGACCGGGCCGATCGCCGTCATGTACTCGCGGCGGATGAGCGTCCAGCCCTCGCCGAGGGTGTCGAGACGGTCGGCGAGGAGTTCCTGCAGGTGCGCCTCGACGCCGTCCTTGATGAGGCCCGGGTCGACGCCCAGCTCGTGCGAGGAGTCGTGCAGGACCTCCGCCATCGTGATCACGAGCTTCTCGCCGCCCTTGTTGATCACCGTCCACACCGGGGTGCCCTCGGCCTCGCCCTCCTTGAGGGTGCACGGCGGGGACATCCAGTTCAGGGGCTTGTACGCCCGGTCGTCCGCGTGGATCGAGACGCTGCCGTCCGCCTTCACGAGGATCAGCCGGGGCGCGAGGGGGAGGTGGGCGGTGAGCCGCCCCGCGTAGTCCACGGAGCAACGGGCGATGACAAGGCGCATGGTCGGCAACGCTATCCGACCCGGACCCGTGCGCGCGATCCGCCCCGAAACCACCGCCCCGCGGTGGCCGGTTGTGTGCGCGCGCTCCTGGTGTGCCCCCGAAGCCGTGCATAACGTGTTGGCAGGAGGTCGCGACACGAGCACGCTGCGTGTCCGGGCCTCCCGCCCTGTCCGTGGACCCCCGCCGCTCGGGGGTGCGAGAGGAGTACCCATGTCGCTCGACGTCTCACCGGCACTGTTGGCACAGGCCGAGCGAGGCGAGGTGGACGAGGCCGAATTCGTCGACTGCGTCCGGACATCGCTGCCCTACGCCTGGGAGATGGTCAGCTCCCTGGTGGCTCAGCTGAAGGTGGACGGAGGGGACTTCGCCGACAACCAGACGCCGCCGCCCAGCGAGAAGGAGCGCGGCCAGCTCCTGCGCGCACTCGCCAGCGACGCCATCAGGGGCGCGCTCCAGCGCCACTTCGGTGTCCGCCTCGCCTTCCAGAACTGCCACCGGGTCGCGGTCTTCCCCCTCGACCCCGCCGTCGACGAACGGCTCACGCGCTTCACCTCGGTCCGCGCCCAGCTCCTCAACCAGTCCCCGGAGCTGCGCGACTGCTGACCCCGCACGGTTCTCCCGCCGCGTCGGGGGGCGCTCCGTCCCCCGACGTAGCCGGAACTCATCAGTCCGTCGCTCCGCGTCCGTCTGTTTTCAGGCCACGTGGAGCACGCCTCCTACGTCACCGGGGGCTCCCGCGCCGCTCGGGACTCCCCGCTCAGCCCAGCAACGGCAGCAGCTCGGCCCCCGCCCGTCGCAGGTTCGCCTCCGTCGTCGCGAGATCGCCGGAGCCCTCGGCGAGCAGCGCGAACCGCGTGATCCCGGTGCGCTCCGCCGTCGCCGCGAGCCGCCGCGCGGCCGTCTCCGGGGTGCCGACCGGGTGGATGCCGCACAGGAACTCGGTGTACGCGACCGGGTCCCGCATCCGCCGCTGCCTGCCGTCCACCGTGACGTGCGCGCCGAGCCCCTCGCGGAACCACTCCGGCATCGCCTTGACGAGCGTGTCGCGGGCCTCGGCGTCGCCGTCCGCGAGCTGGAGCACCCCGGCGCTGACATGCGCGGCGGAATCGATCCGCTCCGGCGCGAGCCCGGCAGCGCGCGCCTCCGTGCGCCACAGCGCGACCATCGCCGCCTTCTCCTCGTCCCGCGCGTGCATCCCGAGCAGCATCGGCAGGCCGCGCCGCGCGGCGAGCCGTACGGTGCCGGGCGAGGTGCACGCGACGACGACCTCGGGGCCGGGCTGTCCGGGCAGCAGCGCCTGCGCGGGGCGCGGCACGACGCTCACCTCGCGGAAGGCGTAGCGCTCGCCGCTCGCGCCGACCCGGCCCTCGCGCAGCCAGCGCAGGAGCAGGTCGAGGGATTCGGGGAAGTGCCGCTCGAAGGCGTCGAGGCCGGAGCCGAAGACCTCCAGGTCCACCCAGGGCCCGCCCCGGCCCACCCCGAGCGAGAAGCGGCCCTCGGCGGCGAGGTGCAGGAGCGCGGCCTGCTCGCCGAGTGCCACCGGGTGCGCGGTCGGCAGCACGCTCACCGCCGTGCCCACGCGCAGCCGCCGGGTGCGGCCCAGCAGCAGCGCGGCGAGCGTGACGGCCGAGGGGCAGGTGCCGTACGGCACGAAGTGGTGCTCCGCGAGCCAGACCGACTCGAAGCCGGCCTCCTCCGCCACCTCGGCCGAGCGCACCGCGCGATGCAGCGCCTCTCCGTGGCCCTGGCCCGGGTACTGCCCCGCCAGGACGAAACTCCCTATCCGCATGAGCCGTTGACGCCTCCTTCGTGCCGTACGGGCCGGATCGCCCGCTGACGGCAACAACGTCCGACACGTGCCAAGGGCACGGCTTGCCGGAAGGATTGGCGGATTGTCCGGGAAGCGGCGGGATCGGAGGCCGCTTGTCTCGACGGGAAGCGCCAGGGGGGCGCGTGGTGGGGCGCGGGGCGGTACGTACGCGGGGGACGCGCGGGGTGCCGGCGTGGTGGCTCGCGGCGGTACGTGGCGGGCTCGCCGACCAGTCCCGGCGTGCGCCCCCGGCGCGCGGTGCCCTCGCGTGCGCGCGCGTACGCTGGACGGTATTCCCGTCCGGCCGCAGCCTGAGAGGTGTTTCAGTGTCCCCCCGCCGCAACCGCCCCAAGGGAGCCTCCGGCTCCGGCCAGCGGGCCGACGAGGACCCGGGCAACCGCTACGGGCTGCAACGGACCGAGACCTGGCAGGGCGAGGAGTGGTCGGTCCGGCACGTCGCGGGCGCGAGCGCCGCCGGCAAGACGTACCGCTGCCCCGGCTGCGACCAGGAGATCCCCTCGGGCGTCCCGCACGTCGTCGCGTGGTCCGAGTACTCGGGCGTCGACGAGCGCCGGCACTGGCACAAGGCGTGCTGGAACGCCCGCGACCGCCGTGCGACGCGCGTCCAGCGCTCGCGCAACGCGCCCCGGTACTGAGGTCCCGGGCCTCCCCGGGGCGGCTCCCCGCGACGTCCCCCGCCCGCGCCCTCGCTCCGGCCCCCCGACCGCCTCCCGCTCCCTCCGGCCCCGCGCCCGCCTCCGGCCCCGCTACACGTCCCTCCGGTGCAGTACCGCGAAGGCGCTGCCGACGACCGCCGCCGTGACGACGGCGAGGAAGCCGAGCTGGGGGAGCCCGTTGCCGTCCTGGTCGGGGCTGAGCAGGAGCGAGAGGGCGCTCGGCGCGCTGTACTCCATCATCTTCTGCCCGAAGTCCTTCGTCGCGTCGATGCCGACGAGGAAGAGGGGCAGGATCGTCGGCAGGAAGTACACGCCGAGCATCGCCGCGATCGCGCCCGCCGAGTGCCGCAGCATCGTCCCCATGGCGAGCGCGAACATCCCGAGCAGCGAGACGTACAGGCTCGCGAGGAGCGCGGGGCGCCCCCAGTGCAGGTCCGCCTCCGCCGGGGCGAAGGCGGCGGTCGCGGTCGCGACGACGCCCGTCGAGACGAGCACGGCGACGAAGCTGATCGCCGAGAAGACGAGGAACTTCGCGGCGAGCACCCGGTCCCGCCGCGGCGCGGCGGTCAGGGTCGGGCGGATGAGCCCCGTCCCGTACTCGGAGGAGATGACGAGGACGCCGAGGGTCAGCAGGCAGATCGTGCCGAGCAGCAGCCCGGGGAAGGCGAAGAGCGTCACACGGTCGTCGCGACCCATGCGGTCGCCGACGGCGACGGCGAAGACGATCCCGATGCCGACGACGAGCAGCACGAAGACGCCGAGGGTCCACAGCGTCGAGCGGACGCTGCGGATCTTCGTCCACTCGGCGCGCAGCGCGTGCCCGAGGTGCGCGCGCACGATCGGGATGGGCGACTCGTAGGGGACGGGGGAGCCCCCGTACGGGGCCGCGGGCGCGGACGGCCCGGACCGCGCGGGCGTGGCCGCGACGGCGGGCGCGACCGGCATGGGGGCGACGGCGGGGCGTGGCTGCGGGGTGCTCATCGGGCTTCCTCGTGCTCCTGGGCGGCGCCCGGCACGGCGTCGCCGGTCCAGGTGTCGGCGGTACGGGGGTACGGGGTGTGCGGCGCGTACCAGCCGGACTGGCCGGCGCCCGGCGCGGCGGGCTCCGGGGGCCGCTCGCCGAAGGGGTCGGGCTCCTCGAAGCCTTCGAGGGAGTCGGCCGACGAGCGGTAGTCCACCTCGGCCTGCGTCAGCCGCATGTACGCCTCCTCCAGCGAGGCGTGGTGGGGCGACAGCTCCCACAGCCGCACCCGCTCCTCGTGCGCGAGGTCGCTGATGGCCGGGAGCGCGAGCCCCGTGACGCGCAGCGCCCCGTCCGGCTCGGGCAGCACCTGCCCGCCCGCCGCGCGCAGCAGGCCCGCGAGCCGCTCCGCGTCGCCGGGGGCGTCGTCCGGGACCCGTACCCGCGCGAAGTCCGTGGCGTTGCGCGCGATGAAGTCGCGGACGCTCATGTCGGCGAGGAGCCGGCCGCGCCCGATGACGACGAGGTGGTCCGCCGTGAGCGCCATCTCGCTCATGAGGTGCGAGGAGACGAAGACGGTACGGCCCTCGGCGGCGAGCGCGCGCATGAGGCGGCGCACCCACAGGATGCCCTCCGGGTCGAGGCCGTTGACCGGCTCGTCGAAGAGGAGGACGCGGGGGTCGCCGAGGAGCGCGGCGGCGATGCCGAGGCGCTGCCCCATGCCGAGCGAGAAACCGCCCGCGGGGTGCCTCGCGACGTCCTGGAGGCCCACGACGCCGAGCACCTCGTCGACCCTGCGGGCCGGGATGCCCGAGAGCTGGGCGAGCGCGAGGAGGTGGTTGCGGGCGGTACGGCCGCGGTGCACCGCCTTCGCGTCGAGCAGCGCGCCGACCTCGCGGGGCGCGTTGGCGAGCTGCCGGAAGGGGACGCCGCCGACCGTGACGTCCCCGGCCGAGGGCTGCTCCAGGCCGAGGATGAGCCGCATCGTCGTGGACTTGCCCGAGCCGTTGGGCCCGAGGAAGCCCGTGACGACCCCGGGCCGCACGGTGAAGCTGAGGTCGTCCACGGCCTTCTTCGCGCCGTACCACTTGCTGAGGCCGTTCGCCTCGATCATCCGCGCACCCGTCCTCGCCCGTCCTTGCCCGCCCCGCACGCTGGTGCCAGCTCATGCCGGGGAACGGGGGCGCGCCGCCCCCGCATGGGTGAGGAGGCTATCGGGCCCCCGGCGGTTCCCGCCAAGATCGGGCAAAGAAAACGACGGGGGCCCCGGGCCTCAGGCGTCCCGGTGGCGCAGCAGCGCGTATCCGACGAGCAGCGCGGCGGCGACCCAGGCGACCATGATGAGGAGTCCGCCCCACGGGCCGTATGGGGCGTCGTCGTGCAGGGGCGGCACGACCTGCATGATCTTCGTGCCCGCCTGGTCGGGGAGGTACTGGCCGACCTTCTTCGTCGCGTTCACGTTGCCGAGGATGTTCGAGATGATGAAGAAGAACGGCATGAGGATGCCGAGCGAGAGCAGCGGGCTGCGCAGCATCGCCGCGATCCCCATCGAGAACATCGCGATGAGAGTCATGTAGAGCGCCGCGCCGAAGACCGCGCGCAGCACGCCGGGATCGCCGATCGCGGCCCCGTGGTCGCCGAGGATCAGCTGCCCGACGAAGAACGAGACGAAGGCCGTGATCAGGCCGACGACGAAGGCGAGCACCGTCGCGACGGCGACCTTCGAGAAGAAGAAGACGCCCCGGCGCGGCACGGCGGCGAGCGAGGTGCGGATCATCCCCGTCGAGTACTCGTTGGAGACGACGAGCACCCCGAAGACGATCATCGCGAGCTGGCCGAGACCCATCCCGGCGAAGCTGATGTACGTGGGGTCGAAGGTGAGCCGGTCCTCGCGGCTCATGGAGTCGAAGTCGTTGTTCGACACGACGCTGATGAGCACGCCGAGGCCGAGGGTGACGACGAAGGCCAGTCCGAGCGTCCAGACGGTCGAGGCGACGGAGCGGATCTTCGTCCACTCCGAGTGGAGTACTTGCGGCACGGCCATCGCTCAGTTGCCCTTCCGGTCCTGGTTCTCGCCCCAGCCCTGTACGCCCCCGGGGGGCGGGGGCGCGGCTCCGGGCGGGACCGCGGCGGGGCCCGCTCCGGTGTGTGCGTGGTACTCGACCGTCTGGGCCGTGAGCTGCATGAACGCGTCCTCCAGGGAGGCCGACTGCGGGCTCAGCTCGTGCAGGACGAGGCCGTTCTCGTGGGCCAGCTCGCCGAGGCGCGCCGGGTCGGCGTGATCCGCCTCCAGCGTGCCCTCCGCGCCCTCGGTCACGGAGATGCCCTCCTGCCGCAGCACGTCGAGGAGGCGTTCGCGCTCGGGGGAGCGGAGCCGGACGTAGGTGCGCGAGTTGTCCCGGATGAAATCGGCCATCGAGGTGTCGGCGAGGAGCTTGCCCCGGCCGATGACCACGAGGTGCTCGGCCGTCAGGGCCATCTCGCTCATGAGGTGCGAGGAGACGAAGACGGTACGGCCCTGGTGGGCGAGCGAGCGCATCAGGTTCCTGATCCAGTGGATGCCCTCGGGGTCGAGACCGTTCACCGGTTCGTCGAACATGAGGATGCGCGGGTCGCCGAGGAGCGCGCCCGCGATGCCGAGGCGCTGCCCCATGCCGAGCGAGAAGCCCTTCGCGCGCTTCTTCGCGACGGCCGTCAGGCCCACGGTGTCCAGTACCTCGTCCACGCGCCCGGCCGGGATGCCGTTCGACTGGGCCAGGCACAGCAGGTGGTTGCGGGCGCTGCGACCGCCGTGCATCGCCTTCGCGTCGAGCAGCGCGCCGACCTGCGTGAGCGGCTCGTCGAGCGCCGGGTACGGCTTGCCGTCGATGAGCACGCGGCCCCGTGTCGGCTTGTCCAGCCCGAGCATCATGCGCATGGTGGTCGACTTGCCGGAGCCGTTGGGGCCCAGGAAGCCGGTCACCACGCCCGGACGCACGGTGAAGGACAGGTCGTCCACGGCGAGTTTGTCGCCGTAGCGTTTCGTCAGCGCTGAGACCTCGATCATGTGTCCACGCTAACGAAGTCGCCGCGCGAACGCTGGACGGCAGGCGCACGGCACGGACTCGGCTCCGTAACGGAAAGCGGAACACCGCCCTACGGCGTCCACGGCACCGGCGTACGAAAACCACGACACCCGCACACGAGGACCGGACCTCCTACGGAAACCGGGCGGAGGCATGCCGCCTCCGCCCGGTTCTCCGGTCGTTCACCCCGTACGAGGTGGTGCCGCGTCAGCGCGACTGCTGAGCCGGGACACCTCGCGCGACGGTCTCGTCCTCGGCGGGCGCGCCCGCCGCGGCGACGGCCGCACCGGTGAGCGTCGCGAGCATCTCGCGCACGTTGGTGAGCTGCGCGTTGATCGAGTCGCGGCGGTTGGTGAGCGCCGCCAGCTCGCGCTCGGACTCGCTGCGGATGCGGTCGGCCTTCGCGTTGGCGTCCGCGACGATGTCCTCGGCCTGGCGCTGCGCCGTCTCGACCGTCTGGCGCGAGCGGCGCTCGGCGTCCGTGCGGAGCTTCTCGGCCTCCAGGCGGAGCTGCTCGGCGCGGTGCTCGATCTCCGCGAGACGCTTCTCGGCCTTCGCCTGACGCGAGGCGAGGTCGCGCTCGGACTGCTCGCGGCGCTTGGCGAGATTCGTCTCGAAGTCGGCGGCGGCCTGCGCGGCCTTGGCGCGGGTCTCCTCGAAGAGGGCGTCCGCCTCCTCGCGCTTCGACTGGGCGTCCTTCTGCGCCTCGGCCCGCAGGTTGCCGGCCTCGCCCTTGGCCTTCTCGACGATCCGGACGCCCTCGTCCTCCGCCTTCGCCTTGCGCTCGGAGGCGTAGGACTCGGCGTCGTTGCGCACCTGCTGCGCCGCGGACTCGGCCAGCTCCCGGTGCTGCTCGGCGGCCCGGCGGGCCTCCTCGCGCAGGTCCTTCGCCTCTTCCTCGGCGAGCCGCAGGATCTTCTCGACCCGGGCGCCGAGGCCCGCGTACGAAGGCTCCGCGTCACTCACCTGCGCCTGGGCGTTCTGCGTTTCGAGGTGCAGCTCCTCGATCCGCTTCTCCAGGGCGGTGATGCGGTTCAGGGCGCTGTCACGGTCGGAGACGAGCTTCGAGATGCGTTCGTCCACCTGAGCGCGGTCGTACCCACGCCGCACAAGCTCGAAGCCGTAGGGGGAAGTGTCGCTCATGGGGTTCCTGTCGAAAGAGACCGGTGAGGTGATAGGGGGAATCCTAGGGGTCGGGGCGGCGTGTCATCGAGTAAATGCCCGTTTGATCTGGAGAATGCCACCCCTTTTGTGCGTGCGTGGACCGTTATCTTCCGATCCGCCGTCAACACAGCGCCCGCACAGGACGACTGACTGTCCGTCGTCACCGGGAACACCGTCCCTCCGGCTCGCACCCGCGGCACTCCGGACGCCGTGCGCACTCCTGACACTGTGACTACCGCTCCGTCTGCTTTCCACCCGAACGAGTCGATCCGGCCACGGCCCCCGCCTTGACGCCGTTCGGCGCGTCCCGCCCGGCCGCGCCCTTCCCGGACCCCTCGCCCGGCCCGCCGGCGTTCTTGCCGCCGGGGGCCTCGAAGTTCTCCAACGCCTCCAACACGTCCTGGACACGGCCGATCTCGGCATTGATGTCCTGCCGCCGCCGCACCAGGATGTCCAGTTCGCGCTGCCCCTCCGTCGTGATCCGCTCCGCCTCCGCCTTCGCGTCGGCGACGAGCCGGTCGGCGAGCGCCTCCGCCTCGGTCTTCTTCTGACCGGCCTCCTTCAGAAGCGTCTCGGCCTTCTTGACCGCCGCGATCCTGACCTTGCCCGCCTCCGAGTTGGCGTCGGCGAGGAGGTCCTTCGCCTTCGCCTCGGCCTCGGCGAGCTGCTCCTCGGCCGCCTTGACGAGCGCGTCGCAGCGCTCGCCCGCCGTGCGCATCGCCTCCGCCGACTCACGGCGCGCCCGCTCGTGCAGCTCCTCGATCTCCGCCGTGATCCGCTCGCGCAGCTCCTCGGCCCGCTCCCGCACCCGCGTCGCGTCGCCGCGCGCCCCGACGAGGAGCTCGTCCGCGTCCGCGCGCGCCTTCTCGACCGCCGCGTTGCCCTCGGCACGGCCCTCGGCGACGACCCGCTCCGCCTCCGAGCGCGCCGCGCCCACCATCCGGTCGGCCTGCTCCTCGGCGTCCGCCGTCGTCTTGAGCGCCGCTTCGAGCGCCTCGTTCGACAGCTTCTCGGCCTCCGCGCTCGCCTCCGAGACGAGCCGGTCGACCTGCTCGGCCGCCTCGGTGCGCCGCTTGTTCGCCTCCGCGCGCGCCTCGTCGAGCAGCCGCTGCGCCTCCGCGCGCGCCTCGCTCCGGGCCCGCTCCGCCTCCTCGGCCGTACGGGCCGTCAGCTCCGCCGCGCGCTCCTTCGCCGCCTGCTCGGCCTCGCGGGCCCGCGCCGCGGCCGACTCGGCGTCGTCGCGCAGCTGTTCGGCCGCGGCCTTCGCCTCGGCGAGCAGCCGCTCCGACTCGTCCTTGGCCCGCGTGAGCCGCCGGTTCGCCTCCGCCGTCGCGCCGACGACCTCGCGCTCGGCCTCGGCCGCCGCCTCCTCGCGCTGCCGCGTCGTCTCGGCCGCGACGCGTGCCGTCAGCTCCTCGGCCTCCGTGCGCGCACCCGTCAGGAGCGTGTCGGCGGCCTCCGCGGCCTCGGTACGGATACGGCGCGCGTCCTCGCGGGCCTCGGCCCGCGCCGCCTGCGCCTCGCGCTCCGCGTTCTCGCGCTCGCCAGCCAGCGCGGCCCGCACCTGCTCCGCGTGCCGCTCGGTCGCCGTGCGCAGCTCCTCGGCGGCCTGCTCGGTCTCCGTGCGCAGCGCCTCCGCGGCCTGCTCGGTGCCGGTCCGTAGCTGCTCGGCCGCCTGCTCCGACTCCGTGCGCAGCCGCTCGGCGGCCTCCTGGGCCCCGGTCCGCAGCCGCTCGGCCTCCTCGGCCGCCTCGCGCACCGTGTGCTCGGCCAGCTCCGTGGCCTGCGTACGCTCCTCGCGCGCCTCGGCCCGCAGGCGTGCCGCGTCCTCGCCCGCCCGCTCGCGCTCCGCGTAGGCGTCCGCGCGGACCCGCTCGGCCTCCTCGCGCGCCTCGTTCGTCGTCCGCTCCGCCGCGTGCTCCGCCGCCGAGCGCAGCCCCCTGGCGGCCTCCTCGGCCCGCTCCTCTATCCCCGCGACGGCCTCGCGCGCCTGCTGCGCGGACAGTTCCGCCGCCGTGACCAGCTCCCCGGCCCGGGTCTCCGCCTCCTCGACGAGCCGGACGGCCTCGGCCTCCGCCTCCTCGACCCGCGTGCGGGCCTTCGTCAGCAGCTCCTCGGCCCGCTCGCGCGCCCGCTCCCGCTCCTCGCCCGCCTCGGTGCGCGCGGACTCCAGCGTCTCCTCGGCCGTGCGCCGCCGCCGCTCCGCCTCCTCCTGCGCCGCGGCCAGCTCCTCGGCCGCCTGCGTCGTGACCCGCTCGGCCGCCGCGCCCGCCTCGGCGCGCAGGCGCTCACCGGTCTCGCGGGCCTCGTTGCGGACCCGCGCCGCCTCGTTCTCGGCGTCCGCGCGCAGCCGTACGGCGGTCTGCTCCGCCTCGGCCCGCGAGGCCGCGACCTCCGCCGCCGCCTCGGTCCGCAGCCGCTCCGCCTCGGCCTCGGCCTCCTCGCGCACCGCCCTGGCCCGCTCGGCCGCCTCGGCCCGTACCCGCTCCGCGTCCTCCGCGCTCGCCGCGCGCAGCCGCTCCGCCTCCGCGCGCGCCTCGCTCAGCGCCTCCTCGGCGCTCGTCAGGCGCTGCTCGGCCTCGGCCCGCAGCCGGGTCAGCTCCTCGGCCGCGTCGTCCTTGAGGGCCTGCGCCGCGCGCTCCGCCTCGGCGCGGAGCTCCGCCGCCGCTTCCTCGGCGCGCGCCCGCTCCGCCTCGCCGCGCTCGGCCGCCTCGGCCGTGAGCCGCTCGGCCTCCGTCCGCGCCTCGGCGAGGAGTTCCTCGGCCTGCTCGTGCAGCGCGCGGGCCTTCTGCTCGCCCTCCGCGCGGGTCTTCTCCGCGTCCTCGGCCGCCGTGCCGCGCAGCTCCTCGGCGTCCGAACGCGCCTTGGTCAGCAGCTCCTCGGCCCGCCCCGCGGCCTCCTCGATCTGCTGCACCGCCTCGCGGCGCGCCTCGCCCCGGATGCGCTCGCCCTCGGCGACCGCGTCGGCGCGCAATTGCTCGGCCTCGCCGCGCAGCCGCCGCGCCTCCTCCTGGAGCTCGACGGTCCGCGCCCGGTACTCCTTGGTGTCGTCCTTCGCCGCACCGCGCAGCTCGTCGGCCGCCGCCTCGGCCTCCGCGCGCAGCCGGTCGGCCTCGGCCTGCGCCTCGCCCTTGATCCGCTCGGCCTCCGCCGATGCGGAGCCGGTCGTCGCGCGCGCGTCCTCCTCGGCCTTGTGCAGCACCTCCTCGGCGCTGCGCGCCGCCTTCGCGAGCGCCGCCGCCGCGTCCTCGGCGGCGGAGCTGCGGGCCTTCTCGGCCGCCTCGGCGAGCACGCGCTCCGCCTCGGCGACGGCCTCGTCCCGCTCCCGTACCGCGTCCGCCTTGAGCGCCTCGGCCTCCTTGGTGGCCTCGCTCACCAGGCGCGCGATCTGCTCCTTGGCGGTACGGGTGCGCAGCTCGTTGTCCGCCTCGACCGTCGACAGGACCTTCGCGGCCCGCTCGTCGGCCTCGCCCGTGACCTTCTCGGCCGCCGTCCGCGCCTCGCGCAGCACCCGCTCGGCCTCGGCGAGCCGCTCCTCGGCCGCCCTGGCCTGCTCGGCGGCCTGCCGACGCGCCTCCTCGGTCTCGCTCGTCGCGGAGGTGCGCAGCCGCTCGGCGTGCTCGGTGGCCTCCTGCGCCTGCGCGGCGGCCGAGGAGAGCAGCCGCTCCGCCTCGGCGCGCGCCCGGCGCACCAGCCCGTCCGCCTCGGTGCGGGCGCTGTCCGCCTCGCCGCCGATGCGCTGCCTGGTCTCCTCGACGACGCGCTGCGCCTCCGCGCGCGCGGAGGCGAGCGCCCGCTCGGACTCGGCCCGCGCCTCGTCCACGAGCTGCCGGGCCTGTGCCTCGCTGCGGGCGCGCAACTGCTCGGCCCAGGCGACGTTCTCGTTGACGTGGGACTCGACGGTCGCGCGGCGCTCCGCCAGCTCCTGATCGAGCTGCTGGCGCCTGCTCGTCGCCTCCTGGTGCAACTCGGCCTGGAGCCGCGCCTGCTGCTCCGCGTGCTCCTGGAGGAGGCGCTGGGTGCGGGAGCGGGCCTCGCGCAGCTCGCGCTCGGCGTCGATGCGCAGCTGATCGGCCTGCATCTGCGCGGTGCGCAGCATCTGCTCGGCCTGGTAGGCGATGTCGCCGTTCTCGTACCGAGGACGGAGCGCGAGCGCGCGCCGCGCCTCGTGCAGCTTGGCGCGCAAGACCTCGACCTGGTAGCCGAGGTCGTCGGCGTGCTGGACGGCCTTCTCCCGATCGGTCTTCAGCCGCTTCATCTCGGCTTCGAACCGTGAGAGGTGGTCGTCGTCAGCAGCTTGGTGGCTCTCCTGGCGTTCGTAGCCCCGCACCGCGCGGTCCCATCCGTCCCCTGGTCGTGACACTCCGAGCGAGCCCGCCCGCCCTTCGGACGTGCTCCGGTCCTGCGGGGACCCGTCCGGCGGACCGGTTCCCTTCGTGCGGGTGCGCGCCCGGCGGGCGTGCTCCCGTTTCCCGGGGAATGGTGTCAGACAGCCGCCCCGGCGCGCACCGCCGCCCCGACATCGCCCCTGCCACCCGGACCCCGGCCCGCGACCCCGCGGTCACGACCGCGAGGCCGGGCCCACGGTCGCGACCGGGAGCCGGGGGCCAACCCTACCGGCACCCCTATCCGGAGGTCAGTCCTCCGTCGGCTTCCGGCCGATGATCCCGTCGCGCCCCCTCGTCGCACCGGGGTGCGCCCCGTCACACGACCGGCCCGGTGACCGCCCGCTCACCGCTCAGTACATTGAGGTAAACCCTCGTTCACTCTCACTGCATAGGGGCTGTGCGTCATGTCCGGAACAGCTGGAACCCAGGGCACCACGTCGGTGATCGTCGCCGGCGCCCGCACCCCGATGGGCCGTCTCCTCGGCTCGCTCAAGTCCTTCTCGGGCGCCGACCTCGGCGGCTTCGCGATCAGGGCGGCGCTGGAGCGGGCCGGGATCGGCGGGGAGCAGGTCCAGTACGTGATCATGGGCCAGGTGCTCCAGGCGGGCGCCGGGCAGATCCCGGCCCGCCAGGCCGCCGTGAAGGCCGGCATCCCGATGAGCGTGCCCGCGCTCACCGTCAACAAGGTGTGCCTCTCCGGGCTGGACGCGATCGCGCTCGCCGACCAGCTCATCCGCGCCGGTGAGTTCGACATCGTCGTCGCGGGCGGCCAGGAGTCCATGACCAACGCCCCGCACCTGCTCCCGAACTCCCGCGCGGGCCACAAGTACGGCGCGATCGAGATGCTCGACGCGATGGCCCACGACGGCCTCACCGACGCCTTCGAGAACATCGCGATGGGCGAGTCCACCGAGAAGCACAACGCCCGCCTCGGCATCACGCGCGCCCCGCAGGACGAGTTCGCCGCGCTGAGCCACCAGCGCGCCGCCGCCGCGCAGAAGAACGGGATCTACGAGGCGGAGATCACCCCCGTCGAGATCCCGCAGCGCAAGGGCGAGCCCGTCCTCCTCACCACGGACGAGGGCGTCCGGGCCGACACGACCGTCGAGACGCTCGGCAAGCTCCGCCCGGCCTTCACCAAGGACGGCACGATCACCGCGGGCACCGCCTCGCAGATCTCCGACGGCGCCGCGGCCGTCGTCGTGATGAGCCGCGCCAAGGCCGAGGAACTGGGCCTCGAATGGCTCGCCGAGATCGGCGCGCACGGCAACGTCGCGGGCCCGGACAACTCGCTCCAGTCGCAGCCGTCGAACGCGATCAAGCACGCGCTCTCCAAGGAGGGCATCGGCGTCGACGACCTCGACCTCATCGAGATCAACGAGGCGTTCGCCGCCGTCGCCGTGCAGTCAATGGCCGACCTCGGCGTCACCCCGGAAAAGGTGAACGTCAACGGCGGCGCGATCGCCCTCGGCCACCCGATCGGCATGTCGGGCGCCCGCCTCGTCCTCCACCTCGCCCTGGAGCTGAAGCGGCGCGGCGGCGGCGTCGGCGCCGCGGCCCTGTGCGGGGGCGGCGGGCAGGGCGACGCGCTCGTGGTGCGGGTGCCGAAGAAGTAGGGGAACGAGGAGAAGGGGGCGGACTCCGTGCGGGGAGTCCGCCCCCTTCTCCGTACGCACTCCCGCCTCGCGCGCGGCCCTCACGCGGACAGCGTGATCACCAGTACCGCAGCGCACAGGACGAGCATCCCGCTCGCGTTCAGGAAGAGGTTGCGGCCGAAGTCCCGCGCCCGTACGTGCGCGCCGATCGCGAGCAGGAAGTAGAGGACGAGCGCCGCCGAGGTCAGCACCGCGAGCCAGTGCCACCGGACACCGGCCACGAGCCCCGCCGCCGACGCCGCCTTCACCACCGGGAGCAGCCGCCACCAGCGGCGCGGCAGCCCGACGTCGCTGAGGCAGTCGCGCACGAAGCCCACCGGACGCAGGCTGAGCACGGCGTCGACGAGCTGGACGAGCGCGAGGGCGAGAAGCGCGAGGTGCGGCCAGGACATGACGGGCCTCCGGGGCGACGAGCGGGTGGCTTCGCCGGGATGACCGGGCGGCGCGGGGAAACGTGACAGGGGCCACGGGGGGAGACATGACCGGGGACCCCGGCCGCGAAACGCGACCGGGGGCCTCGGCGGGGACCTGATCGGGGCCTCGGCCGGGGGCATGGCCGGAGACCTCGGGGGCGTGTCCGGACCTCGGGGGAGTGTCCGGGGACCGCAGGGGGTATGCCGGGGCCTCGGCGGCGGCTTACGCGAGGGGACGGGGGCCTCGGCGGCAAGCGCGCGGGCCGGGGGCCTCGGCGGTGAGCGTGAGAGGGGCCTCAGTCGTCGCTTCCCTGCGTGACCTTCGCCCCGTCGAGCGCGACGGACCACTCCGCCTCCGCGGGCCCGGTCTCGACGCTCCAGTACCCGTTCCGCTCCTCCTCCAGGTCGACGGAGACGACCGTGCCCTTCGCGGCGGCGGCCCGCGCGGCCTTCGCGGCGCTCGTCGCGTCACCGGTCAGGAGGTCCTTCGCGGCCCGTACGTCGTCCGCGTCGCCGCGTTCCGTGCGCGCGTCGAGGACCTTCCCGCTCGACGGCGAGACGTCGACGTGCCGGAGCTTCCCGGAGCCGTCGAGGATCTCGACCTCCCACACGAGGCGGCCGTCCTGGTCGTCGTCGATCTCGGCCGAGAGGGCGCGGCCCGGGGTGTGCGCGAGCGCGGCGGCGAGGGCGTCGGGCGCCGCCACCTTCCGCGCGGCGGCGGCCTCCGCCTTGTGCTCGGCGGCGTCGTGGGCGCGCTCGCGGGCGTCGTCGTCCTGGTCGTCGTCGGTGTCGTCGGTGTCGTCGTGGCGCGCGGTGTCGTCGCGCCCGGCGCCGTGGCGCGTGTCGTCGTCGCGGTCGTCGGTGTCGCGGTCGTCGCGGTCCTCGCGGGCCGTGTCGTCGGCCCCGGTACGGGTGAGCCCCGCCCGCTCGTGCGTCGTCGCCCCCGTACCCGTACCGGAGGCCGCGGACGTACCGCCGTCATCTCCGAGGGACGCGGCGGCGACTCCGCCCCCGGCCGCGAGGACGACGGCGGCGGCGAGAGCGGCGAATACGGGCTTGCGCTTCATGAGGAACCTCCTGCGGGAGCGGGCTTGATGACGTGACTCACTGTTGCCCGCGCCGCCTGAAGGCTTCCTGAAGCTTCCTGAAGGCCGCTTCAGGGAGGATTTGGCAGGCTGTGCGGCATGCGCCTGCTGATCGTGGAGGACGAACGCCGCCTCGCCCGCTCCCTCGCCCTGGGCCTCGGCGCCGAGGGCTACGCCGTGGACATCGCGCACGACGGGACCGAGGGCCTGCGCCGGGCGACCGAGGGCGGCTACGACCTGATCGTCCTCGACATCATGCTCCCCGGCATGAACGGCTACCGCGTCTGCGCCGCGCTCCGCGCCGCGGGCGACGACACGCCGATCCTCATGCTCACCGCGAAGGACGGCGAGTACGACGAGGCCGAGGGGCTCGACACGGGGGCCGACGACTACCTCACCAAGCCCTTCTCGTACGTCGTCCTGCGCGCCCGCGTCAAGGCGCTGCTCCGCCGCCGCGCCACCGGGGCACCGCCCGTGCGCGAACTCGGGGCGCTCCGCCTCGACACGGGCGCGCGCCGCGTCCGCCTCGCGGGCGAGGAGATCCCCCTCACGGCGAAGGAGTACGCGGTGCTCGAACACCTCGTGCTCCGCGCCGGACAGGTCGTCTCCAAGGCCGACATCCTCGAACACGTCTGGGACTTCGCCTACTCCGGCGACCCGAACATCGTCGAGGTGTACGTGAGCACGCTGCGCCGCAAGCTCGGCGCCGGCCTCATCCGCACGGTGCGCGGCGCCGGGTACCTCCTGGAGCGCCCGTGAGGCGCCTCTTCGGCTCCGTACGGGCCAGGGCCACCGTCGCCGCGACGCTCGTCGTCGCCGTCGTCCTCGTCGCCGCGGGCACGGCCGTGGTCCTCTCGCTGCGCGCCAACCTCATCGACCGCGCGGGCGCCGACGCCGAGTCCGCCGCGCGCAAGGTCGCCGCGCGCCTCGCCACCGGCACGTCCTGGGACGCGCTCGACCTCCCCGACGATGACGACGAACCCGTGCAGATCGTGGACGGCACGGGCCGGGTGCGGGCCGTCAGCGAGGACCTGGAGTCCGTGAGCGGTACCGGGACGAGCGGCGTCAGGCCGTCCGCCGGGCCCGCGCCCTCGGGAGGCACGCTCGACGACGACGCCCACCTGAGTAGCGGCGAGGCCGTCATCGACGGGGACCGGGGCACGTACCGGTGGGCGGCGATCGAGGTGAAGCCCCGGGAGAGCGAGGACGACTCGGACACGGGCTCGGGGTCGGACACGGGCTCCTCGGGGGGCGACTCCGAGGCCGAAACCGACGACGACTCCGGCTCCGGCCCCGGCTCCGAGGCCGACTCCGGGGATGACGACGACGCGCGGACGTTCACCGTCTTCGCCGGGGCGCCGCTCGACGCCGCCGACAGCGCCGTGCGCACCGCGCTCACCGTCATGCTCATCGGGCTGCCCGTGCTGCTCGCCGTCGTCGCCGCCGTCACGTGGGCCGTGACCCGGCGCGCCCTGCGGCCCGTCGAGGGCATCCGTGCCGAACTCGACGCCATCACGGGCTCGCGCGACCTCGCGCGCCGCGTCCCCGAGCCCGCGACGCACGACGAGATCGCCGCCCTGGCCCGTACCACCAACGCGACGCTCGCCGCCCTCCAGGACGCCGTCGACAAGCAGCGCCGCTTCGTCGCCGACGCCTCGCACGAGCTGCGCAGCCCCATCGCCTCGCTCCGCACGCAGCTCGAAGTGGGCGCAGAACACCCGGAGTTCCTCGACCTGGACGGGGCGGTGGAGGACACCGTACGGCTCCAGCACCTCGCCGCCGACCTGCTCCTTCTCGCGCGGCTCGACGCGGGGGAGCGGCCCCCCGACCGGCCGGTGCGGCTCGCGGACCTCGTCGCGCGCGAGGCGGCCGAGCACGGCCTGCGCGCCCGCATCGAACCCGAACGGGCGGACGGCTACGAGGTACGCGGCTCCGCGCCCCAGCTGGGCCGCATCCTCGGCAACCTCCTCGACAACGCGCGCCGCCACGCCCGCTCCGAGGTCACCCTCGCCCTGCGCCAGGAGGGCGCCGACGCGGTCGTGACGGTGTCCGACGACGGCCCCGGCGTCCCGCCCGCCGAACGCGACCGCGTCTTCGAACGCTTCGTCCGCCTCGACGACGCCCGCACCCGCGACGAGGGCGGCGCGGGCCTGGGCCTCGCCATCGCCCGCGACGCGGCCCACCGCCACGGAGGCTCGCTGGTGGCGGGCGAACGGCCGGGCGGGGGAGCGGAGTTCGTGCTGCGGGTGCCGTTGGCGGGGTGAGGCGGGACGGGGGCACGAGGGCGTGCCGGGTGAGGCGGGGCGCCGGTGAAGTGGGGCGGGGGCGTGCCGGGTGAGATGGGGCGGCGTGCGGGGCCGGGGTGGCGCGCGGGGTGAGACGCGGCGGTGGCGGATCGGGGCCCTGGAGGATTCGCCGTCCCGGTACTGGCGTCGGGCCCCTGCCACCGGACGAGAGGGGGCGCCGTGACGGGTGCGGAGGGTGTGCTGGCGGGGAAGAACGCCGTGGTCACCGGGGGGTCGCGGGGGATCGGCCGGGCCGTCGTGGAACGGCTGTGCCGCGACGGCGCGCGGGTCGTCCTCACGTACCGGCGGGAGCGGGAAGCGGCCGACGAGGTGTGCGCGGTGGTACGGGCCCGGGGCGGGCAGGCGTACGCCGTGCGGCTCGACCTCGCCGACGCGGCGGCCACCGAGCAGGCCATGGCGGCGGCCGACGCGCGCCTCGGCGGGCTCGACATCCTCGTCAACAACGCGGCACGCACGTCCGCCCGGCTCCCGCTCGCGGAGACCGGCACGGAGCACTTCGACGAGGTGCTGACCGTCAACACCCGCGCCGTCTTCCTCACCACGCGCTACGCGGCCCGCCACCTGCGCGACGGCGGCCGGATCATCACCGTCTCGACGGCGAACACCGTGCGCCCGGGGCCCGGCATCGCCCCGTACGTGATGAGCAAGGGCGCGGTCGAGCAGCTCATGGCCGTCGCCGCCCAGGAACTCGGGGCCCGGGGCATCACGGCGAACACCGTCTCGCCCGGCGCGACCGACACGGACATGCTGCGCGGCGCCAACCCGCCCGAGGCGCTCGCCGCCGTCCCGGCCATGACCCCGCTCGCCCGCCTCGGCACCCCGTCCGACATCGCCGACGTCATCGCCTTCCTCGCCGGTCCGGACGGGCGCTGGATCACCGGGCAGAACGTACGCGCGACGGGCGGACTGGCCTGAGGCGGCCGGAGCGGGAGGTGCGGGGACGGGGACGGCGGTGCTTGACGCGGGCGGTGCCTGGCGCGGGCGGTGCCTGAGGTGGGCCGTGGCCGGGGTCGGCCGCGCCTGAGCTGGGCGGGTGGCGTGGCCGGGGGCGTCGGCGGGTGGCGTGCCCGGCTCAGCGTGCCTCGCGCACCTCGCGCAGTCCCTCGGCGATGGGCCGGAGGAAGTCGTGCAGCGCCGTGAGCTGCTCGGGGGTGAGCCGGTCGATGAAGTGGCGCCGCACGGAGGCCACGTGGTGCGGGGCGACCTCGCGCATCGTCATAAGGCCCGGCTCGGTGAGCACGGCGAAGAGCCCGCGCCGGTCGGACTCGCAGTTCTCCCTGCGGACGAGGCCCGCCTTCTCCAGGCGGGTGATCTGGTGCGAGAGCCGGCTCTTGGACTGGAGGGTCGCGGCGGCGAGATCACTCATCCGCACCCGGTGCTCCTCGGCCTCCGAGAGGTTCACCAGGATCTCGTAGTCATTCATCGTGAGCCCGAACGGCTGGAGATCACGTTCGAGCTGGTGGGTGAGGAGCCGGTTCACTTCCAGGTGGGTGCGCCAGGCGCACTGCTCGTCCTGGCTGAGCCACGGCGTGGCCTCGCTCGTCGTCTTCTCCGTGTCCATGAAGACATTCTACCGAAGAAGTTGAAAACCGAACGAAACCTCTGACGTGAGCTGCCCCACGAGCCGCCACCCTAACCCGGCCCGCCCGTCACGGCGCCGCCCCGACGCCGCGCGCCGCCGGTCAATCCCTACAAGCCGAACCTCCGCTGAATGTCCCCCAACTGCCCCGGCATCCTGGGCAGTCCCTGGGCCCCGCCCGCCCCGCCGGGCGCGTGGCCGGGCATCCCCGGGCGCCCGGCGCCCCCGCCGCCCGGCACCCCCGGCTCCGCGGGGGTCGTGCCGATGTCCGTCTCCGGCATGAGCTGCTCGCTCGACTGGAGGAGCACGGTGCCGGCCCCCACGAACTCGAACTGGTGCTCCTCGCCGGAGGCGCCGCCGAGCCCGGTGAGGGCGCGGACACCGCCGAGGAAACCGCTCAGGTAGCCGTGGTCGTAGTGGTGGCACGGCGAGGGGCAGTCCGCCCAGCCCACGAGCGCCTGCGGGTCGACGCGCAACGGCGGCTCCATGAAGACGACCGGACCGTTGGACGCGGCGATGAACTTCCCGGTGCCGATGAGGGTCAGGAAGCCGGGCACGATCGACTGCTTGAGCGCGAGGCTCGGCTCGTACGCGAGGAGGTTGCCCGAGCGGACCGTGAGGTTGCCGTCCTCCAGGTCGAAGCTGTTGACGTCGAACGCCCGGTCCGCGAGGAGCATCTTCCCCTCGCCCTCCGCGACGACCCAGTCGCTCGCGTGCAACGGCGAGTGGAAACTCGTCCGCAGGAGCCGGTCGAAGCGCCCGCTGCCGATCCCGTCGAAGGAGATCCGCCCGTAGTAGGCGATCATCTTCCCCTTCTGCAGGAACCACTGCGAGCCCCGCAACTCCACGCAGAACGTGTACGCGTTGACGTTGTCGTCCGAGGGCAGCGCGTGCGGATCGAGGACGGGTGTGCCGTCGGGGACGAGCGGGTTCACAGCTTCTCCTCCGATGCCTGCACGAAGACCGCGCCCTGCCCCGACAACTCCAGCTGAAACGCCTCGCCCGAGCCCCGGCCCACCATGTCGCGCCAGCCGAGGGCCGTGGACAGCTTGTTCCGTACCTCGCCGTAGTGCGCCACGTACGCCTGCGGATCGACGTGCACGGAGCGGCCGGGCGTGATCGGCAGCTCGATGACCCCGCCGTGCGCCATCACCGCGACGGCGCCGTGCCCCTTGAGCGTCGTCGTGAAGAGGCCCTGGCCCGTCACCTGGCCGCGCACCATCCCCATCACGCCGCCCTGCGCGCCGAGGAAGAGCGTGCCCTGCTGGAGCGAGCCGTCGAAGGCGAGCAACCGGTCCGCCTCGACGCACAGGGTGTCGCCCGACAGGTTCACCACCTGCACGTGGTGCCCGCCGTGCCCGAAGAGCACCGTGCCGTGGCCCTCGACCGTCATGAGCGGCGTCGCCTCACCCGCGACCCGCCGCCCGATCATCGACATGACCCCGCCCTGACCGCCGCCCACGTTCGGCGTGAAGCTCACCTCCCCCCGGTACGCGAGCATCGCGCCCCGCTGGCTGAAGAGCCGCTGCCCCGGCAGCACCTGCGCCTCGACCATCTTCGAGTTGATCTCCCTGAACGGCATCAGAGGTCACCCCCGAACGTCTTCCGCTCGCTCGGCTGCACCCACACGACACCCTCGCCCTCGAACCGGATCTGGAACGCCTCGCCGCCCCCTTCGCCCATCACCGTGCGGAAGTTGACGCCGGACTGGAAGTGCTGGCGCAACTGCCCCTGGTGCGCCACGTACGCGCCGGGGTCGACCTGGAGGGGGTACGCGGAGCTGACCCGCAGCGCCATCGCGGGCCCGTCCGAGAGCAACGCCGCCTGCCCGCTCCCCTCGACCGTCGTCGTGAAGAGCCCCTGCCCCTGGCTCGCCCCGCGCAGGCCCGTGAACGTCGTCCCCGTGCGCAGCCCGGCATCCGTGCACAGCAGATTGCTCGCCTCCACGTACAGCGTCTCGCCGCGCAGGCTCACGACGCTGATCTCCGTCGCCCGGTCGGCGAACCAGCACGTGCCCTCGCCGCGCACCTCCATCACCTCCATCTGCTCCCCCGTGAGCCGGCGCGTGACCATGCCGCGCAGGCCGTCGCCGCCGCCGGAGAGCTTCTTGAAGTTCATCCGGCCGTCGTACGCGACCATCGAGCCGTTCTTCGCCCGCACGGCATCGCCGGTGAGCTGGACGGCGAGCACTTTGCTGCCCTGGAGTCGGAGGTGAGCCACGCCTTCGAAGGTACTGGGCGCCGGGCGTCCCCGGGAGCCGTTTCGACCCTGAATCGTCCCGGAGATCCGACCCCGAGAGACCTCAGGGGCGCGTGGGGCGCCGGAGACGGCGCGCGGGGGACCAGGGGTGGTGCGGGTGGGCCGGGGTGGCGCGTGTGGTGTCGTCGCGTGCGCCCCTGCCTCCGGGTGCCAAGGGCGGGAGCGCGGGATCGCGACGGCGGCGTGAGCAGGGCCACCCCACCCCCATCCCTCCCCGCCCCGGCGGGCTGCGAGAATGAGGCGGCTTGTGCGCGCGTTCACAAGATCGTGTGAGAGCGTGCGCGGACCTCCCCATCCCGTCCGCTCCTCCCGACCCCCGACCGAAAGTTCCGCGCCGTGGACATCAAGACAGCCTCCGCCCTCCGCCGCCTCCGCCTGGTCTCGGCCCCCGAGGCGGTCTCCTTCCTCCTCCTGCTCGTGTGCTCGATCCTCAAGCGCACCACCGACTTCAACGCCGTGCCGGTCATGGGCATGGTCCACGGCGTGCTCTTCGTCCTCTACGTGATCTTCTGGATCGACGCCTGGAACCGCGCCAAGTGGTCCGCGGGGCGCGGCATCCTCTACTTCGTCCTCTCCGTCCTGCCCACCGGCGGCTTCTTCGCCGAGCGCAAGCTCAAGCGCGAGGCCGAGGACGCGGTCATCGCCGGCCGCGCCCGGCGCGAAGGGATCGTGAACGCATGATCGTCGCCTTCTCCGTCTCCCCGCTCGGCGTCGGCGAGGAGGTCGGCGAGTACGTGGCCGAAGCGGTCCGCGTCGTCCGCGAATCCGGCCTGCCGCACCGCACCGACGCGATGTTCACGAGCATCGAGGGCGAGTGGGACGAGGTCATGGACGTCGTCAAGCGCGCCACCGCCGCCGTCGAGGCCCGCAGCTCGCGCGTGTCGCTCGTCCTCAAGGCGGACATCCGCCCCGGCGTCGAGGACGGCCTCACCCGCAAGGTCGAGACGATCGACCGCATCCTGGGCGAGGACACCCCGAAGTCCTGAACCCGACAGCTTCCCGTTCCGGGCCCCGTCGCGTGCGCGCGAGGGGGCCCGGGTGCTGTGCGGGTGAGTCCGCGGGGCCGAGGGGGTGGCCCGTGCGCGCGCGTACGTGCGGAGCCGTGGTGCCTGGCGGGTGGGGGCCTGTCAGGCGGCCACACGGAGGTCGTGCACGTCGGGAATGCGCCTCACCCCTTCCCCTCCGCCAACGCCGTCCCCAGCCCCGTGCGCCGGTACACGACCTCGCGCCCGTAGCGGCGGGCGTGGAGGAGGCCCGCCGTGCGCAGGGACGTCAGGTGGGCCGAGACCGAGGAGGGGGCGAGGCCGAGGCGGTCGGCGAGGCCGCTCGTCGTGCCCGGGACCGCCAGCGCCGCGAGCACCGCCGCGCGGCCCGCGCCGAGAATCCCCACGAGCGCGTCCGGCGCCCGTTCCGGCACTCCCGTCCACAGCGAGGCGAGGCCCCGCGCCGGGTAGACCAGCGTCGGCTGGAACGGTTCCTCGACGCCCGTCACGACGTCCGGCCACGTGTGGACGCTCGGCATGAGAACCAGGCCCTCGCCCCGCAGCCACCGCTCGTGGTCGCCGCGCTTGTCCACCGTGAGCGTCCGGCCCTCCCAGCGGACCCGCGTGTCCAGTTCGGGCAGCAGCCCGCCGAGCCCCAGCTCCGCGAGCCGCCGCGCGTGGTGCGCCACGTCCGCTTCGAGCAGCGCCCGCAGCCGGGGCCACTCCGGCTCCACGAGCGCGTGCCAGGCCCGTTCGAGGAGATCCGCCGCCTCCGCCACGGCCCGCGCGGGCTCGGCGAGCAGTGCGCGCCCCCACGCCGACTCCGTACCGCCCCGTACCGAACGCAATGCCGTCGCGAGGTCCCTGCGCGCGGCGGCGGGATCGGTCGCCCGTACCCGCGCCAGCTCCTCCCCGATCTCCGCCGTCGCTCCGTCCGGCGGCGGCGCCCAGAAGTCGGGGGAGTGGCCCCGGTGCGGCATGAGTCGCCACAGCGGCCGCAGGTCGAGCCCGGCCGCCGCCGCGCGCATCCGGTCCAGCCGCCCGTGGTGGTACGGGAAGCGGTCGGGCCGTGTCAGCGTACGGACCGCCTCCTGCGTCTCCCACAACGGCGAGAACGCGAACCGGCACCGCAACAGGTCCCGGTCCCCCAGATGCAGACGCTGTGCCACGCTCGCCCTCGTCTTTCCCGCCCGCCGATTCGGCCGGAGCCGAAACGATACGTCCGGCGCCCCCGCCCCCCGATGCTCGCCCCATGCCCGAGCACAACGCCCCCACCCCGACGCCGATCACGCCCACCAACCCCACCGCCCCCACCGCCCCCCATCCCCGCTATCTCGCCCTCTTCCGCATCCCCGAGTTCCGTGCCGTCTTCCTCGCCCACCTCTGCTCCCTCCTCGGCACCGTCGTCAGCGAGATCGCCCTCACTGTCCTCGTCTTCGCGCTCACCGGCTCCCCCTTCCTCTCCGCCCTCGCCTTCGCGCTCGGCCTGCTGCCCTACCTGCTCGGCGGGACCCTGCTCGCGGGGCTCGCCGACCGGTATCCGGCGCGGCGGGTGCTCGTCGGCTGCGATCTCGTCTGTGCCGCTTGCGTCGCGGTCATGGCGCTGCCCGTCACGCCCGTCGCGGGGCTGCTCGCGCTGCGCGTCGTGCTCGCGCTCGTCGCGCCCGTGTTCGCGGGGACGCGGATGGCGACGCTCGGCGACATCCTCGGGGACGGCGAGGCCTTCGTCCTCGGGCGCTCGCTGCTGCGGATCGTCTCGCAGACCGCGCTGCTCGGCGGGTACGGCGTCGGGGGGCTGCTGCTCGTGCTCGTACCGCCGCGCGGGGCGCTCCTCGTCACGCTCGCGACCTTCCTCGGCTCCGCCACCCTGCTCCGGCTCGGTACGCGCCGCCGCCCCGCCCGCGCCCGCACCGCCGCCGGCGGGCTCGTCCGCGACTCGCTCTCCGGCGTCCGCGCCGTCCTCGCCCTGCGCGGGCCGCGCCTCGCGCTCCTCCTCTTCTGGCTGCCGCCGGCCTTCGCCGTCGTCCCCGAAGGGCTCGCCGCGCCCTACGCCGCCTCACTCGGCGTCGGCGGCGCGGGCCTCGGGCTGCTGCTCGCCGCGATCTCCGCCGGGATGATCACCGGTGAACTGCTCGCCGGGACCCTCCTCACCCCCGCGGCCCGCGCCCGCCTCGCCCTCCCGCTCGCCGCGCTCGGCACCCTCCCGCTCGCCCTGTGCCTGCTGCGCCCCGGCTACCTGCCGCTGCTCGCCCTCCTCTTCGTGACCGGCGCCTCGGCCGCGTACACCCTCGGGCTCGACCGCTGGTTCGTCGACTCCGTGCCGGTGGAGCTGCGGGGCCGCGCGATGACCGTGCAGACCGCCGGGCTCATGACCGCGCAGGGCCTCGGCACGGCCCTCGCGGGAGCCGTCGCCGAACGGCTCGACCCGCACCTCGTCGTCGCGGGGGCGGGGCTCCTCGGTACCGTCTGCTGCCTCCCGCTCGCCCTCGCCGCGCGCCGCGCGCGCCGTGTCCCGGACGCCCGGGGGCCGAAGGATGAGACGGGGCTGACCACGATATGACCGGCCGGTAGGGTCGGGGACGTGCCGAAGCCGCTCAGCCTCTCCTTCGACCCGATCGCCCGCGCGGATGACTCCTGGCGGCAGCGGTGGGGACACGTCCCCTCGATGCCCGCGATCACCTCGATCATGCGGGCCCAGCAGATCCTCCTCGCCGAGGTCGACGCCGTCGTCAAGCCGTACGGGCTGACCTTCGCGCGCTACGAGGCGCTCGTGCTGCTCACCTTCTCCAAGGCGGGCGAACTGCCGATGTCGAAGATAGGCGAGCGGCTCATGGTCCACCCCACCTCGGTGACCAACACCGTCGACCGCCTCGTGCGCTCCGGTCTCGTCGCCAAGCGCCCCAATCCGCAGGACGGGCGGGGCACCCTCGCCTCCATCACGCCCAAGGGCCGCGAGGTCGTCGAGGCGGCGACGAAGGACCTCATGGACATGGACTTCGGCCTCGGCGCGTACGACGCCGAGGAGTGCGCGGAGATCTTCGCGCTGCTGCGCCCGCTGCGCGTCGCGGCCGGCGACTTCGAGGGCTGACGGGGCCCGACGGGCCGTCCGACCGGCCCGGCAGGGCTGACCAGCGGCTTCGCGTGCGTGCCCGCCCCGCGTACCGTTCGCCCGATCCGCCCGGTTAGGCTCCCCCCATGAAGAAGAGCGTGCTGACCCGCTACCGCGTGATGGCCTACGTCACCGGTGTGCTGCTGGTCCTGCTGACCCTCGGTGTCATCGCCAAGTACGTGCTCGACATCGACGGCGCCTCCGGCCCGACCCGGGTCATCGCCATCGCCCACGGCTGGCTCTACGTCGTCTACCTCGTCGTCGCCTTCGACCTCGGCTCCAAGGCGAAGTGGAAGGTCGGCAAGCAGCTCTGGGTGCTGATCGCGGGCACGATCCCGACGGCCGCGTTCTTCGTCGAGCGCAAGATCACCCCCGAGCTGGAGGCCAAGGTCGCCGCGCGGGACGCGGCGGCCGTCCCCGCCGCCCGCGCCGCGGCCGGAGCCGGCGCCGAGGCCGAGAAGAGCTGATCCGGGCCGCGCGCCCCCCTGCGTCGCGGGCCGCGCACCGCGCCCACGTACGGGCCGCGCACCCGCACACGTACAGGCCGGGAACCGCCCGCGTCGCGGGCCGCGCACCCGCACGGGCCGGTGACCGCTCCCGCGCACCGCACACGTACGCACACGAGGCCGGACCCCGCTTCGCCCGCGGTGTCCGGCCTCGTCGTGTACCCCCGCGCTCTCAGCCCCCCGTCACCACGGCAGCGGGCCCACGCGGTCCACCGCGCGCCCGGTGCCCGCCGACGCGTCCTCCGTGGCGAGCGCCACGATCGCGTCGGTGCCCTCCGTGACGGTCTGCGTGCCCGTGTGGTGGTTGAGGTCGGTCGCGGTGTAGCCGGGGTCGGCCGCGTTGAAGCGGACGCCCTCGACGCCGCGCGCGTACTGCGTCGTGAGCATCGTCACCGCCGCCTTGGACGAGGTGTAGAGCGGCGAGACGACCGAGTACTCGACGCGCTCCGGGTCGTGCGTGAGCGTCTGCGAACCGAGCCCGCTCGTCACGTTGACGACGCGCGGATCCGCCGACTCGCGCAGCAGCGGCAGGAAGGCGTGCGTCATCCGCACGATGCCGAGGACGTTCACCTCGAACACCGCGCGCGCGTCCTCGCCCGTGACGTCGGCGGCCTCCTTGAGGGGGCCCGTGATGCCCGCGTTGTTGATCAGGACGTCGATACGGCCCTCGTGCCCCGCGACGTCCTTCGCCGCCGCCTCCACGGACGCGGGGTCCGCGACGTCGAGCGCCACCCAACGGCCCCCGACCTCCTCGGCGACGGCCCGCCCGCGCTCCGCGTCGCGGGCGCCGACGATGACGGTGTGGCCGAGCGCCGACAGACGGCGGGCGGTTTCGAGTCCGAGGCCGCGAGCGGCCCCGCTGATGAGAGTGATCGTGGTGGTCATGCCTCCGAGAGTGCGCCGCCCCTACGGCCTTATCCAGGCACCCTTCGACGGTAGGAACGCCCGTACCACCTTCGCCGCGCACCTGGCGGACACGCGCTCGTAGGCTGGTCGTATGAGCACCACGGATGCCGATGGTCTCGGCGCCACGCTGCGCCGCTGGCGCGACCGCGTCAGCCCCGAGGAGGCCGGTCTCCCCGCGGGCCGCGGACGGCGGGCCAAGGGGCTGCGCCGCGAGGAGCTGGCCGCGCTCGCCGGGCTCTCCGTGGACTACGTCGTACGCCTGGAACAAGGCCGCGCCGGCCACCCGTCCGCGCAGGTCGTCGCGGCTCTCGCGCGCGCCCTGCGGCTCGACGCCGACCAGGACGAGCACCTGCACCTGCTCGCCGGGCTCCGCCCCCCTGCCGCCCGCTCCGTGCCCCGCGTCGTCTCGCCCGGCGTACGCCGCCTGCTGCGCAGGCTCGGCGACGCGCCCGCCTCGGTCTTCGCCGCCGACTGGACCCTGCTGTGGTGGAACCCGGCCTGGGCCGCGCTGCTCGGCGAACCGGGGCCGGGCCGCCTCAACTTCATCCGCCGCCGCTTCCCCGTCCCCGGGGCCGTGCCCGCCGACGGCACGGTCCTGGTCGAGTCCAGCGACGCGGCCGGTACGGACCGTACGTTCGTCGCCGACCTGCGCCGCGCCCTCGCGCGCTACCCCGGGGACCCCGAGCTGCTCGCGCTCGTCGCCGAGACCCGCGCGGGCAACTCCCGCTTCGCCGCGCTGTGGGACCAGGGCCTCGTGGGGCGCCACCGCGAGGACCGCAAGACGATCCACCACCCGGAGGCGGGCCCGCTCACCCTCGACTGCGATGTCCTCCTCGACGAGGAGCACGACCAGCGGATCGTCCTCTACACGGCCGAACCGGGCTCGCGCGAGGAGGAGTTGCTACGGGGACTGACGGACAGCGCGGCACGGGCGCCGGAGACGGCGGTACGGGGCACGGGCGGCACCTCGCGCCACGAGTGAGCGCGCACCCGCCCCGGCGGCCTCCGCACCACGGGTGAGCCCCCGCCGGTTTCGTGCCACGGGCGAGCGCCCCTCGCCGGTTGCGCACCACGGGCGAGCGCCCCCCGCCCCGGCGGCCTCCGCACCACCGGTGAGCGCGCCCCCGCGCCTCCGCCCCGTACCCCCACACCACGCCACACCCACCCGAGCGCCCGCCTTCCTCAGCCCTCCAGGCCCTCGATGAGCAGCGCCGCGAGGCGCCGCGACCACTCCTCGTCCACCGGCTCCGCGCTCACCAGCGCCCGGTGCACGACCGTGCCCGCGATGACGTCGAAGATGAGGTCGGCGTTGCGGGCCGCCGAGACCGGGTCCGGGTCCCGGGCGATCTCGCCGCGGTCCTGGGCGCGGCGGCGGCCGAGCAGGACGAGGCGTTTCTGGCGGTCGACGATGGCGGAGCGGATGCGGTCACGCAGCGCCTCGTCGCGCGTCGACTCGGCGATGACGGCCATGAGCGAGGTACGGGTCTCGGGGCGCTCCAGGAGCCGCGCGAAGCGCAGCACGACGGCCGAGACATCCCCCGCGAGGCTTCCGCAGTCCGGGAGTTCGAGTTCGTCGAAGAGCACGGCGACCGCGTCCACGACGAGTTCGTTCTTGCCCGCCCAGCGCCGGTAGAGCGTCGTCTTCGCGACACCCGCGCGCGCGGCGACGTCCCCGAGCTTCAGCCCCGACCAGCCCGACTCGACGAGCACCTCGCGCGTCGCCGCGAGGATCGCGGCATCGGCCGCGGCGCTGCGGGGCCGCCCCGAGCGATGCCGGTCGGGCGGTGCCGGGGCGGGTGTCGCGGCGGACGGGGGCAGGTCGGAGGCGGGCATGGCGTGACCATACCGGCCAGTAGCACTGCGGGGTGTGAACGAGATCACCGCGCGCGCGACGCGCTCAGGAGTTACGCTACGACGCGTAGCGAAAAGCTCCCCGTCCCGCGGGGAGGCTTCGAGCGACAACCGCACCCGGGGTGGGGACCCCGGGGAACACGTGCCGCACCCGCCGCCCCGCGTGGTGCGCACACCCCGTACGAGTGACTTCGTACGGGCTCGGAAACGGTCCGCCCCCGGGCGAGTGCGCGGAGAGCCGGTGCATCCTGCACCTGGCTTTTCCGCCGCGGCGGCCGAAGGGGGAGGATGGGCACATGCAGCCACGGAACATGTCCATGAGCGGGGTCGTCGACCTCGCCGCGGTGAAGGCGGCCCAGGAGGCCAAGGCCAAGGCCGAGCAGGCCCGCGCCGAGCGTGCCCGCGCGGGCGACACGGGAGCGGTCCCGCCCTCGGGGCTCGTCATCGACGTCGACGAGGCGGGCTTCGAGCACGAGGTGCTCCAGCTCTCCACCGAAGTCCCCGTCGTCATCGACTTCCAGGTCCCGCGGGCCGAGCCCTCGGCCGCGCTGAGCGCCGTGCTCGAACGCCTCGCCGTCGAGTACAACGGCCGGTTCGTCCTCGCGCGCGTCGACGCCGAGGCGAACCAGATGCTGTTGCAGCAGTTCGGTGTCCAGGGCATCCCCGCCGTCTTCGCCGTCGTCGCCGGTCAGGCGCTCCCGCTCTTCCAGGGCGCCGCGCCCGAGGAGCAGATCCGCCAGATCCTCGACCAGCTCATCCAGGTCGGCGAGGAGCGCTTCGGCCTCACCGGAATCCAGGTCGACGCCTCCGCCGCCGAGCGCGCCCCCGCCGAGGAGGAGCCCGCGGGCCCCTACGACCACCTCCTCCAGGCCGCCGTGGAAGCCCTCGACTCCGGCGACTTCGCGGGCGCCGTGCGGGCGTACCGCAACGTCCTGAGCGAGGACCCGGCCAATACGGAGGCCAAGCTCGGGCTCGCGCAGGCGGAACTCCTGCGCCGCGTCTCCGAGCTGGACCCGGCGAAGGTCCGCAGTGACGCGGCGGAGCGCCCCAAGGACGTCTCCGCGCAGCTCGCGGCGGCCGACCTCGACCTCGCGGGCGGCCACGTCGAGGACGCCTTCGGGCGCATCGTCGACACCATTCGCCAGGTCTTCGGCGAGGAGCGCGACACCGCGCGCCTGCGCCTCCTCGACCTCTTCGAGGTCGTGGGCCCGGACGACCCGCGCGTCGTGGCGGCCCGTCAGGCCCTCGCGCGCGTGCTCTTCTAGGCGGGTAACCGGGCATATGCCCCCGTTCCGTGCCCCGGTGGATTTGGCGACACGGCGACGTGAGCACCCCCTCTTTGCCAAAACTTGGCAAAGAGGGGGTGCTGTTACTTGCAGTAAGAGGAGCCCGACCTTCCGTCGCTCGTCGTGGGGTGATGTCCGGTTATGCGCCCTTGTGCGAAGCGACTTTCCGTGCCATCGGGGGCCACGGCCGATGCCCTGCGGTCATGTCGGCGTTACTAGTCAGTAACGAACCCCTTGTGCGGGGCCGCCGAATGCACCACGATCGGGCACGCTCGGTCCACTGCCTCCGGTCCGACAGCCAATCGGCGCCCGGGGGTTCATGGGTCCCCACCGGGCGGGCCGGGGTCCTCGCGGGCGCCGGCCGGGACAGGGGGGTCTCCGCCGGTCGGCGGGGCCTGTCCACGGGTTGCGTGAAGGCGCGGCCAAGTGGTTGTCGCTCGGGGGTGATCGCCGGAGATCAGCGCGCTGCGTGCGCGGCCAGTCCCCGGCGCTTCTTCCCGAGGACGTAGCGCTTCTCCCATCCCTGCCCACGACCGCCGCCCGAGCGGCGGACGGCACGGGCCCGGGATGTACGTCCGAGAAGGAGGAAATCATGGAATCTGTCGCTCGTGGCGGGACCAGATGGCGTCGTTTCGCCGTCGTCATGGTCCCGGGTGTCGCTGCCACGGCGGCGATCGGGGTCGCGGTGGCGCAGGGCGCGCTCGCGGCCTCGTTCAGTGTGTCGGGCCAGCAGTTCAAGGTCTCGGCGGACCGGCTCGAAGGTGATGGCTTCGCGCAGTACGGCGGCATGGACGTCGAGTCCGACGGCAAGACCGGTCACGCCGTGGCCGTCTCGTCGTTCGACGACGCCAAGCTGTACAACATGTGCCAGTCGGTCGTGACGCCGAACGTCCCGCTCGTCGGCACGATCACGCTCAAGCTCAGCGCCGGTACGAAGAAGGACCAGCCGGCGGTCGCCCACAACCTCTACGTCGACCTGGACGACCTCTCCGGTGAGGCCACGTTCGAGGACATCGACATCGGCGTGGCGGCGGGGGCCAAGACCCGCGGCCCCGCGCTCGCGAAGAACACCCCCACCGGTGGCTTCGCGCAGCAGGCGAGGAAGGCCACGATCGAGGACGTCAAGCAGACGGCCTGGGCCACCACGGCGGGCACGTTCAAGCTGAGCGGGCTGCACATGTCGCTGCACAAGGGCGTCAAGGAGTGCTACTGAGCACTCCCGCCGGGACGGGCCCCACGGGTTCCCGTCCCGCCGTGCTCTGACCTCGCGACCGTGGGCGGCCCCGGCGGGCCGCCCACGGGGCGCGGGCCCTTCGGCACGCGGGCCCTCCCCGTACGGGCCGGGACGGCAGCGCCGCTCCGTCCCGCACGGGCGCCCCCGTGCCCCTTCATCCACGCATAGCCGGTTCCAGGGAGCTGTTTTCCATGAGCGCCGAGTCCCCAGGGCTGAGCGACGACCGACTGCACGTCTGGCGAACGCGGTTCCGCGACTGGCGGGGCACCCGGCCCTTCTGGGCCGGTGTGCTGACGCTGCTGGGCGGCATACCCATCGCCTACATCCCTTACAACGACCTCAAGCTGGGGCAGCTCACCGTCCGCATGTCGACGACCGCGGGTGCGGGCTCCCTCATCATCGGGGTCCTGCTCATCACCCTCGGCCTGACGATGTGGTACCAGGCACAGGTACGGGTCTTCGCCGGAGTCGCGGCGATCCTCCTCGCCCTGGTCTCGCTCCCGGTCTCCAACTTCGGCGGTTTCGTCGTCGGCTTCCTTCTCGCCCTCTTCGGCGGCAGCCTCGCGCTCGCCTGGGTGCCGGACAAGAAGGGCCCGTACGGGAAGCGGACCGAGGCGGGCGACCCGGCGGGCGACCCGAGCGGTGACCCCGCCCCCGAGGACCGGGGCGGCCCGGACGCGGGCCCCGGCCCCGAACTGCCGCGACAGCCCGGACCCGCCGGGGACGACGCCCCTGCCGGGGACGGCGGGCGGCCCTTCGCGCACCTCGCCGACGGTGGTGGGCACCGTGCCGAATGACGAGCTGCACCCGGGGGAGGAGCGCAGATCCGGCCCCCGGCACGCGGCGCCCCGCAAGTCGGTCCTGACCAAGTTCCGGATACCCGCGGGCAAGGCGATGGCCCTCGCGGCCATGCCGACGGCCGTCTTCGTCGGCATGGGGCTCACCCCGCGCCTCGCGCTCGCCGACGACAAGACCGACCTGCCGTTCGCGCCGGGCCCCTGCGTGACCCGCTCCGACGAGCCGGGCCAGGAGCCCTCCGGCTCCGCCTCCGCCTCGACGAAGCCCTCGCCCTCCCCCTCGGAGAGCGCGAGCCCGGGTGCCTCCCCCTCGCCCTCCGTGACGCCGAACCCCTCCGCCTCGGACGAGGCGAAGGACAAGGCCGAGGACAAGGCCGAGGACGAGGCGAAGGACGGCTCGGGCAGCACGGCCGCCGGGAAGGACGAGGCGGACGCGGCTCCCGGGGCGAAGACCGCGAAGAAGGAGCGGGACGAGCCCTCGGCGAGCCCCACGCCCAGCGCCTCCGAGACGAGGAACCCGCTCGACCCGCTGGGCCTCGGCGACGCCCTCAAGGACCTCTTCACGCCGAAGGACCAGAAGGACGCGGACGCGTCCGCCGAGGAGAAGCCCGCCGAGGACGACAAGGCGGCGGACGGCAAGGCGGACGACGCGGCGGACCCCAAGGCCCAGGACGAGGCGCAGGACAAGGCCGAGGACAAGACCGCGGACGGCGAGTCCAAGGGCTCCGAGGCCGGGGACTCCGAGGCCGGGGACGCCGCGGGCGACAAGGCCGCCGACGCCAAGCCCCGTACCCTCAAGGACGATCTCAGCGACGCCGCGCGCGCCGCGGGTGCCTCCGAGGAGGACATCGCCGAGGGCGCCCGCAAGGCCGAGGAGCAGAACGCCAAGGGCCCGCAGGACGAGAAGGCCGACGGGGCGGACGCGGGCAAGGACGACGGGCCCGAGCCCTACCCCTGCCCCACCCACGACGCGAAGGCGCTCGCCGACGCCGACGTGGACGAGAGCTACCCGCGCGTCGCCGAGGACCCCTGGACCCTGCACACCACGAAGCTGAGCCTGCACGGGCTCGGTTACGACGGCATCGTCAAGGTGCGCACGGCGAGCGGCAAGATCAAGAACGTCCTCAAGTTCACCGCCAGCGGCATCGACATCAAGGACCTGCACCAGACCGCCGTGGGCCCCGGCGCGTACACGACGCACGTCAAGGGCGCCCCGGGCTCCACGTCGAAGATCCGCGACGGCAAGGTCACGATGTACACGGAGGAGCTGAAGGGGAAGCTGCTCGGCCTCATCCCGGTCGACTTCACGCCCGACAGCCCGCCGCCGCTCACCCTGCCCGAGCTGTTCTTCACGGACGTCACCGTCGTCCAGGCCGGTCAGTTCGGCGGCACGCTCACCATTCCGGGACTGCACAACTACCTGGATAAGAGCGGCAGTTGAGTGACGCCTGAGGGGCGCCCCCGGAAGTCCGGGAGGCGCCCCTCACGCGTGTGCCGTTCCTGCCCGCTCAGCCCTGCCGGTTGTCGCCCAGGTGGTGGACCCGGACGAGGTTCGTCGAGCCGGGGACGCCGGGGGGCGAGCCCGCCGTGATGACCACGGTGTCGCCGTCCTTGAGCGAGCCCAGCTTGACCGTCTCGGCGTCCACGAGGTCGACCATCGCGTCCGTCGTGTCCACGTGCGGCACGAGGTACGGGGTCACGCCCCAGCTCAGCGCGAGCTGGTTGCGCGTGGACTCGTCCGTCGTGAAGGCGAGGACCGGCTGCGCCGTGCGGTAGCGGGCCAGGCGGCGCGCGGTGTCGCCGGACTGCGTGAAGGCGACGAGCGCGTCCGCGTCGAGGAAGTCCGCGATCTCGGCGGCGGCGCGGGCGACCGAACCGCTCTGCGTGCGCGGCTTCTTGCCCTCGTCGAGCGGCTTGAGGCCCTGCGAGAGCAGCGCCTCCTCGGCCGCCGTGACGATCTTCGACATCGTCTTGACGGTCTCGATCGGGTACGCGCCCACGCTCGACTCGGCCGACAGCATGACCGCGTCCGCGCCGTCCAGGATCGCGTTCGCGACGTCGCTCGCCTCGGCGCGCGTCGGACGCGAGTTGGTGATCATGGACTCCATCATCTGGGTCGCCACGACCACCGGCTTCGCGTTGCGCCGGCACATCTCCACGAGGCGCTTCTGCACCAGCGGGACCTTCTCCAGCGGGTACTCCACGGCGAGGTCGCCGCGCGCCACCATGACGGCGTCGAAGGCGAGGACGACCTCCTCCATGTTGGCGACGGCCTGCGGCTTCTCGACCTTCGCGATGACGGGGAGGCGCTTGCCCTCCTCGTCCATGATCTTGTGGACGTCCTTGACGTCCGAGGCGTCGCGCACGAAGGAGAGCGCGATCATGTCGGCCCCGGTGCGCAGCGCGAAGCGGAGGTCCTCGATGTCCTTCTCGGAGAGCGCGGGCACGTTGACGGCCGCGCCGGGCAGGTTGATGCCCTTGTGGTCGGAGACCACGCCGCCCTCGATGACGATGGTGTGCACCTTGGGGCCCTCGACCGAGGTGACCTTCAGCTCGACGTTGCCGTCGTTGATGAGGATCGGGTCGCCCTTGGCGACGTCGCCCGGGAGGCCCTTGTACGTCGTGCCGCAGATCGTGCGGTCGCCCTGCACGTCCTCCACGGTGATGGTGAACTCGTCGCCGCGCACCAGCTCCACGGGGCCGTCGGCGAAGGTCTCCAGGCGGATCTTCGGGCCCTGGAGGTCGAAGAGGACCCCGACGGTCCTGCCGGTGTCGGCGGCGGCCTCGCGGACGCGCTGGTAACGCCCGAGGTGTTCTTCGTGCGAGCCGTGGCTCATGTTGAGCCGGGCCACGTTCATGCCGGCTTCGATAAGGGCCTTCAGCTGATCGTACGAGTCGACCGCTGGACCGAGAGTGCAGACGATTTTGGAACGGCGCATGAGGCAAATCCTATCGGTTTGTTTCGGGGCGGGATTAACGGACTACCGGAAGAACACATGGGCGCGGGGCCGCTCAGACGAAAGGGTTTCCCGGAGCGGGAGAACCGCCGGAGAGGGCGACACATGGGCGCCGCCGCGCTCAGGTGGGCCGCCCGGAATACCGTGAAAACGGCCCGGAAACGCGTCCCGGAATCGCGGCGCGACCGCCCCGCGTGAATTCAGCCCCGGTCACCTCCTTCCCCGAGGAGCCCGTACGTCTGCCGCGCGATCTCCAGTTCCTCGTCGGTCGGCACGACGGCGACGGTGACCGGCGTCCCCTCCGGCGAGATGACGCGGGGCCGCTTCTCGCGGACCGCGTTGCGCCCCGGGTCCACGGCGAGCCCGAAACCGGTCAGCCCCTCCACGGCCGCCGCCCGCACCGGCGCCGAGTTCTCGCCGACACCGGCGGTGAAGACGAGCGCGTCGACGCGGCCGAGGACGGCCGTGTAGGCGCCGATGTACTTGCGCAGGCGGTGGACGTACACGTCGAAGGCGAGCCGCGCGGTGCGGTCGCCCTCGTCCGCCCTGCGGGTGATCTCGCGCATGTCGTTGTCACCGCACAGGCCGTACAGGCCGCTCTTCTTGTTCAGCAGCACGTCCACATCCTCGGCCGACATGCTCGCGTTCCGCATCAGGTGGAAGACCACTGCGGGGTCGATGTCCCCCGACCGGGTGCCCATCACCAGTCCCTCCAGGGGGGTCAGCCCCATCGAGGTGTCCACACTGCGGCCCCCGCGCACGGCGGCGGCCGAGGCCCCGTTGCCCAGGTGCAGGACGATCGTGTTCGTCTCCTCGTAGGGCCGCCCGAGCAGCTCGGCCGTCGCACGCGACACGTAGGCGTGCGAGGTGCCGTGCGCCCCGTAGCGGCGGATGCGGTGCGCCTCGGCGACGGCCGTGTCCAGCGCGTACCGCGAGGCCGCCTCGGGCATGTGCGCGTGGAAGGCGGTGTCGAAGACCGCGACCTGCGGCAGCGAGGGGTTCAGGCGCCGCGCCGTGCGGATACCGGCGAGGCCCGCCGGGTTGTGCAGCGGGGCGACGGGGACGAGCCGCTCGATCTCGCGCTCCACGTGCCAGTCCACGCGCGTCGGCCCGTCGAAGAGCCGCCCGCCGTGGACGATGCGGTGCCCCACGGCCAGCAGCTCGGGCGAGTCGAGCCCGAGCCCGTCGCGGGACAGCTCGGCCGCGACCGCGTCGAGGGCCTCGTCGTGGTCGGCGACGCGGCCCTCACGGGTCCGGGTCTCCGGCTCGGCGCCGGTCAGGAGGGTGTGCTCGACGCGCGAGGTCCGCTCCCCGATCCGCTCCACGAGACCGGTCGCGAGCCGCGACTCGTCCCGCATGTCGAGGAGCTGGTACTTGACCGAGGAGGAACCGGAGTTGAGGACGAGCACACGGGTGGGTGAGGCGGACACGGGGGCCTTCCGTAGGGTCCGGAGGAGAAGAGGGCGGGGGAGGGGCGGGCGGGCAACGGGGACGGCTGTACGGGTTCCCGCGAGCCGTCCCCTGAGACGTGCGGCGAGAGGTCCCGTAAGACATACCGCCCTCAGCCGGACGCGGCCGTCTGCCCCGCCTGGATCGCCGTGATGGCGACCGTGTTCACGATGTCCTCGACGAGCGCGCCGCGCGAGAGGTCGTTGACGGGCTTGCGCAGGCCCTGGAGGACCGGGCCGACCGCGACCGCGCCCGCCGAGCGCTGCACGGCCTTGTAGGTGTTGTTGCCCGTGTTGAGGTCCGGGAAGATCAGCACCGTCGCGCGTCCCGCGACCGGAGAGTCCGGGAGCTTCGTCGCCGCGACGGACGGCTCGACGGCCGCGTCGTACTGGATCGGGCCCTCGATGAGCAGATCGGGGCGCTCGGCCCGCACCAGCTCCGTCGCCTGCCGCACCTTGTCGACGTCCGCGCCCGAGCCCGAGGTGCCCGTCGAGTACGAGAGCATCGCGATCCGGGGCTCGACGCCGAAGGCCGCCGCCGTCGTCGCCGACTGGATCGCGATGTCCGCGAGCTGCTCGGCGTCCGGGTCGGGGTTGACGGCGCAGTCCGCGTAGACGAGGACCTTGTCGGCCAGGCACATGAAGAAGGCCGAGGAGACGAGCTTCGCGTCCGGGCGGGTCTTGATGACCTCGAAGGCCGGGCGGATCGTCGCCGCCGTCGAGTGCACCGCGCCCGAGACCATGCCGTCGGCGAGCCCGGCCCGCACCATGAGCGTCCCGAAGTAGTTGACGTCGGCGACGACGTCGTGCGCCAGCTCCTCCGTGACGCCCTTGTGCGCCCGCAGCGCGGCGTACTCGCGCGCGAAGCGCCCGCGCAGCTCGGAGTCGTGCGGGTCGAGCAGCTCGGCGCCTTCGAGGTCCACGCCCAGGTCCGCGGCCTTCCTGCGGATCACGGCGGGGTCGCCGAGCAGTGTGAGCGCGCACACCGAGCGGCGCAGCAGGACGTCCGCCGCGCGCAGCACGCGCTCCTCGGTGCCCTCGGGGAGGACGACGCGGCGGGGGTGCGCGCGGGCCTGCTCGATGAGCTTGTGCGCGAACATCATCGGCGTGACCCGGCCGCTGCCCGCGACGCGGATGCGGTCCAGGAGCGCCGGGCCGTTGACCCAGCGCTCGAAGAGGCCGAGCGCGGTCTCCGTCTTGCGCGGGGTCGCCGCGCCGAGGCGGCCTTCGAGCGTGAACAGCTCGGTGGCGGTCGGGAAGCTGTTGCCGGGCACCGAGACGAGCGGGGTGCCGGGGGCGAGCTGTCCGGCGAGCCGCAGTATCCCCTGGTCGGGGCGCTCGCCGAGGGTCAGCAGGACGCCCGCGATGGCCGGGGCCCCGGCCGAGTGCGCGGCGAGCGCGCCCACCACGAGGTCCGAGCGGTCGCCCGGGGTCACGACGAGGCAGCCTGGGGTCAGCGCGTGCAGGAAGTTCGGCAGGGTCGCGCCGCCGAAGACGAAGTCGAGCGCGTCGCGCGAGAGGCCGGCCTCGTCGCCCAGCAGAACCGTTCCACCGAGGGTGTGCGTGATCTGCGCGACGGTCGGCGCCGACAGGCTCGGCTCGTCCGGCAGGACGTACACGGGCACGCCGACGCGGCCCGTGAGGCGCTCCTGCACGAGGTCGCGGTCGGCGGGCGCGACGCGGTTCACGATCATCGCGAGGACGTCGCAGCCGCGCCCCGCGTAGGCGTGGTAGGCGTTGTGCGCCTCGGAGCGCACCGACTCCGCCGACTGCTCCTTGCCGCCCACGACGGGCAGCACGAAGGCCCCGAACTCGTTGGCGAGCCGCGCGTTGAAGCCCAGCTCGTCGGGGAGCTGCGTGTGCGCGAAGTCCGTACCGATCACGAGGACGGCGTCGTACTCGGCGGCGAGCCGCTGGTAGCTCTCCACGAGCCGCGAGACGAGTTCGTCGAGGCCCTGCTCGGCCTGGAGCGCGCTCGCCCGCGCGTAGTGCATCCCGAAGACCGAGTCCGGCGGCTGGGAGAGGCGGTAGCGCTCGCGGAACAGCTCGTACATGCGGTCCGGGCCGTCGTGGACGAGCGGCCGGAAGACCGCGACCCGGTCGACCCGGCGGGTCAGCAGCTCCATGACCCCCAGCTCGACGACCTGCCGCCCGTCCCCCCGGTCGGTCCCGGTCACATAGACACTGCGCGCCACCGGTATTTCTCCGTTTCCCTACTCATACGAATTCAGGAGCACTCATCAGAGCGCCCCCGGAATCGTTCTCGACATCCCGCGCGAAGCGCAAGAGAATGCCGGAGAACTCATAGGACAAAAACACCTGATCTGCTGAACCTGCCCCCTTGACACTACCCACAGCACTCGGTATGCCGCCCGCGCGGTCCCCCGGCGCGTCCGTATTTCCGCACGCCCCCTGCCGTTGTTCCGCTCCGGCACCGGTAAACGCGCGCCCCCGGGACGGACGTATGTTCCGGGCTTTCCACGGGCGTGCGAGAATCGGCCCGAGTTCAGGGGGAACCCGCACCGACCATCCGCGTTCTTCGCGTCCTTCCCGTCCTCTCAACCCCCGCGCACCTCTAGTAAGCGAGCAGGAGAACAGCACGATGCGCATCGGAATTCTCACCGCAGGCGGCGACTGTCCGGGCCTCAACGCAGTGATCCGGTCGGTCGTGCACCGCGCCGTCACGCACCACGGTGACGAGGTGATCGGGTTCGAGGACGGGTACAAGGGCCTGCTCGACCGGCACTACCGCGAACTCGACCTCGACGCGGTGAGCGGCATCCTCGCCCGCGGCGGCACGATCCTCGGCTCGGCCCGTCTGGAGCGCGGGCGGCTCGCCGAAGCCTGCGCCAACGCGCCCGAACTCGCCCGCGAACTCGGCATCGACGTCCTCATCCCGATCGGCGGCGAGGGCACCCTGACCGCCGCGCGGATGCTCTCCGAGAGCGGGATGCCGGTCGTCGGCGTGCCGAAGACGATCGACAACGACATCTCCTCGACCGACCGCACCTTCGGCTTCGACACCGCCGTCGGCGTCGCGACCGAGGCGATCGACCGCCTCAAGACCACGGCCGAGTCCCACCAGCGGGTCATGGTCGTCGAGGTCATGGGGCGGCACGCGGGCTGGATCGCCCTGGAGTCGGGCATGGCGGGCGGCGCGCACGGCATCTGCCTGCCCGAGCGGCCCTTCGACCCGGCCGACCTCGTGAAGATGGTCGAGGAACGCTTCGCGCGCGGCAAGAAGTTCGCCGTCATCTGCGTCGCCGAGGGCGCGCACCCGGCGGCCGGGACGATGGACTACGGCAAGGGCGAGATCGACCAGTTCGGCCACGAGCGCTTCCGCGGCATCGGCACCGCGCTCGCCTACGAACTCGAATCGCGCCTCGGCAAGGAGGCCCGCCCGGTCATCCTCGGCCACGTCCAGCGCGGCGGCACCCCCACCGCCTACGACCGCGTCCTCGCCACGCGCTTCGGCTGGTACGCCGTCGAGGCCGCCCACCGCGGCGACTTCGGCAACATGACGGCACTGCGCGGCACGGACGTCGTGATGGTCCCGCTCGCGGAGGCGGTGACGGCGCTGAAGACGGTGCCGAGGGAGCGGATGGAAGAGGCGGAGTCGGTCTTCTAGGCCGGTGACGCGGGGACCGGCGGACGGGCGGCGGGGCCTGGCTGTGGTGGCGGGGCGGGGTGTCCCCGCGGTCGCCCGGCGGCTCGTGGCCGCCCGGATCGGCCCGGCGGCCCGTGGCCGCGCGGCCCGGCCCGGAACTAGGGTGGCGCCACTGCTGCCCCTCCCCGGTGAAGAGGAGATTCCGTGCGCGCCTTCCGTGCGGCCGTCGAGGCCCGTGACATGCACGCCGTCGAGGCCCTGCTCGCCGAGGACGTCGTGTTCACCAGTCCGGTCGTCCACAAGCCGTACCAGGGCAGGGCGATCACCGCCGCGATCCTGCGCGGGGTGCTCCGCGTCTTCGAGGACTTCCGGTACGTGAAGGAGATCGGGGAGGCGGACGGGGCCGATCACGCCCTCGTCTTCGCGACGCGTGTCGGGGAGCGCGAGCTGACCGGCTGCGACTTCCTGCACGTGAACGAGGCGGGGCTCATCGACGAGTTCACCGTCATGGTCCGCCCGCTCTCCGGCGCGCGGGCGCTCGCCGAGGCCATGGGGGCCCAGTTCGAGCGGATCGCGCGCGAGGCCGCCTCCGCCTGAGGCGTCAGCCCCGCGCCTCCCAGCGGTAGTGCAACTCCGGGCGCCCCACCTGCCCGTAGCGCGGGGCGCGGGTCGCGAGGCCCGTGGTGACGAGGTGTTCGAGGTAGCGGCGGGCCGTGATGCGCGAGAGGCCCGCGAGATCCGCCGTCGACTGCGCGGTGAGGCCGTCCTCGCCCGCCGCGCGCAGCGCCTGGGTGACGCGGTCCAGGGTCGGGGCGCTCAGCCCCTTCGGCGGGTCGGCCGGGCGCGGGGCGCGCAGCGCGGCGAGGGCGCGGTCCACGTCGTCCTGGCCCGCCGCCTCGCCAGCCGCCGCCCTGAACTCCCCGTACCGCGTGAGCCGGTCGCGCAGCGTCGCGAACGTGAAGGGCTTGAGTACGTACTGCACGACCCCGAGCGAGACCCCTTCGCGCACCACCGCGAGGTCCCGCGCGGACGTGACCGCGATGACGTCCGCGCGGTGCCCCGCCGAGCGCAGCCCGCGCAGCAACTGGAGCCCGTGCCCGTCGGGCAGGTAGAGGTCGAGGAGCACGAGGTCGATCGGCGTGCGCTCCAGGGCGCGGCGCGCGGCTGCCGCCGAGTGCGCGACCGCGGCGACGGTGAAGCCCGGCACCCGCTCCACGTACAGACGGTGCGCGTCGGCGGCGACGGTCTCGTCCTCGACGACGAGGACCCGTACGTCCTCGCTCATCGCGTCCCCCCGGCGGAGAGCGCGAGCGGCAGCCGCACGGTGAACTCGGCGCCCCCGCCCGTGTCGCGGCGGGCCGCCACGATGCCGCCCGCGCGCCCGGCCGCCTGGCGGACGAGCGCGAGCCCGAGGCCGTGCGCGCCCGGCTCGGCGGCCTTCGTCGACCAGCCGTCGCGGAAGGCGTCCTCGATGTGCGCGGGATCGAGCCCGGGGCCGTTGTCGGTGACGCGGAGCAGCAACTCGTCCCCCTCGGTGGTGTGTTCGGCGCGCGCGGTGACCGTGACCCGCGCGCCCGGGGTGCCCTGCGCGGCCTCCACCGCGTTGTCGACGAGGTTGCCGAGGATCGTCACGAGGTCGCGCGGCGGCAGGCTCGCGGGGAGCAGCCCGTCGTCGAGACCGCTGTCCTCGCTCAGGACCAGCTCGACGCCGTGCTCGTGCGCGTACGCCGTCCTGCCCAGCAGCAGCGCGGCGAGCACCGGTTCGCGGACCGCGCCGGTCATGCGGTCCGTGAGCGCCTGGGCCAGCTCCAGTTCGGACGTCGCGAACTCCACCGCCTCGTCCGGGCGCCCGAGTTCGACGAGCGAGACGACCGTGTGCAGCCGGTTCGCCGCCTCGTGCGCCTGCGCCCGCAGCGCCTTGCCGAAGCTCCGCTCGGCGTCCAGCTCGCCCATCAGCGCGCGCAGTTCGGTGTGGTCCCGCAGGGTCACGACCGTCCCCGAGCGCTGCCCCCCGGACACGGGCGAGGTGTTGACGACGAGGACGCGCTCCTCGGTGAGGTGCACCTCGTCCACGCGGGGCTCCGAGGCGAGCAGCGCCCCGGTGAGCCCGCGCGGGAGCCCCAACTCGGCGATGGGGCGCCCGACATACGTGCCGGGCGGCAGCCCGAGCAGTTCGCGCGCCCCGTCGTTGAGCAGGGCCACGGCCCGGCGCCCGTCGAGCAGGAGCAGCCCTTCGCGCACGGCGTGCAGCGCGGCCTCGTGGTAGTCGTGCACGAGGGCGAGTTCGGTCGCGTTCATGCCGTGGGTGTGCCGCCGCAGCCGCCGGTTGATGACGTACGTGCCGGTCCCGCCGAGCAGCAGGGCCGCCGCGGCCGTCACGAGGAGCAGCAGCACCTGGTGGCGCAGGCGTTCGCTGATCGCCGTGACGTCTATCCCCGCGCTCACGAGCCCCGTGACGCGGTCGCCCTCCTTGACCGGGGTCACGACCCGTACCGAGACCCCGAGCGTGCCCCGGTACGTCTCCGAGAACGTCCGCCCGCGCAGCGCCTCGGCGCGGTGACCGAGGAAGCGCTCGCCTATCCGGTCCGGCGTCGGGTGCGTGTAGCGGATGCCGTCGGGGGACATGATCGTCACGAAGGTGAGGTCGGCCTCGCGGCGGACCTTCTCCGCGTAGGGCTGGAGGGTGCGGGTCGGCTCGGGCGCGCCGACCGCCTCGCGCACGGTGGGCGCGGCGGCGATCGCGAGCGCGGCGGCGGTGACCTGGCGCTCGGCGGCGGTACGCGCCTGGCGGCGGTCGCTCACGTACGTGAAGAGCGCGCAGCCCGCGACGACGAGTGCCACGAGGAGCACCTGCATCGCGAAGAGCTGGCCGGCCAGGCTCCGGGGGCGGGGGAGACGCATCGGGCCAGTGTGCCCACGCCGGGCGCGGTCCGCAGCCTCCGGGGCAGGTCCGCGCGACCTTAATGACCGAAACAGTGACGCCGGTCACACCGTACGGGATAGTCGCCGCAGCCCGGCGTGCGGAGCGAGCCGCAGTCTCCCGCGCCCGCCCAGACGACGACGTCACCAGGAGGAACCCGTGTCAGCCACCGAGGCAGCAGCCCCCGAGCCCGAGGGACACGGGCCCGCGACCCCGCCGCCCGCCGCGCCGGGACGCCGTGACAAGAGCCACTACCTCTACCTCGCCGTGATCGGCGCCGTGATCCTCGGGATCATCCTCGGCTTCGCCGCGCCCGGTGTGGCCGTCGAGCTGAAGCCGCTCGGTACCGGCTTCGTGAACCTGATCAAGATGATGATCTCGCCGATCATCTTCTGCACGATCGTGCTCGGCATCGGTTCGGTGCGCAAGGCCGCGAAGGTCGGTGCCGTGGGCGGGCTCGCGCTCGGCTACTTCCTCGTGATGTCGACCGTGGCGCTCGCGATCGGCATCCTCGTCGGCAACCTCCTGGAGCCCGGCCAGGGCCTCCACCTGACCGAGTCGGTGCGGGAGGTCGGCGCCGCGCAGGCCCCCAAGGCCCCCGAGTCGACCGTCGACTTCCTCCTCGGCATCATCCCGACGACGCTCGTCTCGGCGTTCACGAGCGAGAAGGTCCTCCAGACGCTCCTGGTGGCCCTCCTCGTCGGCTTCGCGCTCCAGGCGCTCGGCAGGAGCGGCGAGCCGGTCCTGCGCGGCATCGGCCACATCCAGAAGCTCGTCTTCCGCGTTCTGGCCACGATCATGTGGGCGGCCCCGGTCGGCGCCTTCGGCGCGATGGCCGCCGTGGTCGGCGAGACGGGCGTGGACGCGCTCAAGTCGCTCGCGGTCATCATGATCGGCTTCTACGTGACGTGCGTGCTCTTCGTCGTGCTCGTCCTCGGCGCGCTGCTCAGGGTCTTCGCGCGCGTCAACATCCTGCTGCTCCTGAAGTACCTGGCCCGCGAGTTCCTGCTGATCCTCTCCACCTCCTCGTCCGAGTCCGCGCTGCCGCGCCTCATCGCGAAGATGGAGCACCTCGGCGTCTCGCGCCCGGTCGTCGGCATCACCGTCCCGACCGGCTACTCCTTCAACCTCGACGGCACCGCGATCTACCTCACGATGGCGTCGATCTTCGTCGCCGAGGCGATGGACCAGCCGCTCTCGATCGGCCAGCAGATCTCGCTGCTCGTCTTCATGATCATCGCCTCGAAGGGCGCGGCGGGCGTCACGGGGGCCGGTCTCGCGACGCTCGCGGGCGGGCTCCAGTCCCACCGCCCCGAACTCGTCGACGGCGTCGGCCTCATCGTCGGCATCGACCGCTTCATGAGCGAGGCGCGTGCCCTCACGAACTTCGCGGGGAACGCGGTGGCGACGGTGCTGATCGGCACGTGGACGAAGGAGATCGACAAGGGGCGGGTGGACCAGGTGCTCGCCGGGAAGCTGCCGTTCGACGAGAAGACGCTGGTCGACGAGGCGGAGGCGGAGGCCGGGATGCCCGAGCCGCGGGCGGAGAAACTCAGCCCCTCCGGCGTTTGAGGAGCGGGGGTCCGGGGCGGAGCCCCGGGAGGCGGGGTGCGGGGGCGCCGAGCCCCCGCATCCCGCCCCGCCCCGCTATGCGGCGGGGCAGAGGTGGAGGGCCAGTACTCCCTCGCCCTCCGTGGCGACCGTCACCTTGCCGACGACCCCGGCGTCCCCGCTGTTCGCCAGCCGGAAATCGGTGCCGCCGTTCTCGCCGTTGTGGAAGGCCGCGTCGTCGACCTCGAACACGGCCGTCCTCCAGGTGTCGGTCCCGGTCTTCGCGACCTCGGGCGTCGACTTGTAGGCGTCGCCCACCGCGTCGTACTGGAGGCTCCAGCCGCCCGTGCCGTGGTCGAAGTACTCCACGCTCACGGTCGCCCGGTAACTCCCGCCGGGAACGGTCGTGTTGTCGACGTCGAAGTACTGGAACGGGGACCCGTCCGTCGTCTCGTGCCCGGAACGGCCGGCCTTCTCGACGACGTTCCAGTGCCCGTCACCGTTGTCGCGGGCGCGCAGCCCGCACTCGGTGTCCTCCGCGCCGAGCGTCGCGCACGCCGTGGCCGTGCCGTCCGCGTCGGGCACGGTCACCACGACGGCCCCGCCCGGCAGTTCCTCGCCCGAGGAGGTGCGGAACGAGATCTTCACCGGGTGGTACCCGGACGGCGTGTCCTTCGTGGTGCTGATCGCGACCGGCACCTCGGCCGTCCTCGCGTGCCGCAGGCTCAGCGTCCCGGAGGACGGCGAGACCTTCACGTGCGGGTCGTCGGTCGAGGCCGTCCACCGTACGGAGCCGGGCCGGCCCGCGAGCGCCGAGACGCCCACGGTGCCCTTGAGGCCCTTGCCCGCCTCGGTCACCCGCGTGCCGTTCGGCGTGAGGTAGCCGACGGCGGACTTCTCGTACGTCCGCCAGGACGGCGGCGCCGCCTTCGCGGAGGTCGCCCAGTGCTTGTCGGGGCGCGTCGCGAGCGAGAAGTCGAGTTTCCCGCCCCGCGTCACGACGTCCTCGGGCAGCGAAGTCGACTCGAAGGACCGGCCGTTGAGCTTCGCGCCCGTCACGTACGGGGCGTTCGCCGCCGCCTTCGGGGCGTTGACGCTCAGCGTGCGGCCCGTGCCGAGGTGGATCTCGGCGCGCGGGAAGAGCGGGCTGTTGAGCGCGATGGCCGGGGTGCCGGGTGTCGCGGGCATCATGCCGAGCGCCGCCCACACGTACACCGAGGACTGCGCCCCGTTGTCGTCGTTGCCCGGCAGCCCGTCGGGCGCGGTCGTGTAGATCTCGTTGACCATGCGCCGGGCGACCTCCTGGGTCTTCCACGGCTGGCCCACGTAGTCGTAGACCCACGGCGCGGCCGTGTCGATCTCGTTGCCCATCCACGCGTACGGCTCGTTGCCGCCCGCGTTGAGCTTCCTGAAGAAGGCGTCGAGGCGCGGGATCACCTTGTCCTTGCCGCCCATCGCCGTCACGAGCCCGGCGAGGTTCTGCGGGACGAGCCAGTTGTACTGCGCCGCGTTGCCCTCGTCGTAGCCGTCCTGCCCGAAGGCGGTGTCCGGCGGCTTGACGAAGCCGGGACCGGCCGGGAAGGAGCCGTTGTCGTCGCGCGGGCGCAGGTAGCCGGTCGCGGGGTCGTAGATGTTCTGCCAGTTCTGGCCGCGCTTGGCGTACTCGCGTGCGGTCGCCTTGTCGCCGACGCGCTCGGCGAGCCGGGAGATCGCGAAGTCGTCGATCGCCCACTCCAGCGTCTCCGAGGCGCCCTGGAGACCGTGATCGCCCTGCGAGTCGCTGTTGTTGGGCGCGTAGCCGAGCCGCACGTAGTCCTCGACGCCGGGCCGGGCGATCCAGCCCCAGCCGACCTTCTCGGACACGGTCGCGTTCTTCTTCATGATCGGCAGCGCCGACCTGATGTCGACGCCCTTCGCGCCGAAGGCGACGTACTGCGCGAAGAGCGGCACCCCGTTGTCGCCGTTCATGACGTTCCCCGTCATGTTCTGCGCGGGCCATTTCGGCCACCAACCCCCTTGCTGCTGGGCGTCCCTGAGCAGCGAGTTGGCCATGTCGCCGGCGCGCCCGGGGTACAGCATCGTCTGGAGCGGGGCGAGCGAGCGGTAGATGTCCCAGTCCGAGAACGTGCCGTACTGGTGGTGCCCCGGGGCGACCTCGCGGATCTTGTCGTCGAAGCCGATGTAGCGGCCGTCGACGTCGTCGAAGACGCTCGGCGACTGGAGGGAGCGGTACAAAGAGGTGTAGAAGGTGGTCAGTTGCTCATCGGTACCCCCGCCCACCTCGACCTTCTTCAGCGCCGTGCGCCAGTCCGCGCGCGTCTGCGCCTGCACCTTCGCGGTGTCCCAGCCCGGTATCTCCGTCGTCAGGTTGCGCGCCGCGCCGTCCTGGCTCACGTACGACATGCCGACCTTGGCGGTCACCCGCCGCTCGCGCGAGGTGTCGAAGGTGAGGTAGGCGCCGGAGTTCGCGCCTTCGGCCTTCGAGGCGCCCTCGGTGACCTCGCCCGCGCCGTCCCACGTGCCGTGCGCGGTGAACGGGCGGTCGAAGCGGATGTCGAAGTGCAGCGTGTAGCGGCTGTTGTTGCACAGGCCGTGCGGCGTGACGGTGCCGCGCACCTCGCGGTCCCCGACGAGGTGCGCCTCGGCCGCGTAGTCACCGCCCAGGCTCGTACCGGACTTCACGAGGACCTGGGCCTGCGAGCCCTTCGGGTACGTGAACGAGGCGATGCCCGCGCGCGTGCGCGCCCCGATCGACACGTCGATCCCCGAATCGGCAAGCGTCACCTCGTACGTGCCCGCCTCGGCCGTCTCCTTCGCGTGCGAGAAGTGCTCGGTCCGCTCAGCGGGCTTCTCGCCGATCGCGCCCGTCACGGGGAGCAGCGGGATGTTCCCGAAGGAGGAGCAGCCGCCCGAGAAGTGGTCGAGGCTGAAGCCCTTGATCCGGTCCGAGTCGTACGAGTACCCGGTCGGGCCCTCGGTCGTGTCGGGGCTGAACTGCATCATCCCGAACGGCGCGGTGACGCCGGGCCAGGTGTTCTCCCAGTCGGTCCCCTTTTGCGTTCCGATGAACGGGTCGACGTAGCGGCTCGGGTCGGCGACGAGCGCGGTCCCGTGCCCGTGCCCGTGCCCGTGCCCGTGCTCGTGTCCGTGCCGCGTGGCAGCGGAGGCGGGCGGTACGGCGAGCGCGCACACGGCCAGCACCAGGGCGGCTGCCCCGGCTCCGCGCACCGCGCGCGTTCTGTTCCTGAATCCCCACATGCGTGGTTCTCCTCCATCGCGGCGGCACCGGCGTGATGGCTGACATCGTTGTCCCGTGTCGGGGAGGAGTCTGTGCCGCGGCTGAGAGGGAGTCAAGGGGGTGGCGAGTGCCTTCGGCGCGGGCAGGGGCGACCATGGGGGTGGACGTTGCCGAGAGGGAGGACGTACGACGATGACCACGACGATGCTGAGGCTCGCGCTGGGCCAGCTCACCTCGGGCCCCGAGCCCGCGGCGAACCTGGACCTCGTGCGGGAGCGCACGCGCGAGGCCGCCGCCGGGGGAGCGCGGCTCGTCGTCTTCCCCGAGGCGACGATGGCGTGCTTCGGCATCCCGCTCGGACCGCTCGCCGAACCGCTCGACGGGCCGTGGGCGGAGGGCGTCCGCGCGGTCGCGGCAGAGTGCGGGGTCGTCGTGGTGGCGGGGATGTTCACGCCCGCCCCGGACGGGCGCGTGACGAACACGCTGCTCGCGACCGGCCCCGGCGTCGAGGCCGCGTACGACAAGATCCACCTCTACGACGCCTTCGGCTTCGCCGAGTCGGCGACGGTCGCCCCGGGCTCCGAGGTCGTCACGATCGACGTGGACGGCGTCCGTACTGGCCTCGCGACCTGCTACGACGTCCGCTTCCCCGAACTCTTCCGCGCCCACGCGGACGCGGGCGCGCTCCTGAGCGTGCTCCCCGCCTCCTGGGGCGCGGGCCCCGGCAAGCGCGAGCAGTGGGAACTCCTGGTCCGCGCCCGGGCCCTGGACGCGACGCTGTACGTGGCGGCGGTGGACCAGGCGGACCCGGGGGCGAGCGGCCCGCCCCGCTCCGGCAAGGCGCCGACGGGCATCGGCCACAGCCTGCTGGCGGGCCCGGACGGCACGATCCGGGCGACGGCGGGCGCGGAGCCGGGGGTGGTCTTCGCGGAGGTGGACGCGGCGGAGGTGACGACGGTGCGCGAGTCCATCCCGGTCCTGGCGAACCGGAGGCTGGGCGGCGGGGCGTAGGCGGAGGGGGTGGTGGCGGGGCCGCAGGGTGAGCCCCCGCACTCGCGGGACCCGGGGCCCTACGCCGCACCCCGCCTGTCGCGGGTCGCCGGGGTCCGCCCCGCCCCCGCCCCGTCCCACTCGCCCAGGGTCAGCACCAGCGCCCCGCTCACTACCAGCAGGGTGCCCGGCAGTGCGAGGAAGCCGCGTCGTTCGGCCGCCCGTACCTCCTCGTACCGCTCCCGCGAGATCCGCACCCGGTCCTTCGTGCGGGTGTCGAGCGCCGAATAGCCGCCGCCTGCTTCGGCCTTCGCGTCCTGGCGACCGGCGAAACCCGCGAAGGCCGTCCCGGTCACGAGGACCCCCGTCAGTAGGAGCCCGGCGCAGCTCAGCCGCGCCGCCCGCGGCAGGCAGCGGAACGAGGCCCAGAGCGTGGACCGGTCCACCCCGGCCCACAGACACCGCAGGAGCGCCGCCGCGCCCGTGGGCAGCGCCGCCGCGAACCCTGCCGCCACCAGCCATCCCGCCCCCGCCGTCCACCGCCCGAAGGGCAGCCCCGCGCACAGCCCCAGCGCGACGAGCGAGGCGCCGCAGACCAGAGCCGGGCCCGCGTGCCACGTGAAGGTCCGTCTCATGCGTCCAGCCTCGCAGAGGCGTCGTCCCAGGTCACTGCCGGTGTCCGGCAGAGTTGGGCCGCTCGGGCTGGCCTTGACGTCGGCGTCAGGTTCTACCGTCGTCGCATGGACGACGGCGAGATGCGTATCGGGGAGCTGGCGGAGCGGGCGGGGACGACGACGCGGGCCTGCGGTACTACGAGGCGCGCGGGCTGCTCGCCGCGCGGCGCGACGGGCAGGGGCATCGCGTGTACGGGGCGGCGGATCTGCGCCTCGTCCGGCAGATCCGCGCGCTCCAGGAGGTCGGCTTCGGCTTGGAGGAGACGCGGCCCTTCGTGGAGTGCCTGCGGGCCGGGCACGAGGAGGGCGACACGTGTCCCGCCTCGCTCGGCGGCTACCGCCGCAAGCTCACCGAGATGGACGCCCTCGTCGCCCAGGTCCTCGCCGCCCGCGCCCGCGTCGCCGCGCAACTGGCGCGCGCGGAGGAGGCGGTACGGGCCCTGGCGGGCGCGGCGCCCCCGGAGCCCGGCTGCGCCCTCGCCCCCGTCCCCCCTGTTCCCGCGACACCGACCGCTGAGGAGACCCGCCATGCCGGCCACCACTGACGTCACCCACCTCACCGACGACCGCTTCGCGTCCGACGTGCTGCTCGCCCCCGGCCCCGTCCTCGTCGAGTTCACCGCGAGCTGGTGCCCGCCGTGCCGTCAGCTCGCCCCCGTGCTCGCCGACCTCGCGCGGGAGCGCGCCGGGGAGCTGCGGGTCGTCGCGCTCGACGTGGACGAGGCACCGCTCACGGCCGCGCGGTACGGCGTGCTCGCCGCGCCCACGATGATCCTCTTCCGCGACGGCGAACCCCTCGGCAAGCTCGTCGGCGCCCGCTCGGGCCGCAGGCTGCGCGAGGAGCTGGACCGGATGGCCGCCTGACGGCCGCGGGACCCGGCACGAGCACGCCCCCCCCGGAACGCGAAAACGCCCCAGCCACTTGAGGCCGGGGCGTTTCGACGCGTATATTGAGTAATTCCGTGCTGCCTGAATCCGGGCACACAGAAGCGCATGTACTCGAATCTTAACGGGCAGGGAGCAGTCTTGTCAAACGAGACCGGCACGGCCGGGAACGGTCAAGAAGGGCGTCAGGACGAGTGGGGCCGCGAGGAGCTGCGGACCGAACAGGAGTACGTGGATCTCCTGCACGCCTGCCTCGACGCGCTCAGGGACCGGGCCGAGGGCGCCGCCGACGACGCCCTGCGCCCCGTCGGCAAGGGACACCAGGCCCAACTGGAGCGCTCCATCGCCGCCTTCGAGTACAGCAGGACGCTCGCCGAACTCGACGGCATCGAGGAAGGGCTCTGCTTCGGCAGGATCGACCAGCGCGACGGCGTCACCCACCACATCGGCCGGATCGGGCTGCGCGCCGACGACAGCGAGCGCACGCCGCTGCTCATCGACTGGCGCGCCCCCGTCGCGCGCCCCTTCTACCTCGCGACCGGCCTGCACCCGATGGGCCTCCGCCGCCGCAGGCACCTGACGACCAGGGGCCGCACCGTCACCGCCCTGCACGACGAGACCCTCGACCTCCGCGAGACCGCCCCCGGCGCCTTCGAGAACCCGAGCGGCGACGCCGTGCTGCTCGGCGCGCTCAACGCGGAGCGCACCGGACGCATGGGCGACATCGTGCGCACCATCCAGGCCGAGCAGGACGAGATCATCCGCGCCCCGCACCGCGGCGTCCTCGTCGTCGAGGGCGGCCCCGGCACGGGCAAGACCGCCGTCGCGCTGCACCGCGCCGCATACCTCCTCTACGCGGACCGCGAGCGCCTGCACCGCAGCGCCGTCCTGATCGTCGGCCCCGGCGGCGCCTTCCTCAACTACATCGGCGAGGTCCTGCCCTCGCTCGGCGAGACCGGCGTGTGGCTCGCGACGCCCGGCGAGCTGTACCCGGGCATCAAGGCGACGGGCACGGACACGCCGCGCGCGACCGCCGTGAAGGGCGACGCGCGCATGGCGGACGTGCTCGCGCGGACACTCGCCGACCGGCAGGCGCTGCCCGATCCCGTCCTGGAGATCGCGCACGAGGACCACGGGACGCTCACGCTCGACCGGGAGACCGCCGCCGGGGCCCGCGAGCGGGCGCGCGCCGCGCTCGTCCCGCACAACCTCGCCCGCCCCCACTTCGCCTTCCGCGTCATCGACGCGCTCACCGCGCAACTCGCCGACCGCCTCGGCGCCGACCCCTTCGGCGGCCCGAACTTCCTCGACCCGACCGACGTCGCGGAACTCGGCAAGGAGATCGCCGCGAGCCCCGCCGTGCAGGCCGCCATCGACACGCTGTGGCCCCGGCTCACGCCGGAGAAGTTCCTCGCGGACTTCCTCGCCGAGCCCGACGCCGGCGGACACCTGCCCGCCGAGGACGCCGACGCGATCCGCCGTGCCCCCGGCACGTGGTCGGGGAGCGTCTTCACACCCGCGCCGTGGACCCCCGCCGACGTCGCGCTCCTCGACGAGGCCGCCGAACTCCTCGGCGAGGACGACTCCCTGCGCCGTGCCGCCGAGGCACGGAAGCGGCGCGAGGAGGCCGAGTACGCGCAGGGCGTGCTCGACGTCGCCGCGGCCTCGCGCACGTACGAGTTCGAGGACGAGGAGTCGGAGGTGCTCGGCGCCCAGGACATCGTGGACGCGGAGCGGCTCGCGGAGCGGCACGAGGAGCGCGACCGGCGCAGCGCGGCCGAACGGGCCGCCGAGGACCGCACGTGGGCCTTCGGGCACATCATCGTGGACGAGGCGCAGGAGCTGTCGGCCATGATGTGGCGGCTGCTCATGCGGCGCGGCCCCAACCGCTCGATGACCCTCGTCGGGGACCCCGCGCAGACCGCCGACCCGGCGGGCATGCGCTCCTGGGACAGCGTCCTCGCCCCCTACGTCGGCGACCGCTACGCCTACCGCCGTCTCGACGTCAACTACCGCACCCCGGCCGAGATCATGGACGTCGCCGCCGCCGTGCCGCGCGCCGCCGACCCCGGCTTCGCCGCGCCGCGCTCGGTCCGCTCGACGGGCGTCCGGCCGTGGGCGGGCGCGTACGGGGCGGAGGAACTGCCGCGCGCGGTGGGCGAGGCGGCCGGGCGGGCGGCGGAGGCCGGGGGCCGCGTCGCGGTGGTCGCGCCGCGCACGCTGCACCACGTGCTGCTCCCGCACCTGCCGGGCGCCTCGGCGGGCGAGAGCCCCGACCTGACCCGTCCCGTCGTGCTGCTGACGCCGCGCCAGTCGAAGGGCCTCGAATTCGACGAGGTGCTGGCCGTGGAGCCGCAGCGGTACGAGGAGTCCGACCTGTACGTGGCGCTCACCCGGCCCACGCAGCGGCTCGGTCTCCTGCACAGCGAGCCGCTGCCCGAGCCGCTGGCCATAGCGCTCAAGGCGTGAGCCGTGCGGCGTGACGTGGCGGTCCCTCCGCGCGGGAGGGGCCGCCCCGGGCCGCTCAGAGGCCGATCGGGTCGACGAAGGTGCCGGGGTGCGTCGCACCGGACTGCTCGACGATCGCGCCGCCGTACTCCCACGGCAGCGTGATGTGCTTCGTCTCGTCGGGCAGCGTCATGACGACGTCCTGCGGGACGAACGACTTCGTGCCGGGGTCCGTCGTGGGCATGACCGTGAACTTGATGTGCGCGATGTCGTCGCCGGGCTTGAGCGTGATCGGGTCCGGGCGGGCGCCGGAACGGGCGAGGTCCCAGCGCTCGCCCTTCGCGCTCACGAGCTGGACGCCGGGGAAGCCCTTGAGCGTGCACGTGCGCTTGCTGTGGTTGGTCAGCCGCACGGTCACGGACTGCTGGTACTTCGACTGCTCCATGTCGGGCTTCCCGCCGTGCGGCCCCCAGAAGTCGAAGTCGATCTCGCTCGTCGCGCAGTGCGCGCCGCTCGGCTTCGCCGCCTCGTCCGAGGGGTTGATGCCGTCGTCGTTCTGCGCCTTCCCGCCGTTCGTGCCCTCCTCGGCGGGCGTGCCGCTCTGCGGGGAGCCGGTACCGGCGTCGGCGCCGTCGTCCTTCGACGCGTCCTGCGCGGGGGCGCCGGAGCCCTGCGAGGCGGTGGGCGCGGCGCTCGCGGAGTCGTCGTCGGAGTCGCAGGCGACGGCCCCGGCGCCGAGGGCGAGCGCGGCGAGGACGGCGGCGGTGGTGCGGGCGGCGCGGGGGGTGATGATCGACATGATGTCTCTTTCCGCAGCGGGTGAGTGCGTACGGAATATCTGATGATCACCACCCCCCTTCCAGTTCACGGAAAACTGTCAGGGGCCTGTAACAGCGGCGAACTGCCTGGTCAGACGCGCCGCAACCACACCGTCGCGAGCGGCGGCAGAGTCAGTTCCAGGCTCTGCGCGTGGCCGTGCGCGCCGATCGGGCCGGTCGTCGCGCCGCCCTCGGGGGTCGCCGCGACGCCGCTTCCGCCGTAACGCGTCGCGTCCGTGTTGAGGGCCTCCGTCCAGCGGCCCTCCGGGGCGCCGACGCGGTAGTGCGGGCGGACGACGGGGGAGAAGTTGCACACCGCGAGGAAGGGGGTGCCCTCGTGGTCGTGGCGGAGGTAGGCGAGGACGTTGTCCTCGGCCGCGTCGCCGAGGACCCAGGCGAAGCCGCCCGGGTCCGTGTCGCGCTGCCACAGCGGCGGCGTCGCGGTGTAGACGGCGTTCAGGTCGCGCACGAGGTGCTGCACGCCGCGGTGGTCGCCGGACGCCTCGTACGCCGGGTCGAGCAGCCACCAGTCGGGCCCGTGCGCCTCCGACCACTCCGAGCCCTGCGCGAACTCCTGCCCCATGAAAAGGAGTTGCTTGCCCGGGTGGGACCACATGAAGCCCAGGTAGGCGCGGGCGGTCGCGCGGCGCTGCCACCAGTCGCCCGGGATCTTCGAGACGAGCGCCCCCTTGCCGTGCACCACCTCGTCGTGCGAGATCGGCAGCACGTAGTTCTCGCTGTACGCGTACACCATCGAGAAGGTCAGCTCGTTGTGGTGGTACTTGCGGTGCACGGGCTCCTTCGCGAGGTATTCGAGCGAGTCGTGCATCCAGCCCATGTTCCACTTCAGGCCGAAGCCCAGGCCGCCGAAGCCCCCGGGCCCGCTGTGGTCGGTCGGCCGTGTGACGCCGTCCCAGGCCGTCGACTCCTCGGCGACCGTGACGACGCCCGGGTTGCGGCGGTAGACGGTCGCGTTCATCTCCTGGAGGAAGCGCACCGCGTCCAGGTCCTCGCGCCCGCCGTAGGCGTTCGGCGACCACTGCCCGTACTCGCGCGAGTAGTCCAGGTAGAGCATCGAGGCGACCGCGTCGACGCGCAGCCCGTCGATGTGGAACTCCTCGCACCAGTACGTGGCGTTCGCGACGAGGAAGTTGCGCACCTCGGTGCGGCCGAAGTCGAAGACGAGCGTGCCCCAGTCCGGGTGCGAGGCGCGCTGCGGGTCGGCGTGCTCGTAGAGCGGGCGGCCGTCGAACCGCGCGAGCGCCCACTCGTCGCGCGGGAAGTGCGCGGGCACCCAGTCCATGAGGACGCCGATCCCGGCCCGGTGCAGGCTGTCGACGAGGAAGCGGAAGTCGTCCGGGGTGCCGAGCCGCGACGTCGGCGCGTAGAACCCCGTCACCTGGTAGCCCCACGAGCCGCCGAAGGGGTGCTCCGCGATCGGCATCAGCTCGACGTGCGTGAACCCGAGGTCCTTCACGTACGCGGGCAGCTCCTCGGCCAGCTCGCGGTAGGTGAGCCCCGGCCGCCAGGAGGCGAGGTGCACCTCGTAGACGGAGAACGGCGCCTCGTGCACCGGGCGGTCGCCGCGGTGCGCGAGCCACTCCGCGTCGCTCCACTCGTACGCGGACTCCTCGACGACCGAAGCGGTCGCGGGCGGCACCTCCGTGCGCCGCGCCATCGGGTCCGCCTTGCGCACGTGGTGGCCCTCGGGCGTCGTGATCTCGTACTTGTACAGCTCACCGGCACCGAGCCCCGGCAGGAACAGCTCCCACACCCCGGTCCCGCCGAGCGAGCGCATCGGGTGCCCGGTCCCGTCCCAGTAGTTGAAGTCCCCGATGACGCGCACCCCCCGCGCGTTCGGCGCCCACACCGTGAACCGCGTCCCCGCCACGCCGTCCCGCTCCATGACGCGTGCCCCGAGCGCCGTCCACAGCTCCTCGTGCCGCCCCTCGCCGATGAGGTGCAGGTCCATCTCGCCGAGCGCGGGCGGGAAGCGGTACGGGTCCTCCAGCGCCGCCCCCTCGTCCTCGCCGTACGCGACGAGCAGCCGGTACGGGGCGCCGGGCCGCGTCCCCGCCGGGAGGCGGCCCGAGAAGAAGCCGTCCCCGTCGGCGCCCAGCGGCACCCGGCCGTCGTCGGCGAGCAGCACGGTCACCGCGCGGGCGTGCGGCTTCAGGACCCGTACGAGGGTGCCGCCGCCGTCCGCCGCGGGGTGCGCGCCGAGCACCGCGTGCGGGTCGTGGTGCGCCCCGGCGAGCAGCCGCCCCCGGTCCCCGGCGCCCACCGCGTCGGGCGAGGCGGGAGCGGCCTCGCCGAGCGATTCCGCGGCGGGTTCGTGCGCGGGGGCGGGGACGGGCGCGGTGCGGGGGAGCGCCGCCGGTTCGGGGGCGGCGGCGTTCTCCTGCGGGGCCGGGCCCTGCGGCGCCGGGTCCTGGGGCGCCGGTTCCTGGAGCGCGGGCTCCTGGGGGGCCGGTGCGGCGGGCTTGTGGCGCGCCGCCTTGGCGGCCTTGGCGGGGCGGGACGAGGACGAGGAGCGGGGGGTCACGGGTAAAACCTCCTGGGGCCGGTGCGGGTCGAACGGAGGGTGGGGCCCGGGGCGTGCTGCCCCGGCGGGTCACAACAGCTTGGTGGAACGGCGTCCCGTGCCGGGCTCCTCGCGGGAGGAGCCCCCGCGCGGGCCGCCCCGCGCGGGGGACTGGCGGGCGGGCGCGACGTGGGCGGACTCGGACCGGGCGGGCTCCGGGTCCCGGGCCTCGCGCTTGCTCCGCGTGTCCCCGGCCTCGCGCGCCTGCGCGTCCCCCGCGAGCCGCGCGATCGCCGCGAGCGGGACCGGGAGCCAGTCGGGCCGGTGCCTGGCCTCGTACAGGACCTCGTACACCGCCTTGTCCGTCTCGTACGCGGTGAGCAGGTCCGCGTCCTCGCGCGGGTCGCGGCCCGCGACCTCCGCGTACCCCTCGCAGTAGGCGGCGCGGCAGGCCGTGGCCCACTCGGGTGCCCACGGTTCGTGCGAGCGGGCCGCGTAGTCGAAGGAGCGCAGCATCCCGGCCACGTCGCGCACGGGCGGGAAGGCGAGGCGGCGCTCGGCGAGCGGCCTCGCCGGCTCGCCCTCGAAGTCGATGAGCGACCAGTAGCCCTCCGCCGAGCGCAGGCACTGCCCGAGGTGCAGGTCGCCGTGCACGCGCTGCGCGGTCCACGTCCTGCCCTCGCGGCCCGCCGCGGCCAGGCGCGCGAAGGCGCCGCGCAGCCCCGGCACGTACGGCCGCAGCTCGGGCACCGCTGCCGCCGCCTCCTCCAGGCGGCGCGTCATGTCCCCGGCGAGCGCCGCGAGCTGACCGGGCCCGAGCTCCGCGGCGGGCAGCGCCGCCGCGAGCGCGGTGTGCACCTCGGCCGTCGCCCGCCCGAGCGCGTGCGCGTCGGCGGTGAAGTCCTCGCCCGCGGCGAGCCGCCGCAGCGCCAGCTCCCAGCCGTCGTCCGAGCCCTGGAGGAAGGGCTGGAGCACGCCGAGCACGTACGGCTCGCCGTCCTCGCCGCCCTCCGGCTCCGCCTGCATCCACGCGACGGGCGCGGGCACGCGCGCGCACTCCTGCCGCGCGAGGACGAGCGGCAGTTCCAGGTCCGGATTGGCGCCGGGCACGACGCGCCGGAAGAGTTTGAGGATGAACGTATCGCCGTACACGAGCGAGGAGTTGGACTGCTCCGAGCCGAGCGGCCTGGGGGTGAGCCCGGTCGGGATCGTGGTGCGCGCCTCGCGCCCGAAGCGCAGTTCGCCGAGCCGTCCCGGCAGGCGCATCCGCTCCAGGAGGAGTTCGGCCGGGCGCGGGTCCTGGAGCGCCTCGTAGACGACGTGCCCGGCGAAGGGCCCGGACTCCGGGCGGCCGATGCGCGCGTGGGCGAGGTGCGGCGGCAGTTCGCTGCGTACGCCGAGCAAAAGCTGGTAGCAGTCGCCCGGGGTGCCCGCGTCCTGGTCGGCGCGGACCAGGAGGTGGAGGACTCCGGGACCGCCACCGCGCCCGCCGCGCCAGGGCAGCAGCTCGGTGAGCGAGACGAGGGTGAAGCCGGTGACGGGGCGGCCCTTGCCGGCGAACCAGCGCTGCCGGGGCAGCCAGCCGCGCAGCAGCGGGTCGAGCGAGGCGAGCAGTTCCCCCGGGTCCGGGACGGGGCTGGGGGAAGGGACGAGCGTCCTTGGGGCATCCGACATGGCGGCGGTCGTGTCCTTTCCCCGGGTACACCAGCAGGTTCACGCGCCCCGCGCGAAGCGGTAAAACCCTGGCGCGCAGGCCCCACGGTGACCGGTGGGGCAGTAGGGAGAATTCCGTACGGTGACGGGCCGTTCGGTGGTCCGGCCCGTCGGTGGTGCCGGTATTCCGGGAGGGTGCCCGGGGTGGGACACAGTATGCGGGTCGGGACCCAACGGACGGACGGGTCTGGTACGGGATTTCCCTGGCCGAAACCATACGGGTACGCATGGGACGCGGCGACCGCAGCGCCGCCGCTCCGCACGCGTGTCGCGGCCCCCGCGCCCGGCGGGGGCCGCGCCCGTTCAGCGCTCGGACGGGTCTTTGCGCAGCCGGAACCAGTAGAAGCCGTGGCCCGCGAGGGTGAGCAGGTACGGCAGTTCACCGATCGCGGGGAAGCGCACGCCACCGATGAGTTCCACCGGATGGCGGCCCGCGTACGCCTGGAGGTCCAGCTCGGTGGGCTGGGCGAAGCGCGAGAAGTTGTGCACGCACAGCACCAGGTCGTCCGACGTGCCGTCCTCCGAGCGCAGCTCGCGCAGGAAGGCGAGGACCGCGGGGTTCGAGGACGGCAGTTCCGTATACGAACCCAGCCCGAAGGCGGGGTTCTGCTTGCGGATCTCGATCATGCGGCGGGTCCAGTGCAGGAGCGAGGCCGGGGCGGACATGGCCGCCTCGACGTTCGTCACCTGGTAGCCGTAGACCGGGTCCATGATGGTCGGCAGGAAGAGCCTGCCCGGGTCGCAGGAGGAGAACCCGGCGTTGCGGTCGGGCGTCCACTGCATCGGGGTGCGCACCGCGTCGCGGTCGCCGAGCCAGATGTTGTCCCCCATGCCGATCTCGTCCCCGTAGTAGAGGATGGGGGAGCCGGGCAGCGAGAGCAGCAGCGCCGTGAACAGCTCGATCTGGTCGCGGTCGTTGTCGAGCAGCGGCGCGAGGCGGCGGCGGATGCCGATGTTGGCGCGCATCCGCGGGTCCTTGGCGTACTCCGCGTACATGTAGTCGCGTTCTTCGTCCGTCACCATTTCGAGGGTCAGCTCGTCGTGGTTGCGCAGGAAGATGCCCCACTGGCACCCGGCCGGGATCGCCGGGGTCTTCGCGAGGATTTCCGAGACGGGGTAGCGCGATTCGCGCCGCACCGCCATGAAGATGCGCGGCATGACCGGGAAGTGGAAGGCCATGTGGCACTCGTCGCCGCCCTTGGAGAAGTCGCCGAAGTAGTCGACGACGTCCTCGGGCCACTGGTTGGCCTCCGCGAGGATCACGGTGTCCGGGTAGTGCGCGTCCACCTCGGCCCGTACCCGCTTGAGCATCTCGTGCGTCGCGGGCAGGTTCTCGCAGTTGGTGCCCTCCTCGGCGTAGAGGTAGGGGACCGCGTCGAGGCGGAAGCCGTCGATGCCGAGGTCCAGCCAGAAGCGCAGCGCCGCGATGATCTCCTCCTGCACCGCCGGGTTCTCGTAGTTGAGGTCCGGCTGGTGCGAGAAGAAGCGGTGCCAGTAGTACTGCTTGCGGACCGGGTCGAAGGTCCAGTTGCTCGCCTCGGTGTCGACGAAGATGATGCGCGCGTCGCTGTACGCCTTGTCGTCGTCGGCCCAGACGTAGTAGTCGCCGTAGGGGCCTTCGGGGTCCTTGCGCGACTCCTGGAACCACATGTGCTGGTCGCTCGTGTGGTTCATGACGAAGTCGATGATGACGCGCATGCCGCGCTGGTGCGCCGCGTCCACGAACTCGACGAAGTCGGCGAGGTCCCCGAACTCGGGGAGCACGGCGGTGTAGTCGGAGACGTCGTAGCCGCCGTCGCGCAGCGGGGACTGGAAGAACGGCGGGAGCCAGAGGCAGTCCACGCCGAGCCATTGCAGGTAGTCCAGCTTCGCGGTGATGCCCTTGAGGTCGCCGACTCCGTCGCCGTTGCTGTCCTGGAAGGACCGGACGAGGACTTCGTAGAAGACGGCGCGTTTGAACCAGTCGGGATCGCGGTCCTTGCGCGGGGTGTCCTCGAATGTGTCGGGGACGGGCTCGTTGACGATCATGATGCGGGTGACCCTCCGATCAGCGGGGACGGTCGCAGGGTGAACACGTGCGCGGGCGTGGTGCCCGGCTCCAGGCGCACGTAGTTGGCCCTGCCCCAGTGGTAGGTCTCGCCGGTGAGCGCGTCGCGCACCGGGACGGTCTCGTGCCAGTCGAGGCCGAGCGCCGGCATGTCCAACGAGACCGTCGCCTCCTGGGTGTGGTGGGGATCGAGGTTCGCGACCACGAGCACGACGTCGTTGCCCGCCCGTTTGGAGTACGCGATGACCTGGTCCTGATCCGTGTGGTGGAAGTGCACGCGGCGCAGTTGCTGGAGCGCCGGGTGCAGCCGGCGAAGCCGGTTGAGCTTCGTGATCAGCGGGGCCAGCGAGCGTCCCGCGCGCTCGGCCCCCTCCCAGTCACGTGGCCTGAGCTGGTACTTCTCCGAGTCCAGGTACTCCTCGGAGCCGGGCTTCAGCGCCTGGTTCTCGTACAGCTCGAAGCCCGCGTACACCCCCCACGTGGGGGAGAGCGTCGCCCCGAGCACGGCCCGCGTGGCGAAGGCGGGGGGCCCGCCGTCCTGGAGGTAGCCGTGCAGGATGTCCGGGGTGTTGACGAAGAAATTGGGCCGCATGACCCACGCGGATTCACCCGCGAGTTCCTGGGCGTACTCCGTCAGCTCCTGCTTCGTGTTACGCCAGGTGAAGTAGGTGTACGACTGCTGGAAGCCGACGGCGGCGAGGGTGCGCATCATCGCCGGGCGGGTGAACGCCTCCGCCAGGAAGATGACGTCGGGGTCGCGTCCGTTGATCTCCGCGATCACCTTCTGCCAGAACACGACCGGCTTCGTATGCGGATTGTCCACCCGGAAGATCCGCACCCCGTGGTCCATCCAGAAGCGCAGCACCCGGCACGTCTCCGCGACGAGCCCCGGCATGTCCTTGTCGAAGGCGATCGGGTAGATGTCCTGGTACTTCTTCGGCGGGTTCTCGGCGTACGCGATCGAGCCGTCCGGGCGGTGGTGGAACCACTCCGGGTGCTCCTTGACCCACGGGTGGTCCGGCGAGCACTGGAGCGCGAAGTCGAGCGCGATCTCCAGGCGCAGCTCCCGGGCCCGCGCCACGAAGGCGTCGAAGTCCTCCAGGGTGCCCAGCTCCGGGTGCACCGCATCGTGCCCGCCGTCCGCCGAACCGATCGCCCACGGCACGCCCACGTCCTCGGGCGTCGGGTCGAGCGAGTTGTTGCGGCCCTTGCGGTGTGTCGTGCCGATCGGGTGGATCGGCGGCAGGTAGACGACGTCGAAGCCCATCGCGGCGACCCCGGCGAGCCGCTCGGCCGCCGTCCGGAACGTCCCCGACCGGCTCCGCCCGTCCGCGGTGACCCGCGCCCCCTCGGAGCGCGGGAAGAACTCGTACCAGGAGCCGACGAGGGCCCGGCGCCGCTCGACGAGCAGCTTGAGCGGCTTCGAGGAGCTGACCAGCTCGCGCAGCGGGTGCCGGTCCAGGACCTCGACCACCTCCGGCGCGAGCGCGGCGGCCAGGCGCTGCCCCGGGGTGCGCGAGGTGTCGCGCAGCGCGTCGGCCGCCGCGAGCACCACCTCGCGCTTGCCGTCCTGCTTGGGGACCTTGCGCGCGGCGCGCTCGTGGAGCAGCGCGCCCTCCTCCAGGACGAGGGCGGTGTCGATCCCGGCGGGCACCTTGATGCCCGCCGCGTGCCGCCAGGTGGCGAGCGGATCGCTCCAGCCCTCCACCTTGTACGTCCAGCGGCCCTCCATGTCCGGGGTCACCTCGGCGCCCCAGCGGTCGGTGCCGGGGGCGAGTTCTCGCATCGGGGTCCACGGTCCCGGACGGCCGTCCGGTGACTTGAGGACCACATTGGCCGCCACGGCGTCATGGCCCTCGCGGAAGACGGTGGCACTGATCTCGAAGGTCTCGCCGACGACGGCCTTGGCGGGCCTGCGTCCGCAGTCGACGAGCGGGGTCACATCCAGCACGGGGATGCGGCCGATCGGGGTTTTCACGGCATCACCTGGTGACGTAGCGGGTGCGGGTGCGGGTGGTGGGGCGGCACGGCGGGGCTTCGGGGGTGCGTCGCGGCCGGACCGGTCCGGCCGCACGGGCCGTACGGGCCCCGCGGGGCCCGCCTGTGCCTCCGCACCGTCTATCGGCAGTGCGGAGCCGTCCGTTGACCGGGCCTTCACCCGATTTGCTCGCCGGCGTCCCTGAGGCATGGCCGCTCCTGTCCGCGTTCACCCGAGTGGGCGGATGTAAAGGGGGTGCTGCGGTGGGCTACCGCGGAAGCCTTCCCCCGGTATCCGTATGGGCAACCCGACGGCGTGTTAACTACTCGCTCATCAACACGGACACAATTCCGGCCACGTCACACGGCACCCGGGGGTGCGGCCCCGCGTCATCGGATTGTGGCTGGTGAGCGGGGACGCGGCGATTCGGTGGGCGCATTTGAGGGGCGCGGGGAGCGTACGGGGTGCCCGCGCGCGCCGTGGTTGGCGGGGCACCCCCCGCGCTAGGGTCGCGGGGAAGCGGCCTTTGTCCCGGTGTGGCGCCGGTGACGGGCCCCTGTTCAGCTTCCTGACGCGAAGGCGGCAACGTGAAGGCCATCCGACGATTCACCGTCCGGCCCGTACTCCCCGAACCCCTGCGCCCGCTCGACGCACTCGCCCGTAACCTGCGCTGGTCCTGGCACCCCCCGACGCGTGAGGTGTTCCGCGCCGCGGACCCCGTCCTGTGGGAGGAGAGCGGCCAGGACCCGCTGCGCCTGCTCGCCGCGCTGACCCAGGACCGGCTCACCGCCCTCGCCGCCGACGAGCGGTACGTCCGGCGCCTCGGCGAGGCCGCCGCCGGCCTGGACGCGTACCTCTCGGACGGCCGCTGGTACCAGGAGCAGGACCCCGCCGCGCTGCCCGGCGCGATCGCCTACTTCTCGCCCGAGTTCGGCGTCACCGCGGCGCTCCCGCAGTACTCGGGCGGCCTCGGCATCCTCGCCGGGGACCACCTCAAATCGGCCAGCGACCTCGGCGTCCCGCTCATCGGCGTCGGCCTCCTCTACCGGCACGGCTACTTCCGTCAGTCCCTCTCGCGCGAGGGCTGGCAGCAGGAGACCTACCCCGTGCTCGACCCGGGCGAGCTGCCCCTGACCCTCCTGCGCGAGGCCGACGGGACCCCCGCCGAGATCGCCCTCACGCTCCCCGCCGGGCGCGTCCTGCGGGCGAGGATCTGGCAGGCCGCGGTCGGCCGCGTCCCGCTCCTCCTCCTCGACTCCGGCGTCGAGGACAACGACCGCGCGGCCCGCGAGGTGACCGACCGCCTCTACGGCGGCGGCAGCGAGCACCGCCTCCACCAGGAGATGCTCCTCGGCATCGGCGGCGTCCGCGCCGTCCGCGCCTACTGCCGCCTCACCGGGCACCCCGCCCCCGAGGTGTTCCACACGAACGAGGGACACGCGGGCTTCCTCGGCCTCGAACGCGTGCACGAGCTGCTGAGCGGCGGGAACCCCGCGATCCCCGATTTCGCCGCCGCGCTCGAAGCCGTCCGCGCGGGCACCGTCTTCACCACCCACACCCCCGTCCCGGCCGGTATCGACCGCTTCGACGCCGAGCTGATCGCCCGCCACTTCGGGCCGAGCGCCGAACTGCCCGCGCTCGACACCGAGGACGTGCTGCGCCTGGGCCGCGAGACGTACGAGGGCGGGCAGCCGCACCTGTTCAACATGGCGGTCATGGGCCTGCGCCTCGCCCAGCGCGCCAACGGCGTCTCGACCCTGCACGGGCAGGTCAGCCGCGAGATGTTCGCCGGGCTCTGGCCCGGCTTCGACGCCGAGGACGTGCCGATCACCTCCGTCACCAACGGCGTGCACGCGGCCACCTGGGTCGCCCCCGAGGTCTTCGCGCTCGGCGCCGGGCGGATCGGCGCCGCGCGCGCCGAGGAGGCCATGGCGGTCGGCGGCTCGCCCCGCTGGGACGCCGTCGCCGACATCCCCGACGCGGACATCTGGGGGGTACGGGGACAGCTCCGCGCCCGCCTCGTCGGCGAGGTCCGCCGCCGCCTCGCCGCCTCCTGGCGCCAGCGCGGCGCGGGTGCTGCCGAACTCGGCTGGATCGAGGGGGTCCTCGACCCCGATGTCCTCACGATCGGTTTCGCGCGCCGCGTCCCCTCGTACAAACGCCTCACCCTCATGCTCCGCGACCCCGAGCGCCTCACGCGCCTCCTGCTCCACCCCGAGCGCCCCGTGCAGATCGTCGTCGCGGGCAAGGCGCACCCCGCCGACGACGGCGGCAAGCGCCTCGTGCAGGAACTCGTCCGCTTCGCCGACGACCCGCGCGTGCGCCACCGCATCGTCTTCCTGCCCGACTACGGCATGGGCATGGCGCAGACCCTCTACCCGGGCTGCGACGTGTGGCTCAACAACCCGCTGCGGCCCCTGGAGGCGTGCGGCACGAGCGGCATGAAGGCCGCGCTCAACGGCGCGCTCAACCTCTCCGTCCTCGACGGCTGGTGGGACGAGTGGTACGAGCCCGACTTCGGCTGGGCGATCCCCACCGCCGACGGCAGCGCGCACCTCGACGAGGACCGCCGCGACGACCTGGAGTCCGAGGCCCTCTACCGCCTCCTGGAGGAGCGCGTGGCGCCGCGCTTCTACGACCGCGACGCGCGGGACCTGCCGGGCCGCTGGATCGAGATGGTGCGCCGCACCCTCACGAGCCTCGGCCCCAAGGTCCTCGCCGGGCGCATGGTCCGCGGCTACGTGGAGGATCTCTACACCCCCGCCGCGCGCGCCCACCGCGCCCTCGTCCCCGAGGCGGCCGGGCAGCTCGCCGCGTGGAAGGCGAAGGTGCGCGCGGGCTGGGGACAGGTCGCCGTGGAGCAGCCGGAGACGACGGCGACGGGCACGGGCGCCGAGTACGGGGCGAGCCTCGGACTGCGCGTGCACGTCTCGCTCGGGGCGCTCGCGCCCGAGGACGTCGAGGTGCAGGTGGTCTCCGGGCGCGTCGACGCCGACGACCGGATCAGCGAGCCGCACACGGTGCCGCTCAAGCCCGTCGGCGCGGGGCCCGACCTGGAGGGCCGCTGGACGTACGAGGGCCCGCTCGCCCTCGACCGCACGGGCAGCTTCGGCTACACCGTGCGCGTCCTGCCCGCCCACCGGCTCCTCGCCTCGCTCGCCGAACTGGGGCTCGTGGCCGTGCCGGCGGAGGCGAAGGGGGACGGGGGAGGCGTGCTGATGCGGTGAGGCCGAGGGGCCCGGCGCGCGGACGCGGCGAGGCCGAGAACCCGGCGCGCGGACGCGGTGAGGCCAAGAGCCCGGCGCGCGGTGCGGTGATCCGATGAACGGGGTGAAAGGTAAGGGGCGTTCTCCAGGAGAACGCCCCTTACCTCATGTCAGCCTTCGCTCCGTCAGCTCACGTTGATGGCCGCCCAGGCCGCGTCCACCGCCTGGTACTCGGCGGAGTCCGCGCCGTAGAGGTCCCCGGCCGCGCTGAGCGTGGCCTCGCGGGCGTCCGCGTAGTCCGTCGTGGACGTCATGTACTCGCTGAGCGCCTTGAACCACACCTGCGCGGCCTTGTCGATGCCGATGCCGGTCACCGTCGAGCCGTCGTAGGTCGGCGAGTCGTAGGAGACGCCGTTGACGGTCTTCGCGCCGCTGCCCTCGGACAGCAGGTAGAAGAAGTGGTTCGCCGGGCCCGAGGAGTAGTGGACGTCGGTGTTGCCGAGGTCGGAGGACCAGTAGTCGCGCGAGGCGCCGTCCTTGCTCGGCTCGTCCATGTACCGCAGCGGGCTGCCGTCGCCGTTGATGTCGATCTTCTCGCCGATGAGGTAGTCGCCCGGGTCCTCGTCGGTGTTCGAGTAGAACTCGACGGCGGTCGCCATGATGTCGCTCGTCGCCTCGTTGAGGCCGCCGGACTCCCCGCTGTAGACGAGGCCCGCGGTCGCGGCCGTGACGCCGTGGCTCATCTCGTGCGCGGCGACGTCGAGCGCGGTGAGCGGCGCGGCGTTGCCCGCTCCGTCCCCGTACGTCATGCAGAAGCAGCTGTCCTGCCAGAAGGCGTTGACGTAGTTGTTGCCGTAGTGGACCCGCGAGGTCGCGCCCTTGCCGTCCCCGGCGATGCCGGAGCGGCCGTGCACGTCCTTGTAGTAGTCCCAGGTCTCGGCGGCGCCGTAGGCGGCGTCGACGGCGGCGGTCTGCGGGTCGCTCGCGGTGCCGTCGCCCCACTCGTCGTCGTCGTCCGTGAAGAGCGTGCCGGTCCCGGAGGAGCCGTTGTCGAGGTTGTACGTCTTGTGCCCGCCGCGCTCCGCGTCGGTGAGCGTGTAGCTGCCCGCCGAACCGCTCGTGCCGAGCTCGACGTCGCCGTTGTACTCGCTGTGCCCGAGGCCGGTCTCGACGCCGTCCCACCGGGCGAGGCGCTTGCCGCTCGTCGCGTCGGTGACGGTGTGGATCTCGCTCGGCGTGCCGTCCTTCTTGACGGACTTCGCGACGGACTCGTAGGCGAGCACGGGGCCGCTGTCGCGCGGCGCCCACACGACCTTCGTGGCGTTGTCCGGTGCGGCCTTGAGCGTCTTCGGGCTCGTGTCGACCTTGAGCCCTGCCTTGCTCGCGCGGTTGACGCCGAGCTGCTTCCCGCTCTTCGCGGTGTGCACGACGAGGTCGCCGCCGAGGACCTTGAGGCCCTGGTACGTGCGGTCGTAGCGCGTGTGGACCGTGCCGTCGCGGTCCTTCACGACGTCCTTGACGTGCAACTCCTCCTGGGCGCCGAGCCCGAGGGTGCGCGCGGTGGCCGCCGTGTCCGCCTTCGCCTCCTTCAAAAGGCCGGCGCGCAGCGAGACGGTCATCGTGAGCGGCGTCGCGGACGGGGTGCGGTCCGCCGCCGTGGCGGGGGCGCCGAGGGCCCCCGCGAGCAGAGCGGCGGAGGCGACCGCGGTGGCGGACACCAGAACCGTTCTGGGGAAACGGGAGGTACGGGACGTGCCGGGGTTACGGGACAACGCTGACTCCCAGTCGATTCGTTCCAGTGGGGGGAGCGCGGTCCGGCGCCGTGACCCGGCGGGGCGTGGCCCTCGGTGGGGCGGTGCCTCGGCGGGGTCGTGCCTCGTGGGGGAGGCGGACGACGGGCCGCGCGGTGAACTGACGGGCGTGCGGGTGCTGCGGGGCCGGATCGTCCGAGGGCGATCCGGCCCCGAGGGGTGGGGGGTGTGGCCGACCGTGGGGGGTGGCGCATCGCCACCTTCGCATCGCGGGGCACCGCGTGTCATGACCACGAAGAGAGCTTGGCCGGAACCATGTCCCGCTCCGGCGCCGCCCGCCGGCCGCCGTCCGCGGGCCCCCGCGCGCCACCGCCGTTACGCGTCGGTAGCTCAACAAGGCCGGGGGAGCGGTTTCCGCGCACATGCCACGACGCGGTGCGCCGGGCCTGTGCGGCGGCTGTGGGCGAGGCTGTCAAGGGCCCGATGGGTGTCGGCCGTTGGCTGGAAAGTGGGGGGTGGGGGCTGCTGGTGCCGGAGGGGGCTCGCCGGGGATGGCGGGGTGGGGCCGCCGGGCGCCGCGGGTGCCGTCCCTCAGCCGTCCTCCGTACCCCCGCTCCACACCCCCGCCCGTGCCGCCGTCGCCGCCGCGTGGGCCGCGCGGCGGGCGTGGTGGTCCGTGAGCGGGGCGCCGAGGTTGAGGAAGGCGTAGTACAGCGGGGCCGATACGGCGGCGACGACCGCGTGCGCGTCCGTGCCGGGCGGGAGTTCACCGCGTGCCACGGCGTCCGTGACGCACCCGGCCCACTCCGCGACCCGCACCTCGTAGAAGCGGTGCAGTGCCGCTGCCGTCTCCGGGTCGCAGAGCGAGGCGGCGACGAGGGCGCGGAAGAGGCGGCCCTGGCGCGGGTCCGTGAGGGTCCTGACGACGAGGCGCGCGTTGGCGAGGAGGTCGCCCTCGACGGTGCCGGTGTCCGCGCGCGGCAGGGACTGCTCCGCCATGTCGGCGAGCAGGTCGGCGGCGAGCGCGGCCGGGGTGCCCCAGCGCCGGTAGACCGTCGTCCTGCCCACCTCGGCGCGGCGGGCGACGTCGGCGAGGTCCAGGGCCTCGAAGCCCCGCTCGGCGAGCGCGTCGCCGCTCGCGCGCAGGACGGCCTCCCGTACGCGGGCGGTGCGACCGCCGGGGCGGACGGTGCCGGGGGGCGGGGTGCCGGGCGGGGGCGGAGCGGCTGCGTCGGTCATGACCCCAGCTTAACGGAATTAGAGTTCCCTTACGGCGCCCGGCGGTGCTACGTTCTTCGCCGTAACGGGAATCCAGTCCCGTTACGGCGAACGGCGCGCCCGCGCCCTCGTACCGAAGGGTTCGTCATGTCCGTACTCCGCGCCGAGTCCGCGCCCGCGACTCCCGCGCCACCGCCCGGGGCCCCGCGCCTCACCGCCCGCCTCAAGCTCGTGCTCGCCGTCCTGCTCGTCGCCCAGTTCATGCTGGCCGTCGACTTCTCGATCCTGAACGTGGCGCTGCCCGCGATCGGCGAGGGGCTCGGCTTCTCGCTCGCGAACCTCCAGTGGATCGCGACGGCCTTCGCGCTGTGCGCCGCCGGGTTCACGCTCTTCTTCGGACGGATCGGCGACCTGATCGGCCGGAAGCGGATCTTCGTCGGCAGCATCGCGCTGCTCGGCACGGCCTCGCTCGTCGGCGGTCTCGCCACCAGCCCGGGAGTGCTGCTCGCCGCCCGCGTCGCGCAGGGCCTCGCGACGGCGGCGGCGACCCCGGCGGGCCTCTCGCTCCTCACGACGTCCTTCCCGGAGGGCCCGCTGCGGCAGAAGGCGCTCGGCATCAACGGCGCGCTCATGTCGGCCGGTTTCACGACGGGCGCGATCCTCGGCGGCGTCCTCACGGACCTGCTCTCGTGGCGCTGGGCCTTCTTCGTCAACGTGCCCGTCGCCGTCGCCGTCCTCGTGATCGCGCCGACCGTCATCAAGGAGTCGCGGCCCCCGGTGCGCCCGCGCCTCGACCTGCCCGGCGCGCTCGCCGTCACGCTCGGCCTGCTCGGCCTCGTCTACGGGCTCACGCAGGCCGGCGAGTACGGGTGGACCGGCGGCCGGGCGCTGACCGGGCTGCTCGGCGGGGCCGCCCTGCTCGCCGTCTTCGCGCTGGTCGAACGGAAGGCGCGCGAACCGCTCGTCCCACCGCGGGTCCTGCGCCGCCGGGGCGTCGCGCTCGGCAACGTCCTCGGCCTGCTCGCCTTCGTCACCGAGACCTCCCTCGTCTACCTCCTGACGCTCTACCTCCAGAAGACCCTGGGCTTCTCGCCGCTCGCGGCGGGCGTCTCGTTCGGTGTGCTCGGACTCGGCACCGTCGCGGGCGGCCTCCTCGCCCCGAGGGCCATCGCCCGCACGTCCACACGGGCCGTGCTCCTCGCGGGCGGCCTCGTCCAGACCGTCTTCACGGCCGCGCTCCTCTTCCTCGGCCTCCTCGGTACGGGCGCGGGCGCGGCGCTCGGCCTGCTGCTCCCCGCGACGTTCTTCGGCGGTGTCGGCAACATGCTCGTGATCGTCGGCTTCATGGTCACGGCGACGAGCGGACTCCCCGACGAGGAACAGGGTCTCGCCACGGGCCTCGCCTCGATGTCCCAGCAGATCGGCATCACGATGGGCACGCCCCTCATGTCGGCGGTCGTCACGGCGAGCACGACGGGCGCCGCCACCGCCGCGGCCGTCCGCCACGGCGTCACCACGGCGCTCGCGGTCAACGCGGCCCTCGTCCTGCTGGGCGTCCTCGTCGCCGCACTGCTCCCGCGCGAACGCCCCGCCTGACCGCCGACGCGGTGCGCGCAGGGCGGCGGTACGCGGGTGGCTGGGGCGCGCAGGGGGCGGTACGTGGGGGGCGGGCCGGTTCGCGTGAACCGGCCCGCCCCCCACGTGAGTCGCTGCGGTCTCAGGCCAGGCTCTCCCGCCACGTCCGGTGCAGGCCCGCGAACGTGCCCGTGCCGGCGATCAGTTGGTCCGGGGCGCCGTCCTCGATGACGCGGCCCTTGCTCATGACGAGGACGCGGTCGGCGATCGCCACCGTGGAGAGGCGGTGGGCGATGACGACGGCCGTGCGGCCGTGGAGGACCGTTTCCATCGCCTCCTGCACCGCGCGTTCGCCCGGGATGTCGAGCGAACTCGTCGCCTCGTCCAGGATCAGGACCGCCGGGTCGGCGAGCAGGGCGCGCGCGAAGGCCACCAACTGGCGCTGGCCCGCCGAGATGCGCCCACCGCGTTTGCGTACGTCCGTGTCGTAGCCCTCCGGGAGCGCGGCGATGAACTCGTGCGCCCCGATCGCCTTCGCCGCCTGCTCGATCTCGGCGCGGCTCGCCTCCGGACGGCCGATCGCGATGTTGTCCGCGATCGTCCCGGAGAAGAGGAACGCCTCCTGCGTCACCATGACGACGCCGCGCCGCAGCTCCGCCATCGGCAGGTCGCGCAGGTCGGTGCCGTCGAGCAGGACGCGACCCTCGGTCGGGTCGTAGAAGCGGGCCAGGAGCTTCGCGAGTGTCGACTTGCCCGCCCCCGTCGAGCCGACGACGGCCACCGTCTTCCCGGCGTCGAGGCGCAGACCGAAGCGCGGCAGCACCTCGCCGCCCGTCCGGTACGAGAACGAGACGCCCTCGAAGTCGACCTGGCGGCCCGGGAGTCCGGCCCGCGCCGGGGGCAGCTCGCGCGGCACGGCGGGTTCGGGCACGCCCGGCTCCTGCGCGAGCAGCCCGGCGACCTTCTCCAGCGAGGCCGCCGCCGACTGGTAGGCGTTGAGGAACTGGCCGAGCCGGTCGATCGGGTCGTACAGGCGCCGCAGGTAGAGCGCCGCCGCCGCGAGCGTGCCGAGCGCGAGCGTCCCGTCCGCGACCCGGTAGGCGTCCCACAGCACGATCGCGGCGATCGTCGTGTTCGCCACGAGCCGCGAGCCGACCACGTACCGCGCCATCTCGATGAGCGAGTCGCCGTTGCTGCGCTCGTGCTTCCGGTTGAGCGCGTCGAACTCGGCGTCGTTGACCGCCTCGCGCCGGAAGGCCCGCACCGGGCGGATGCCGTTCATCGTCTCGCCGAACTTCACGATGACCGAGGCGATCGCCGTCGAGCGCCGCGCGAAGACCCGCCCCGCGCGCCGCTGGTAGAGCCGCACGAGCAGGTACAGCGGGACGAAGGACAGCACGGCGAGCGCGCCCGTCCAGCCGTCGAGCACGAGCAGCACGACGGAGATCGACAGGAAGGAGAGGAGCGTGTTGATCAGCTCCTGGAGGCCCTCGTCGAGCAGTTCGCGCAGCGACTCGACGTCCGTCGTCGAACGCGAGATGAGCCGCCCCGAGGTGTACCGCTCGTGGAAGTCCACGCTCAGCACCTGCGCGTGCCGGAAGATCCGCCCGCGCAGATCGAGCAGCACGTCCTGGCTCACGCGGCCCGACAGCTTCGTGTACACGAACTGGAAGACGCCCGAGCCGAGCGCGCACAGCGCGTACGCCGTGCCGAGCGCGACGAGCGGCCCGTAGTCCTCGCGCCGCACCGCGGGGACGCCCTGGTCGATCGCGTACGCGACGAGCAGCGGGCCCGCCTGCATCGCCGCCTGCTGGAGCAGCAGGAACAGCACCGTGAGCGCGACCCGCCCCCGGTGCGGGCGCAGCAGCGCGCCGAGGAGCGCGCGCGTGGCGCCCTTGGCGACGGGCAGGTCGTCCTGGTCGAAGGGATCGGGCGGCGGGGTCGCGCCCGCCGGGGTCCCCTTCGCCGGGGCCCCGCCCGCCGGGGTCGCGTCCGTCAACGCCCCGTCCGTCAACGCCCCGTCCGCCAAGGTCGCGTCCGCCGGAGCGGCTTCCGCCAGAGTCCCGTCCGCCGGAGCGGCCTCCGCCGGGGTCGCGTCCGCCGGAAGCGGGGGCAGGGGCGTGGGCGGCGAGGTCAGCAGCGCCTCCGTGCCCGTACGCCCGGCCTGTGCGTCGCCCGGCCCGTCGCCCGCTCCGTCCGGGTGTCGCCGATCGGCTCCCGTCGTCATGCCTGTCCCTCCAGGGCCCGTTCCGCGCCCGACATGAGCCAGGCGTACTCGGCGTTCTCGCGCAGCAGTTGATGATGGGTGCCGACGGCCGTGATCCGGCCGTCGGAGAGGAGCGCGACCCGGTCGGCGAGCTGCACCGTCGACGGCCGGTGCGCCACGACCAGCGCCGTCGTCCCCTCCAGGACGCGGCGCAGCGCCGCCTCGACGGCCGCCTCGGTGGCGACGTCGAGCGCCGAGAGCGGGTCGTCGAGCACGAGGAAGGGCGGCGAGCCCACCACCGCGCGGGCGAGTGCGAGCCGCTGCCGCTGCCCGCCCGACAGGCTCAGCCCCTGCTCGCCCACCTCGGTGCTCTCCGCGTGCGGCAGGTCCTTCACGAAACCGGCCTGCGCCACGTCGAGCGCCCGCGCGAGGTCCTTCGTGCCCGCGTCGGGGCCCGCGCCCATCAGCACGTTCTCCGCGATCGACGCCGAGAAGAGCGTCGGCTCCTCGAAGGCGACGGCGACGAGGGAGCGCAGCCGCTCGCGCGGCATCGCCGTGATGTCCTCGCCGTCGAGCGTGATCCGGCCCTCGCTCAGCTCGTAGAGGCGCGGTACGAGGTGGGTCAGTGTCGTCTTGCCGCAGCCCGTGGCGCCCACGAGCGCGACGGTCTCGCCCGGCCGTACGTGCAGGTCCACGCCGTCGAGCAGCGGGGGCGCGTCCGGCGCGGCGTCGGGGAAGCGGAAGCCGACCCCGTGGAAGCGCAGCCCGTCCGCCGCGCCCCGTGCCCCTGCCCGTACCTCCGCGCGCGCCGCGGCGGCCGGAGCGGGCACGTCCTCCTCGGGCCGCTCGTCCATGACCTCGAAGTACCGCTCCGCCGCTGCCGCCGCCTCCTGGCACATCGCGAGGAGGAAGCCGATCGACTCGACGGGCCAGCGCAGCGCGAGCGCCGTGGAGAGGAAGGCGACGAGCGTGCCCGCCGAGAGGTCGCCGTCCGCGACACGGATCGTGCCGAGCACGAGCGCCGTCACGATCGCCAGCTCGGGGAGCGTCGTGATGACCCCCCAGATCCACGCGAGCAGGTGCGCCTTGCGCAGCTCCGTGGCCCGCAGCTCCTTCGCCCGCGCGCGGAAGACGCGCGCCTGGCTGCGGTGCCGACCGAAGCCCTTCACGACGCGGATGCCGAGGACGCTCTCCTCGACGAGCGTCGTGACGTCCCCGATCTGGTCCTGCGCCTGCCGCGCCGCGGTGCTGTACCGGCGCTCGAAGTACGTGCAGAGCGGGACCAGCGGCGCGACGGGCACGAGCAGCAGCAGCCCCAGCCCCCAGTCCTGGATCACCAGGATCACCACGCCGACGCCGATCGTCACGCCGTTGACCAGGAGGAACGTCAGCGGGAAGGCGAGGAACATGCGCAGCATCATGAGGTCGGTCGTCGCGCGCGAGAGCAACTGGCCCGAGGCCCACCGGTCGTGGAACGAGGTGGGCAGGCGCTGGAGGCGCCCGAACAGGTCCCGCCGCAACTCCGCCTCGACCCCCGCGAGCGGCCTCGCCACGAGCCAGCGCCGGAAGCCGAAGAGAACCGCCTCCGTTATCCCGAGCAGCAGCAGCCCGAGCGCCCCGAGCCACACCCCGCCCGGGTCGTGGTCCGCGACGGGGCCGTCCACGATCGCCTTGAGCACGAGCGGCACCACGAGGCCCACGCAGGAGGCGAGCACGGCGATCACGGCGGCGGTCGCGAGCCGAGCCCGTACCGGTCTGACATAGGGCCACAGGCGCGACAGGGTCCGCGCCGCCGAGCGGGTCTTGGGGGAGTCGGGAAGATCTGCTGTCACAGCGGCGAGATTACGTTCCGCCACTGACAATGCCCACCGGGTTTTCCTGTACGCCCCAAACATCCGGCCACCGCGCGCCGATCCGGTCACGCCGCCGCACCCCCTCCTGCTCCGGGCCGCGCCGCCGAGGCCCCCTCGACCGATCGGATGAGGGGCCCTGGCGAACTGGCCGATACCAAGCGCCCGTCCGCCCCGCGAGCCTGGGGCCATGACCGCACACCCGGACCCCGAAGGCCCCGCCACCGGCGCGGCCCCCGTCCTCGTCGACGTCCGTGACCTGCGCAAGAGCTAAGGGGGGCGCCGCGTCGTCGACGGCGTCTCCTTCCGCGTGCACGAGGGCGAGGTCTTCGGCGTCCTCGGACCGAACGGGGCGGGGAAGACGACGACCGTCGAGTGCGTCGCGGGACTGCGCGCCCCCGACAGCGGCTCCGTCCGCGTCGCCGGGCTCGACCCCCGCGCCGAACACCCCGCCGTCAGCCGCCTCCTGGGCGTGCAGCTCCAGGAGAGCGCCCTCCCGCCGAAGATCACTGTGCGTGAGGCCCTGCTCCTCCACGCCTCCTTCCACCCCGACCCCGCCGACTGGCGCGCCCTCGCGGAGCGCCCCGGGCTCGCCGACCGCCTCGACGCGCGCTGGGCGAAGCTCTCGGGCGGCCAGAAGCAGCGCCTCTCGATCGCCCTCGCGCCCCTCGGCCGCCCCCGCGTCCTCCTCCTCGACGAACCCACCAAGGGCCTCGCCCCCTGCGGCCGCCACGAGACGTGGCAACCGGTCGAGGAGATCCGCGACAGCGGCGTCACGATCCTCCTCGTCACGCACTTCATGGAGGAGGCCCCACGCCTGTGCGACCGCGTCGCGGTGATCGACGCCGGACGGGTCCGGGCGCTCGACACCCCGGCACGGTTCGTACGGTCCACGAGCGTCGCGACGGGCTATGAGCGCGGCGTTCTCGGGACGGGGCGCGCGGGGGTGTGACAACCTCTGCGGAGAACTGAAGGGGGCATGCCATGGCAGGGGAGAGCGAGACCAGGACCGGGGAGAGCCCGGCCCTCACCCCGATCGACTGGGCGGCGGCGGCACGCTCCCGGTCCCGGGCCCGTCGGCGCCGGGTGTGGACCGCGCTCGGGATCGCCGCCGTCCTCGTCGCGGGCGGCGTCACGGCGGGGGTCCTCCTCAGCGACCGGCAGTCCCCGTCCGGCGCGTACGAGGCCCGGGTACCGGCCTCCTTCGGGCACTACCGGCTCGCGAAGAAGGACGAGACGCTGTGGCCGGCCGGGGAGCGGCGCGAGGTCGGGCGCGGTCCGCTCGACGCGCGCGTGAGCTACGTGCCGGAGGAGGGCGGCGGCGACCCGTACCTCGTGAGCGTCGTGCTCGCCGAGAAGGGCGACGACCTCGCCGAGGCGGCCGGGGAGACGGACATCCTCTCCACGCTCCTCGGTGTCGAGGTCCGCCCGGAGGAGGCGAAGACGTTCCCGGCGGGCCGCAACGGCGGCCTGCTGCGCTGCGCGCGGATCACGGTCGCGTTCGAGCCCGTCACGCGCTGCGGCTGGACCTCGTCCCACGCGGCGGCCCTCATCCAGCCCGTGACCCCGGTCGGTCACCGGCCCACGCCCGCCGCGGCGGCGGAGGGCGCCCGCGCCTTCCTCGACGCCTTCGAGGTGTACGACACGGGGGACCACCACCGCGTGACGTCCCGCTGACGCACCGCACCCCCCGCCCCTCCCGGCCCCCCGCCGCTTCCCCCGCCCCGTAGGATTCACCCCCAGGACACCCCCGCGCCCCGTACCGGCGACGCGCGGGAACCCGGGTGGTACGTCCCCGGCGGGGTCCCGGACAGGCGGAATCACGGAGCGGAGCGGAGGCGGCGGCCATGCGGCGTGTGGTGCGGATGGCCGGGAGCGGGCTCGTGCTCGCCGGGCTGCTCGGCGGGGTGAGCGCGTGCGGAAGCCCCTTCGGCGGCGAACACGCCGTGTTCGGGAAGCCGCTCGGCAAGCAGCTCCAGGCCGCCTCGCGGGCGAGTCAGGAAGGGCTCACCGCGCGCTTCACCTCACGCCTCGACTACGGCGGGACGGGCACGAAGGCCACCGACGTCGTCGCGGGCACGCTCGACTGGGACCAGGACGTCGCCCGCGCCGAGCGCACCGTCCACGTCCCCGAACCGCTCGCCGAGTCCGACGCGAGCGCCATCGGCGGACGTGAGGGGCGCCGCGACGTGCGGCAGACGTACGCCGTGCGCGGCCACGGCAGCGTGTACGTCGCCGCGGACGGCGCGAAGGGCCGCACCTGGGTGCGCTTCACACCCGCCGAGCGCGAGAAGCGCGGCCTCAACGGCGACAGCGACCTCAACCGCCTCAACGGCGCGGTCCTGCCCTACGGCGGCACCCTCGCCGAGGTCCTGCCCCACGCGAAGCCCGGCAAGGAGCCCGCGCACCTCCCGGGGGGTGGCCGCCGCTACACCGCGACGGTGTCCGCCGCGCACGCCGCCGACGTCCTGCCCGCCGCGCTCGCCCGGCCCCTGCGCCAGGCCGAACACCTCGGCCACGCCAAGGGCTTCACCGTCACCGTCACGACCGACGGCAAGGGCCGCGTCGTCAGGATGACCGCCGACCTCGCCGCCCAGCTCGACGAGCTGCACACCCAGGGCCTCCTGAGCGACGTCACGACGCTCCGCTCCGAGCTGCGCCTGAGCCGCTACGGGCGCTGGCAGCGCGAGGACTTCCCCGGCGCGCACCGCCTCGTGACCTCCACCGAGACCGTCCGCACGGCACGCGGCTTCCGGCCCGGCCAGTGCGCGGACACCCAACTGCTCGGCCTCGGCAGCCGCGCCCTCTTCCCCGTCGACTGCGCGGACCCGCACGACCTGTGGAAGTTCCCGAGCGGCACCTACGAGCGCACCCTCGGCACCCTCGACGGGCTCGACACCCTCCCGCTCGCCGCCTGCCGCGCGGGACTCGCCGACGCCCACCCGGTCAACGGCGCCCCGGACCCGAAGACGCTCACCGTCACCCGCGACGGCCTGCGCTACGCCGTCATGGAGAAGAACGGCACGGACAAGAACCCGGACTGGCGCGGGACGCCGCCCACGAAGCTCCCGAAGAACACGGAGCTGCGCGTCGAGGGCGACGCCTCGTGCCTCGTCACGACCGCGTACGAGCCGCTGTCGTAGCCGCGCCGTCGCGTGAAGCAAAACGGCGTCCGGCGCCGCGCCGTCAAGGGCGATCGCCCTCCCGCACCCGCAGCACCACCACCGACCGCCCCTCCACCCGCACCGTCGCCCCCGCCGCGTGCACCGTCCCCGGCGCCTCCTCCTGGTCCTCCGCCGCCGTGTCCACGACGACCTCGTACGACGCCGCCCACGGCGGCCCCGGCAGCGTGAGGCCGACCGGCTCGGGGCCGGCGTGGAGGAACAGCAGGAAGCTGTCGTCCACGACCGGCGCGCCTCCCGCGTCCCGGGCGGGCAGGTCGCGGCCCGAGAGGTACATGCCGAGGCTGCGGCCCGGCGCGTACCAGTCGTCCTCGGTCAGCTCCTCGCCGCGCGCCGTGAACCACGCGACGTCGCGCCGCCCGTCGGCGAAGAGGGCGCGGCCCGTGAAGAAGGACCGCCTGCGCAGCACCGGGTGCGCGCGGCGCAGCGCGACGAGCCGCGCGACGAGCGCGCACTGCGCGCGCCACTCCGGCGCGTCGAGCAGCGACCAGTCGAGCCAGCCGATCCCGTTGTCCTGGCAGTACGCGTTGTTGTTGCCGCCCTGGGTGCGGCCCAGTTCGTCCCCGGCGACGAGCATCGGCACGCCGGTGGACAGGAGCAGCGTCGTGAGGTGGTTGCGGAGCTGCCGCCGCCGCAGCGCGCGGATGCCCGCGTCCTCCGTCTCGCCCTCCGCGCCGTGGTTCCAGGAGCGGTTGTCGCCGGTGCCGTCCCTGTTGCCCTCGCCGTTCGCCTCGTTGTGCTTGTGGTCGTAGGTGACGAGGTCGCGCAGCGTGAAGCCGTCGTGCGCGGTGACGAAGTTGACGCTCGCCTGCGGACTGCGCCCGCTCCACGCGTACAGGTCGCTCGACCCCGACAGGCGGTAGCCGAGGTCGCGCACGTCGGGCAGCGCGCCGCGCCAGAAGTCCCGCGCCGCGTCCCTGAAGCGGTCGTTCCACTCCGCCCACAGCGGCGGGAAGGCGCCCACCTGGTAGCCGCCGGAGCCCACGTCCCACGGCTCCGCGATGAGCTTGACACGGCGCAGGACCGGGTCCTGGGCGATCACGGCGAGGAACGGCGCGAGCATGTCGAAGCGCTGCTCCTCGCCGTCCCGTCCGGCGCGCGCGAGCGCCGCCGCGAGGTCGAAGCGGAAGCCGTCCACGCCCATCTCGCCGACCCAGTACCGCAGCGAGTCCGTGAGCAGCCGCAGGACCTGCGGCTGGACGACGTTCAGGGTGTTCCCGCACCCGGTGAAGTCGCGGTAGCGGCGCGCGTCCTGCTGGAGCCGGTAGTAGCCCCGGTTGTCGATGCCGCGCAGCGAGAGCATCGGGCCGCGCTCGTCGGCCTCGGCGGTGTGGTTGTAGACGACGTCGAGGATGACCTCGATGCCCGCCGCGTGCAGCGCGCGCACCATGTCGCGGAACTCGCCGACCTGTTCGCCGCGCGTCCCGCGCGAGGCGTACGCGGCGTGCGGCGCGAAGTAGCCGATCGAGTTGTACCCCCAGTAGTTCGTGAGCCCGCGCCGCAACAAGTGGTCCTCGTGCGCGAACTGGTGCACGGGCAGCAGTTCGACGGCGGTCACGCCGAGTCGCTTGAGGTGCGCGAGCGCCGCCGGGTGGGCGAGGCCCGCGTACGTGCCGCGCAGGTGCTCCGGGATGCCGGGGTGCCGCATCGTGAAGCCCTTGACGTGCACCTCGTAGAGCACCGTGTCCGCCCACGGCGTCTTCGGGCGGCGGTCGTCGATCCACTCGGCGGCCGGGGACTCGTCGTGCACGACGACGCCCTTGGGGACGTACGGCGCCGAGTCGCGGTCGTCGCGCACGGTGTCGGCGACGTGCTGCTCGGGCCAGTCGCGCACGTGCCCGTAGACCTCGGCCGGGAGCCTGAAGTCGCCGTCCACGGCGCGCGCGTACGGGTCGAGGAGGAGCTTCGCCGGGTTCCACCTGGCCCCCGTCCACGGGTCCCAGCGGCCGTGCACCCGGTAGCCGTACCGCGTGCCGGGTGCGACGCCCGGCACGAAGCCGTGCCAGATCTGGTCCGAGCACTCGGCGAGGCGCACGCGCCGCTCGTTGCCCTCCTCGTCGAACACGCACACCTCGACGGCCTCGGCGCCGCCCGCCCACAGCGCGAAGTTCGTACCCGTGCGGCCTTCGGGGCCCCGGTGCCAGCGCGCGCCGAGCGGCGTCGGGGCGCCGGGCCAGGCGACGTCGCGGGCGAGGGCCGCGGGGCGCGCGGGGCGCGGGGGCGGGCCGTGCCCGGTGCCCGCGGTCGTCGGCGGCCGCCCCGGGTCCGTACCCGGCTGCCGCCTCCCGGTCTCCTCCTGCTCGGCTGCGCTCGTCACCTTCCGGCCTCCTGGCGGCTCCGGGGACGCGGACGCCGCGCGGCGCCCGGGGCACGTGGTGCGTGGTGTGCCCGCGGTGCGGCGTGCGGCTCCCGGCCGTGGCTCGGCGGCTTTCGTCCCACCCCTGTTCTTCCCCTCGCGAGGGCTTCGCTCACGTTTCGCCCGCGCGGGGCGGGGCGTTCACCCGGGGCCCCGGGACGCCCGAGGGGAAGAGCGCAGGTGGGGGCGGGAGTTGGAACGCAACGGTGACAAACGCGGGGGTCTCGCGTGTGCGGGTGTGTGGTTATCTGACTGTGCGGATCGAACGCGGGGGCGGCGCTCAGGCGGTTCCCGTGCGTATGCGAGGGGAGACACAGGAGTGAGCGGGCGACCGACGGCGTACGCGGGTGCGGGGTGGCTGCGGGGGAGCGGTGGCGGGGCGCGGGCCCTGCCCGCGCTGCTGCTCGGCGTGCTCCTGCTGCTCGTGACGGCGTGCAGCGGGGGCGGCGACGGCGGCGGTACGGGGACGGACGGCAAGGACGGGGGGAAGGTCAGGCCGAGCCCGACCCTCTCGCAGGCCGTCGTGACCGTCGCGCCGAAGGACGGCGCGAAGGACGTGGACACGAGCGGGGTCCTGAAGATCAGCGCGAGCAAGGGGAAGCTCACGGAGGTCCGGGTCGCCGACACGAAGGGCACCGAGGTCGCGGGGGACATCGTCCGGGGCGGCACTGCCTGGCAGCCCGAGCTGCACCTCGCCGCTTCGACCACGTACAAGGTGCACGCGGTCGCGAAGGACGCGCACGGCCGCGCGTCGGCGAAGGACACGACGTTCACGACGCTCGTCCCGAAGAACACCTTCATCGGCCGCTTCACGCCGGAGGACGGCTCGAAGGTCGGCGTCGGCATGCCCGTCTCGCTCAACTTCTCGCGCGGCATCACCGACCCGAAGGCCGTCGAGCGCGGCATCAAGGTCACGGCCGAGCCGGACGTCGAGATCCGCCACAAGTGGTACGGCAACGACCGCCTCGACTTCCGCCCGGAGAAGTACTGGGCGCCGGGCACCAAGGTGACGCTCACACTCGCGCTCGACGGCGTCGAGGGCCGTCCGGGTGTCTACGGCGAGCAGGCCAAGACGGTGCGCTTCACGATCGGCCGCAGCCAGGTCTCCTACGTCGACGCGCGGGCGCACACGATGCGCGTGACCCGCGACGGCAAGACGCTCAAGACCATCCCGATCACCGCCGGCGCCCCCAACAGCACGACGTACAACGGGCAGATGGTCATCAGCGAGAAGTACCCGGTGACCCGCATGAACGGCGACACGGTCGGCTACGGCGGCGAGTACGACATCCCCGACGTCCCGCACGCCATGCGCCTGTCCACCTCGGGCACCTTCGTGCACGGCAACTACTGGGCGGGGCCCGGGGTCTTCGGCAACCAGAACGCGAGCCACGGCTGCGTCGGCCTGCGCGACGCGCGCGGCGGCGGCGACTCCTCGACGCCCGCCTCGTGGTTCTACAACAGCTCGCTCATCGGCGACGTCGTCGTCGTCTCGCACTCCGACGACAAGCAGATCCAGTGGTGGAACGGCCTCAACGGCTGGAACCTGCCCTGGGGCGAGTGGCAGAGCTGACGGGCCTTCGGCCGGTACGGGGACGGGGCGGCGCCTTCGCGGGCGGCGCCCCGTTCCCGTACCGGCCGCCGTCCCCGTACCGGCCGCCCGCCCCGTCCTCCGTGCCCCTCCCTCAGCGCCCCGCCCCTGTGGCAAAGCGCACGTCCGCGGCCGTGACCTGGGCACATAAGGTGCAGGCATGACTGTGCTCTTCGACGTCGACGAAAGTGTCGCCACCCTCACGCTCGACCGGCCCCCCATGAACGCGCTCAACGTCGCCGTGCAGGACCGGCTGCACGAACTCGCGGACGAGATCACCCGCAGGGACGACGTGCGGGCCGTCGTGATCCGCGGCAGCGAGAAGGTCTTCGCGGCCGGGGCCGACATCAAGGAGATGCGCGACATGAGCCACAAGGACATGGTCCTGCGCTCGCGCGCCCTCCAGGAGGCGTTCACCGCCGTCGCGCGCATCCCGAAGCCCGTCGTCGCCGCTGTCACCGGCTACGCGCTCGGCGGCGGCTGCGAACTCGCGCTGTGCGCCGACCACCGCGTCGCCGCCGAGAACGCGAAGCTCGGGCAGCCGGAGATCCTCCTCGGCCTCATCCCCGGCGCCGGCGGCACGCAGCGCCTCGCGCGCCTCGTCGGCCCCTCGCGCGCCAAGGACCTGATCTTCACGGGGCGCCAGGTGCGCGCGGACGAGGCGCTGCGCATCGGCCTCGTGGACCAGGTCGTCCCCGCCGAGGAGGTCTTCGCCGCCGCGCACGCGTGGGCCGCGCGGCTCGCCAAGGGTCCGGCGCTCGCGCTGCGCGCCGCCAAGGAGGCCGTGGACAGCGGCCTGGAGACGGACATCGACACCGGCCTCGCGCTCGAACGCACCTGGTTCGCGGGGCTGTTCGCGACCGAGGACCGCGAGACCGGGATGCGCAGCTTCGTCGAGGACGGGCCGGGCAAGGCACACTTCGGCTGAGCGGACCCCTGCGCGTGCGCGGCCCCGTGCCCCCGCCGCCGCCCTCGCCGTCCCCGGGCGCGCGGGGGCGTGCGCACCCCGCGTGCGACGTCTTATGTCCGCCTTAAGTGAACCTTAAGAAACGGTGCGCACCCGGGGTGTGATCACTCGTCCGCACAGCGTCATCACCCCCGGTGACACCCGCCGGAGCTTTCCTTTTGCCCTTGGCATATGCCGGACGTGGTCTTCACGAGCCTCCTGGCGTCCCGTCATATTCCGCCGGAACGCGCCCGCGTACGGCTGAGGACCGCCATCATGGGGGGCATGGCGGGGCTGGAGGGCACAGAGCACACGCGGCGGGCCGAGCAGGGCGGGCCCGCGGCACGGTGGACGCCGGGCGCGAAGGACGAACGCGCCCTGGCGGCCTTGGACGCGCACGGGAACCCGGCGGAGTCGGAGATCCGTGTCGAGGCGACCCCTGAGTCGGGGGGTGAGTTGCGCCGCCTCGCCGCGCTCGTCGTCACCGAGGAGTGGCGGTTGTCCCCGGCACTTGCGGAGACGACCGCGCTCCTCGTGTCGGAGCTGCTGGGCAATGCGGTGCGGCACGCGGGCGCGCGTTCCTTCGGGCTGCGCATGACGCGTCGGCCGGGCCGCATCCGCGTCGAGTTCCGCGACCCCTCGCGGGCCCTGCCCTGCGTCATGCCCTCCTTCGGGATGGCGGTCACGAGCGGGTACGGGCTCGCACTCGTCGAGCGGCTCAGCGAGCGGTGGGGCGTGGACCTGCTGCCCGTCGGCAAGAAGACGTGGTTCGAGCTGCGCGTGACGGACCGCTGAGGTACCTCGCCCGCGCGGGTGGGCGTGTCGTGTCGCTCCCGTCCCCCTTGTCTTCGGCGGATTGAATGCCGATATGACTGATCCGAGTCGTCGTGTCCTGCTGCGCGCGGGCGCCGCGCTCTCCGCCCTCCCACTGGCCCCCGCGCTGCTCGGCGGCTGCTCGGCACCCGCCTCCCTCCCCGACGCGCGGACGGATACGGGGCCCGGGGCCGCCCCGGACCCGGTGGCGGCCCAGCCGCTCGCGGTCACCCCGGCCCGCCGCGCCCCCCTGCGCATCCCCGGCGCGCCCGTCCAGCTCACCCACGGGCCGGGCACGGACGGACGGCTCGCGCTCACCTTCAACGCCGAGCCCGGCGCGGACCCCGCCGTCGCCGCGCGCACCCTCGACCTGCTGCGGGGGCGCGGACTGCGCGTCACCGTCCTCGCCGTCGGCACCTGGCTCGCCGCCGAACCCGCCCTCGCCCGCCGCCTGCTCGACGAGGGCCACGAACTCGGCAACCACACCGAGCACCACAAGGACCTGAGCCTGCTCACCGAGCCCGCCGTCCGCGCCGAGATCGAGCAGTGCGCCCACCGCCTCTTCCGCCTCGGCGGCGGCATCGGCCCCTGGCTGCGCTCCCCGCGCCACCGCGAGTCCGACCCCCGCGTCATCCGCGCCGCACAGCGCGCCGGGTACCCGCACCTCCTCGCCTACGACACCGACCCCGCCGACTGGCGCGACCCGTCCCCCGCCACGATCCGCGCCCGCGTGCTGCGCACCGTCGGCCCCGGCGGCATCGTCACCCTCCACCTCGGCCGCCCCCACACCCTCCAGGCGCTCCCCGCCCTCCTCACGGCGCTGTCCCGCAGAAACCTGCGCCCGGTCCCGGCGAGCGAACTCTTCCTGCCACGCGGCACCTGAGCCACCACCACCCGGCACCACGCGGCCTCACTCCGGGGCCCGCCACAGCAGCGCCTCGGCCCCCACCGCGCGGTACCCCGCCGCCTGGAAGGCCCGCACGCTGCGCGCGTTCCCCGGCGCCTGCTGCGCCCACACCGCCGCGCCGGGCACGAGGTGACGCGCCGCCAGCGCGAGGGCCCGTCCCCGTCCCCGTGCCCCCGCCCCCGCCGTCTCGATCGCCGTCTCCCAGCGCCCGCCCGGCCCCCGGCCGAGGAGCACCACGTCCCCCTCGGCCGTCTCCCAGACCCGGACCTCCGTGCGCCGCCGCAGCGCCCTGGCCACGCGCGGATGGCCGTGCGGCGCGCTCTCGCGCAGCTCGAGCGGGGGCGGGCCGGGAAGCGCGGGCGCGACCGTCAGGAGGTCCACCGTGTCCATCCGCCGCCCGGTCCGCTCCAGGAGCGCCGCGAGGAAGGACGGGTGCAGACTCGCGGCGAGCGGGTCGGAGCCCGTGCGCGCGAGCCGTTCCCACACCCATCCCTCGTCCGCGTCGGCGAAGACGAAGGACCGCGCCGTCAGCGCGAGCACCCCCGCCTCGCGCTCCCCGGCCAGCGGCCACACCGTCGTCGTCCCGTCGGGCGCGGGAAAACGCCCCCGCGCCAGGTCCGCGAAGAGCGCGCCCAGGTCCGTCACGGTCCGTACTCCTTCCGCCCGTCGTGGTCTCGCCCTCCTCGCGCCGGGGCGGGCCGGATACCCTGACCGCCGTACAGAAGCACCGAGAAGGGGTGGACGGGCCGATGGCCGACATCGAAGAGGCACGCAAAACGTTCCAGCAGTTCGACGCCGACGGGGACGGCTTCATCACCGCCGACGAGTACAAGTCGGCCATGGCCCGCATGGGCGACTTCTACGTCACCGCGTCCGTCGCCGAGGCCATCATCGCCTCGAAGGACGCCAACGGCGACAAGCTCCTCTCCTTCGAGGAGTTCTGGGCGGGCGTCCACAAGGGCTGACCCGCGCGAGGGGGCGGCCCGCACCCACGGACCGCCCCCACGTACCGCCCCCGCCCTCAGACCTCCACGGCGCGCGCCCGCCCCGCCGTGCGCACGCTCCACCTGCCGCCGTGCCGTTCGAGCCGCAGCGGGTGCCCGAAGCACTCCGACGCGGACTCGCTCGTCAGCACCTCGTCCACGGGCCCGCTCCCGAGCACCTTCCCGCCGCGCAGCAGCAGCGCGTGCGTCGTGCCCGGCGGCAGCTCCTCCAAATGGTGCGTCACGAGGACGGAGGCGAGCGCGGGCCGCCCGGCGGTCAGCGCCTCGATGCTCTCGATGAGCTGCTCGCGGCCCGCGACGTCGAGTCCCGTCGCCGGCTCGTCGAGCAGCAGCAGCCGGGGCTCCGGCATGAGCGAGCGCGCGATGAGCGCCCGCCCTCGCTCGCCCTGCGAGAGCGTCGGCCACGTCGCCCCGGCGCGGTGCCCGAGCCCGAGCGTCGCGATGAGCCGCTCGGCGCGCTCGCGCTGCTCCGCGTCCGGCTGCCAGCGCGGCAGCGGCTCGACGCTGTTCGTCAGCCCGGTCAGCACCACGTCGCGCACCTTCAGCGCGCTGCGCAGCGGGTGCCGAGGATTGACGTGCCCCACGTACGTCCGCAGCTCCCGCAGGTCCACGCGCCCGAGCCGCCGCCCGAGCACCTCGACCTGCCCGCGCGTCGGGTGGCCGAGCGCCCCGAGCAGGCTCAGGAGCGTCGTCTTGCCCGCGCCGTTGGCGCCGAGCAGCGCCCAGTGCTCGCCCTCGCGGACGGTGAGGGAGACCCGGTCCAGGAGGAGCGCGCCCTCGCGGACGAGCTCCACCTCCTCGGCGTGCAGGACCGCCGTCGTCCGGTCCTCGTCTTCTGCTTCGCGTACGGGAGTGGTGGTCATAATGCGCCGAAAGGTACGCCCGCGTGCCCGCACCGCGTCCCGCCCGTTCACGATGCGGACGCGACCACGGCGGTACGGGGCAGGGGCGCCGCAAGGCACGACACCGCCCCGGCCCCTCACCCCCCTCAGTTCTCCGCGACCGCCACCGGCAGCCGCAGCGCCGACTCGTCCGCGCCCCACGCCGTGAGCGCGTGCGCGGCGAGGCGGTCCTCCAGGAGGCTCGTCGCCTCGATGCCGAGGACCACGTCCGCCTCCAGGCCGGGCTCCACGAGCAGCAGCTGGGCGAGCACCTCCGAGCGCAGCACCTGCTCCTCGGCCGCGCCCGCCTCGGCCCGCGCCTCCAGGTAGCGCCGCGCCTCCTCCGGCGCGTCCGTCCGCTCCAGCGCCGCGGCCACGCGCCCCGCCGCGCGCGGCAGCAGGACGCCCCACGCCGCCGCGTGCCCCACGAGCGCGCCGCGCAGCGCCCCGTGCAGGCCGAAGAGCGCGCCCAGGTTGGCGAGCGCGAGGGACGCGGCGGGCACCGCGTCCACGTACCTGCCGGGCGCCGGGTCGAGGCCGAGCGCGCGCAGGTGCTCCTCGGCGAGCGCCGCGTGGCCGCGCGCCGGCTGCCCGTGCCCGGCGCGCGCGTGCAGGACGGAGAGGAACCCGGCCCGGGGGCGCGCGGGCAGCCGGGGCAGCGCCCAGGCGGGGCCGTCGTCCTCGAAGGCGCGCGCGGGCGCCCGCAGCACCGCGTACTCGCGGATCTGCCAGGGCTTCCCGTCCCGCTCCAGCGCGCCGCTCACACTCGTCGGATCGCCGCCCTCGGGCTGCACGAGCAGGTCCGCGAAGGCCGCCGAGACGTCCTCGGCGCCGCGCGTCAGGCCGCGCAGCGCCTCCAGGAAGCGCCGCTCCAGGGGGCGGCGCAGGCCCAGCAGCAGCGGCTCCCACTCGGCGGTGGGCGGGAGTCCCGCCCAGCCGCCGCGCTGGAGCCCGTACAGAACGAAGAGGGCGAGTTGCAGGTCCTCGCCGAGCGGGTCCACACGCGCCGCCTGCGGCCCCCACGGCGGCGCGTCGCGCCCCGCGCGCAGCGCCGTGAGCAGGTGCGAAGAAAGATCACCACGCGCCTCGGGAAGCTCCGGCGGCTCCCACCGCGCCCCGCTGACTTCACCCGTCGCCGTCATCATGCCCCCCAGCCTGCTGCCCCCGAGCGCCCCCCACCACTCGGGCGGTCCGCACGCGGCACACAAGGACAGCCCCTCCGGCGTTTGAGGAGCGGGGCCCGGGGCGGAGCCCCGCGAGGTCCACACGTCGAAACGCGAGGCCCCCGCCCCCACGCCCCCCCCGTCAGGGAACCCGCACCACGACCACACCCCCATCGTCCCGACGAACCGCCGCCTGGTTGAAGATCTGCCCCGCCACGGTCAGCGGCGCCAGGGCGAACAGCCCCGGGAAGTCGTTCGGCTCCCACCGCGACGTCAGCCCGTCCGAGTGCAGCACCAGCGTCCCGTCCACGCCCGCCATGACCTCCTCGAACACCCGCAGCCGCGGCAACTGGTGCCCCACGATCCCGGGCGCCGAGCCCAGCGAGCGCCGCCGCCCCTCGCCGATCACGTACGCGCTGATGTTCCCCGCACCGCAGAACCGCACGCGCCGCGTCGCGAGGTCGAGCCGCGCGATCCCCACCGCCGCGCCGCGCCCGCCCCGCAGCGCCCCGTGGAGCAGGCGCAGCACTTCGTCGGGCTCCTCCGCCGTACTGCCGAGGAACGCCTCCACGGCGAGTTCCCCGGCGCGCGACGCGAGCGGCCCGTGCCCGAGCCCGTCGCACATCATCACGAGGACCGAGCCCGGCCCGTCGTCCGCCGCCGCCACCGGCCGCGCCGCCCACGCGTCCCCGCACACGGTCTCGCCGCTGATCGGCCGCGTCAGCCCCGCGACGAGCGGTTCGGGCCGGTGCGGCCCCCGCTCGCGGTCCGGCCAGAACCGCGCCGTGAGCACGGTCCCGCGGCCGGGCAGCGAGTGGATGCCGAAGCTGTCGGCGAGCCGCGCGATCGTGCCGAGGCCCACGCCGAGCGTCCCCGCCGACGAGGCCCCGTCGCGCAGCGAGTACGCGACGTCGGAGATGCCGGGCCCGCTGTCGAGCGCGAGGAATTCGAGCGCGGCCTCGTCGGGGGTGCGTACGAGGCGCAGCAGCAGCGAACCGTCCCCCGCGTGCCGCTGGAGGTTCGTCGCCGCCTCGGTCACCGCGAGCGCGACCTCCGAGGTGCGCCGCGTCCCGAAACCCAGCCGGTGGCACAACTGCGCCGCCGCGCTGCGCGCCGCCGCGGGCAGCGCGACGTCCACGCGCAGCCACGCGACGTCCTCGGCGCGCGGCATGTCGTACGCGTCGACCTGCCGCCCGTGCCGCCCCTGCCCGTACGTCCCCTCTAGCGCGCCCACTTCGTCACCGTCACCGTCGTCCCTTCGCCCAGCGAGGTGTCGAGGGTGAAGTCGTCGACGAGCCGGCGCGAGCCGCTGAGCCCGAGCCCCATGCCGTCCCCCGAGGTCCAGCCGTCGGTGAGGGCGAGATCCGGTTCCGGGATACCCGGCCCGTCGTCACGGAACACGAGCCGCACCCCTTCGTGCCCGGCCGCGCTGACCCGGCTCGCGAGCAGCTCGCCGCCGCCCGCGTGGACGAGCGTGTTGCGCGCGAGTTCGCTCGCCGCGGTCACCAGTTTCGTCTGCTCCACCAGGGAGAGCCCGCTCTCCTGGGCGAGGGTGCGCACCAGCTGGCGGGCCTTGACCACGTCGTTGTTGGTGGCGATGGTCATCGTCTGCGTCGGCGCGGGCGCCGGCTGGGGACTCGTCATCCGCGTTCCGGACCTGTCCGTCCCGCCCGGCGCAGCACCCGCAGCCCCTGCTCCAGGTCGAGCGCGGTGCGTACGCCGCCGAGCGAGAGCCCCAGCTCCACGAGCGTCATCGCGACGGCGGGCCGCATCCCGACGACGACCGTCTCCGCGTCGAGGACGCGCGAGACGGCGGCCGTCGTGGCGAGCATCCGCCCCACGAAGGAGTCGACGATCTCCAGCGCCGAGATGTCGATGACGACGCCGCGCGCCCCCGTCCGCACGATCTCCTCCGAGAGGTCCTCCTGGAGATCGAGGACGCTCTGGTCGTCCAGTTCGACCTGGATCGGTACGAGGAGCGTCCCGCCGATCCGCAGGATCGGGACGCGTTCGCTCACAGCAGGCCCCCGGGCACGATCGAGCCGTCCGCCTGGTCCGCCTCGCGGTCCGCCCTGATCCGGCGCAGGGCGTGCGCGAGGGCGTCGGCGAGCGAGGACTTCGTGACGATGTCGCCGAACTCGATGCCGAGCCCGACGATGGTCTGCGCGATCTGCGGCCTGATCCCGGAGATCGTGCACTCGGCGCCCATGAGCCGCGCCGCCACGACCGTCTTCAGGAGGTGCTGGGCGACCTGGGTGTCCACGGCCGAGACCCCGGTGATGTCGATGATCGCCTGGGTCGAGTTGTGGTCGATGAGCGCCTGGAGCAGCTTCTCCATGACGACCTGGGTACGGGCCGAGTCGAGCGTCCCGACGAGCGGCACCGCGATCACGCCGTCCCACACTTTCACGACCGGCGTGGACAGTTCGAGCAGTTGCTCGGCCTGCGCCGTGATGATCGCCTCGCGCGTCGTGGCGTGCGCCTCGACGGTGAAGAGCCCGAGACCGTCCACGAGCCGCGAGAAGTCGAGGAACACGGCCAGGTCGGCGCGCGAGCCGGACAGCTCCGGCTGCAGGATCTCCTTGAAGAGGAAGACGCCGAGCGCCGTCTCGGTCGGGGTGAAACCCTGCCTGGCCCGGTTGCGCGACAGCTCCACGAGCAGCCCGCGCACCTCCGTGTACTGCTCCGCGCGGTGGTCGAGCGAGCCCCCGCGCAGCGCCCCGAGCACGGCCGCGTACAGTTCGCGGATTTCCTGTCCCACCTCGGGCGCGCTCACCCGGCCCTGCAGCGCGGGCAGCGCCAGCTCCACCCACTCCGTGGTGAGCCGCTCCTGCTCGGCGGCCAGTAGCTCCGCCAGCCTCTCCACGCTCCCGGCAGTGGCCATCGGCTCGCTTCCTCCTCGGCGTCACGGGTACGGGGACCATGCCCCCGGCTGAGTCACCGACCCTACGCCGACCCGCCGCGACGGCGGGAAAAACCCTGATCATTGTCGTGCGACAAATATCGCATGCGTGGGAGACGGCGGGAAGGGCACCCGGCTCCTTACAGCGGAACCGCGACGGGCGGTTCCCCAAAGTCGGGAGACACCATGACGGACGGCAACCTGTGGAACTACGGTCCCGAGGTCACCAACTACGCGGACGCCGAGATCGTCGGCTACAAGGTCGAGGCCCGCGACGGTCACATCGGGAAGGTCGACAAGCACTCGACGGACGTCGACAGCCAGTACATCGTCGTGGACACCGGCGTCTGGATCTTCGGCAAGGAGGTCCTCCTCCCGGCCGGCACCCTCACGGGCATAGACCACGAGAACAAGACGGTGACGGTCAGCCGCACCAAGGACGAGATCAAGTCGGCCCCGGAGTTCGACAAGGACAAGCACCTCACGGACCCCGGCTACCGCGGCGAACTCGGCACGCACTACGGGCGCGGCGGCGCCCTCTGACCCCGCCTCTCACGCCTCCGGCCCGGACCACCACGGTTCGGGCCGGAGGCGTGTCCGGGGGCGTGTGGGGGGCGGTGCGTGTGCGGGCCGGGGGTGTCCGGGGCGTGTGCGGCTCACGCAGCGGCTGACCAAGGCGTCCGCTGACCAAGGCGTCCGCCGACCCCGGCATCCGCCGACCCCAGTGCCCGCCGACCCGGCTATCCGCCACCCCGGACACCCCTCCGTCAGCGCGGGTCAGCCCAGGTCCTCGTCCGACCACTGGTCGAGAAGGGCGTCCGCGTCCTGCTCCCCGGCCTCCCGGTCGCCGTCCGTCAGGAGCTGCTCGGTCCAGATCACCTTGCCGCGGTTCAGGTAGCGGGTGCCCCAGCGGTCGGCGAACTGCGCGACGAGGAAGAGCCCGCGCCCGCCCTCGTCGCTGCTCTTGGCCCGTCGCAGGTGCGGCGCGGTGCTGTTGCTGTCGGTGACCTCGCAGATGAGCCCCGACACGTCGTGCAGCAGCCGCAGGCGCGCGGGCGGGGCGCCGTAGCGGATCGCGTTGGTGACCAGCTCGCTGGTGATCAGCCCCGTCGTGTACGAGAGGTCGTCGAGGCCCCACGCGTCGAGCCGCGCCAGCACCTCCCCGCGCAGCCGCGAGACGGCCGCCGGGTCCGAGGGGATGTCCCACTCCGCGATCCGCTCGGGGGACATCCGCCGGGTACGGGTCACGAGGAGCGTCACGTCGTCGCCCGGCTCCGGCACCAGCAGGCGGTCCATGACGGCGCCGCACGTCTCCTCGGGCCCGCGCCCCGGCACCGCGAGCGTGTCGCGCAGCAGCGCCAGCCCCGTGCCGATGTCGCGCTCCCTGTCCTTGACGAGCCCGTCCGTGAAGAGCACGAACAGGCTGTCCGGGGGCAGGACCAGGTCGGTCTTCTCCACGGGCAGCCCGCTGCCGAGGCCCAGCGGCGGCGAACCGGGGATGTCCGGGTACGAGGCCACCCCGTCCGGGGTCACGAGCGCGGGCCCCGGGTGCCCGGCCCGCGCGACCGCGCACACCCCGGAGACCTGGTCGTAGACCGCGTACAGGCACGTGGCCCCGGTGACGGCGGGATCGTCGCCGCCCGGCGACTCGGCGTTGTCCTCGTCCTCGTCCATCCGCGCCACCAGCTCGTCGAGGTGGGCGAGGAGTTCGTCGGGAGCGAGGTCGAGCGCGGAGAAGTTGTGCACGGCGGTGCGCAGCCGCCCCATCGTCGCCGCCGCGTGCACCCCGTGCCCCACGACGTCCCCGACGACCAGCGCGAACCGGGCCCCCGAGAGCGGGATGACGTCGAACCAGTCCCCGCCGACCCCGGTCTTCGTGGGCAGGTACCGGTACGCGACCTCCAGCCCCGACTGCTCAGGCAGCGCCCGCGGCAGCAGGCTGCGCTGGAGCGTCACGGCCATCGAGTGCTCGCGCGTGAACCGCCGCGCGTTGTCGACGGCGACGGCCGCGCGGGCGGCCAGCTCCTCCGCGAACGAGACGTCCTCCGCGTCGTACGGGGGCTGCTCCGAGCGCCAGAAGTCCGCCATGCCCAGCACGACACCGCGGGCCCGCAGCGGCACCGAGACGAGCGAGTGGATGCCGAAGTCCACGACCTCCCGGGCCCGCTCGGGGGCGTGCGTGCTCCACTCGGCCGAGTCCGTCAGATCGGTCCGCAGTTGCGCGCGCCCCGTCACGACGGCGTCCGCGACGGGGCTACCCGGCAGGAAGTCGATGACTTCCCCGGCCGGGAGGAGCGGGTGGTCGTCCCGGATGCCCCGGGCCGTGACCCGGCGCATCTCGGTGCCCACGAGCGTCGGCTCCTCGCCGCGCAGCACGGGTTCGAGGAGTTCGACGCTGACGTAGTCGGCGAAGCGCGGCACGGCGATCTCGGCCAGCTCCTCGGCGGTGCGCACGGTGTCGAGCGTCGTCCCGATCCGTACGCTCGCGTCGTACAAGAGCTGGAGGCGGTCGCGGGCGAACTCGGCCCGGTTCGCCAGTTCCCGCAGCTCGGTAGTGTCGCGCAGCGTGGCCACCGAGCCCTGCCGCCCCTCGCCGTCCTCGCTCACGGGACGCTGGTTGAAGGCGACGAGGCGGTCACCGACCGCGCGCATCTCATCGTTGGCCGCGTGTCCCGAGGCGAGGAGCGAGGCGATGCCGGGGGCCATGCCCACCTCGTGCACGTCACGGTCCGTCACCTCCTCGCCGGTCAGGCCGAGGAGCCGCCGTGCCTCGTCGTTGACGAGCAGCAGCCGTTCGTCGGGGCCGACGATGACGACGCCCTCGCGCACGGCGTGCAGTACCGCGTCGTGGTGCTCGTACATCCGCGTCATCCCGGCGGGTCCGAGCCCGTGCGTCTGCGAGCGCAGGCGTCGGCTCACCAGCGCGGTACCCACGACGGCGAGGGCGAGCGCCACCGCGAACAATCCGCCGAGGACGGGGAGCTCTCCGACGAAGACGTCGTTGATGCTCTGCAGGCGGATGCCCGCGGAGACGAAACCGACGATGTGGTGCCGCCCGTCGAGGACGGGGCTCGTCGTCTCGACGGCCTCACCGAAGCGGCTGCTGTCGAATACCTCCTGGAAGGGCTTGCCCGCGCGCGCCCGTGAGAAATCCCCCGAGACGTGCTTGCCGATGAGCGAGGGATCGGGGTGGCTCCAGCGGATACCGGCCGGGTCGAAGGCGACGACGTACGTGACGTCCGCCTTCTCGCGCGCGGCCTCGGCGCTCGGCTGGAGGACCGCGCTCGGGTCGCGCGAGCGCATGGCGGCGACGGTGCCCGGCGCGTGCGCGAAGGTCTCGGAGACGGCACGGGAGCGGTCGTACGCCTCACGCGTCGCCCGGAAGTGCACCTCGCGCACGAACACGGCGGCCATCAGCAGGGCGAGCACGACGATCACGAGCAGCTGCAGGGCGAAGACCTGGCCGGCGAGGCTGTGGGGGCGGCGCGGGAACAGAGCCCGCGCACGCCGGAGGACTCGTGTCGCGCGCATGGACAAGTTGTAACGCGCCCGCCCTGGCCCGCTCGCGACGGCGCTCCGCGCACCACCCGCCCGACACGCGGGACGCCCCGCGCGTGCCCCCGGGACGCTCGCGCCGCGCGGGGGTGGGTACGGGGGTGGCCGGGGTCGGCGGTGGCCCCCGCGCCCCTCGCCCGCCTGGGTCCGGCCCTCAGCACTCGATGATGTTCACCGCGAGCCCGCCCCGGGCCGTCTCCTTGTACTTGACGGACATGTCGGCGCCCGTGTCGCGCATCGTCTTGATGACCTTGTCGAGCGAGACGAGGTGGCTGCCGTCGCCGCGCAGCGCCATGCGGGCCGCGGTGACGGCCTTCGCCGCCGCCATGCCGTTGCGCTCGATGCAGGGGATCTGGACGAGGCCGCCGACGGGGTCGCAGGTCAGGCCCAGGTTGTGCTCCATGCCGATCTCGGCCGCGTTCTCGACCTGCTCGGGGCTGCCGCCCAGCACCTCCGCGAGCGCCCCGGCGGCCATCGAGCACGCCGAGCCCACCTCGCCCTGGCAGCCGACCTCGGCGCCCGAGATCGACGCGTTCTCCTTGAAGAGCATCCCGACCGCGCCCGCCGCGAGCAGGAAGCGCACGACGCCCTCCTCGTCGGCCCCCGGCACGAAGTTCATGTAGTAGTGCAGGACCGCCGGGATGATGCCCGCCGCGCCGTTCGTCGGCGCCGTCACGACGCGACCGCCCGCCGCGTTCTCCTCGTTCACCGCCATCGCGTAGAGCGTGATCCACTCCATCGCGCGGGCGAGCGGGTCCCCCTCCGCGCGGAGCTGACGCGCCGAGGCCGCCGCCCTGCGGCGGACCTTCAGGCCGCCCGGGAGGATGCCCTCGCGCGACATGCCGCGCGCCACGCAGTCCTTCATGACGCGCCAGATCTCCAGGAGCCCCGCCCGGATCTCGTCCTCGGTGCGCCACGCCTTCTCGTTCTCCAGCATGAGCGCCGGGATCGAGAGCCCCGTCTCCCGCGTGAGCCGCAGCAGCTCGTCGCCCGTGCGGAAGGGGTACCTCAGCACGGTGTCGTCGAGCTTGATGCGGTCCTCGCCCACCGCGTCCTCGTCCACGACGAAACCGCCGCCGACCGAGTAGTACGTCTTCTCCAGCAGCAGCGCGCCCGCCTCGTCGAACGCGAACATCTTCATGCCGTTCGCGTGGTACGGCAGCACCTCGCGGCGGTGCAGGAGCAGGTCCTCGTCGTAGTCGAAGGGGATCTCGTGCGCGCCGAGCACCGAGATGCGCCCGCCCGTGCGGATCTCCTCCACGCGCGCGTCGGCGTGCTCGACGTCGACGGTACGGGGCGAGGCGCCCTCCAGCCCGAGCAGCACCGCCTTCGGGGTGCCGTGCCCGTGCCCGGTGGCGCCGAGCGAGCCGAACAGCTCGGCGCGCACCCGCGCGGTCGGCACGAGCAGCCCCTCGTTCTTGAGCCGGCGGGCGAACATGCGCGCCGCCCGCATGGGGCCCACGGTGTGCGAGCTGGAGGGGCCGATGCCGACGGAGAACAGGTCGAAGACCGAGATGGCCACGGAACACTCCTCAAAAGACGGACGTCGTTGTCCGTCCGGGAACGGGGGACGTGCGGAAGAACAAACGGGTACGGGGGGCGCGCGGCCCGTCCCGCGCGCCGGGGGTCACTCCCCAGTGTGCGGGACGGGCCGGAAAGGGGCGAAAGGCCCCCGCGGGGTCGTACCCGGACTCAGGCGCCCAACGCCGGGTACAGCGGGTACTTCTCGGTGAGCGCCGTCACCCGCGCGCGCAGCGAGGCCGCGTCGTAGCCGGGCTTGAGCGCCTCGGCGATGATGTCGGCGACCTCGGCGAAGTCCGCCGCGCCGAAGCCGCGCGTCGCGAGCGCCGGGGTCCCGATGCGCAGACCCGAGGTGACCATCGGGGGACGCGGGTCGTTCGGGACCGCGTTGCGGTTGACCGTGATGCCGACTTCGTGGAGTCGGTCCTCGGCCTGCTGGCCGTCCAGCTCCGAGTGGCGCAGGTCGACGAGGACGAGGTGCACGTCCGTACCACCCGACAGGACCGAGACACCGTGCTCGGTGACGTCGGCGGCGACGAGGCGCTCCGCGAGGACGCGCGCGCCCTCCAGGGTCCGCGCCTGGCGGTCCTTGAAGTCGTCCGAGGCCGCGACCTTGAAGGCCACCGCCTTGCCCGCGATCACGTGCTCCAGCGGACCGCCCTGCTGACCGGGGAACACAGCCGAGTTGATCTTCTTCGCCAGCTCGGCCGTCGACAGGATCACGCCGCCGCGCGGCCCGCCCAGCGTCTTGTGCGTCGTCGTCGTGACGACGTGCGCGTGCGGCACCGGCGAGGGGTGCAGACCCGCCGCGACGAGCCCGGCGAAGTGCGCCATGTCGACCATGAGGTACGCGCCGACCTCGTCCGCGATCCGGCGGAACGCGGCGAAGTCGAGCTGACGCGGGTACGCCGACCAGCCGGCCACGATGAGCTTCGGCCGCGCCTCGCGCGCCAGCTTCTCGACCTGGTCCATGTCGACCCGGCCGGTCTCCTCGTCGACGTGGTACGCGACGACGTTGTAAAGCTTGCCGGAGAAGTTGATCTTCATGCCGTGGGTCAGGTGACCGCCGTGGGCCAGGTTCAGGCCCATGATCGTGTCGCCCGGCTTGAGCAGCGCGAACATCGCGGCGGCGTTCGCCTGCGCGCCCGAGTGCGGCTGCACGTTGGCGTGCTCGGCGCCGAAGAGCGCCTTGACCCGGTCGATCGCGAGCTGCTCGACCACGTCGACGTGCTCGCAGCCGCCGTAGTAACGACGGCCCGGGTAGCCCTCGGCGTACTTGTTGGTGAGCACCGAGCCCTGCGCCTCCATGACGGCGACGGGCGCGAAGTTCTCGGAGGCGATCATCTCCAGCGTGGACTGCTGGCGGTGCAGCTCGGCGTCGACCGCCGAGGCCACCTCGGGGTCGAGCTCGTGGAGCGGGGTGTTGAGGAGCGAAGACAAGAGTTCAGTCCCTATCGTGCGTCGTCTCGAACGTCGTCCGTGCGCCGTCAGGCGTCGGAGCCGGCGAAGGCCGCGTACTCCTCGGCGCTCAGCAGGTCGCCGGGCTCCTCGCTCACGCGCACCTTGAAGAGCCAGCCGCCCTCGAAGGGGGCAGAGTTGACGAGCGAGGGGTCCTCGACGACGTCCGAGTTGACCTCGGTGACCTCACCGTTGACGGGCGAGTACAGGTCGCTCACCGACTTCGTCGACTCCAGCTCGCCGCAGGTCTCGCCCGCCTCGACGCTGTCGCCGACCTCGGGGAGCTGCGCGTAGACGACGTCACCGAGCTGACCGGCGGCGTACGCCGTGATGCCGACCGTCGAGACGCCGTCCGCGGCGGCCGACAGCCACTCGTGCTCTTTGCTGTACCGCAGGTTCGTGGGGTTGCTCATGGCCTGAATTCTCCTGTACGCGGGGGAGTGGTGGGGAAAGGGGATGCGGGAGGCACGGGTACGGGACCGCGCCGTACGCGGAGCGCGCGCTCCCGTACGGACAGCGCCCGCGCGGCGCGCCCGGCGACTCGCGGACGCTACTTCTGCCGCTTGTAGAAGGGCAGCGCCACGACCTCGTACGGCTCCTGCTTGCCCCGGATGTCGACGCCGACGCCCTCCGTGCCCGGCGCGGCGTGCGCGGCGTCCACGTAGGCCATCGCGAGGGGCTTGCCGAGCGTCGGGGACGGGGCACCCGAGGTGACCTCGCCGACGACCTGCCCGTCCGCCACGACCGCGTACCCGGCGCGCGGGACCCGACGCCCCGCGGCGATCAGCCCGACGAGCTTGCGCGGCGGGGTGCTCGCGGCCTTCTCGGCGGCGGCCTCCAGTGCCTCGCGGCCGACGAAACGGCCCTCGTTCGACGTCTTCTCGAACTTCACGACGCGCCCGAGGCCCGCGTCGAACGGCGTGAGCGCGGTGCTCAGCTCGTGCCCGTACAGCGGCATCCCGGCTTCGAGCCGCAGCGTGTCGCGGCAGGCCAGCCCGCACGGCACCATGCCGGACCCGGTCCCCGCCGCGAAGAGCGCGCCCCACAGCTTCGGCGCGTCGGCAGGGGCGCAGAACAGCTCGAAACCGTCCTCGCCCGTGTAGCCGGTGCGCGCGATCATGACCGCGACGCCACCCGCGGAGCCGGGCAGGCCCGCGTAGTACTTGAGCCCGTCGAGGTCCGCGTCGGTGATCTTCGCGAGGATGCGGGCCGCCGCCGGACCCTGCACGGCGAGGAGCGCGTACGCGTCCCGGTCGTCGCGCACCTCGGCGTCGAAACCGGCCGCGCGCTCCCGCAGCGCGTCGAGGACGGTCTGCGCGTTGGAGGCGTTGGCGACGACGAGGTAGGTGTCGGCACCGGTGCGGTAGACGATGAGGTCGTCGAGGATGCCGCCGTCCTCGCGGCAGATCATCGTGTAGCGGGCGCGGCCCTCGTTCACGGAGCCGATGTTGCCGACGAGCGCGAAGTCGAGGAGGTCTACGGCCTGCGGCCCCGCGACGGTGATCTCGCCCATGTGGGAGAGGTCGAAGAGCCCGGCGCGCTCGCGCACCGCTGTGTGCTCCTCGCGCTCGCTGCCGTAGCGCAGCGGCATGTCCCAGCCGGCGAAGTCGGTCATCGTCGCGCCGAGCGCGCGGTGCGCGGCGTCGAGCGCGGTCCTGCGGAGGGGGGCGGTGTCTGGCGTGTCGCTCATGCGGTCGGCTCCCAGAAACGAGACGGGCGAGGTGGTTCCTCCCCATCTGTCATCGGGACCTGAGAGGTTCGCCATGACCCGCGCGCGGCGGGCGGACTTGCACCGTGGGTGGGACCGGTCGCCCGGCCCGCTTTTCAGATGTGCCTCGCCCGCGCGGTATCGGGGCCTGAGAGATTCAAGGGAGGGACTTGCTCCTTCGGCGCCCCGGAGCGGCTGTGCGGCTCCCGGGACTCTCCCGCGCGGATTCAAGCGGCCGTTATGAGGTTGTCCAGCCGTCCGGCCCTGGAGCCGTCGCGCTGGGGTGAAGCGGTCGATCGCCGCCATCATCGCACGCCTCTCCGGGCGACAGAAGGGGCATCCCGCCCCCCGGTGGCGAGGTGCGTCACGCCGGGATTCCCGCACCCCCGGGCTGGGCACTGTCCCGGTAGTCCGCATTACCTTCTCTTTACTCTGAGGGGGCGTGCGGCGGGCGGACCGCGAGCACGGGGGAGGAATCGCGATGCGGCAGCAGACCGGCACGGAGCGTGGCGACACGGGTACGGGGGGACGGGCTGGGGCGGGGGCGGGTACGGGAGCGCGGGGCGGGGCGGGTACGGGGGAGCGGGCCGAGGTGGGCGCGGGGGCGAGTGCGGGGGAGCGCGGCCGTGCGGGCGCGGGCGGTGGCGGGGGAGTGGGCAGTGGTGCGGCGGAGCGGGCCGAGGTGGGCGCGCGTAGTGGTGCGAGGGAGTCCGGCGGTGCGAGGGGCGCGGCACCGTACGCCGGGGACGCGCCCGCGCACCGGGCCGCGCCCCGCGTCCTGGACCTGCGCGAAGGCGCCCCGTACGCCCCCCGGCGGCTACGGTTCGCCGAGGGCGACCTCGTGGCCGTCTCCGGGCTCCCCGGCAGCGGCAAGTCGACGCTCCTGGCCCGCCTCGCCGCCGCCCGCACCATCGACTCGCAGGACACCCGCGAGCGCTGGGCGGCCCGGCTGCCCGCCCTGCCCTACGCCCTCTACCGGCCGCTCGTCCGCCTCGACCACTACCGCGTCCTGCTGCGCGCCGCCCTCACCACGCGCGAGAGCCTCCTCGTGCACGACTGCGGGACGCTGCCCTTCGTCCGGGCCCTGCTCGCCCTCGCCGCCCGCCGCCGCGGCACCCGCTTCCACCTGCTCTTCCTCGACGTCTCCCCGCCGCTCGCCCGCGCCGGTCAGCGCGCCCGCGGACGCGAGGTGAGCCGGTACGCCTTCGCCCGCCACCGCAGGGCCGCGGGCAGGCTGCGCGCACGGGCCGCGCGCGGGCTGCTCCCCCGCGGCTGCGCCCACCTCGTCCTCCTCGACCGCGAGGCCGCGGCGGAACTGGCGGCACTCGACTTCGTACCCCCGCCGCGACCCCGGGCGACACCGCACACGACGAAGGGCCCCGCGCTCCCCGCGCCGCGCGGCGCGGCGGACGGCTGAGCGGGTCCGGGGCCCAGCCGACCCCGGTCCGGGGCCGGTCGGGGACCGGTCCGAGGCCGGTCGGGGGCCAGTCCGAGGCCGGTCGGGGCCGTGCCAGGGCCGGGCCGCCTGTCGGCGCCGCGCGCTACAGTGCGCCCGCAAGCAGCGAACGGCAGCGGCCCCGCGCACAGCGGCGGCCCGGTGAACGACAGCGGGTCAGGCGCCCGCGGGCTCAGGGTGGGAAGCGGATGAACGTTCCGGCGCAGACGACGGCCGAGACCGCGCCGTACGGCGGATGGCCGGGCAACGAGCTGGAGCAGGTGCTCGTCGCCTCGCTCGGCGTGCCGGGCGCGGGCGGGCGCATCGTCGAGACGCTCGGGCGCGCCACGATATGGGTGCCGCTGCCCAAGGGCGGCGGCCCCGAGAGCATGGCGCTCGACCTCCCGGCGGTCGAGCTGGACGGACAGGCGTACGTGCCGGTCTTCAGCTCCCAGTCGCAACTGCTCGGCGTCATGGGCACGTACACGCCTTTCGCCGAGGTCGCCGCGATCGACTTCGCGCGCGGACTGCCCGCGCAGCTCGGCATCCTCCTCAACCCCGAGGGCACCGTCACCGTGCCCCTGCCGCCGCCCGCCGTCGCCGAACTGTGCCGCGCGGGGCGCACGGTGCTCGACGGGCCGGGCGGCGGCGGCCGGGTGCGGCTGCGCGAACCGGACTGGCAGGTGGACCCGGTGGACTTCCTGAGCGCCGCCGCCGAGGAGTTCGCCGTCACCGGGCTCGTCCGCACCGCCCGCCGCTGCCTCGCGGAGGTCGAGGACCAGCCGCCCTCCCTCTTCGTGGGCGTGGAACTGAGCGACCCGGCGGGCGGCGAGGCGGTGCTCGACGCGCTCGGGCGCGCGCTCGGCCGGGCCCCCGTCGCCTGGCCGGTCAACCTGATCCTCCTCGACGTGGCCCAGGACCCGGTCGCCGACTGGCTGCGGGGCCGGGTGCGCCCCTTCCACACGGCCGCGGGGTACTGAGCCGCCGGGGAGCGCGCGAGGACCGGTCCGCGCGCCGAACTGGTTTCATGGGAGGTCGCGCGCGGGTCGGGGACGACGTCGCGCGGCGCTTCGGCACGAGGTCGCGCGCGGCGCGGCCCTGCGCTCCGGGACCGGGGCCAGTACGGTGGGGCGGTCGATTCACGACGAAGGGGCGGTCACAGGTGAGTGCGTCGGGCACGGCGGCCGGGGGCGAGATCCCGGGCCGCACGCGGCCGGGGACGGGGGAGTACCTCGAAGAGGCGTTGCGGCAGGTCGTACCCGGCCGCTTCGACTCCTACGAGGCGCTGTTGCACGCCCTCGCCACGAGCAGCGTCCACATGCTGCTCTTCTCCGGCACCCCGGGCTCGCCCGAGGCGCGGTACAGCTCCATGGACGTGGCCGGGCACTCCTACGCGCCCTGCGTCACCTCGCCCGGCGAACTCGCGGTGAGCGGCTGGAGCCGCGCGCAGGTCCTGGAACGGGGCGAGGCGGTGGCCGCCGCCCTCTACCCGTCCCGCCGCGGCCTGTGGCTCAACCCGCACGCGCCCGGCGGCGGCGTCGGCATCCCCTGGGCCGACCTGCGCCGCGTCGCGCTCGGCCCCGCGACGCAGCCGGCCGGCCCGCTGCGGCTCGCCGAACCGACCATCGAACTCCCGCAGTTCTACGCACTCCTCGCCCAGCAGGCGCACCGCACCGCGGTCGTCCGCGGCCTGCACCGCGCCTGGGTCCAGCCGACCGCGGGCCTGCCGTGCCTCACCATCGGCCTCGACCTCTACGAGGAGGGCCCGCAGTCCGTCGAGGCCGCGCACACGATGCTCCGCCTCTCCTCGACCGCCCTCCCCGAGGACCTCACGGTCATGGCGGTCTCGCTCATGGACCCGCACGACCCGCTCGCCCAGTGGCTCCGCGAACGGACCCGCCCGTTCTACACGCGGGAGGCCCACGCGCCGGGCCAGGCGGCGGGACAGATCCCCGGGCAGGGCCCCGGCCAGGCTCCTGGCCAGGGGTACGGGTACCCGCAGCCGTAGGCGGGGTCGCAGGGCTGAGGGGGCAGGGCTGCCCGCGCGGAGGCGGTTTGGTCGTGGTCCGGTGCAGGCGCCTGCACCGGGTGCGGGGCCGCAGAGCTGAGGATGCGTGGACAGCCCCCTCCCGGCGGTGCGTGGACGGACCCCCACCCGGGGGTGGGTAGAACGGATCCTCCCTCCCGGGGGTGCGTGGACGGCCCCGACGCCCCGCCTCGTACGCGCCCGGTCGAGAGTTCCCTCCCCACGGCTGCGTGGACAGCCCCCTCCTCCCGGGGGGCGACCCCAATACCATCCTCCCGCACCCCCCACCCCGCCCCGCCCCCGCCACCGAAATCTGTGGACAACTCCGCACTTCCTGAAAATCGCCTCACCCCTCCGAGTGAGGCGATTTCGCGTGACGGCCGTTTGTCCACAGCCTGTCCTCGAAGTCGCCCCCGAGGTGCTAATGCCCGCCTCTGCCCCCGTCGCACCCCTCCTGCATGCTCCTGCCCCCTCCTGCGCCCCCATGCCCCCCTGTACCCCCATGTGACGCCTTTCGCCAGGTGACTTGATCATCATCGCTCCCAACTCGTCCACCATGTGGACGAGTTGAAGGGGGTGCTGAGGCTATTTCGTGGTGATGTCCGACATTGACGCAGGTGGTGCATCGGCGCGCTTTGCCATCATCGAACGAAGTAACTCCCCGCTGTTCGGGTTGCGTTGACCGCTTTGCGGATAACGGTGAAACCGAATACGGATCACGGTTGCGCAACCTTTGGCCGGAGGGTCTGGCCGCCGTGTGCGGGCGGGATGAAGACTTCCGTGCTCAGGGACGGACCGTTCCCGCGTACGACTGTTCGACAGGCCGCTTCGGGCGGCAAGTGTGGGCCGGCCACCGCCGGTTGAGAGGGGTCGCTGGCACGATGACGGCACCACTGCATGAGCCGGCGGAGATGGCACCCTCGGCCGCCGATCTCAAGGCCGGCATGCCCAAGGAGAAAGTGCAGGGACGCTCTCTCGGCAGAATCGCCTGGGAGCGCCTCAAGCGCGACAAACTCGCCCTGGGCGGCGGGGTGATCGTCGCCGTACTGGTCCTCGTGGCCGTCTTCGCGCCGCTCATCGCGCACCTGTACGGCCAGGACCCCGACTCGTACCACGAGAACCTCATCGACCCGCTGTTCTCGACCCCCAAGGGCTCCCTCGGCGGGGCGAGCGGTGACCACTGGCTCGGGGTCGAACCGGTCAACGGCCGGGACATCTTCGCGCGCATCCTCTACGGCGCGCGGATCTCGCTCCTCGTCGGCTTCCTCTCCGCCCTCGTCGCCGTCGCCCTCGGCACCGTCCTCGGTGTCCTCGCCGGCTACTTCGGCGGCTGGGTCGACGCGCTCATCAGCCGCGTGATGGACGCGCTGCTCTCGTTCCCGCAGCTCCTCTTCATCATCGCGCTGGTCTCGGTCATGCCCAACGAGATGCTGGGGATGTCCGGTACGAGCGTCCGCGTCTTCGTGATGATCCTCGTCATCGGCTTCTTCGGCTGGCCCAACGTCGGTCGCGTCGTGCGCGCCCAGACGCTGAGCCTGCGCGAGCGCGAGTACGTCGAGGCCGCGACGAGCCTCGGAGCGGGCAAGAGCCACATCATCTTCAAGGAACTGATGCCCAATCTCGTGGCGCCGATCATCGTCTACACGACGATGATGATCCCCACGAACATCCTCAACGAGGCCGCGCTGAGCTTCCTCGGGGTCGGCGTGAAGCCGCCGTCGTCCTCCTGGGGGCAGATGCTCTCCAGCGCGCTCAGCTACTACGAGACCGACCCGATGTACATGGTCGTGCCGGGTGTGGCGATCTTCGTGACCGTCCTCTCCTTCAATCTCCTCGGCGACGGCGTGCGGGACGCGCTGGACCCCCGGGGCTCCCGCTAATCGCCCAATCCACGACGGCTCCCGCGACCGCGGGACGTCAACGACACGGAGGAACCCAGATCGTGAAGACCCACTCGACCGGGCGGCGCAAGCAGGCCCTCGCGGCGACCGCGGCGATCGCGGCACTGCTGTCCGTCGCCGCCTGCGGCGGAGGCGACTCCGACGACGGCAACGGCAGCGGTGGCAACGGCGGTGCCAAGGCGGCCGGCTTCGACGCGGCCAACAACAAGGTCGCCAACGCGTCCACCAAGAAGGGCGGCACCCTCAAGTTCGCGTCCGTGCAGGACGCCGACTCCTGGGACACCACGCGTGGTTACTACGGCATGGCGTGGAACTTCATGCGCTACTACAGCCGTCAGCTCGTGACGAACGCGGCCGAGCCCGGCGCCAAGGGTGCCGGAGTGGTCCCCGACCTCGCCAAGGACAAGGCCGAGATCTCCTCGGACGGCAAGACCTACACGTACCACCTGCGCGAGGGTGTCACGTGGGAGGACGGCAAGCCGATCACCTCGCAGGACGTCAAGTACGGCATCGAGCGCCAGTGGGCGCAGGACGTCCTCTCCGGCGGCCCCGTCTACATCAAGAACGTCCTCGACCCGGACGGCAAGTACAAGGGCCCGTACAAGGACACGTCCAAGGAGGGCCTGAAGGTCATCCAGACGCCGGACGACCAGACCATCGTCTTCAAGCTCCCGAAGCGGAACTCCGACTTCGAGGAAATGCTCGCGATGACGTCGTCCTCGCCGGTGCGCAAGGACAAGGACACCAAGTCCAAGTACGGTCTGCACCCCTTCTCCTCGGGCCCGTACAAGTTCCAGTCGTACAAGCCCGCCAAGTCGCTGACCCTCGTGCGCAACACCGAGTGGAAGCAGGCTTCGGACCCGGTCCGCAAGGCGCTCCCGGACAAGATCACGATCACGTTCTTCACCAACGCGGACGACATGGACAACCGTCTGCTCAACGGTGAGTTCGACCTCGACCTGAACCAGACGGGTCTCTCCCCGCAGGGCCGCACCAAGGCCCTCAGGGAGCACAAGGGCAACATCGACAACCCCGTCTCGGGCTACATCCGCTACGCGGTCTTCCCGCAGAGCGTGAAGCCCTTCGACAACATCCACTGCCGCAAGGCGGTCCTCTACGGCGCCGACCACAAGTCGCTCCAGACGGCGCGTGGCGGCCCGCAGGCCGGTGGCGACATCGGTACCAACATGCTGCCGCCGTCGGTGCCCGGCTCCGAGGGCCAGAAGTACGACCCGTACGGCATGGCCGCCAACGACGGCGCGCCGAACACCGCCAAGGCCAAGGAAGAGCTGAAGGCCTGCGGCAAGCCGAGCGGCTTCAAGACCACCATCGCGGTGCGCAACAACAAGCCGGTCGAGGTCGCCACCGCCACCTCGCTCCAGGCCTCGCTGAAGAAGATCGGCATCCAGGCCGACATCGACCAGTACGACGGCGCGCAGACCGCGGGGATCATCGGTAACCCGAAGGTCGTCAAGTCGAAGAACTACGGCATCATCATCATGGGTTGGGGCCCCGACTTCCCGTCGGTCCAGGGCTACGGCCAGCCGCTGTGGGACTCGCGCTTCACGCTGGACAACGGCAACAACAACTACGCCCTGATCGACGACAAGGCGATCAACGGCGACTTCGACAAGTTCAACAACGAGCTGGACAAGACGAAGAAGGAGCAGCTCGCCACCGACATCAACCACAAGGTGATGGAGGGCGGCTACTACCTCCCGTTCGTCTTCGAGAAGTTCATCAACTTCCGCTCCTCGCGGCTGACCAACGTCTACAGCACGAACGGCTACTCGGGCATGTACGACTTCGTCAACCTGGGCGTCAAGTAACACCACGACCGTCGGCACACCCGCCGTACTGCACGAAAGGCAGGTGAAGGCCACGACGGCGTGATCGCGGGCCACCGGGACGACCTCCCGGTGGCCCGCGGACCGCGGCCGGGCCGGAAGCAGTGCTCGCATACCTCATCAGGCGGCTGTTCGCCGTCGTCGTGATGCTGGTGGTCATCATGTTGGTGGTCTTCGGCATCTTCTTCCTCATACCGAAGTGGACCGGAGTCGACCCCGCGACGATGTACGTGGGCAAGCAGTCCGACCAGGCGGCGCTCGACGCCGTCCGGGAGAAGCTGCAACTCGACCAGCCGATCTTCGTCCAGATCTGGGACTTCTTCAAAGGCATCGTCGCCGGCCGCACCTACTCCGGTGGCGGCGAGGTGACGCACTGCGCGGCCCCGTGCTTCGGCTACTCCTTCCGCAGCGAGCAGGCCATCTGGCCGCAGCTCACCGACCGGCTCCCCGTCACGGTCTCCCTCGCCGTCGGCGCGGCCGTGCTGTGGGTCGTCTTCGGCGTCGCCGCCGGTGTCCTCTCCGCGCTCAAGCGCGGCTCGGTCTGGGACCGCGGCGCGATGCTCGTCGCCCTCTCCGGCGTCTCGCTGCCCATCTACTTCACCGGCATGCTCGCCGCCGCGATCTTCCACTTCGGCCTCGGCTGGTTCGATCCCAAGTACGTGCCCATCGAGGAGAGCGTCACGGGCTGGGCCAGCGGGCTGATCCTGCCCTGGGTCACCCTCGCCTTCCTCTATGCGGCGATGTACGCCCGCATCACCCGGGCCACGATGCTCGACGTGCTCGGCGAGGACTACATCCGCACCGCCCGCGCGAAGGGCCTCACGGAGACCAAGGTCATCGGCAAGCACGCGATGCGCTCCACGATGACCCCGATCCTCACCATGCTCGGCATGGACCTCGGCGCCATGATCGGTGGCGCGATCCTCACCGAGACCACCTACAGCCTCCCCGGGCTCGGCCAGGCCGTGCTCAAGGCGATCAACGAGCGCGACCTCCCGGTCATCACCGGCGTCGTCCTCATCACCTCGCTCGCCGTCATCCTCGCCAACCTCCTGGTGGATCTCCTGTACGCCGCGATCGACCCCCGAGTGAGGCTCGCATGACGACCCAGCCCGCCGGCACCACGGACAACGAGCCCGCGAAGACCGGCAGCACGACAACCGACGTCACCAATCCCGACGCGACGAAGGCGAACACCGCCAAGGCCGGCACCGGCGAGGTCACCGCCGCGCGGAGCGGCACCGCACCCCGCGCCTTCCTCGAAGTCCGGGACCTGCGCGTCCAGTTCCCCACCGACGACGGCCTCGTCAAGTCCGTCGACGGTCTCAGCTTCACGCTGGAGAAGGGCAAGACGCTCGGCATCGTCGGCGAGTCCGGCTCCGGCAAGTCCGTCACCTCGCTCGGCATCATGGGCCTGCACACCACCGGCCAGTACGGCAAGCGCAAGCCCCGTATCTCCGGCGAGATCTGGCTCGACGGCGAGGAACTGCTCACCGCGGACCCCGACCGGGTCCGGGCGCTGCGCGGCCGCGACATGGCGATGATCTTCCAGGACCCGCTGTCCTCGCTGCACCCGTACTACACGGTCGGCAAGCAGATCGTCGAGGCGTACCGCATCCACCACGACGTGGACAAGAAGACCGCGCGCAAGCGGGCCGTCGAGATGCTCGACCGCGTCGGCATCCCGCAGCCCGACAAGCGCGTCGACTCCTACGCGCACGAGTTCTCCGGCGGCATGCGCCAGCGCGTCATGATCGCCATGGCGCTCGTCAACAACCCCGAACTCCTCATCGCCGACGAGCCGACCACCGCGCTCGACGTGACGGTCCAGGCACAGATCCTCGACCTTATCCGCGACCTCCAGAAGGAGTTCGGCTCCGCCGTCATCATCATCACGCACGACCTCGGCGTCGTCGCCGAACTCTCCGACGACATCCTGGTCATGTACGGCGGGCGCTGCGTCGAGCGCGGTCCCGTGGACGAGGTCTTCTACGCGCCCCGCCACCCCTACACGTGGGGCCTGCTCGGCTCGATGCCGCGCATCGACCGCGAGGAGACCGAGCGGCTCATCCCCGTGAAGGGCTCCCCGCCCTCGCTCATCAACATCCCCGACGGCTGCGCCTTCAACCCGCGCTGCCCGTACGCGGACCTCCCCAAGGACAACCTGACCCGCACCGTACGGCCCGAGCTGGCCCAGGTCGGCGACGCCCACTGGGCCGCCTGCCACCTCAGCAAGGAGCAGCGCGAGCGGATCTGGACCGAAGAGATTGCGCCGAAGCTGTGAGCGACGACCCCAAGGACGCGGCGATCCCCGCGCAGAGCACCGCACCCAGCGCACCCGCAGCCCAGGAGACCCCGGCCGCTCCGGAGACCCCGGTCGCCCACGGGGACACCCTGCTGCGCGTCGAGGGCCTCCAGAAGCACTTCCCCATCCGCAAGGGCCTCTTCAAGCGGCAGGTCGGCGCCGTCCAGGCCGTCGACGGCCTCTCCTTCGAGGTGCGCGCGGGCGAGACGCTCGGCGTCGTCGGCGAGTCCGGCTGCGGCAAGTCCACGATGGGCCGGCTCATCACGCGGCTGCTCGAACCCACGGGCGGCAGCGTCGAGTTCGAGGGCAGGGACATCACGCACCTGTCGACCGGCGCCATGCGCAAGATGCGCCGCGACGTGCAGATGATCTTCCAGGACCCGTACTCCTCGCTCAATCCGCGGCACACGATCGGCACGATCGTCGGCGCCCCGTTCCGGCTCCAGGGCGTTAAGCCCGAGGGCGGGGTCAAGGCCGAGGTGCAGGCCCTCCTCGAACGCGTCGGGCTCAACCCCGAGCACTACAACCGCTACCCGCACGAGTTCTCCGGCGGCCAGCGTCAGCGCATCGGCATCGCCCGCGCGCTCGCGCTCAAGCCGAAGCTCGTCGTCGCGGACGAGCCGGTCTCCGCGCTCGACGTCTCGATCCAGGCACAGGTCGTCAACCTCCTCGACGACCTCCAGGACGAGCTGGGCCTCACGTACGTGATAATCGCCCACGACCTCTCCGTCATCCGGCACGTCTCGGACCGGATCGCGGTCATGTACCTCGGCAAGATCGTGGAGCTGGCCGACCGCAAGACGCTCTACGCGACCCCCGGCCACCCGTACACCTCGGCGCTCCTGTCCGCGGTCCCCGTCCCCGACCCGCGCCGCAAGGGGCACGGCAACCGGCGGCTCCTGCACGGCGACGTGCCCTCGCCGATCGCCCCGCCCTCCGGCTGCCGCTTCCACACCCGCTGCTGGAAGGCCACCGCCTCCTGCGCGACCATCGAGCCCCCGCTCATCCAGCTCGGTACGGGCCAGAAGGTCGCCTGCCACCACCCCGAGCACGGCCCCGACCAGCTCCCCGGCGACGCGCCGCTGGTCGAGCCGGGCGGAACGGTGACGCTGAGCGAGACGAAGGCGGAGGCCGCTCCGGTGGCGGAGCCGGAGGCCGCTCCGGAGGCGCGGACGAGGACCACCACGGAGGCGAAGCCGGAGGCCGCCGCCACCGCGCCGGAGCCGGTGGACAAGGCCGACAGCGCGCCCGCACCCGACACCGCCCCCGACACCGCCCCCGACGCCGCCGCTCGTGACGAGGCGGCTCGTGACGAGGCCGGTCCGGAAGGGAAGTGAGCCGTGGACCACCCGGCACAATGTCCCGGGTGGTCCATGAACTCTTCTCGCCGGGCGTGCAGCACGTCCTCGACCTCGTCGGCATCTTCGTCTTCGCCATCTCGGGGGCGCTGCTCGCGGTCCGCAAGAACTTCGACGTCTTCGGCATCGTCGTCCTCGCGGAGGTGACCGCGATCGGCGGCGGGGTGCTGCGCGATCTCGTGATCGGCGCGGTCCCGCCCGCCGCCTTCCAGGACCTCGGCTACTTCGGGATGCCGCTCCTCGCCTCGCTCCTGGTCTTCTTCCTCCACCCGCACGTGGAGCGGATCAACTGGGGCATCGCGCTCTTCGACGCGGCCGGGCTCGGTCTCTTCTGCGCGACGGGCACGATCAAGGCGTACAGCTACGGGCTCGGCTACGTCTCCTCCGCCGTGCTCGGCCTCGCGACGGCGGTCGGCGGCGGCCTCATGCGCGACATCCTCGCCAACGACGTGCCCTCGCTGCTGCGCTGGGACCGCTCGCTCTACGCCGTACCGGCGATGGCGGGGGCGGCGATCACGGCGCTGTGCATCCGTTTCGACGTGCTCAACGCCGTCTCCACGGCGGGCGCGATCCTCACGGCCTTCGTCGTCCGCATGCTGGCGCTGCGCTACGACTGGCGCGCGCCCCGCGCCTGGAACCGGCGCAGCGCCGCCGTGGAGGTCGAGGAGTGAGCGCGCGTGAGCGGCGCCACCCTCCCCCGTACCACAGAAAGCTACCGCTCAGTAGCCCCCTGGCGTAGGCTCTGACCATGGCACAGGCAATCGCCCCGGCGAGCATCGGGAACAGCGAGTTCGACCGCGACACGGCCGTGAGCCGACGCGGTCCCGGCGTCTTCGACGCCACCCTCTCCGAGGGCTGGACCATCTTCGACGCCGTCAACGGCGGTTACCTCCTGGCTCTCGTCGCTCGCGCGCTCGGTGAAGAACTCCCGCACGGCGACCCCTTCTCGATCACGGCGCACTACCTCACCGCCTCGCGCCCCGGCCCCGCCGAGATCCGCACCGAGACGATCCGCGCCGGGCGCACCCTCTCCACCGGACAGGCCACGCTCGTGCAGTACGACGCGCAGGGCGCCCCCGTCGAGCGGCTGCGCGTCCTCGCCTCGTACGGGGACCTCGACGCCCTCGACCCGGAGGTGCGCACCAGCGCGAAGCCGCCCGTGCTGCCGCCCGTCGAGCAGTGCCTCGGAGCCTCGGACGCCCCGGACGGCAAGGTCGTCCCCGGCTCGAACGCCATCACCGAGCGGCTGCTGCTCAAGCTCGACCCCGCCACGATCGGCTGGGCGGTCGGACAGCCCTCGGGCAAGGGCGAGACGCGCGCCTGGTTCGGCCTCGCCGACGGCCGCGACCCGGACCCGCTCTCGCTCCTGCTCGCCGTGGACGCGCTGCCGCCCACCGCGTTCGACCTCGGCCTCATGGGCTGGATGCCCACCGTGGAACTCACCGTCCACGTCCGCGACCGCCCCGCCCCGGGCCCCCTCCGCGTCGCCGTAGCGACGCGCAACCTGGCCCACGGCTTCCTGGAGGAGGATGCGGAGGTCTGGGACAGCGCCGACCGCCTCGTCGCCCAGTCCCGCCAGCTCGCCCGGGTCGTCCAGCCGGGCTGAGGCTCCCGCCGTACGCGACGGGGCGGCCCCGTCCCCGTACGGACGGACCCCCCGCGCGCCCCGCCCCGCGCTCTCGTAGCGTTGCCGCGAGCGGCCGGAAACGGTCGTTCGCAGACGCCACCGGCCCCGGGAGCCCGTATGCAGCCGCGTGCCGACACCCTCACGCGCGACGAACACGGCAGGTCGGTCCTGAACCTGCGCCGCCGCCTCCCGCACCCCGCGCGCCGCGTCTGGGCCGCCCTCACCGAGGCCGCCCTCACCGCCCGCTGGATGCCCGCCGAGGTCGACCTCAGCCCCCGCGCGGCGAGCCCGGTCCGCTTCCGCCTCCCCGGGACCGCGCCCGACGGCGGCGAGGTGCTGCGCGCCGTACCGCCGTGGTCCCTGGGCTACACGTGGGGCGCGCACGAACTGCACTGGACGCTGCGCCCCGACCGCGCCGCCGGGGCCGCCGACGCGGACACCGCGCCCTGCGTCCTCGGCCTGCGCCACGTCTTCGACGACCACCGGGGCGCGGCGAGCTACGCGGCGGGCTGGCACACGTGCCTCACGGCGCTCGCGCAGGTGCTCGACGGCGAGGAGCCGGACCACGCGGGCGACGCGGACGGCGCGCTCCACGAGGCGTACATCGGCCTCCTCGGCCTCGCGGGCTCGACGGTCGACGAAGGCCCCGAGAGCCTCACGATCCGCCTGGAGCGCCAGCTCGTCCGCCCCGCCGACGAGGTCTGGTCCCTGCTCACGCGGGGCACGCCCCTTCGACGCGGCGAACGCGCGCCGGACGGGTTCGGCACGGTCGGCACCCCGGCGGGCGAGATCACCGAGCTGTGCGCGCCCCGCCTGCTCGAATACGCCTGGAGCCCGCTCGGCCGCACCCGCTGGGAACTCCTTCCGGGCACCGACCACGGCGCCCGCCTCCTCCTCAGCCACTCCTGCCCCCCGCTCCCCGAACCCGCCGTCGCCGCCGCGCAGGCCGCCTGGCACCAGCGCGTCGAGGAACTCGCGGCCCAGCTCCTGGACACGCCGGCGCCGGGCTGAGGGGCGCGGGGGTACGCCGCACGGCGCGGAGTGCCGCTCGCCCGCCGTGCCGCTCGCTTCGCGGGCTGCGGCGTCGGTCCCCTCGGTGACGACGAGGGGCGCGGGAGACGTCGCGCGTCGGGTGGGCGTGGGCGTGGACTTGGGCGAGGGGTCGGGGCTTCGGGGCGTGCGGGCGGTCAGGCGCCCTCGTCCTGCCAGTGGCGCCGTCCCAGCGCCACCACGCGCAGTTTCCGCCGCGCGCCCGTGAGCACCGCGCGCTCCGCCTCCGAGCCCGGCTCCGTCTCCAGGAGGGACGTCGCGGTGAGCAGGAGCAGGTCCACGTACAGCTCGGCGAGCATCTGGACGTCCCGGACGGTCCAGCCCCGCGACTCCGGCTGCGCGGCGAGCCCCGTCGCGACCTCGTACGAGAAGCCGCGCAGCTCCCGGTCCGTCGCCTCGCGCACGGCCCGTACGCCCCCGTGCCGCTCACGCGCGATGAAGCGCACGTGCGCCGGGTACGCGCGCACGTGCGTGGCGATGAGGGCGACCGCGTCGGCGATCCGGTCCTCGGCGCTCGCCCCGGCCGCGAGCAGTGCCCGCACGACCTGGTGGAGGCTGCCGAGGGCTTCGTCGACGAGGGCGACGCCGAGGGCGGGGATGTCGCGGAAGTGCCGGTAGAAGGCGGTCGGAGCGATCCCGGCCGCGCGCGTCACCTCGCGCAGCCCGAGGCCGCTGAGGCTCTGCTCGGCGAGGAGGCCGAGCGCGGCGTCCAGGAGGGCTCTGCGCGTGCGTTCCTTGCGCACGGCCCTGCTGTTCGACGCGGCTGCCTCGCCGACGGGTGCGGGGGCGTCGGTGTGATCCATGCCATCCAGTCAACAACTGTTCGCCGAAATTCCCAAGCGCCCGGATGTGTAGACTGGGCAGTCAGTGAACAGTTGTACTCACAACTGTTCACCGGATTTCGTCCGTCGGCCCTCAAGGAGGTTCGGATGCTCGTCCTCGTCGCGGCCCTGCTCCTGCTCGGCGTCGTCCTCGGCGCCGTCGCCCACGTCCCGGTCGCCGTCTCGCTCGTCGCGGGCGCCGCGATCGGCGCCTGGCTCGTGGTCTTCGCGGTACGCGAACGCCGCCGCACCCACGGGGCGGCACACCGCTGAGCCCCCGCGCCCGCCGAGCCCGCGCACGCCGAGCCACCACCTGGAGGTACCTCATGAAGACCCTCGATCAGGAACGCCGAACCCACCACCCCGTGCACCTCGTCCGCCTCGCACGCGTCGTGCGCCCCACCTCCACCGAGCCCGCCACGTCCGCCGCGCCCTCCGCGTCCCGGCGTGACGCCGACGCCATGGCCGTCGCCGCCTTCGTGCTCGGGCTCCTCGGCCTGCTTGTGCTCAACGTCGTCCTCGGTCCCGTCGCCCTCGTCCTCGCGGGCCTCGCGCTGTGGCGGGGGACCGCGCGGCGCGGGCGCGCGCTCCTCGGTCTCGGCCTCGGCATCGCCGACCTCGTCGTCTTCTTTGCCCTCGCGGCGGCGGACTCGACGCTCTCGTGGAGCATGTGAGCGGCGGACGGCGAGCGGTGAGCGGCGGACGGCGGACCGGGGCGCGAGCCGTGTGAGCTGCGGGTGGTTCGCCGGGACGCGGCCGGTGTGAGTGGCGGGCCGCGCGCCGGGGCGGACCGCGCCGCGGGGCAGCCGCCGGGCCGGTGTGAGCGGCGGCGCATCGGGGGCGGCCCGAGACGCCCCGTACGGCTCGTAGAATCGGAGCCACCATGGCCTACCTCGACCACGCAGCGACGACCCCCATGCTCCCCGAGGCCGTCGAGGCGCTGAACGCCCAGCTCACCGCCGTCGGCAACGCCTCCTCGCTGCACGCCTCGGGCCGCCGCGCCCGCCGCGTCGTCGAGGAGTCCCGCGAGACGCTCGCCGACGCGCTCGGCGCCCGTCCCAGCGAGGTCGTCTTCACAGCGGGCGGCACCGAGGCCGACAACCTCGCCGTCAAGGGCCTCTACTGGTCCCGCCGCGCCGAGGACCCGCGCCGCGACCGCGTCCTCGCCAGCCCCGTCGAGCACCACGCGGTGCTCGACGCCGTCGACTGGCTCGGCAGCCACGAGGGCGCCCGCGTCGAGTACCTGCCGGTCGACGCGTACGGGCGCGTCGCACCCGAGACGCTGCGCGAGGCGATCGCGCGCGCACCCGAGTCGGTCGCGCTCGCCACGGTCATGTGGGCCAACAACGAGATCGGCACCCTCCAGCCGGTGGCCGAACTCGCCGCCGTCGCCGCCGAGTACGGCGTCCCGCTGCACGCCGACGCCGTCCAGGCGTTCGGCCAGGTCCCCCTCGACTTCGCCGCCTCCGGCCTCGCCGCCGCGACGGTGAGCGGCCACAAGATCGGCGGCCCCTACGGCATCGGCGCGCTCCTCCTGAGCCGCGCCCTGACCCCCGTACCCGTGCTGCACGGCGGCGGCCAGGAGCGGCACGTGCGCTCCGGGACGCTCGACGTGCCCGCGATCGCCTCCTTCGCCGTCGCGGGCCGGCTCGCCGCCGCGCGCCAGGAGGAGTTCGCCCGCGAGGTCGGCGCGCTGCGCGACCGGCTCGTGAAGGAGGTACGGGACGCCGTGCCCGACGCGGTCCTCGGCGGCGACCCGGTCCACCGGCTCCCCGCCAACGCGCACTTCTCCTTCCCCGGCTGCGAGGGCGACTCGCTCCTCCTGCTCCTCGACGCACAGGGCATCGAGTGCTCGACGGGCTCCGCGTGCACCGCCGGTATCGCCCAGCCCAGCCACGTACTCCTCGCGACCGGCGTCGCCCCCGACCTCGCCCGCGGTACCCTCCGCTTCTCCCTCGGCCACACGAGCACCGAGGCCGACATCGACGCGGTCGCCGAGGCCATCGGCCCCGTGGTGACCCGCGCCAGGACGGCCGGGCTGAGCTGACGCCCCGGGGGAGCGCCGAGACGGCGGGGGAGCGGCGCACGGCAGAGGGCGCGCGGAGAACCCCGAGCGACCGACGACCGGCGACCTCCGCCGGTCCCGGGAGGGTACGGGGCTTCCGTCGTCTCCCGGGCGGGTCCGGGCGGCTTGCCGGACGCACGGCGCGGGCCGGGAGGCGAGACCACCCGCCACCCGGCCCGCACGTGCCGTCCCGCCTGCCCTCCCAGCCTCAGTAGTACCTGCGGTCGTCGCGGTCGTAGGACCGATCGTCGTACCGGTCGTAGGACCTGCCGAAGAGGGGCTCACTGGGCTGGCTCAGCAGGTAGTCGTCCTCCGCGGGGGCGTCGTACCGGCTGCCGCGAGGCCGATCGTCCCAGTCGGAGACGCGCGCCCTGCTCTTGGCGCGTCGGCTGGGGCGGTCGTCCTCGTAGTCGAGTTCGACGGGGCGTGCCCTGCTTTTGTCGCGCCTGCTCGGGCGGTCGTCGTAGTCCAGTTCGACGGGGCGTGCCCTGCTCTTGCCGCGCCTGCTGGGGCGCTCGTCGTCGTAGTCCAGTTCGACGAGACGTGTCCGGCTCTTGTCGCGCCTGCTCGGGCCGGGCTCGTCGTAGTCGCGCGCCCTGCTCTTGCCCCGCCTGCCCCGGCGTTCCTCGTCGTCGACGAAGGGGCTCCGGCTCCGGCCACGGCCTCCTTCGTCCAGGTCGAGGTCGTAGCCGCGCTTGTAGGGCGTCCTGGCCAGCCTCTTGAGTGCCCTGCGCTGAGAGCTGCTCTTCTCGCGCGGCGCGTCGAAGAAGTCGGTCAGCTCCTCGCCGTCGGCCGGCCCGCGCGACCGCGTGGGGTACTCGTCGAACCGCGAGCCGCCGTACTCGTCACGCAGTACCTTCACCTTGTCCTGATAGGGAAGCTCCTCGCGATCCCGTAGCTCGCCACGCATGAGATCGAGCCGCGCCTGCTCGCCGGGACGAAGCGAACGGGCGTGGCGCCGTGTGCCGTCGCGGTCGTAGATCGGCGTACGCGGATTGGCCTTGAGCGCACGCCTGAAGCTGGCGTCCGCGGCCTTCCCCTGGCGCGTCCCGCTCATCGCGTGGAAGGACGGTTCCATACCGTATTCGAGCTGGTTGATCTCCAGGGACCCGTACGGGTTGTCGTCGAGGAGGTACTCCTCCTGCCGGTCGCGGTAGTCCCTGCTGTTCATGCCCGTGGAACCGCGCTGGCCGCTGCTGCCGGTGCCCCGGTGTTCGCGGTGGGCCGCCAGCGTCTCGTAGTACGCGAAGATCTCGCCCTCGTGCCGGGTGTTGCTCTTACGGGGCACCGGAGCATGGCGTGCCGTGGACGCGTACCCGTGCGCGTGCTCGACCTGGAAGTGATCGCCGCCCATGTCGGTGTCGAAGGCCTGCTCCAGGTACTTCCGCTCCTTGGCGCGCTTCCCGTACGTCCCCTCCGGGTACTCGTCGCCCCGGACGCGCTGAACGGGGGTGGTCGCGACGCGCTGCACGGCCGGGGCGTCCGACTGCCCGGACAGCGCCCGGACGACGGCGGCGTTGCCCGCTGCCCGCTGCAAGCCGAGGAGCGACGCGGACGCGCCCGGAACGTCTGGGGCGGACGGCCGCTCTTGCGCCTGCCGCGACGGCCGCCGCAGGGGCGTTCGCCCCGCTGGCTGTTGTTCTTCGTGTGCGTGCAAGGCGACGGGCTCCTCTGCGCCTTCGTAGGTGCGTCCTTCACCATGACCCCCTCGCCTCGCTCCGGGCCAGAGCTTCCGGGGCAGTCATCCCTGCCTGTCGGGGCAGCCCTCGTGAGTTCCCCGCCGGGCCCCGGCCCCTCACCCCCCAGCGGGTCATCCGCCCCGGACCTCAGCCGCGCTCGCGCACCAGGCAGAACACATGTCCCGCCGGGTCCGCGTAGACGCGCCAGCCCTTGATGCCGGGTGGGGTCGTCAAGCGGCGCGCGCCTGCGGTGAGGGCGAGGTGCTCCGCCGCGTCCAGGTCGGCCACGCCGAGGTCCAGGTGGCTTTGAAGCGCAACGGCCGGGTCGGGCCAGGTGGCGGCCCGGAAGCGGGGGTCGCGCTGGAAGGAGAGGACCGCGCCGCCCGGGAGGTGCAGCGTCGCGAAATCCTCGCCGAGCGCCCAGCGGGGATCGGGCCTGTCGACCTCGCCGCCGAGCAGCCGGGCGTAGAAGGCCGCGAGGTCGTGCGGCTCGGGGCAGTTGAGCACCTGGGTCTGCAGGGTGGCGATCATGCCGGGAGGCTATCCCGCGTCTTCGCGGGCGGAAGCGCCTTGTCCGGCTTCGGTCGCGCGGACCTGCCGGTCCACAGTTCGGCGCCCAGCAGCGCGCCCGCGCCCGCCGCCGCCCAGCCGAGCAGCGCGAGGAGCGGCGCGAGCGCACCGTGCCCGCCGAAGTACGCCTCGGCGCGCGTCAGGTCGAGGAAGCGCGCGAAAGGCAGCACCGTGTGCAGCGCCCGCCCGAAGCCGGGCAGCATGTCCCCGCTCACCGTGCCGCCCGAGGTCGGTACCCGTACCGCCTCCGCCCCGCCCTCAGACCCTCCGCGCCGCCGCCTTCGTCCCCTCCACCTCCGTACGGGCCTGCCGCACCATGCGCATGTACTTCTCCCACGGCCAGGACCGGCCAGGGTCGATGTGGTCCGCGCCGGGGACCTCGACGTGGCCGATGATGTGCTCGCGGTCCGGCGGGAAGCCGTACCGCGCGCATATCGACGCGGTCAGGCGCGCCGAGGCGCGCAGCATCGCGTCCGTGAAGTCCTGCGGGCGGTCGATCCAGCCCTCGTGCTCGATGCCGATGCTGCGCTCGTTGAAGCTCCTGTTGCCCGCGTGGAACGCGACGTCCAGCTCGCGGATCGTCTGCGCGAGGTGACCGTCGCGGCGCACCACGTAGTGCGCCGCCGCGCCGTGCGCCGGGTCCTTGAAGACCTTGAGCGCCACCGGATAGCTGCCCTGCACGACATGGATCACGACGCGGTCCACGCCGTAGTCCCCCGGCCGGTCCGCACGCCGCCAGTTCGCCTCCGAGGCCGCGACCCACTCCGCGCCCGGCTGGTCCACGGCCCCCTCGACGCGCGACCTCTCGACCCCCGGCGCCCGCCACCACAGGTGCCGCAGCTCGTCGCGCGCGAGCACCCCCGCGCCCACGGCCGCCGCCGCGCCGCCCACGAGCAGCGCGCGCCTGCCGAGCCGCCCGCCGCCGTCCGGCAGGCGGGGCCCGTGTCCGCGACCCGACGTACCCTCCATGCCGCTGTCAACGGTCGCGGACGGACCGGTGTTCCCGCGCGGGCGGCGGAACGACGCGCGGCGAGCCGGGGGCGCGGCCGGTGAAAACCCGGGGGAACCGCGCCCCGCACGGCACGTACTCTGGAAGGGCTATGACTGAGACTTCCCCGCGCCCCCTCAGGGTGCTCGCCGCGATGTCCGGCGGCGTCGACTCCGCCGTCGCCGCCGCCCGCGCCGCCGAGGCGGGGCACGACGTGACCGGAGTGCACCTCGCGCTCTCCGCCAACCCGCAGTCCTTCCGCACCGGCGCCCGCGGCTGCTGCACCATCGAGGACTCGCGCGACGCCCGCCGCGCCGCCGACGTCATCGGCATCCCCTTCTACGTCTGGGACCTCGCCGAACGCTTCCGCGAGGACGTCGTCGACGACTTCGTCGCGGAGTACGAGGCCGGACGGACCCCCAACCCCTGCCTGCGCTGCAACGAGAAGATCAAGTTCGCGGCCCTCCTCGACAAGGCCCTCGCCCTCGGCTTCGACGCCGTCTGCACCGGCCACTACGCGCGCGTCCTCACCCACCCCGACGGCAGCCGCGAGCTGCACCGCGCGAGCGACATGGCCAAGGACCAGTCGTACGTCCTCGGCGTCCTCGACGACCGCCAGCTCGCGCACGCCATGTTCCCGCTCGGCGACACCGAGACGACCAAGGACGAGATCCGCGCCGAGGCCGAACGGCGCGGCCTCGCCGTCGCCAAGAAGCCCGACAGCCACGACATCTGCTTCATCGCCGACGGCGACACCCAGGGCTTCCTCGCCTCCCGCCTCGGCACCGCCGAGGGCGACATCGTCGACGAGAGCGGCACACGCCTCGGCACGCACCAGGGTGCGTACGGGTTCACCATCGGCCAGCGCAAGGGCCTGCGCATCGGCCACCCGGCCGCCGACGGCAAGCCGCGCTACGTGCTCGACATCTCACCGGTCGACAACACGGTCACCGTGGGCCCGCGCGAGTCCCTCGACGTCGCCTCGCTCACCGCCGTACGCCCCCGCTGGTGCGGCACCGCGCCGCTCACCGCCGGTCGCTACACCGCGCAGCTCCGCGCGCACGGCGGCGAGTGCGAGGTGCGGGCGGAGCTGGCGGGCGACGAACTGCGCGTCGCGTTCGACGCGCCCGTACGGGGCGTGGCGCCCGGACAGGCCGTCGTGCTCTACGACGGGACCCGCGTCGTCGGCTCGGCGACGATCGCGACGACGCGGAAGCCGGAACCGGCGGGCGCGACGACCGGGGGCACGGCGCTCGCCTGAGCCGCGGCGGGGGCGGCTGCCGCGTGCCTCCCGGCGGCCGTGCTCCCCGCGTGGGTGGCTCAGTCGGCCAGTACCTCCGTCTCGTAGAAGCAGTAGTGCCCCTTGATGTCCGCGACCTGCGCCTTGGGCTCCTCGTAGGCCCAGACGAGGTCGGGGGCGTCGGGGAGCGACCAGTACGAGGCGTCGCCCTTGAAGGGGCAGTGCGTCGTCGTGTCCGAGGGGACGAGGAGCGCGGTGCGGACGTCCTCGGGCGGCAGGTAGTACCGCACCGGGCAGCCCGTCTCGCGCAGCACGAGCGGGCGGCGGCTCTCGGCGAGCAGCTCGCCGCCGTGCACGGCGCGCACGTGCTCCGTGCCCTGCTCGACCGTGATCGTGTGTCCTGCCATGGCGGAGTCCTTTCGCTGTGACGGCCGCCGGGCCCGGGGCGCGGGCGGCCCTTCCTCCGTTCAGCTTCCCCCGCGCGGCGTCTGTTCCCGGGACGCGCGGGGCCCGTACCGCACGGCGTGGCGCGGGCCGTACCGTGGCGCCCATGAACATCTGCGTCTTCCTGTCCGCCGCCGATCTCGACGAGCGCTACACCCGCCCCGCCCGCGCCTTCGCGGAACTCCTCGGCCGCCGCGGCCACACCCTCGTATGGGGCGGCTCCGACACCGGGCTCATGAAGGTCGTCGCGGACGGCGTCGCGGAGAGCGGCGGCGAACTGCTCGGCGTCTCGGTCGAGTTCCTCGCCCACAAGGCGCGCAAGGGCCTCGACACGATGCTCGTCACGAAGGACCTCGCCGAGCGCAAGGCGGAACTCCTCGGCCGCTCCGACGCGATCGTCGTCCTCGTCGGCGGCACCGGCACCCTCGACGAGGTCACCGAGGTCCTGGAGATGAAGAAGCACAGGATGCACAGCAAGCCCGTCGTCATCCTCAACACCGAGGGCTTCTACGACGGACTGCGCCGCCAGTTCGAGCGCATGCAGGCGGAAGGCTTCCTGCCCGTCCCCGTCAACGAACTCATGTACGTCACGGACGACCCCGAGACGGCGCTGGACTACCTTGAACGGGTGACGACGACGGCTGAGTGACCTCCGGCGGGGCGTACGGAGCGCTGACCGGCGGCCTGGTTGCGGGGGAACGGCCCGGGGGAGCGGGGGCGCGGGGAGCCGGTGGCCCTGCGGCGGACGGTGGGCGGGGCTCCGGTGGCGGCCGGGCGGCGGGTGGCCGGGTGGCCGGGTCGGTGGTGGCGGGCCGGTGCGATCATGGCCGTATGAGTACGTACGTGATCACCGGGGCCGGGTCCGGAATCGGGGCCGCCGTGGCCCGCCGCCTCCACGCGCGGGGCGACGACCTCGTCCTCCTCGCCCGCGACGCGGGCCGCGCGAAGGAACTCGCCGCCGCCCTCCCCGGCGCCCGGACCCTCGTCGGCGACCTCGCCGAGCCCGACCGCCTCTCCTGGGCCTTCTCGCACCAGACCCTGCCCGAGCGGGTCGACGCGCTCCTCCACGTCGCGGGCGTCGTCGACCTCGGCACCGTCGGCGAGCTGTCCCTCAAGTCCTGGCGGCAGCAGATCGACGTCAACCTCCTCGCCCCCGCCGAGCTGACCCGCCTCTTCCTGCCGCAACTGCGCACCGCGCGCGGCCAGGTCCTCTTCGTGAACTCCGGCGCCGGACTCTCCGCGAGCCCCCAGTGGGCCGCCTACGCCGCCTCGAAGCACGGCCTCAAGGCCCTCGCCGACTCCCTGCGTGCCGAGGAGAAGGAGAACGGCGTCCGCGTCACGACCGTCTACCCCGGCCGCACCGCCTCGTCCATGCAGGCGAAGGTCCACCAGCAGGAGGGCAAGGAGTACGACGCCACGGCCTGGATCGACCCGGAATCCGTCGCCACGACCATCCTCACGGCCCTGGACCTGCCGCGGGACGCGGTGGTGACGGACCTGATGGTCCGGCCCGGCGGCTGAACCCGTTCGCGCGGGCGGAAGCGGGGGCGGGTGTGCGTGCGCGTGCGGGGCCGCCTCCGCGGGACCGGTTCGCGTGGAGGCGTCCCGTGCGGAACCGTTCGCCGCGCGTCGGCCTGGCGGCGAACCGGTTCGCGAACCGGTTCGCGCGGAACGGTTGACCTTGCGGAACCGGTTCGCGCCGGGCCCGCACGTCGTGCGGCGCACCTCGCGCGGGGCGCCGCTCGTCCCCGTACACCCGCACCCCCCGGCCCCGCCTACGCTTACCCGCGTGACCGCACCAACGCCCTCCCTCACCTGGCCCTCCGCCACCGCGATCGGCTCACTCCCCGGCACCGACGCCCGCGAGGCCGCCCGCGCGGCGACCGGCTCCTTCGAGGACTTCCCGTACCTCGCCGAGCTGCCCGCGCGAGGCCCCGGCGCGGACATGATCGGCCGCACCATCGGCCTCCTCGCCGAGATCTGGGCCCACCTCGAACCGAGCGGCTGGCGCGTCAGCGACCGTCCGGGCCGCGACACCCGCCGCGCGCGATCCTGGCTCGGCGAGGACCTCGACGCGCTGGAGGAGTTCACCCAACGCCACGACGGCCTCGTCAAGGTGCAGGCCGTGGGCCCGTGGACGCTCGCCACCTCGCTGGAGCTGCGCGGCGGCGAGGCCGCCCTCTCCGACCCCGGCGCCGTCCGCGACCTCGCCGCCTCGCTCACCGAGGGCCTGCGCGCGCACCTCGCCGACGTCCGCCGCCGCGTCCCCGCCGCCACCGTCGTCCTCCAGCTCGACGAACCCTCGCTCACCGCCGTACTCACCGGCACCGTCCCCACCGCGAGCGGCTACCGCACCCACCGCGCCCCCGACCGCCAGCTCGTCGAGTCGACCCTGCGCGACGTCCTCGCCGTCACCGAGGGCCCGACCGTCGTCCACTCCTGCGCCCCGCACGTCCCCTTCGCCCTCCTGCGCAGGGCGGGCGCCGACGCCCTCTCCTTCGACTTCTCGCTGCTCACCGAACGTGACGACGAGGCGATCGGGGAGGCCGTCGAGGCCGGGACGCGACTCTTCACGGGTGTCGTGCCCGGCAGCGACACGGCATTGTCGGACCCTGCCGGTAGCGTCATGGGGGTCAGGTCGTTGTGGCGCAGGCTGGGGCTCTCACCGGCGATTCTGCCGCGTTCCGTGGTGGTCACGCCGAGCTGCGGGCTCGCGGGGGCCTCGCCCGCGTACGCCCGCGCCGCGATGGCGCACTGCGTCCGCGCCGCACGCTCGCTCGCGGACCACCCGGAGTGACGACCGGGGCGACGGGACCGAAGTGACCACGGGCACGCACGGGGATACGGGAGGACGCACGATGGCAGGCGAGAAGACGCAGGACAGCACGGCACAGGCGGAGGACGCCGGGCCCGTCGACGCGGGGACGGGGAGCGCCGGGACCGAGGCCGCCGTGCCCGCCGACGTGCGCGAGGAGCACGACCGTATCGCCCGCGAGGTCGACGAGCACCGCTACCGCTACTACGTCAACGACCAGCCCGTCGTCAGCGACGCCCAGTTCGACGAGTTGCTGCGCCGGCTGACCGCGCTGGAGGAGGAGCACCCGCAGCTCCGCACGCCCGACTCACCCACCCAGAAAGTCGCGGGCGACTACCAGCAGTTCACGCCCTTCGCCTCCGTCGAGCACCGCGAGCGCATGCTCTCGCTCGACAACGTCTTCGACGACGAGGGCCTCGCCGCCTGGGCCGAACGGCTCGCCAAGGAGATCGGCGCGCCCGGCTACCACTACCTGTGCGAGCTGAAGGTCGACGGCCTCGCCGTCAACCTCACCTACGAGAACGGGCGCCTCACGCGCGCGGCGACGCGCGGTGACGGCCGCGTCGGCGAGGACATCACCCCGAACGTACGGACCATCTCGGACATCCCCGAACAGCTCGCCGGGGACCGGGTCCCGGAGCTGGTCGAGGTGCGCGGCGAGGTCTACTTCCCGATGGAGGACTTCGAGGCGCTCAACGCCCGCCTCGTCGACGCGGGCGAGAAGCCCTTCGCCAACCCGCGCAACGCGGCGGCCGGTTCCCTGCGCCAGAAGGACCCCAAGGTCACGGCGACCCGCCCGCTCCACATGGTCGTGCACGGCATCGGCGCCCGCGAGGGCTTCACGATCGACCGCCTCTCGCACGCCTACGAACTCCTCCACGAGTGGGGCCTGCCCACCGCCAGGCACAACAAGGTCGTCGACTCGCTCGACGGCGTGCGCTCCTTCATCCGCTACTACGGCGAGCACCGGCACTCCGTCGAGCACGAGATCGACGGCGTCGTCGTCAAGCTCGACGAGATCCCCCTCCAGGGCCGCCTCGGCTCCACCTCGCGCGCCCCGCGCTGGGCCACGGCGTGGAAGTTCCCGCCCGAGGAGGTCAACACCAAGCTCGTCGACATCCGCGTGGGTGTGGGGCGCACCGGGCGCGTGACGCCGTACGCCGTCGTCGAGCCCATCGTCGTCGCAGGCAGCGAGGTCGAGTTCGCGACCCTGCACAACCAGGACGTCGTCAAGGCGAAGGGCGTCCTCATCGGCGACACCGTCGTGCTCCGCAAGGCGGGCGACGTCATCCCCGAGATCCTCGGACCCGTCGTCGACCTGCGCGACGGCAGCGAACGCGCCTTCGTCATGCCCGCCGAGTGCCCCGAGTGCGGGACACCGCTGCGCGCGATGAAGGAGGGCGACATCGATCTGCGCTGCCCCAACGCGCGCTCCTGCCCTGCCCAGTTGCGGGAGCGCATCTTCTACCTCGCGGGCCGCAAGAGCCTCGACATCGAACACCTCGGATACGTCGCCGCGACCGCCCTCACCCAGCCGATCGAGCCGAGCGACCCGCCCGTGCGCGACGAGGGCGACCTCTTCGACCTCACCGCCGAGGAACTCCTCCCGATCCGCTCCTACGTCCTCGACCAGGACTCGGGGCTGCCCAAGCGCGACCCGGCGAGCGGCGAGGAGAAGATCGTCACCTTCTTCGCCAACAAGGAGGGCGTCGCGAAGAAGAACACCCTCTCCATGCTGGAGAACATCGAGGCCGCCAAGCAGCGCCCCCTCGCCCAGATCCTCACCGGCCTCTCCGTCCGCCACGTCGGCCCCGTCGCCGCCGCCGCGCTCGCCCGCGAATTCCGCTCCATCGACCGGATCTTCGCGGCCGAGGAGAGCGAACTCGCTGAGACCGAGGGCGTCGGCCCGACCATCGCCGCCTCGCTCAAGCAGTGGTACGAGGAGGACTGGCACCGCGAGATCCTCCGCAAGTGGAAGGCGGCGGGCGTCCGCATGGAGGCCGCCGAGTCCGAGACCGACAGCGGCCCGCGCCCGCTCGAAGGTCTCACCGTCGTCGTCACGGGCACCCTGGAACGCTGGACCCGCGACGCGGCGAAGGAGGCGCTCCAGTCGCGCGGCGCGAAAGTGACGGGCTCGGTCTCGAAGAAGACCTCGTTCGTCGTCGTCGGCGACAACCCCGGCTCCAAGTACGACAAGGCACTGTCGCTGAAGGTCCCGGTCCTGGAGGAGGACGGCTTCGCGATCCTCCTGGAAGAGGGACCGGAGGCAGCCACGGAGGCGGCGGTCAGACCGGCCGAGGAGAACGAGGAGCAGGGGGAGCCGGGGGAGCGGGGCGAACAGGAAGGGCAGGAAGCGTAGGAGTTGAGCGCGGCGACGGCGGGGCGGCGGGCGGCTTGGGGCTGCGGGGGACGCTGAGGCCGCTGAGGGCCCTGGGGGGTGGCGGGGAGCCCCCACGCCGTGCCGCGGGGGAGGGGCGCGGAACGGGCCGTGCGCCGGGGCGCTCGGGCGGTGTGCGCGGGCTCGCCCGTACGGGAACGAACGGCGCCCGGCGGGCGGTTGACCGGCGCCTCGCGCGCCGTCGCGGATGGCCGGAACGCGGGTGAAGCTCCGCCCGTTCGGCGCATACCAGACGCATCCGTAAGGCCGGGGCGCATTCGGGCAACCCCGTGCTACGCCTGCCCCAGGAGGCCCTTCGCGGCCTAGTGTGGACTGGCGCGCCCGCCGTCTCCGCCCGCGAGGCCGGAACGGGGGGCTCCGCACCGAAGGCTTCGGGCCGGGGTACGGGTACCGCCGGTGGTGAGAGGGACGGGAATGGAACCGACCGAGAGCGTCGCCCCAGTCTCCAGGCTGCGGCAGCGCATGCGCCAAGCCCTGCGAAGACTGCGCACGCTCGCCGGAAGGGACCCCCTGCCTCCCACCCGCACCCCACCGCCCGCACCCCCCGGGCCCGCCACCCCCACCGACGCCCCCGACCCACCCGAGGGTCCGACCCCTCGCCCCTCTCTCCCGCACCGCCCGGCACAGCCTGCCGGAGGAGCGGGGTCATTGCGGGGAACGGAGCGGCAGCGGCTCGCGGCCGACGCCTCGGATCTACACGGCGGCGGACGAGCCGATGCGGGGGCCGCGGCACGTGGACGACCGGAGTCGCCGGTACGCGGGGCTGAGTTGGCGGTACCTGATGCCGCGTCGGCCGGGTGTGGCTCCGAGGCGGCCGGGCATGGGTCTGATTCGGCGGGGCGTGGCTCCGCGTCGGCGGTGCACGGGGCTTCGGCCGGGCGCGGGTCCGAATCGGCGGCGGGTAGTGGCGAGTCGGCGGCGCGTGAACCTCAAGCCGTAGGGGCTGAGCGGAAGTCCTCGGCGCGTGGAAACGGGGTCGACACGCCTCGGGCGCGGCGCGGAGCGCGTGGGGCCAAGGGCGGGGCGCGGGCGCTGGTGAACCAGGCCGAGGGCGGAGGCTCGGGAACGTACGGAGGCATATCCGGCGGCGTGCGCGGTGGTGGCACCGGCGGCGGGGCGGGAAGCGCGTACGGGAGCCCACCGAGGGGGGCCGGGGCGGCGTCCGGGCGGGGGCTGCCCGCGCTGCCGGCGGCCGTCGTGGCACTCGCCGCCGCGCTCCTCGGTACGGGCGTCGTGCGCGCCCTCGGCACTCGGCACGGACTCTTCCCCGGGGGTGTCGACGGCTGGTCCCTTGCCGTGCTCACCGGCCTCATCGTCGGGCACCTCGTCGCCCTCGGCAGGGACCGCTGGTGGGGCGGCACAGGCTCGGGCGCCGCGCTCACCCTCGCCGTCCTGCTGCTGTACGGGTGGCTGCCCGCCGTCCTCGTGAGCCTCACCGTCGTCGTGCTCGTCGGCCTGGCCCGCCGGCACCGCTGGCGCCGAGGCGTTCTGCACGGTGCCGTCGACATCCTCGGCACCGTCGCCGGGGCCCTCGCGCTCGCCGCCTGCGGCGTCACGCCGAGCGTCGAGCAGCCCTGGCACCCCGAACGCTGGGACCTCTACACCCTCCCCGAACTCCTCCTCACGGGCCTCGCCTACCTCCTGGTCACGCGCGTCCTGCTGTGGCTGCTGAACACCCCCCGGTCCCCGCGCCTGCCCACCGCGACGCGTACCGCGGTGAACCGGCAATTCCTTGTCGCTGTCGCCCTGCTCGGGATCGCCCCCCTCATCTGCGTCGTCGCCGCCTACCGGCCCTTTCTGCTACCCCTGTTCGCCATCCCCCTCTACGCTCTCGACACCTCTCTTTGGATGGCGCACGCTCGGGCTGAAGAACAACTGCGCGATCCGCTTACCGGACTGCCCAACCGGCAGTGGCTCCTCGAACGCATCTGGACCGCGCTCGACGCCGCCGAACGGGAGGGCGGCCGGACCGCGCTCCTTCTGATCGACCTCGATCGTTTCCGTTCCGTCAACGACACACTCGGTCATCTCGCGGGCGACCGCCTCCTCCTCCAGGTCGCCGAACGGCTGCGGGTCTCACTGCCCCGCGAGGCGGAGGCCGCCCGGCTGGGCGGGGACGAGTTCGCGATACTCCTTCCCGCCGCCGACTCGACCACCTCCGCCCAGCGCCTCGCCCGCCGCCTGGTCGGCGAACTCGGCTCCCCCCTCGACCTCGACGGGCTGACCCTCGTCCTGGAGGCCAGCGCCGGCGTGGCCGTCTTCCCCGACCACGCGCTCGACGCGGAAGGGCTGCTGCGCCGCGCGGACGTGGCGATGTACCAGGCCAAGCGCGATCGCACCGGCGTCGAGGTCTACGAGTCGAAACGCGACTCCAACACCCCTGACCGGCTGGGCCTCCTGGGCGACCTGCGCCGTGCCCTCGACACCGGCGACGTCGAGCTGCACTACCAGCCGAAGGTCCGTTTCGACGGCGAAGTCGCGGGCCTGGAGGCACTCGTGCGCTGGGTGCACCCGGAGCGCGGGAAGGTGCCGCCGGACGAGTTCATCGCCATCGCCGAGAGCAGCGGCCTCATGCCGTACCTCACGGAGTACGTGCTGGAGACCGCGCTCGCCCAGGTCGCACGGTGGCGCGCGCAGGGGCTCTACGTCCCTGTCGCGGTGAACGTCTCTCCCCGTGACGTCCACACCCCGGGCTTCGCGGGAGCCGTCGCGGGACGCCTCGCGCGGCACGGCGTCCCGCCGGGCGCCCTTCAACTGGAGATCACCGAGCACGTACTCCTCGAAGACCCCCAGCGTGCGGCGGACACTCTCGCCGGCCTCACCGGGCACGGCGTGAAGATGTCCCTCGACGATTTCGGCACGGGTTACTCCTCCCTTGTCCACCTGCGCCGCCTCCCCGTGAGCGAGCTGAAGATCGACCGCTCGTTCGTCGCCCGCCTCGCCATCGACACCGAGGATGCCGAGATCGTGCGGTGCACCGTGGATCTCGCCCACTCCCTGGGTCTCGTCGTCGTCGCCGAGGGCGTCGAGGACGACGAGACGTGGGAGAGGCTGCGAGACCTCGGTTGTGACGCGGTCCAGGGCTGGCTGGTCTCGGCCGCGATGCCCCCGGAGGAGACCACCGCCTGGCTGCGTGCACGTGGCGCGGCCCGCCGCCTGGAACCTCGGGCGGCGTGCCCGCCGCAGGTCCGGGGAGGGGGAACCGCGGCGGGGTGAGACCGGTAACCCTCGTCGCCCCCTGCGTGCGGCATGCGGCAGGCGGTGGGGGCTGACGGAGCAATGGTGCTTGGTGCTGGGTGAGGCACCGGTCCTCGCGCTGGGCCCACAGTGACACATCTCGGCGGCCCGTGCCCCACGCCGGGAACGCCCGCCACCTGCAAGAGTGAGAGGTTTTTCGGGAAAGGCGAAGTTATCCACAGATTCGGTGGATTGGTGCGGGGAGGGGTGCGGGGGCTGGAAGACTGGTTACGGGGTGCCCCCCTGGGAGGGCGGGGGCTGCGCTCACCTCGCGTACGGGCGCGCGCCTCCCCGCCCCACCCCCATCCCACCCCCGCCCCGCCCCACCGCCCTCCCGCTCGGCCATAGGATTGCCCCCGTAGTCCATGAACCGAGACCCCAGAAGGATCGCCGCATGCCTGGCATTACGCGCGAGGAGGTAGCTCACCTCGCACGGCTGGCGCGCCTGGAGCTGTCCGCGGAGGAGCTGGAGCACTTCGCAGGACAGCTGGACGACATTCTCGGCGCGGTGGCCCGCGTCTCCGAGATCGCCGACCAGGACGTACCGCCGACCTCTCACCCGTTGCCGCTGACCAATGTCATGCGCGCGGACGAGGTCCGACCCTCGCTCACCCCCCAGCAGGCGCTCTCCGGGGCCCCCGCGCAGGAGCAGCAGCGATTCAAGGTTCCCCAGATCCTCGGGGAGGACTGACGCGATGACCGACATCATCAGGCTCACCGCCGCCCGGACGGCGGAGAAGATCGCCTCCGGCGAACTCACCGCCGTCCAGGTCACCGAGGCCCACCTCGCCCGGATCGAGGCCGTGGACGAGAAGGTCCACGCCTTCCTCCACGTCGACCGCGAGGGCGCGCTCGCGCAGGCCCGCGCCGTCGACGAGAAGCGCGCCCGGGGCGAGAAGCTCGGCCCGCTCGCCGGCGTGCCGCTCGCGCTCAAGGACATCTTCACGACCGAGGGCGTGCCCACGACGGTCGGCTCGAAGATCCTGGAGGGCTGGATCCCGCCGTACGACGCGACCGTCACCCGGCGCCTCAAGGACGCCGACGTCGTCATCCTCGGCAAGACCAACATGGACGAGTTCGCGATGGGCTCCTCCACCGAGAACAGCGCCTACGGTCCCACCGGCAACCCCTGGGACCTCACCCGCATCCCGGGTGGCTCCGGCGGCGGCTCCAGCGCCGCGCTCGCCTCCTTCGAGGCGCCGCTCGCGATCGGCACCGACACGGGCGGCTCCATCCGCCAGCCCGCCGCCGTCACCGGCACCGTCGGCGTCAAGCCGACCTACGGCGGCGTCTCGCGCTACGGCATGGTCGCCTTCTCCAGCTCCCTCGACCAGGGCGGCCCCTGCGCCCGTACGGTCCTGGACGCGGCCCTCCTCCACGAGGTGATCGCGGGCCACGACCCGCTCGACTCCACCTCCATCGACGCCCCCGTGCCGCCCGTCGTCGAGGCGGCGCGCAACGGCGGCGTCGTCGGGATGCGCGTCGGCGTCGTCAAGCAGTTCCGCGGCGAGGGCTATCAGGCCGGTGTCGTGCAGCGCTTCGACGAGTCCGTCGAACTGCTCAAGGAGCTGGGCGCCGAGATCGTCGAGCTGGACTGCCCGTCCTTCGACCTCGCGCTCTCCGCGTACTACCTCATCGCCCCCTCCGAGTGCTCCTCGAACCTCGCGCGCTTCGACGCCATGCGGTACGGGCTGCGCGTGGGCGACGACGGCACCCGTTCGGCCGAGGACGTCACCGCGATCACACGCGGCGAGGGCTTCGGGCCCGAGGTCAAGCGGCGCGTCATCCTCGGTACGTACGCGCTCAGCTCGGGCTACTACGACGCGTACTACGGCTCCGCGCAGAAGGTCCGCACGCTCATCACGCAGGACTTCGCGCGCGCCTTCGAGCAGGTCGACGTCATCGTCTCGCCCACCACGCCCACCACCGCCTTCCCGATCGGTGAGCGCAGCGACGACCCGATGGCGATGTACCTCGCCGACCTGTGCACCATCCCGGCGAACCTCGCGGGCAACGCCGCGATGTCCCTGCCCTGCGGCCTCGCGCCGGAGGACGGGCTCCCGGTCGGGCTCCAGATCGTCGCCCCGGCGATGAAGGACGAGCGCCTCTACAAGGTCGGAGCCGCCGTCGAGGCCGCTTTCGTGGAACGCTGGGGGCACCCGCTGCTTGAGGAGGCACCGTCGCTGTGAGCAACGCACTGAGCAAGGCCAAGGGTTTCAAGAAGTCCAAGACCGGCACCTACGTGTCGATCGGCACCACCGCCTTCGGCGCGATCAACGTCGTCAAGCAGGTCAAGCGCGCCCGCACCGATGGCGACAAGCTGCGCCTGATCGACGCCGTCGTGACCGGCGCAGGCATCATCACCGGGCTCGCCATCCTCTACCGGGAGCTGAAGCGCCTCGGTGACGACGACGTCCTGCTGGGCTGAGAGGGAAAGTTTCACCGTGACCGTCACCGCTGACCTGGTGCCGTACGAGGACGCCCTCGCGTCCTACGACCCCGTCATGGGCCTGGAGGTCCATGTCGAGCTCGGCACCAGGACCAAGATGTTCTGCGGGTGCTCCGCCGCTCAGGGCGCCGAGCCCAACGCGCAGACCTGCCCCACCTGCCTCGGCCTGCCCGGGGCCCTCCCGGTGGTCAACGCCGTCGGCGTCGAGTCCGCGATCCGTATCGGTCTCGCGCTCAACTGCTCGATCGCCGAGTGGTGCCGCTTCGCCCGGAAGAACTACTTCTATCCGGACATGCCGAAGAACTTCCAGACCTCCCAGTACGACGAGCCCATCGCCTTCGACGGCTACCTCGACGTGCAGCTGGAGGACGGCAGCGTCTTCCGCGTGGAGATCGAGCGCGCCCACATGGAGGAGGACACCGGCAAGTCCCTCCACATCGGCGGCGCCACCGGGCGCATCCACGGCGCCTCGCACTCGCTGCTCGACTACAACCGCGCAGGCATCCCCCTCATCGAGATCGTCACCAAGCCGATCGAGGGAGCCGGGAAGCGTGCCCCCGAGGTCGCCCGTGCCTACGTCGCCGAGCTGCGCGAGGTCATCCGCTCCCTCGGCGTGTCCGAGGCGCGGATGGACAAGGGGCAGATGCGCTGCGACGTGAACCTGTCGCTGCGCCCCAACGGGACCACGCCGCTCGGCACCCGCAGCGAGACGAAGAACGTCAACTCGCTGCGCTCCGTCGAGCGCGCCGCCCGCTACGAGATCCAGCGGCACGCCGCCGTGCTCTCCTCCGGGGGCACGATCGTGCAGGAGACCCGCCACTTCCACGAGGAGGACGGCTCCACCACCTCCGGGCGGATCAAGGACAACGCGGAGGACTACCGGTACTTCCCGGAGCCCGACCTCGTGCCCGTGGCCCCGCCGAAGGAGTGGGTCGAGGAGCTGCGCGGCGAACTGCCCGAGCTGCCGCTCGCCCGCCGCAACCGGCTCCGCGAGGAGTGGGGCGTCGGCGCGCACGAGATGCAGTCGATGCTCAACGCGGGAGCCCTCGACCCGATCGTCGCGACGATCGACGCCGGGGCCCCCGCCGACCAGGCCCGCAAGTGGTGGATGGGCGAGCTGGCGCGTAACGCCAACGAGTCCGGTCGCGCGCTCGACGAGCTGCCCATCACCCCCGCGCAGGTCGCGCGCGTCACCGTGCTCGTGGCCGCGGGCGACCTCAACGACAAGCTCGCCCGTCAGGTCATCGACGGCGTGCTGGCCGGTGAGGGCGACCCCGACACCGTCGTCGAGAAGCGCGGCCTCAAGGTCGTCTCCGACGAGGGCGCCCTCGGCACCGCCGTGGACGAGGCCATCGCGGGCAACGCGGCCATCGCCGACAAGATCCGCGCCGGGAAGGTCGCCGCGGCCGGCGCGCTCGTCGGCGCCGTCATGAAGGCGACCCGCGGCCAGGCCGACGCGGCCCGGGTCAAGCAGCTCATCCTGGAGAAGCTGGGCGTGAGCGAGTAACAACCGGCCAACCGACCCCTCCGCGGGTCGGCGAGGGCGGTAAGGGGGCGGTTTCCCACTGAGAGGTGGGGAGCCGCCCCTTTGGTGTACACGTGTGCACTCACCCGGCCCGTTCCGATTCGGTGTACGGATGTGCACCCGGCTCGGCCTCGTCCGGGTGTCCGGGTGCCCCTTGCGTGGTTTCGGGTGTACGGGTGTGCGCCCTCCGGGTGACGATGAGTTCCCCGTCCTGAAAAAGTCTCGTAGGGCGGGAATAAGTCCCTGTGAGGCCGCACACGAAACGGTCAAACGATCAGGTTTTGCTGCCACAGTGTCCGAAACCGCCCGCCCCAGGCCGGTTTCGGGGCCTGCCCCCATGGCGTCCGCAGTCGCGATCGCGCCATGTGGCTCCCTCCGCACGTCCACGAAGCCCCCAGGGAGCCGTCCGTGGCAGCACTCGCCCGCTGGTGCGTCAAGCACCGTCTTCTCACCGTCGTCCTGTGGTTCGTGGTGCTCGCGGGCACCGCGGTGGGCGGGCTGCTCGCCGGTTCCGCGTACTCGAACAACTACGACGCCCCCGGCACCGAGTCCGGCCGCGCGACGCGGCTCCTGGAGGAGAACTTCCCCGGGCTCGCGGGCGACAGCGACACCGTCGTGTGGCACACCGACGAGGGCTCGGTCCGTGCCGCCGCCGTCGAGCAGACGATGGGCCGCACCCTCGACGACCTCGCGGACCTGCCCGGCGTCTCCGGCGTCGCGGGCCCCTACCAGGGCACCGGCGAAGGCGGCGGCATCAGCGCCGACGGGCACACCGCGTACGCCACCGTCACCTTCGACAAGTCCGCCGACGACCTGCCCGCCGGACAGGCGCGAGCCGTCGTCGACACCGCGCGGGACGCGGCGGGCCCCGACCTCCAGGTCGAACTGGGCGGCAGCGCCGTCGCCGCCACCGAATCCTCCGGGCTCCACCTGAGCGAGGCCATCGGCGTCGGCGTGGCCGCCGTCGTCCTCTTCCTCGCCTTCGGCTCGCTCCTCGCGAGCCTCCTGCCCATCGCGACCGCGCTCGTCGCCGTCGGCACCGCCTACAGCGCCATCACGCTCCTCGGCCACGCCATGACCGTCGCCGACTTCGCGCCCATGCTGGGGATGCTCGTCGGCCTCGGCGTCGGCATCGACTACGCGCTCTTCATCGTCACGCGCCACCGCAGAGCCCTGCGGCGCGGCGCCGAGCCCGACAAGGCCGCCGTCGACGCGACGGCGACGACCGGGCGCGCCGTCGTGTTCGCCGGGGCCACCGTGTGCATCGCCCTGCTCGGGATGCTCGTCCTGCGGCTCTCCTTCCTCAACGGCGTCGCGATCGCCGCCGCGCTCACCGTCCTGCTCACCGTCGCCGCCTCCGTCACGCTGCTGCCCGCGCTCCTCTCGTACACCGGCCCCCGCGCCCTCAGCCGCCGCGAGCGGCACCGGCTCGCGGAGCGCGGGCCCGAGCCGGAGACGCCGAGCGGCTTCGCGGCGCGCTGGTCGGCGTTCGTCGAACGGCATCCGCGGCTCCTCGGCGCGGGCGCCGTCGCCGTGGTCGCGCTCCTCGCCCTGCCCACCTTCTCCCTCCACCTCGGCACCTCCGACCAGGGCAACAACCCCGCTACGTCCACGACGCGCAAGGCGTACGACCTCCTCGCGGGCGACGGCGGCGAGGGCTCCGGCTTCGGGCCCGGCGCCAACGGGCCGCTCACCCTCGTCACGCACGTCGACGGCGCGCAGGACCGCCTCGCGCTCGACCGGCTCCACGCCGACCTCGCCGATGTCCGGGGCGTCGCCTCCGTCAGCCCCGTCACGTACGACCAGCGCGGCGACGCCGCGTACCTCACCGTCGTGCCCGGCTCCTCGCCGCAGTCCAAGCAGACCAGCGCGCTCGTCGAGCGGCTGCGCGACGACGTGCTGCCGCGCGCCGAGAGCGGCACCTCGCTCGACGTCGCGGTCGGCGGCGTCACGGCCGGGTACGACGACTTCGCCCGGCTCATCGTCGGGAAGATGCCGATGTTCATCGGCATCGTCGTCGCCCTCGGCTCCGTCCTGCTGCTGCTCGCCTTCCGCTCGCTCGCGATCCCCCTCAAGGCCGCCGTCATGAACATCGCCGCCGTCGGCGGGGCCTTCGGCGTCGTCGTCGCGATGTTCCAGTGGGGCTGGGGCAGCGAACTGCTCGGCCTCGGCGCCTCCGGGCCCATCGAGCCCTTCCTCCCGGTGATCATGGTCTCGGTGCTCTTCGGGCTCTCGATGGACTACCAGGTCTTCCTCGTCAGCCGGATGTACGAGGAGTGGCGCGAGACCGGCGACAACCGCCGCGCGGTACGCGTCGGACTCGCCGAGACGAGCCGCGTCATCAACTCGGCGGCCGTCATCATGATCTCCGTCTTCCTCGCCTTCGTCCTCTCCGGCGACCGCGTCATCTCGATGTTCGGCATCGCGCTCGCCGTCGCCGTCGCCCTCGACGCCTTCGTCCTACGGACCCTGCTCGTGCCCGCGCTCATGCACATGCTCGGTGGTGCGAACTGGTGGCTGCCGAAGTGGCTCGACCGGTGGCTGCCCCGGCTCACGATCGAAAAGCCGGTGTCGGACGAGGACGCCGCCTCTAGAGTCGTGCCCCGTCCGTCTCCGGCGGACGGGAGCGGGCGCGCGGAAGCGCCCGTCCACGAGGACGACCGGGTACGGGCCGGCTGACCGGCCCCGCCCCACCCTGGAGGCACCTTGTTCGCCATTCCGCTCGGCCCCGAGGGCGCGGAGCTGCGGCCCCTGGAGACCTGGCACGCCGCCGAGTTCCTCGCCCACGTCGAACGCGGCCGCGACTTCATCGGCACCTACATAGGTTTCGTCGACGCGGTCGTCTCGGAGGACACCGCGCGCGACCTGCTGCACAGGTACGCGACCAAGCGCGCCGCCGACGAGGGCTACCTCTACGGGATCTGGACCGGCTGCGAGCGGTCGGGAGGGGGCACGCTCGTCGGCGGCGTCCTCTTCCGCGTCTTCGACGCCGCGACCGGCGTCTGCGAGATCGGCTGCTGGCTGGAACCCGCCGGTACGGGACGCGGCCTCGTCACGCGCGCCTGCCGCGTCCTCGCCGACTGGGCCTTCCACGAGCGCGGCATGCACCGCGTCGAGTGGTGGGCCGCCGCCGGGAACACCGCGAGCACCGCCGTCGCCCGACGCCTCGGGATGACGCGCGAGGCGGTCCACAGGGAGAGCAACCCGAGGGGCGGGGTGCGCCACGACATGGAGGGGTGGGCCGTCCTGGCCCACGAGTGGGACGCGCCGAAGGACGGCGTAACGCGCGCCTAAGCCCTCCGGGCGCCGTGCGTAAGGCCCCGCGCCGCACGCGCTGAGGCCCCCGCACGGCGCGTCGTGGGCGATCGGCCGACGCGTCGCCCCCGCCTCAGCGCGGAGGCTGGCACCACGCCGCGGCGAGAAGCGCCGCGGCACGGTCCAGGGGGCGCACATGTGGGGCTACGACTACGAGACGTACCGGACGCGGGCGGCGCAACTGCGCGCCGAGGCCCGCGCGGAGGTGCTGACGAGGGAGGCGGTCGCGGCGGCGCGGCACGCGCGGACGACGCGCCGCCGGGCGGCACGGGAGCGCGGCGCGACGGGGCGGCGGGACGGGGCACCGACGCCGCGTGACGTCGCGTCGGGCGGGTCACGTGACGCCGAGTCCGGGTCGCGCGATGTCGCGTCGTCCGGGCCGCGTGACGTCGCGTCGGTTGGGCACCACGTCGCGTCGCCGGAGCCGCGTGACGTCGCGTCGCGGGGACGCGTCGCGAGGGCGGTACGGGTCCTGCTGCGCCGCGTCCGGCGGGTGCGTGCCGCGCAGGGGGTACGGGGGTGAGCGGGGTCCCGGCGGGCGGGGGGCTCGTCGTGCGCGCGGCGGCGTTGTCGTACCCCTGTGCGATGCTCGGACGCGTGCAGAACCAGTCGCTCAGCCCCGTCTTCGTGGGACGGGACGCCGAGTCGGGCGTGCTCGCCGCCGCGCTCGGCGAGGTGTCGACGCCCGCCGCGGACGGGCCGCGCGCGCTGGTGCTCGCGGGGGAGGCGGGGGTCGGCAAGACGCGGCTCGTCGAGGAGTTCGGGCGCGAGGCGCGGCGCGCGGGGGCGCTCGTCGCGGTCGGGGGCTGCGTCGAGTTGGGGGGCGACGGGCTGCCGTTCGCGCCCTTCGCCACGGCCCTGCGCACACTGCGCGCCGCGCGGCCCGACGAGTTCGCGCGCGCGGGCGCCGGCATGGGCGCCGACCTCGCGCGGCTCCTCCCCGAGACCGCCGGGCCGCGCGCGGGAACCGCGGACGCCGGGCCGCACGCGGGAACCGCGGACGCGCCCGGCCCGTCCGGCGTACCGCACTCCGCCGAGGACAGCGCGCGCCTTTTCGGCCACGTCACGCGGCTCCTGGAGGAACTCTCCGCCGCGCGCCCGCTCGTCCTCGTACTCGAAGACCTGCACTGGGCGGACGCCTCGACGCGCCACCTGTACGCGCACCTGCTGCGTACGCTGCGCGCGGGACGGCTGCTGCTCCTCGCCACGTACCGCTCCGACGACCTGCACCGGCGGCACCCCCTGCGGCCCCTGCTCGCCGAGCTGGACCGGCTGCGCGCCGTGCACCGTATCGACCTCGCGCGCCTCGGCCACGCCGACGTACGCCGCCAGCTCGCCGGGATACTCGGCGCCGAGCCCGAAGCGGCCCTCGTCGACGAGATATACGCGCGCTCCGAGGGCAACGCCTTCTTCGTCGAGGAACTGGCCGTCTCGCTGCGCGCGGGGCACCGCCCGGGGCTCAGCGAGAACCTGCGCGAACTGCTCCTGGTCCGCGTCGAGGCCCTGCCGCCGGACGCCGGGCGGGTGCTGCGCCTCGTCGCCGAGGGCGGCTCCGCCGTCGAGCACCCGCTGCTCGCCGCCGTCAGCGGGATGGCAGAGGACGCGCTGCTCGACGCGCTGCGCGCCGCCACGGGCGCCCACCTGCTGAGCCCGACGCCCGAGGGCGACGGCTACCGCTTCCGGCACTCGCTCGTCCGTGAGGCCGTCGGCGAGGACCTGCTGCCCGGCGAGCGCTCCGCGCTCAACCGCCGCTACGCCGAGACCGTCGAAGCCGCCCCGCACCTCGTGCGCGCCGAGGAACGCGACGCCCGCCTCGCCGGGTACTGGTACGCCGCGCGCGAGCCCGCCAAGGCCTTGCCCGCGGCCCTCCGCGCCGCCGCGAGCGCCCGTGACCGGCACGCGTACGCCGAACAGCTCCACCACCTCGACCGCGCCCTGGAACTGCGCGAGCAGGTGCCGGAGCCCGCACCGGGCACCCCCGTTCCCCTCGACCTCCTCGCCGAGGCCGCCACCGCCGGGCGCATGAGCGGCGAGGCCCGGCGCGCCTACACCCTCGTCGGGCGCGCCCTGCGGCTCCTGGAACAGGAGCCCGACCCGCTGCGCACCGCCTGGTTCCTGACCCGCCGCTCGCGCCTCGCCACCGCGCTCGGCCGCGGCGACGGCGGCGCCGAACTGCGCCGCGCCGAGGAACTCGTGCGGGGACTGCCGCCCTCCGACGTCCACGCCGAAGTCCTCGCGCACCTCGCGGGCTGGGAGATGGTCAACAAACCGGGCCCCGACAGCCTCGTCTCCGCCGAACGCGCCGTCGCCTACGCCCGCATGGTCGGCGCCGTCGACACCGAACTCTCCGCGCACGTCACGCGCGGCGTCCTCCGCGTCGCCGCAGGGGACATCGACGGCGGGCTCGCCGAGCTGTACGAGACGAGGGAGCGCGCCCTCGCGCTCGCGCCCCCCGACCACCTCGCGCGCGCCGTCGCGAACCTCCCCTCCGTGCTCGAAGGCATCGGCCGCTCCGCCGACGCCGCCCGCGTCGCCGCCGAGGGCGCCGGGATCTGCGCGCGCCACGGGCTCGTCGGCAGCGCGGCCTTCACGTGGTCCAACGCCGCCGAGTCCCTCCTCTCGCTCGGCCGCCACACCGACGCCGAGGAGGCCCTGCGCCGCGCCGACCAGCCGGGCGCAGGAGCCGACGTACGGGCCTTCACGGCCCTCACGCGCGGCGGCCTCGCGCTGCGCACGGGCGACACGGCGGCGGCGCGCGAGGCGTACGACACGCTGCGCGCCCTCGCCGGGCCCGACGGCCACGCCCCGCAGCGCCGCCTCCCGCTGCTCGCGCTCGGCATCGGCCTCGCGACCGAGGCACGCGACGCCGTCGCCGGACGCGCCCTCCTCGACGAGGCCCTGAGCACACCCTTCTCGCCCAACGTGCATCGCTACGCGTGGCCGCTCCTCGTCGCCGCCGCGCGCCTGGAGGCCACGACGCGCGGCCTGCCCGCCGCCGACGCGGGCCGCGAGGCCGTCCTCGACCGCATCCGCGCGGCTGCCCGCCCTGTCCCCACGCCCGTGCCGGTGTGGCACGGGTACGCGGAACTGCTGCGCGCCGAGCTGCTGCGCGCGCGGGGCGCGGCGACCGTCGCCGACTGGGAGGGGACGTACGAGGCGCTGCGGGACCTCGACCGCCCCCACGAGACGCTGTACGTCGCCCTGCGCCTCGCCGAGACGCTCCTGGCGGCCGGCGAGCGGGAGCGCGCCGCGCACGTCCTCGCCCCGGTCCGTGAGACGGCCGGCCGCTTCGGGTACGCGCCGCTCGCCCGCGAGGCCGCCGAGCTGGCCCGGCGCGGGCGCCTGCTCCCCGCCTCCGAGCCCCCCGCGCGCCCGGCGCTCGCCCCCGCCCAGACACTCGGGCTCACCGCGCGCGAGAGCGAGGTGCTGCGCCTCGTCGCCGCCGGGCACAGCAACCGCCGCATCGCCGAGACCCTCTACATCTCGCCGAAGACGGCGAGCGTCCACGTCTCGCGCATCATCGCCAAGCTCGGCGTGACGGGCCGCGGCGAGGCGGCGGCCGTGGCGCACCGGCTGCGGCTCTTCCCCGAGCGCGAGGAGGTCTAGCCCGTCGCTCTCCCCCGGACGCTTTCACTCGAACGGGCTTACGCTGGCAGAGCGGGCACCCTGCCCGAGGCGGGAGGCCCACCGTGTTCAGCGCGTTCGACATGCTCTTCAATCCCGGCCGCAAGCACACCGACGACGAGCGCAGCCGCCTGGAACTCACCCGTGAGGACGTCGGCGACGGCGACCCCGGCCACGGCCCCATCGACCTGCGCTCCGGCAAGGTCACCGTCCGCGTCGCGACGAGCGGCCTCGTCCCGCCCACCACGGAGAACACCCCCGAGGAGACCCTCGACCCGCCGGCCCCCGAGCCGCGCGCGGTGACGGACCCGGGAGTCTGGCGGATCTGAGGACCGGACCGCCGCCACGCGCCGGTGCCCGCGGGCGGCCCGGCGCGTCACTTCACGCGCAGTTCGAGGATCTTGTCGTCCCCCTTCGACGGGGTGCCGCGCGAATCGGTCTCGTTGGTGAGCAGCCACAGCTTGTCGCCGCCCGCCGCGACGACGGCGCGCAGCCTGCCGTACTCGCCCTTCAGGAACGCCTGCGGCTTCGCGGCGGCCTCGGTGCCCTTGAGCGGTACGCGCCACAGGCGTTCGCCGCGCAGCGAGGCGAGCCACACCGAGCCCTCGGCCCACGCGACGCCGCTCGGCGAGGCGTCGGCCGTCCTCCACTGCTCCAGCGGATCGGTGAAACCGGACTTGCCCGCCTTGCCCTCCGCGTCGGGCCAGCCGTAGTTCTTGCCCGGCTCGACGAGGTTCAGCTCGTCCCACGTGTCCTGGCCGAACTCGGAGGCCCACATGTGCTTCTCCGGGTCCCACGCGAAGCCCTGCACGTTGCGGTGGCCCCAGGACCACACGGGCGAGTCGGGGTCGGGGTTGCCGCGCGCGGGGGTGCCGTCCGGGTTGACGCGCAGGATCTTGCCCGCCAGTGACCCGCGGTCCTGGGCGAGGCCGCGGTCGCCGGTCTCGCCCGTGCCGATGTAGAGCATCCCGTCGGGGCCGAAGGCGATCCTGCCGCCGTTGTGCGTCACGCCCTTCGGGATGCCGCGCAGGACGGTGCTCGGCGCGCCGAGCCGCTGCCCGGCGGGCTTCTTCGCGTCGTAGAGCATCCGCGCGACGCGGTTGTCCGACGCGGTCGTGAAGTACGCGTACACCAGGTGGTCCGTCGCGAAGCCGGGCGAGACCGCGAGCCCGAGCAGGCCGCCCTCGCCCTCGTGCACGACGCCCGGCACCGTCCCGGCGAGGGTCTTCTTGCCGGACCCGGTGTCGACCTGGAGGATCTGGCCGTTGTCCCGCGAGGAGACGAGCAGCCCGTCCTCGGGCAGCGGCGCGAGCGCCCACGGCGCCTTGAGGCCCTCGGCGACGGTGCGTACTACGTCGACCGAGCCCTTCGCGGGCGCCGCCGACGCGCTCGCCGACGCCGTGCCCCGGGGCGCGCCGCTCGCCCCGGAGCCGCTGCTCGCCGCGCCGGAGGGGGTCGCGTCCCGGATCGGGTCCCACGAGCCGTCGGAGCCGGAGGAGCAGCCCGCGAGCAGCAGGACTCCCGCGGTGGCCAGCGCGGCGCGGGTAAACGGAATGCCTCGCACGAAACGGTCCTCTCGGTCGGGCTCGCCCGGTCACGTCCACACGACGCGTTCCCGCGCCGGCTCCCAGCATGACGGCGCGGGACGACTGACGGGGCGTCGCGCGCCGCACGCGTCGCGCGGGGGGACGCGTGCGGCGAATACGGGGCCGGGTCGCGTGGGTGACGTCGCGGGGTACGCGACGCGCGTCCGCACGCGGCGTCTCCCGTACGCGACGTGTCGCCGCCCACGCGACCCAAGCCCGTACGCGACGTGCCGCCGCCCTGCGACCCGCCGCCCCTACGCGTCGCCCCCCGACCCGCCGCCCCTACGCGCCGCCCGCGCCCCCGGCCTGCCGCCCCGTCACCCGCCGTCCCCTCATCCCCACGCGTCCCAGCTCTCCCGTGCCCGCGGGAGCGCGGCTATCTCGCGCAGGTCGTTCTCGTCGAGGCGCAGCGCCGACGCCGCGGCGTTCTCGGCGGCGAAGGGGGCGCGCTTCGTGCCGGGGAGGGCGACGACGCGCGGGTCGGCGGCGAGGACCCAGGCGAGGGCGACCTGCGCGACCGTCGCGCCGTGGCGCGCGGCGACGCGGCGCAGGCCCGCGACGACGGGCTGGTTGGCGGCCATCATCTCCGCCGTGAATCGCGGATGCCTGGCCCGTACGTCGTCCGGCTCGAAGCCCTGGCCGGGGGTGAGCGTCCCGGTGAGGTAGCCGCTGCCCAGCGGGCGAGCCGCGAGGAAGCCGACGCCGCGCGCCACACACCACGGCAGCAGTACCCGCAGCGCCTCGGGCGACCACACCGACAGCTCCGCCTGCACCGCGCTCACCGGGAACACCTGCTGCACCCGCTCCAGGACCCGCACCGTCGGCGCGTACGGGGCCTCACGCGGCGCCGCGAGCACGCCGCGCGCCGTCCGCACCGTCACGCCCCCCTCGCGCGACGTGCCCCCGCGCGAGGCGGCACCCCCGCGCGCGGCGTCGCCCCGTACCGTCGCGTCGCGCACCGCCCGCGCGTCGTGCGCGCACAGGCCGAGCGCGCGGACCTTTCCCGCCGCGACGAGTCCGGCCATCGCGCCCCACGTCTCCTCGACCGGCACCTCGGGGTCGGCGCGGTGGAGCTGGTAGAGGTCGATGACGTCGGTGCGCAGCCGGCGGAGCGAGGCGTCGCAGGCACGCCGCACGTACTCGGGGCGGCCGTTCGCGACGAGGTGCCCGTCGCCCACGAGCAGCCCGCACTTCGTCGCGAGCAGCGCCTCCTCGCGCCGCGTGCCGAGCGCCCGCGCGAGCAGCAGCTCATTGGTGAAGGGCCCGTACATGTCGGCCGTGTCGAAGAGCGTCACGCCGTGGTCGAGAGCGGTCCGCACCGTCCGCTCCGACTCGGTGCCCGAGCGCTGCGAACGCGTGTAGGCCCAGCTCATCGGCATGCAGCCGAGACCCACAGCCCCCGCGCGCAGTGCCCCGGAGCCGACCGTCCTGCGCTCCACCTGGTCTTTCCTCCCCGCCGCACGTACGCGCACCAAATTAACCGCAGCGCCTCGCGCGCCCCGCCCCGCCCTCCCCGGGGCCCCTCGGCGGTCGTTAGCCTCCTGACCATGACAGGCGATGTGTGGCTCCCCTATCCGGCCGATCAGATCCCGGGACTGCCCGGCGAGAAGGAATCGGGACTGACGTACCGCTGCTGGGACGGTGCGGAGACGTTCCCCGCCGACCCCGCCGACTGCGTGTTCTACGTCGTGCCCTACCTGAGCGGCACCGACGTCGCGCTGCGCCCGCTCCCCGCCATGGAGGCCGTGCGCGTCGTGCAGACGCTCTCGGCGGGCACCGACAACGTCGCGCCGGGCGTCGCCAAGCTGCGCGAGGGCGTCGTGCTGTGCAACGCGCGGGGCGTCCACGAGGCGAGCACGGCCGAACTCGCCCTCACGCTCACCCTCGCCTCGCTGCGCGGCATTCCGCGCTTCGTCGAGGGGCAGCGCGTGGAGGAGTGGCGGTCGGGCTTCTACCCGGCGCTCGCCGACCGGACGGTGCTCATCGTCGGGTACGGGTCGATCGGCGCCGCGATCGAGGACCGGCTCACACCCTTCGAGTGTGCGCGGGTCCTGCGCGTCGCGCGCTCCGCGCGTGCCACGGAGCGCGGTGACGTGCATCCGCTCACCGCGCTGCCCACGCTGCTGCCCGAGGCCGACGTCGTGATCCTCTCGACGCCGCTGACCGAGCAGACCCGCGGTCTCGTCGACGCGGAGTTCCTCGCGCGGCTCAAGGACGGCGCGCTGCTCGTCAACGTCGCGCGCGGTCCCGTCGTCGACACGGACGCGCTCCTCGCCGAGGTCGGTACGGGGCGCCTGCGCGCGGCGCTCGACGTCACGGACCCCGAACCGCTCCCGGAGGGCCACCCCTTGTGGCACGCGCCCGGCGTCCTCATCAGCCCGCACGTCGGCGGCTCGACCTCCGCCTTCGAGCCCCGCGCGAAGCGGCTCCTGGCGCGCCAGCTCACCCGCTTCGCCGCGGGCGAACAACCGGACAACATCGTCCTGACGGCGCGCGGCTGAAACCTGGGTCCTCCCCGGGGAGCGGCGCCGCGATACCCCCCGCGTCCCTGCCGTCCCTCCCGCCCGCGCCGTCCCCGTGCGGGCGTGCTTGTTCCGTTCCGGCCCCCCGTGGGTGGTTTTCGCCCCACCATGGGCCGGGAACGGAACCAGCGGACCCGGCTACCGGCACGTACCGCGCACGGATCGCCCCGTACCGTAGGCGATGCATCCGGATAGTCACAGAGAGTAGAGAGACTATGTCGCTCTGTGACGGTTCTGGTGTATCGTCGGCGCAGGGGTGCCGTCGCGGACGGTGACGGTGCCGGGGACGAGCCGCCGGGCGGCCGGGCCGAGGACGCCGGAGACAGGGACACCGAGGGGGCGACGGGGCATGCGGGGCCTTGAGACACGGCAGCCGAGCACGTACGGGGCACGGCCCACACAGCGCGGCGGACACGAGCCGCTGCCCGGTCGCGCCACTTCCTGCCGCCCCACCGGACGGGTGCTCATCCCGCCCACGGGAGCGGTCCGGTGAGCGCGCGCCAGGCCGTGCGCGCCGCGAGCCCCGGTGAAGACGCGAGGCCCGGTGAGGAAGCGAGCCCCGGGAAACGCGGGAGCGGGCGCCCCGCCCCCGGCCTCGTGGGGCAGATCCTGCTCGTCCTCCTCAGCGCCGGGTACGCGATCGGCGCGGTGCTCGGCTGGGGCTCGCCCCGGGTCGCCGCCTTCATGGGCGACTTCGGGCTCAGCCTCGCCGGGCTCGTCGCCTGCGTCTCCTGCGTCCTCTACGCGCGCCGCAGCCGCACCCGCTTCCGGCCCGCCTGGCTCCTCTTCGCCTTCTCCTCGGTGATGGCGGCGGGGGGCAACGCGGTCTGGGGCTGGTACGAGGTCGTCCTCCAGCAGAGCGTCCCCGTCCCCGGCCTCGCCGACCTCTTCTTCCTGCTCTTCGCGCCACCGGCCATCGTCGGTCTCCTCGTGCTCGCCAAACGGCCCGTCACCCGCGCGGGCTGGGCCTGCCTCGCGCTCGACTCCTGGCTCATCGGCGGCTCGCTCCTCACGCTCTCCTGGAGCCTCGCCCTCGCCCACACGACGCAGTTCCGGGGCGAGAGCGTGCCCCGCGCGGCGCTCTCGCTCGCGTACCCGCTCCTCGACATCGCGCTCGTCTCGATGGTGCTCGCGCTGCACTTCAAGCGCTCGTCCGCGGGCAGGTTCGCGATCAACACGGCCGTCGGCGCCTTCGCCCTCACGGTGCTGTGCGACGCGCTCTTCACCTCGCCGCTGCTGCGCGACAGCTACCGCTCGGGGCAACTCCTCGACGCCGGCTGGTTCGCGGGCTCGCTCCTCCTCGCGTACGCGCCCTGGGTCCGCTCCACGCGGCGCGCCCCGGCCGAGGAACCGGTCAGGACATCACCCGATGCGCGTGCGCGCACCAGCACCTTCGCCGCGCTCACCCCGTACCTCGCCGCCGCCGTCTGCACCCTCGGCCTCCTCTACAGCGCCGTCAACGCGCCGAGCGTCGACCGCGTCGTGCTCATCACCGCCTGCACCGTCGTGCTCGCCCTCGTCCTGCGCCAGGGCATCATGCTCGTCGACAACATCGCCCTCACACAGGAACTGGCGCACAAGGAGGAGCACTTCAGGTCGCTCGTCCAGGGCTCCAGCGACGTCATCATGATCGTCGCGCCCAGCGGGGTGCTGCGGTACGTGAGCCCGGCGGCGAGCGGCGTCTACGGGCGCGAGGCGGAGTCCATGCTCGGCTGCGAACTCGCCTCGCTCATCCACCCCGAGGACCTCGGGCAGGTCGTCCACGAGATCCGCCGGTTCCTCGCCGCCGACCCGGGGGCCGAGCCCACGACACGCATCGAGTGCCGCTTCAAGTCCGGCTGCGGCGACTGGCTCAACGTCGAATCCACCGTCAACCGCCTGCACGGCGGCCTCATCCTCAACAGCCGCGACGTCACCGAACGCGTCCGCCTCCAGGCCCAGCTCCAGCACAACGCCGAGCACGACCCGCTCACCGACCTCCCCAACCGCGCCCTCTTCACGCGCCGCGTGCGCCGGGCGCTCAAGGGCCGACGCACCGGCGACACCGGGGTCGCCGTGCTCTTCATCGACCTCGACGGCTTCAAGGGCGTCAACGACTCCATCGGCCACCAGGCGGGCGACGAACTCCTCGTCCAGGCCGCCCGCAGGCTCCACGAGTCGGTGCGCTCGGGGGACACCGCGGCCCGCCTCGGCGGCGACGAGTTCGCCGCGCTCATCGTCGGCGACGGCAGCCGCGACGTCGCGGCCCGCGAGCAGCAGATCAAGGACCTCGCCGAACGGCTCCGCGTCGCCCTCTCGCTCCCGTACACCATCGAGGGCCAGGAGGTGCGCATCGCCGCGTCGATCGGCGTCGCCTTCGCCGAGAACGGCCTCGGCGCGGGCGAGTTGCTGCGCAACGCCGACCTCGCGATGTACCGCGCGAAGGGGCTCGGCAAGGACCGCGTCGAGCTGTACGTCCCGCAGCTCCAGACCGAGGCCGCGCGCCGCACCGCGCTCGCCGGGCGGCTGCGCACCGCCCTCGACGAGGGCGAGTTCGCGCTGCTGCACCAGCCCGTCGTGTGCCTCCACACGGGCGCGGTCGACGTCGTCACGGCCGAGGCGCGCTGGCGCTCGGCGCAGGGCATCCTCTTCACGCCGGAGGAGTTCCTGCGCGGCCCCGGCGACGGCGAACGCGGCGGGGCACTCGGCCGCTGGCTGCTCGGCGAGGCCGTCGCCCAGGCCGCCGAACGCCGCGGCGAGGGCCATACGACGCCCGTCTCGGTACGGCTCGGGGCCCGCGCCCTGCTCGACCGTGCCACCCCGCTCACCTCCGTCGAGGCGCTGCTCACGCGGTACGCGCTGCCCGCGGGCGCCCTCCAGATCGCGCTGCGCCTCGACGACCCCCGCGTCCCGCTCGAAGCCCTCGAACGGCGGCTCAACGTGCTGCGCAGGCTCGGCGTACGCATCGGGCTCGACGGTTTCGGCGCGGGGCACGCCACGATCGAGGCGCTGCGCCGCCTCCCCGTCGACGCGCTCACCCTCGACCGCGGTCTCGTCGGCGGCGTCGTCGACTCGGCCCGGCACTACAAGATCACCGCCGGGGTGCTGCGGATCGCCACCGACCTCGGCCTCTACACCGTCGCCGAGGGCGTCGACCGCGCCGAACAGGTCACCGTCCTCCAGGCGCTCGGCTGCACCCACGCGCAGGGCCTCGCCTTCTCCGGACCGCTCGACGAGCACCGGCTGCGGCGGGCCCTCGCGCACGGCAGCTACCCCCTCCCGGGGCGGCGTCCCGAGCCGGTACGGGCCGCCGCTGCCGCCCGCCCCTCGCTCAACGCCCTCGCACGTCCCGTACGGCACACGAGCGCCGCGCACCTCACGGGCACCGTGCCCCTCGTCCCCACCGCCGTCCCCGTCCAGGTCCGCCCCACGCACACGACCCGCACCCCGCCCGGGGGCGCTCCTGTGGCCGCCCGCCCGGGTGCTCAGCGCTCCGCGCACGCGCTGCCCGAACTCGTCGCCGAGGCGGCGCCTCGCCTCACCGGGACGCCCTGGGACGACCACGCGGGGCGGGCCGGGGTGCCGGACGCGGGCGCGCGGGACCACCTGGCCGGGGCGACGGGCACGGCCACCGTGATCGACGCGGCGCCGGGCGTGGTGACGGTGGGTGGGGGAGTCACGGCGGCCGAGGCGGCGGTGGCGGAGGCGGTGGCCGGGCAGGAGGCCCACGAGTCCGGCGGGATCTACACGGGAACCGCGGCGCTGGCGCCGGGGGAGCCGTGGGGAACGCCCGCGGGGCAGGGAACGGGTTCCTCGGGCCACGTGATCCCCGTGACGGCGACGGAGCTGCGCGCGGCGCTGGCGGAGGCGGGCGCGGACACCTCGACGTCCGCGACCTTCCCCTCGGCGGCCACCGCGTCCCCAGGGACCCCCTCCCCGGCGGCCCCGTCCCCAGCCGCCTCGTCCACGGGGCTCACGTCCCCAGCCGCCTCGTCGACGGCGTTCGCGTCCCCAGCCGCCCCGTCCACGTCCTCCCCGGCCCCGGCCGCCGGGATCGTCCCTCTCCAGCCCTCCGGTCCCGGGGAGGGGGAGGCGGCGCCGCCTCCGCCCGTGTCCGCGCTCACGGCCTCGGGGCTCGGTGTCGTGCAGCCTGTCCGCACCTGGCCCGCCACCGGCGCACGGCCGCCCGTGGTGCCGGTGGTCCTCGTGCCGGGCGTGCTGCCACCGGGCCTCACCGAGGCGGTCACGGCCGCCGGGACCGGCCTGGCCGCGCTCCTCGGCAAGCGGCCCGGAGAGCGGCGCGGCGGCGCCCGTACCGCCGCCGAGGGAGCGGGCACCGTGCAACCGGACGCCTCCGCGCCCCCGCAGTAACCCGGCCCCGGGGCGCCCGTGCGACGCCCCCCGTCGCACCGCCCCCGCGCCCCCTGCCCGCGCACCCCGCGGCGGCGGGACGCACCACCCCGGGCGCCCCCCCCGCCGCCGCTCCCCGCCACCTCCCGCCCCCACCGTCCGCATCCTGGTACGTGGCCTTCACCACTCCCGGGCCGCCGCCCCGCCCCGCCCGGGTCAAGTGCCCCGCGTGGCGGGATCGGCGGGTCCGTACCGCAACCCCTCCGGTGACCACATCGTGAGATCTCCATCCCATCGGCTTGACAGTTGACAGCCGCTGGGAGGAGGGTCACTGCCATGCGCACCCGAATTCTCGTACTTGGACAGCGCGTCGGCTGAAGCCGGAGAACGAACTCCGGCACCCGCACCGACGCGCTCCCCTCGCTTGCCACCCGGCACGAGGGGTTTTTTGTTGCACAGGTGCCCGCCGGACCGGCCCCCACCGCCGCGCGAACCACCACGAAACGCACCCGCCCACCCGTACCGAGAACTCAGCACCGAGAAGAGAATGCCGATGACCGAGCAGGCCACCGGGGCCCCGCATCCGCAGCCGCGGCCCCGTTCCGGCGGACAGCAGTCCGGACACGTCGAGCGCGTGACGGGTGCGCAGTCCCTCATCCGCTCCCTTGAAGAGGTCGGGGCCGACACGGTCTTCGGCATCCCGGGCGGCACGATCCTCCCCGCGTACGACCCGATGATGGACTCGACGCGCGTGCGGCACATCCTGGTGCGCCACGAGCAGGGCGCGGGCCACGCCGCGACCGGCTACGCGCAGGCCACCGGCAAGGTCGGCGTCTGCATGGCGACCTCGGGGCCCGGCGCGACCAACCTCGTCACGCCGATCGCCGACGCCAACATGGACTCGGTGCCCCTCGTCGCCATCACCGGGCAGGTCGCCTCGGCCGCCATCGGCACGGACGCCTTCCAGGAGGCGGACATCGTCGGCATCACCATGCCGGTCACGAAGCACAGCTTCCTCATCACCAAGGCCGAGGACATCCCGCACGCCATCGCCGAGGCGTTCCACATCGCCTCGACCGGCCGCCCCGGCCCCGTCCTCGTCGACATCGCCAAGGACGCCCTCCAGGCCGACACGACGTTCAGCTGGCCGCCCACCCAGGACCTGCCCGGCTACCGCCCCGTGACGAAGCCGCACGCCAAGCAGATCCGCGAGGCCGCCCGGCTCATCAGCGCCGCCAAGCGGCCCGTGCTCTACGTCGGCGGCGGCATCCTGAAGGCGGGCGCGACCGCCGAGCTGAAGGTCCTCGCGGAGCTGACCGGGGCCCCCGTCACGACGACGCTGATGGCCCTCGGCGCCTTCCCCGACAGCCACCGGCAGCACGTCGGCATGCCCGGCATGCACGGCAGCGTCACCGCCGTCACCGCGCTCCAGAAGGCCGACCTCATCGTCGCGCTCGGCGCCCGCTTCGACGACCGCGTCACCGGCAAGCTCGACAGCTTCGCGCCACTGGCGAAGATCGTGCACGCCGACATCGACCCCGCCGAGATCGGCAAGAACCGCACCGCCGACGTTCCGATCGTCGGTGACGCGCGGGAGGTCGTCGCCGACCTCGTGCAGGCCGTCCAGAGCGAGCACGCCGCGGGCAACAAGAGCGACCTGACGCCGTGGTGGACCGACCTCGACCGCTGGCGCGACACGTACCCGCTCGGCTACGAGCAGCCCACCGACGGCACCCTGTCGCCCCAGCAGGTCATCGAGCGCATCGGCACCCTCGCCCCCGACGACACGATCTTCACCGCGGGCGTCGGCCAGCACCAGATGTGGGCCGCGCACTTCATCGAGCACGAGAAGCCCGCGACGTGGCTCAACTCCGGCGGCGCCGGGACGATGGGCTACGCGGTCCCCGCCGCGATGGGCGCCAAGGCCGGACAGCCGGGGCGCACCGTGTGGGCGATCGACGGCGACGGCTGCTTCCAGATGACCAATCAGGAACTGACCACCTGCGCCCTCAACAACATCCCGATCAAGGTCGCCGTCATCAACAACGGCGCCCTCGGCATGGTGCGCCAGTGGCAGACCCTCTTCTACAACCAGCGCTACTCGAACACGGTCCTGTCCGGTGACCCCACCGGCACCGACACCGCCGTGCCCGGCCAGCGCGACGCCGCGCCCCGCCCCGCGGGCACGCGCGTCCCCGACTTCGTCAAGCTCGCCGAGGCCATGGGCTGCGTCGCCCTGCGCTGCGAGGACCCGAGCGAGCTGGACGCGGTGATCGCGAAGGCGAACTCCATCAACGACCGCCCCGTGGTCGTTGACTTCATCGTCCACCAGGACGCGATGGTGTGGCCCATGGTCGCCGCCGGCACGTCCAACGACGACATCATGGCCGCCCTCGGGGTCCGCCCCGACTTCGGCGACGCCGCCGACGACTGAGACGGAAGAGCAGAAACGCACATGAACATGTCCAAGCACACGCTCTCCGTCCTGGTGGAGAACAAGCCGGGCGTCCTCGCCCGCATCACCTCCCTCTTCTCCCGCCGCGGGTTCAACATCGACTCGCTCGCGGTGGGCACCACCGAGCACCCCGACATCTCCCGCATCACCATCGTGGTCAATGTCGAGGAACTCCCCCTGGAACAGGTCACCAAGCAGCTCAACAAGCTGGTCAACGTCCTCAAGATCGTGGAACTGGAACCCGGTTCCGCGATCCACCGGGAGCTGGTCCTGGTGAAGGTCAGGGCCGACAACGAGACCCGTTCGCAGATCGTCGAGATCGTCCAGCTCTTCCGCGCGAAGACCGTGGACGTCTCGCCGGACGCCGTCACGATCGAGGCGACCGGCTCCAGCGACAAGCTGGAGGCCATGCTGAAGATGCTCGAACACTTCGGCATCAAGGAACTCGTCCAGTCCGGCACCATCGCCGTCGGGCGCGGCGGACGGTCCATCACCGACCGCTCCCTGCGCGCCCTGGACCGCAGCGCCTGAGACGGCGGAGCGGCGCACGGCCGGCCCACACCCCGGAGCCCCCGCCGCCGCACCCCGCCCCTCGGACGCACCGCCTCTCGCGCGCGACCCGCGCCGGCGGCCCGCCCAGGACGCACCCCGCGCGTGACCCGCGCACAGGTCTCCTTCGCACCACCCCGTCTCGCCCCGCGCGCCGGTCCCCGCCGGCGTTCGTATCCCGAGACCCGAGCACACACCAGACGGACCCCGCCGTACGGTGGGACGCACCATCCGCACACAAGGAGATAAACCAGTGGCCGAGCTGTTCTACGACGACGACGCAGACCTGTCCATCATCCAGGGCCGGAAGGTCGCGGTCCTCGGATACGGCAGCCAGGGGCACGCGCACGCGCTCTCGCTGCGCGACTCGGGCGTCGACGTGCGGGTCGGTCTGCACGAGGGCTCCAAGTCCAAGGCGAAGGCCGAGGAGCAGGGCCTCACCGTCCTGACCCCCGCCGAGGCGAGCGCCTGGGCCGACGTGATCATGATCCTCGTGCCGGACCCGATCCAGGGCAAGATCTACGAGGAGTCCGTCAAGGACAACCTGAGCGACGGCGACGCCCTCTTCTTCGGCCACGGCTTCAACATCCGCTTCGGCTTCGTCAAGCCCCCGGCCGGTGTCGACGTCTGCATGGTCGCCCCCAAGGGCCCCGGACACCTCGTGCGCCGCCAGTACGAGGAGGGCCGCGGCGTCCCGTGCATCGCGGCCGTCGAGCAGGACGCGACCGGCAAGGCGTTCGACCTCGCCCTCTCGTACGCGAAGGCTATCGGCGGCACCCGCGCCGGCGTCATCAAGACGACCTTCACCGAGGAGACCGAGACCGACCTCTTCGGCGAGCAGGCCGTGCTGTGCGGTGGCACCGCGGCGCTCGTCAAGGCGGGCTTCGAGACCCTCGTCGAGGCCGGTTACCAGCCGGAGATCGCCTACTTCGAGTGCCTGCACGAGCTGAAGCTCATCGTCGACCTCATGTACGAGGGCGGCCTGGAGAAGATGCGCTGGTCCATCTCCGAGACCGCCGAGTGGGGCGACTACGTCTCCGGTCCGCGCATCATCACGGACCAGACCAAGGCCGAGATGAAGAAGATCCTCGGCGAGATCCAGGACGGCAGCTTCGCCAACACCTGGATGAAGGAGTACGAGGCCGGCCTGCCGAAGTACAACGAGTACAAGAAGGCCGACGAGGAGCACCTCTTGGAGACCACCGGCAAGGAGCTGCGCAAGCTCATGAGCTGGGTCGACGAAGAGGTCTGAGCCCCCTGCCCGCCGCAGGGCGGGCGCGACGACGACGGGGGCCGGGCGACCGGTCCCCGTCGTCGTACGGGAGCACGGGAAGTACGGAAAACACGGGGGACACCGGGGGAGCACGGGAGGGCGGCGGCCCGGCGCGAGGCACCCGAAGCGGACGTACGTGCTATGGACACGTGGTCCAATCCCGAACGGGTGAACCCTCCGTACGGGCGGATTGAGCCCCCTCGTTCACCACTACACTGCACTTCCATACGCGTCAGGCCCACAGTGTCGTGCGTCTTCCACGCGGCCAGAACCCCCTCCACCGCATGCGGCCGTCGGGACGGCCGTCCGCATAGGACTTGTGAGGACACACGTGAGCGCGCAAGACAAGCCTGTCGTACTGATCGCCGAGGAACTCAGCCCCGCCACGGTCGACGCCCTCGGCCCCGACTTCGAGATCCGTCACTGCGACGGCGCCGACCGGGCCCAGCTCCTCCCGGCCCTCGCCGAGGTCGACGCGGTGCTGATCCGCTCGGCGACGAAGATCGACGCCGAGGCCGTGGCGGCGGCGCCGAAACTCAAGGTCGTCGCCCGCGCGGGCGTCGGCCTGGACAACGTCGACGTCTCCGCCGCCACCAAGGCCGGCGTCATGGTCGTCAACGCCCCCACCTCGAACATCGTGACCGCGGCCGAGCTGGCCTGCGGGCTCCTCATCGCCACGGCGCGCAACATCCCGCAGGCGAGCCAGGCGCTCAAGGGCGGCGAGTGGAAGCGCTCGAAGTACACGGGCGTCGAGCTGGCCGAGAAGACCCTCGGCGTCGTCGGCCTCGGCCGCATCGGCGTCCTCGTCGCGCAGCGCATGTCCGCGTTCGGCATGAAGGTCGTCGCGTACGACCCGTACGTGCAGCCCGCGCGCGCCGCGCAGATGGGCGTCAAGCTCCTCACGCTCGACGAGCTCCTCGACGTCGCGGACTTCATCACCGTGCACCTCCCCAAGACCCCCGAAACGCTCGGTCTCATCGGCGACGAGGCGCTGCACAAGGTCAAGCCCTCGGTGCGCATCGTCAACGCCGCGCGCGGCGGCATCGTCGACGAGGAGGCGCTCGCCTCCGCGCTCAAGGAGGGCCGCGTCGCGGGCGCCGGGCTCGACGTGTACACCAAGGAGCCGTGCACCGACTCGCCGCTCTTCCAGTTCGACCAGGTCGTGTGCACCCCGCACCTCGGCGCCTCGACCGACGAGGCCCAGGAGAAGGCAGGCATCGCCGTCGCGAAGTCCGTGCGCCTCGCGCTCGCGGGCGAACTCGTCCCCGACGCGGTCAACGTGCAGGGCGGCGTCATCGCCGAGGACGTCAAGCCGGGCCTGCCGCTCGCCGAGCGCCTCGGCCGCATCTTCACCGCCCTCGCGGGCGAGGTCGCGGTCCGTCTCGACGTCGAGGTCTACGGCGAGATCACGCAGCACGACGTCAAGGTGCTCGAACTCTCGGCGCTCAAGGGCGTCTTCGAGGACGTCGTCGCGGAGACCGTGTCGTACGTCAACGCGCCGCTCTTCGCGCAGGAGCGCGGCGTCGAGGTCCGCCTGACGACCAGCTCGGAGTCCCCCGACCACCGCAACCTCGTGACGGTGCGCGGCACGCTCGGCGACGGCGGCGAGGTCGCGGTCTCGGGCACGCTCGCCGGTCCCAAGCACCTCCAGAAGATCGTCGCGATCGGCGAGCACACCGTCGACCTCGCCCTCGCCGACCACATGGTCGTGCTGCGCTACGCCGACCGTCCCGGCGTCGTCGGCACCGTGGGCCGCGTCCTCGGCGAGTCCGGCATCAACATCGCGGGCATGCAGGTCTCGCGCGCCGAGGAGGGCGGCGAGGCCCTCGCGGTCCTCACGGTCGACGACTCGGTCCCGGCGGACGTCCTCGCGGAGGTAGCGCAGGAGACCGGCGCGACGTCGGCGCGGGCGGTCGACCTGACCTGACCCGGCCGAGGCGCTCCGCCGCGCCTCCCGCACGGAGTGCGAAGGGCCCGCTTCCTCCCGCCTGACGGTGGCGGGGGAGCGGGCCCTTCGGCGTGCGGATCCCTTTCGGGCGTCCCGTGGTGCGGGCGGGGGCGTCGTGCGGGGGGCCTGTGCCTGTACGGGCGTGGACCGCGTACGAGGAGCGGGCGTCGGCGGGGGTGGGCCCGTACGGGTGCGGGTCGCTGGTGGGGCGGGGCCCGTACGGGGTGCGGATCGCGGACGAACCGGGATCACGCGTCTTCCGGCAGCGGCGGTACGGGCGCGGGGCCGGCCTCGCGCGGTACGGGGACCGGGGCGGCGTCGGACGCGGGCCCGGTGTGGGCGGCCTTGTCCCCGTCCGTTCCCCTGTCGCGCAGGGTGAGCACGGCGCCGGCCGCGCAGAGGACGAAGAGCGCGGCGCACGTCCAGGCGGCGACGTGCATCCCGGAGACGAAGGCGTCGCGTGCGGCGCGCAGGAGCGCGGCGCCCCGCTCCCCGCCGAGGAGCGTGGCGTGGGCGACGGCGCCGCCGAGGGTCTCGCGGGCGCTGTCGGGGAGGCCGCCCTGTCCGGCGTCCGTGACGTGGGCGCGGTAGAACGTCGTGGCGAGGGAGCCGAGGGTCGCGAGGCCGAGCGCGCCGCCGAACTCCTGGCCCGTCTCCCACAACGCCGAGGCGGTACTGGCGCGTTCGACGGGGACGGCGCCCATCGCGAGGTCGGTGAGCTGCGACAGCGCCGTCACGATACCGACCGCGAGCAGCCCGGCGGCCGTCAGGACGAGGGCGAGCGAGTCGGTGCCGAGCAGCCCGAGCACCGCCATGCCGCTCGCGCTCAGCAGGAACCCGGCGGCGACGACGCGACCGCGCGGGACGCCGCGCTGCACGAGCGCCGTGACGACGGGGGCCGCCGCACCGATCGGCACCGAGGGCACGAGGCTCCACAACGCGGCCTGGAGGGCGCTCAGTCCGAGGACCGACTGGAGGTACTGCGTCGTGAAGAAGGAGGAGCCCATCATCCCGAAGGCGGCGAGCGTGCCGAGGACGAGCGCGCCCCGGTAGCCCCGGACCTTCAGGAGCGCGGGCGGCACCATCGGGCGCGCGGTGGTGCGCTGCCTGCGGACGAAGAGGACCAGGAAGACGAGCCCGGCGGCGAGCGCGAGGGCGTAGGAGGGGCGCATCCCGTTGCCGGGGATTTCCTTGAGCGCCCACACCAGGGGCAGGACGGCGGCGAGCGACAGCGGCACGCTCGGCAGGTCGAACTTCCCGCCCTCGGGGTCGCGGTACTCGGGGATGAGCAGGGGCGCGAGGATCAGCAGCAGGAGCATCGCGGGCAGGTTCACGAGGAAGACGGAGCCCCACCAGTAGTGCTCCACGAGGACGCCGCTGACGACCGAGCCGAGCGCGATACCGCCCGTCAGAACGGCCGTCCACGCGCCGATCGCGCGGGCCCGCTGCTTCGCGTCCCGGAAGAGGACCCGGATCAGGCCCATCGTCGAGGGCATGAGCGTCGCGCCGCCGACGCCGAGCACGGCGCGCGCGGCGATCAGCATCTCGGGGCTCGTCGCGTACGCCGCCGCCGCGCTCGCCGCGCCGAACGCGGCGGCACCGCACAGCAGCAGCCTGCGGCGCCCGATCCGGTCGCCGAGCGAGCCCATCGTGAGGAGGAGCCCGGCGAGCAGGAAGCCGTAGACGTCGTAGATCCACAGTTGCTCGGTACCGCTCGGAGCGAGGTCGGCGTTGATGGCGGGGACCGCGAAGAAGAGGACGGAGGTGTCCATCGCGACCATGAGGAGGGCGAGGAGGAGGACGGTGAACGCGGCCCACTCGCGGCGCCCCGCACGGGGTGCCGGTGCGGGGCGGTGGTCTGCGGCGAGGTGTTCTGAGGTCATGGGAAGGACGCTAAAGAGGATCTGTACGGGTGTCTATGACGAGCGTATAGGACGCTTGTTTAATACGCTCGTTTCATACGTGCGTCTACGCGTTTCGGCGTACGGGGGCCGCGCATCTGTACAAGCGTCTGGGACGCGTGTCAGAACACCGTTACGCTGCCGCCATGGGACACCGTGAGGATCTGCTCGAAGGCGCCAAGTTCTGCTTGCTGGAGAAGGGGTTCGCCGCGACGACGGCGCGCGACATCGTGCGGGAATCGGGCGCGAACCTCGCCTCCATCGGCTATCACTACGGCTCGAAGGACGCGCTGCTCGGCCGCGCCTACGTCGCGCTCGTCGAGGAGATGGACCTGCGGCCGCCCGAGGGCGCGCCCGGCGCCGACGCGCCGCCCGGCACGCTCGCGCACTTCCGCGCGACGTGGGAGGCCGTCCTCGCCTCGTTCCCCGCGCAACGCGCCGTGTGGCGGCTCAGCTTCGAGATGGTGCTCTTCGGCGACCGCTGGCCCGCCGCGCGCGACGTCCTCATCGCCTCCCAGCCCGCGGGCCGGGCCGGGCTCCTCGCGGCCTTCACGGGGCTCGACGAGGACGCCCTGCCGCCCGAACTCGTCGAAACAGAGGGCCGCTTCCACCTCACGCTCCTCAACGGGCTCATCCTCCAGTGGCTCTTCGACCCGGAGTCGGCGACGACGGCGGAGCGGCTGACGGAAGGGGTACGGAGCTTCCTGGCACGGGTGTGGGAGTACGGCGGGGACTGACGCGACGGGGGGAGGGGGCGGAGACGGCGCGTGGTGCGGGGCGGCGACGCGTGCCGCGGTGGACGGCCCGTCGTGAGCGGGCGCCGCGCGTTGTACGGAGCGACATTGCGTCGTGCGGCATGGCGATGTGTCGTGCGGGGGAACGACGCGTCATCCGGGGCACGGCGAGAGGTCGTGCGCGGCGACGACGCCGTGGGCGTTGCGCCGCCCTCACCCCTCTTCCGCCGCCGCCTCGTCGCGCAGGTGCCAGCCGAGCTGGAAGCGGGTGGCCGCGCCCGTGCGGTCCATCATGCGGCGGATGCGGCGGTGGACGGTACGGACCGAGGTGTTGATGCGCTGGGCTATCGCCTCGTCGGTGAGGCCGGCGAGCATGAGGGCCTGGATCGCGCGGTCGTCGTCGCCCCTGGAGTGCCCGCTCAGTGGCCGGGCGCGTTGCCAGACCTGTTCGAAGAGCGCGGTGAGCGCGCCGACGACGCCCGGCGCGTGCACGATCGCCGCGTGCTCGGCGATGTCCTCGGGGTCCTGATGGAGCGGCAGGAGCGCGTGTTCACGGTCCACGACGACGAGTTTGGTCGGGACCTCCGCCGCGACACGGACCTCCTCGCCCAGCGAGACGCCGAGCGTGAGCAGGGAGAGATCCTGCTCGACAACCGCCGGTTCGACCACGACACGGATGTGCACGCCGCGTTCGATGGCGGTGAGCTCGGCCGGGTTGTCCTCACGGCGCACCGCGACGGCGGGGCCTTTGCTGAGGTTGAGGACCTCGCGCTTGGCCCCGCGCTGGAGCTGGAGGAAGCGGTGCCGGATGTTCTCCGGGCCGTGCACGACCTCCAGGCTGTCCCCGCTGCCGCGCCGGGCGACGGTGGTGCGGTACGAGGCGTCGAGCTTCGCGATCTCGGCCGACACGGCGCGCAGTTCGTCCTGGCGCACCGCGAGCAGCGCCCCGAGCGCAAGCTGCGGCGGGGCCGGTTCCCACCACAGGGCCTCGGCGCGTCCCGCTCCGAGCCTGGTCACCAGACCCGCCGCGCGCAGCCCCTCCAAGGTGTCCACGACGCGGGGGAGTTCGAGGGCGCAGGTCTGCGCGAGGCTCTCCGCCGTGGCCGTGCCCGCTTCGACGAGGTGCCGGTAGACGGTCTCCTGGGACCGGTCGAGATCGAGATTGTGCAGCACTTTTCCCTGTTTCGTCCCCGTCCCCGCCCCCGTCTGTCCACGTGATTATCACTGACAAGTTCTTGCCATTGACAGTGATGCGACACGTGGGGCCATTGCCCGCGCACCCGCTCCCTCGCGACGATTCCGGAGGTCCATTCCCCACCCCCTTTCCAGAAGGTCAGGCATGCCCTCCTCCAGCACCAGACGCATACGGCTGGCCGCCGCCACCTCGACGGCCGCGCTCCTGTGCGGGCTGTTCACCGCCCTGCCCGCCCGCGCTGCCGCGCCCAGTACCGGTTCCGGCCACACCCCGGACCGCGTCGCGGGCGAGCACACCGAGGTCCCGTCCTTCGTCACCGGCCTGAAGGACCGCGCCGCGAAGTCCGCTACGGGCGGGAAGGAGACCCCGGCCGTCGCCGCCGTCGAACACCTCGCCCGGCACGACGACGTGTTCCACACCGGAAAGCTCGATCTGTCAGCCCCGAAGTCGAGCACCGTCGACGGCCGTACGACCGTCAGCTTCACGCAACGGCACAAGGGCATCCCGGTCCTCGGCGCCGCGTACAAGGTGCACACCAAGGGCGCCGAAGTCGAGTCCGCGAGCGGCAGCCTCTTCACCGGCCTCACGGTCGACGCGACGCCGAAGCTGACGCCCCGGCAGGCGCAGAAACGTCTCTTCGCCGACGAGAGCCTGCGCAAGCTGAGCCCGGCGGGCCGCACGACCGAGGCCCGTGACCTCGTCGTCCTGCCCAAAGGCGAAGGCATCCTGGCCTACCACTTCACCGTGAAGGGCACCGACCACGCGGGCGCCCCCGTGAGCCAGCAGGTCTACGTGGACGCGCACACGGGCGGCATCGCCTTCTCGTACAACGAGATCGCCGGAGTCGCCGCCGCCGGTACGGCCGCGAGCGCCCCCGCCCAGGCGCCGGCCGAGGACGAGGACCCCGCCGCCACCGAGGGCCCGGTCACCGCGCACGGTACCGACTACGACGGCGCCGCTGTCGAGCTGAACGCCTACCGGCGCGCCGACGGTCAGGTCGAACTGCGCGACCGGACACAGAAGATGTACGCCCGGACCGGCGGCGAGATCCTCACGTACGACGCCCGGGGCGGCGACGTGAAGAACTACCAGAGCGTGCTGCCCGCCGGCACCCCGCTCGCCTCCGCCGACTCCACGGAGTTCCCGGCCGCCGCGACCGACAGCGGCGCCGTGGACGCGCACGCCAACGCCTCCAAGGTCTACGCCTTCTTCAAGAAGGAGCTGGGCCGCGACGGCATCGACGGCAAGGGCGGCACGATGCGCGCCGTCGTCAACGTCACCTCGAACGGCGTCGCGTACCCGAACGCGTTCTGGGACGGCACCAAGATGGTGTACGGCAACATCAACGGGGCCCCCGCCTCCGCAGGGCTCGACGTCGTCGGCCACGAGATGACCCACGGCATCACCGAGCACACCGCCGGTCTCCTCTACGTCTCGCAGTCCGGCGCCCTCAACGAGGCGATCAGCGACTACTTCGGCGAGGCCATGGAGGTCGACGACGAGGGCCTCGCGATGAACGACCCGCAGGCGGGCCTCATCGGCGAGGACTTGTGCGGCCACGACGAGGACCCGGCCGACTGCGCGCTGCGCGACCTCGGCGACGGCCGCCGCGCCGACCGCGACTTCCTCAACATCCCGCTCGCCAACGACAACGGCGGAGTCCACTCCAACTCCACCATCGTCGGCGGGGCGCTGTGGGACATGCGCAAGACCCTCGGCAAGAAGTTCGCCGACAGCGTCGTGTACACGGCGGCGCAGGAGGACTTCACGCCGTGGACGGACTTTCTCCAGGCGCGCTACGGGATCGTGGACGCCGCGCGCCGCCTCGGTGCCACCAGCCCCCAGCTCCAGAAGATCGCCAACGCCTTCGACGCGCACGGCATCGTGCCCGGCTGGGAGGACGTCGAGGCGCCGCGCGACTCCGTCACGCTTGCCAAGGACGTCGCACCCGGCGCCGAGGGCATGGACATGTCGCACAACATCGCCGTCGACGGCGACCGCTGGGCGACGTCGTACGTCGATCTCAAGAGCTTCTTCGACGGCACACCCGAGTACGGCATCAAGACGGGCAGGCTCTCGCAGCCCGAGAAGGGTGCCACCGACCTCTCGACGCCCGGCGTCTGGATGATCGACCCGGCGCTCAAGGGCAACACCCTGTACTACTCCCGCGTGGGCGCGAACGGCGCGGACCTCGTGAGCCGGCCGGCCGGCGGCGGCGAGAACGCCCGGGAGACGGTCGTCGCGGGCGGCCTCGGAGACCAGCGCGAGGCCGATGTGGAGGGCAAGGTCGTGACCTGGGTCGACATCCAGGGCGACGAGGCCGACGTGTGGGTCAAGCAGGGCGACAAGCCCGCCGTCAACATCACCCCGGGGGCCGGTACCAGCGCCGTGCGCCCGCGGATCGGCGGCGGGAAGGTCTCGTTCATCGACTACGGCGGCACGAGGACCACCGAGCTGAACGTCTACGACCTCGGGACGAAGAAGCTCGTCAAGACGGACGCCGGTGACCTGCTCAGCTCCGCGAGCGACTACGTCTCGAACGGCAAGTACGGCTTCGCCGTCATCACCAACCCGTTCCTGCTCGGCTTCCAGTCGGTCAAGGGCTACGACCTCTCCGACCCGGCGAACACCGCCAAGCAGAAGAGTGTCAAGCTCCGTTCGATCGTCGGCAGCGGCGTGCAGCTCGCCGTCAACGACACGCGGCTCATCCGCACCGACCTCATGGCCTCGAAGTTCGGCACCGGCAACGCCAACCAGCCCAAGCTGGAGGTCGCCGACGTCGAGGACGTCATGACCGGCGACGGCGGCACGTGGCAGCGCGTCTCCTGCGCCGTCACCGGCCAGATGTACCCGGGCATGGCCGACGGCTCGCAGCGCGTCGTCTGGGCCGACACACGCGGCACGACCGACATCGTGACCCGCGAGACCCCGGCGGGCACCTGCTCCTGACCCCCGCCGCCGAGCCGGACGCGTCGGGGGGCGCGTGAGGGCACGGCCCGACGCACCGCCGCCGCCCCGTGGCCCACGTCGCGGGGCGGTGACGGCGCGCGGCTCACCTCGCGGGGCGGCGGCGCCGCGTCACGTCGCGGGCGGCGACGGCGCGCGGCTCACGTCGTGCGGCTCGCGTCGCGACACCGCACCGCGCGGGCGCCGACGCGGTGCGGACGGCGGCCTCCCGTACGCGGCGTACGCGGTGCTGGTCACGTACGCGGCGCCGGCCGCGCGTCGTGCACGTACGCCGCCCAGCGTTCCACCAGCGGGCGCTCCGCCTCCCCGGGCGTGGCGAGGAGCACGACGGCGTCGGCCTCGGACAGCTCGCGCGCCGTCAACGGCACGCACAGGAGGCCGGCCGGGTGGGCCGCCGTCGCGGCGTGCGGTGCCACGGCGCGTACGAGCGCGCCCGCCGCGTGCAGGAGGGCGGCGAGCGGCGGCACGGCGGACGCCTCGCCGTCGCGGCACTCCGGGAGACCGAGCAGCAGAACGCGCGCGCCCGCGAGCGGGACGCCGCGCGCGGCGAGCCCCTCGGCGAGGCGGTCCACGACGGGGTCGTGGTCCGGCGCGGGAGTGGCGGGCGCTGTGGCGACATCACCTTCCGTCATGGACGTATATGACCTGAAAAAGTGACCGGCGGGGGTCGATGCGGCGCCCACGCCCGCCGCACCACCCGGACGCCGCACCGGGACGCCCCCCGCACCTCACAAGCGCGCCGCCTTCACCCCCATGTGCAGCAGCAGCCGGTGCTCCCCGTCGTCCAGGTCGAGGCCCGTCAGCTGCTCCACCCGTGAGAGCCGGTAGTACAGCGTCTGGCGGTGGATGCCGAGGGCCGCCGCCGTCCGGCCCGCCTGGCCCGCGTGGTCCAGGAAGACCTCGACGGTGCGCGCCAGCTCCGCGTGGGCGGGGGAGAGGAGGTCGCGCAGCACCGGGTCGTGCGCCGCCCCGGGGGGAAGCGCGGTCAGGAGGCGGTACGGGCCGACCGCGGACCACTGCGCGACCGGGCCCAGCGCGGGTTCCGCCGCCGCCGCGCGCGCCGCCGCGGCGGCCTCCCGCCACAGCTCCGGCACCTCGGCGGGCCCGCGGCGCGGCGCCCCCACGCCCGCCGCCGCGCCCGTCGCGAGCTGCCCCGCCGCGGAGAGCACCGAGGCCGGGACGCCCGTCCCGGTCCGTACCCGCACGAGCACCGCGAGACGCCGTCCGCCGCCCGCCGTCGGGAGCACGCAGGCGGCGGCCGTGCCCGGCACCCGCCGCGCGGGCGGCGGCTCCTCGGCGGGCCACGGCGCGACGCAGAGGACGGTGTAGAGGTCGTCGGCGTGCGGGCCGAGCGCGGCGCGCAGCGCGGCGAGCGCCGTGTCCCGCTCCCAGTCGGTCGTTGTCGTCACGGCACGCCGGAACTCGCGCGTCGCGGCGTCCTCCGCCGTCGCCTCGTCCGCGAGCAGCTCACCGATCCGGTCCGCGACCTGCATCGCTGAGCTGAGCTGCGGCGCGGTGGGCCCGTGCGCGCTGTCGAGCAGCCACACGTAGCCGTACACCGTCCCGCCGTGCCGCACGGGCAGGCAGACGCGGTCGCGCAGGACACCCGCGTCCGGCGCGGCGGGGATGCGCACCGGACCCGTCGCGCGCGCGATGCCGAAGCCCTCGAACCACGCCCGGACGGCGGCCGACGAGGTGCGCGTGAGGATCGTGCGGGTCCGCACCTGGTCGAGCGAGTCCTCGGGGCCGCTGTCGTGGGCGCCGAAGGCGATGAGCCCGAAGTCCTTGTCCTCCAGCGTCGCCGGGGCACCCAGCAGCGCCGAGATCTCGTCCACGAGTTCCTGGTAATCGGCCTTCACCCCGCCATTGTCGCGCGCCCGCCCCGCCCTTTCATACAAATGTCTGAGAACCGGACGGGGGATGCGTGACAGGTGTCGATGGCATACGCGGCGTCGCGTCCCGAGAATCGGCAGTGACTGCGGTGTGTCCCCGTGCACACAGGGCACGCGTGCACACCGGCAGCACCTGCCGCTCCGCCCGGCGGCAGGCCCTCGATCCGCCTTCCCCGCCCCACCCCCCCCGGGCGGGGAAGGCGCCCGTCCGCATCGTGGAGGTCCCCGTGCTGGGTCCCGTGATCCTCGCCGCGTCGCGCAGCGACCGGCTGCGCCGCGTCGTCTCGGCCGCGCCCGTCACCAAGCCGGTCGTGAACCGGTTCATCCCCGGCGAGAGCGTCGACCAGATCGTCCCGATCATCGTCGACGCCACCAGCAAGGGCCTGGAGCTGACGATGGACGTCGTCGGCGAGGACATCACGACGCCCGAGCAGGCCGCCGCCGCGCGCGACGCCTACCTGGAGCTGATCGAGCACCTCAAGGCCCTCGACCTCGGTACCCGCGCCGAGATGTCGGTGAAGCTCTCGATGTTCGGCCAGGCGCTGGAAGGGGGCCACGAGCTGGCCCTCTCCAACGTCCGCCCCGTCGTCGAGGCCGCCGCCGCGATCGGCACCACGGTCACGCTCGACGCCGAGGACCACACGACGCTCGACTCGATGTTCGCGATCCACGAGGAGCTGCGGAAGGACTTCCCGCAGACCGGCTGCGTCATCCAGGCGTACCTCTTCCGCACCGAGGACGACGCCCGCCGCCTCGCCGCCGCGGGCAGCCGCGTGCGCGTCGTGAAGGGCGCCTACAAGGAGCCCGCCTCGGTCGCGTACCAGGAGAAGCCGGAGATCGACAAGGCGTACATCCGCGTCCTGCGCATCCTCATGGAGGGCGACGGCTACCCCATGGTCGGTTCGCACGACCCCCGTATCGTGGAGATAGCGCAGGAACTGGCGCGCCGCGCGGGCCGCAAGCCCGGCGACTTCGAGTTCCAGATGCTGTACGGCATCCGCACCGAGGAGCACGTACGGCTCGCCCGCGAGGGCCACCGCATGCGCGTGTACACCGCGTACGGCACCGACTGGTACGGCTACTTCATGCGGCGCCTCGCCGAGAAGCCCGCCAACCTCCTCTTCTTCCTGCGCTCGGTCCTCACCAAGAACTGAGAACCGGGGCTCCGTCCTCGCCGAGCACCGCCCGCGCGGCGGCCCCCGCACCGCGCACCCCCGAACCCAAGGAGAACGGACACCATGGACGCTGTGACCCAGGTCCCCGCCCCCTACAACGAGCCCGTCCACGGCTACGCGCCCGGCAGCTCCGAGCGTGCCCGCCTGGAGACCAAGCTCAAGGAGCTGGCCGAGAACCCGATCGAGCTGCCCATGACCATCGGGGGCGTCAAGCGCCTCGGCGGCGGCGAGGAGTTCCGGGTCGTCCAGCCGCACGCCCACGCGTCCGTCATCGGTACGGGCCGGGGCGCGACGAAGCAGGACGCCCAGGACGCGATCGACGCCGCGCTCGCCGCCGCCCCCGCGTGGCGCGCGATGTCCTTCGACGACCGCGCCGCGATCATCCTGCGCGCCGCCGACCTGCTCTCCGGCCCCTGGCGCGAGACCATCGCCGCCTCGGTCATGCTCGGCCAGGGCAAGACCGCGCAGCAGGCCGAGATCGACGCGCCGTGCGAGCTGGTCGACTTCTGGCGCTTCAACGTCCACTACGCGCGCGGCATCCTCGCCGAGCAGCCCCCGGCGAACTCGCCGACCGTGTGGAACCGCATGGACCACCGGCCGCTCGAAGGCTTCGTCTACGCGATCACGCCGTTCAACTTCACGGCGATCTCGCTCAACCTGCCGACCGCGCCCGCGCTCATGGGCAACGTCGTCGTGTGGAAGCCGTCCCCCACCCAGACCCACGCCGCCGTCCTCATGATGCGGCTCCTGGAGGAGGCGGGACTGCCCAAGGGCGTCATCAACCTCGTCACCGGCGACGGCATCGCCGTCTCCGACGTCGCGCTGCACCACCGCGACCTCGCGGGCATCCACTTCACCGGTTCCACCAAGACCTTCCAGCACCTGTGGAAGACGGTCGGCACCAACATCGAGAAGTACCGCACCTACCCGCGCCTCGTCGGCGAGACCGGCGGCAAGGACTTCGTCGTCGCCCACCCGAGCGCCGACCGCGCCGTCCTCAAGACCGCGCTGACGCGCGGCGCCTTCGAGTACCAGGGCCAGAAGTGCTCCGCGACGTCCCGCGCGTACATCCCGGCCTCGATCTGGAACGACGGCTTCAAGGAGGAGTTCGCGGCCGAGGTCGACGGCATCGCCATGGGCGACGTCACCGACTTCAAGAACTTCATCGGCGCCGTCATCGACGAGCGCGCCTTCGCGAAGAACAAGGCCGCGATCGACCGCGCCAAGGCCGACGACACCTGCACGATCGTCGCGGGCGGTACGTACGACGACTCGGTCGGCTACTTCGTGCGCCCGACCGTCATCGCGTGCACCGACCCGGAGAACGAGGTCTTCACGACCGAGTACTTCGGCCCGATCCTCGCCGTGCACGTCTACGAGGACGACCGGTACGAGGCCGTGCTCGACCAGATGGAGTCGGTCTCGGACTACGCGCTGACCGGTTCGGTCATCGCGAACGACCGCGCCGCCGCCGCCTTCACGATGGACAAGCTCCGCTACGCGGCCGGCAACTTCTACATCAACGACAAGTCGACCGGCGCCGTCGTCGGCCAGCAGCCCTTCGGCGGCGGCCGTGCCTCCGGCACCAACGACAAGGCCGGGGCCCCGCAGAACCTCCAGCGCTGGACGCTCACCCGCGCCATCAAGGACTCGCTGGTCTCCCCGACCGACTACACCTACCCCCACATGGGCTGACAGCCCGCCCCGGGCACCAGGCCCGACCCCGCGCGCCGGCCCCCACCCCGGCTGTCGCGCCCCTCGCCCCCGCCCCCGGCCTCGGTGCTCATACCGGCCGGGGGCGGTGTCGTGCGCGGGGGACGGGACGGGACGGGGGGAGGGGACGGGAGCGGGGCGCCGCGTGCGACGTGCGTACGAGGGCGCGGGGGGATCGCCTAGGGGCAATCGCCTAGGGGTGATCGCCCCGCCCCGCCGGACGCCCCCCGCCGGGCCTTCCGCCGGACGGCCCTTCCTTCGCGCTAAGCGTCCGCTTAGTATGGTCCGGACGGCCCCCTGCCCCCGGAGACAACCATGGCGAAGCACACCCCCACCGCGAGCGACTCCCTCCTCCTCTCCCGCAGGGACCTGGGCTTCCTCCTGCACGAGTGGCTCCACGTGGAGGACCTGACCGCCCGCGCGCGCTACGCCGAGCACGACCGCGCGACGTTCGACGCGGTGCTCGAACTGAGCGAGACCCTCGCCGCGCGCCACTTCGCGCCCCACAACAAGCTCGGCGACGCGCACGAGCCGACCTTCGACGGCGAGCGCGTGCACGTCATCCCCGAGGTGGGCGAGGCGCTGAAGGTCTTCGCCGAGGCCGGGCTCACGAGCGCGGGACTCGACGCCTCGGTCGGCGGGATGCAGCTCCCGCGCGTCGTCACGGACGCGTGCTTCGCGTGGTTCCAGGCGGCGAACGTCGGCACGTCCGCGTACCCCTTCCTCACCATCGGCAACGCGAACCTCCTGCTCGCCCACGGCAGCCGGGAGCAGATCGACACCTTCGTGCGGCCCATGGCCGAGGGCCGCTGGTTCGGCACGATGTGCCTCTCCGAGCCACAGGCCGGCTCCTCGCTCGCCGACGTGCGCACCCGCGCCGAGCACGCCGGGGACGGCACGTACCGCCTCTTCGGCAACAAGATGTGGATCTCGGGCGGCGACCACGAACTGACCGAGAACATCGTCCACCTCGTCCTCGCCCGCACCCCGGGCGGCCCGGCGGGCGTGAAGGGGCTCTCGCTCTTCGTCGTGCCCAAGTACCTCGTGGACGGCGACGGCGGCATCGGCGCGCGCAACGACGTCGTGCTCGCCGGGCTCAACCACAAGATGGGCTACCGGGGCACGACCAACACGCTCCTCAACTTCGGCGAGGGCGCGCACCGCCCCGGCGGGGAGCCGGGCGCGGTCGGCCACCTCGTCGGCGAGGAGAACAAGGGCCTCGCGTACATGTTCCACATGATGAACGAGGCCCGCATCGGCGTCGGTCTCGGCGCGACAGCCCTCGGCTACACCGGCTACCTGCACGCCCTCGACTACGCGCGCACGCGCCCCCAGGGCCGCCCCGTCGCCGCGAAGGACCCCGCGACGCCGCAGGTCCCGATCATCGAGCACACCGACGTGCGCCGCATGCTCCTCGCCCAGAAGGCGTACGTCGAGGGCGCGCTCGCCCTCACGCTCTACTGCGGGCGCCTCGTCGACGAACAGCGCACCGCGCCGGAGCCCGCCGCGCGCGAGGAGGCCGGGCTGCTCCTCGACATCCTCACCCCCATCGCCAAGAGCTGGCCCTCCCAGTGGTGCCTGGAGGCGAACAGCCTCGCGATCCAGGTGCACGGCGGCTACGGCTACACGCGTGAGTACGACGTCGAGCAGTTCTACCGCGACAACCGCCTCAACCCCATCCACGAGGGCACCCACGGCATCCACGGTCTCGACCTCCTCGGCCGCAAGGCCGTCATGAAGGACGGGGCCGCGCTGCGCCTCCTGCTCGGCCGCGTCGAGGACACGGCGCGCCGCGCGACATCGGCGGGCGGCGACGCCGCGACGTACGCGACGTCCCTGCGCGAGGCGGCGACGCGCCTCGGCACCGTGACGGCGCGGCTGTGGCAGGACGGCGACCCGCGCACGGCCCTCGCCAACGCCTCCGTCTACCTGGAGGCCGCCGGGCACGTCGTCCTCGCCTGGATCTGGCTCGAACAGCTCCTCGCGGCCGGTGCGGGCGAGGGGAGCTTCTACGCGGGCAAGCGGGCCGCAGCGCGGTACTTCTTCCGGTACGAGCTGCCTCGTACGGCGCCGCAGTTCGCGCTCCTCGAAAGCCTCGACACCACGGCGGCCGACATGGAGCCCGACTGGTTCTGAGACCCGGCCGGTTCCGGGGCCCCGTCCGGGGGAGCGGGAGGGGGCGGCTCCGGCGCGCGCGGCGTGGCGCGTGCGCCCCCGCCGTCTCAGATAGTAGGAAGTCCGAGTAATTGTGGAGACAGCGACGCCGAGCTGCCCTAGCTTTGTAGGAGCCGGACTGTTCTCGCCCGACCTGGCGAAGGCGGTCGTGTGCCGTGGCCCCGCGCAGGCGAACCCTGCGGGCCCGGTCCCCGCCCCGGACGGCGCGCACCCCGTGGTCCCCGTACCCCGGCATCCCGCCGGACGTACCCGGCCCCTCGGGCCCCCGTCGCCACAGTCCACCCACCACGCCCCACCCGGCCGCGCCCCGACGCGGACCGGACCGGCGTGCCCCCCCGCCCACGGGCCACCCGTGGACCTGGACCTGCTAGGAGTCGATCCTCATGGCCGCAGAGACGACCGTCCGCCGAGTCCGCCACTCCGCCACGCGCAGCGAGGCCGAGCGCCGCAACGCCGCCGCCGCCCTCCAGCGCGCCCTCGACCGCCGCGACAACGGCGGGCAGACGGGCCACTGACCCGCCGCCGGGCGACCACCGGCCCACGGCCGGAAAGCCACTGACGCGCCGTCGGACCGCGACGCCGCGCGCGGGACGATGGAGCGACGCGGCGCGGCACCACGCGACGCCGCGTACGAACGACGCCCCGCCGCGCGCGAAGCGCCGTCACGCCGCGTACGGCACGACGCCCAGCCCGCCCGTGAGACGACCCCACGCCGTCCACGGGCGCGCGCTCCCGCCCTCTCCCGCAGGGCGCGCCGAGCTGGTACACATACGCCACCGGGAGCCGCCGGTCGACCGGCCGGCCCGCAAGGACGCGGGCCGGCCGGCACCTTCGTGCGAAGCGCCCGGCCTCAGCGCGTGATCGTGAAGTGGTCCACCCGCTCGCCCGTCTCCGCGAGCGCCGTGACCTCCAGGCGCGGTCGCGCCCCCGCCGTCACCCGCACCGCGAGGAACGAGAAGCCCGTGTACCGCACGCGCGACCACTCCACCGCCTCGGTGACCTTCCCCGCGTCCGTCCAGTGGTACGAGGCCACGGAGTCGACGTGCTGCTCGTGCCCCTCGTACGAGTCCGGTGCCGGGAAGTCGTAGAGCGCCTTGCCCGCGCCGCCCGCCGTCACGTAGACGATGCCGTCGCGCGTCGACGAGACGGACTCGCCGATCGGCACGGTGCGCGCGACGTGCCCGCCGCGCAGCGCGTCGGTGCGCTCGTAGACGTGGTTGTGGCCGTTGACGACGAGGTCGACGCGGTACTTGTCGAAAAGCGGCACCCACGCGTCGCGCACGCCGCCGTCCGAGGCGTGGGCGTTCGTCGTCGAGAAGGCGCAGTGGTGGAAGAAGACCACGACGAAGTCGACGTCGCGGTGCGCGCGCAGCTCCTTGAGCCTGCGCTCCAGCCACTTGGTCTGCGCGCCGCCCGTGTAGCCGGTGTTCGCCCTGATCTCCAGGCTCACGTCGTTGGCGTCGAGCGCGACGACGCCGACGTTGCCGTAGACGAAGGAGTAGACGCCCGGCGACTTCTCCGCGTCGAGCCCGCCCTTCGGCAGCGACCAGCGCGCGTTCTGGCCGCCGTAGCCGTTCGGCGAGTACCACGCCTCCATGTCGTGGTTGCCCGTCGTCACCATCCATGGCACTTTCGACGCGACCGACTCGGTCTGCGCGAGGAACTGGTCCCACACGCGGGCGTCGTAGGTGTCGCCCTCCTTGCCCTGCCCGCTGCTGTCGGCGTAGCAGATGTCGCCCGCGTGCAGGTGGAAGGAGGGGTTCTGGCCGAGGATCAGCGCGTCGTTGGCGAGCGCGTCGTAGGAGACGCCCTGGTCGCCGAAGGCCGTGAAGGTGAACGACTCCGGGCGCGCGGGCGCCGTGCGGAAGCTGCCGATCGTGCCGATGTTGCGCGGGTCGGCCGGGTCGAAGCCGGTGTGGCCGATGCCGTAGTAGTACGTCGTGTCCGGGCGCAGCCGCTCCAGTTCGACGTGCAGGTAGTACTGGTCGACGGCCGGGAGCTTCGACGTGAGCGCGGGGGTGTGCAGCGCCCGCACCTCGGCGTCGATCTTCCGGCTGAGGTCCCACGGGTGCGTACCGACGCGCAGGAAGGGCCGCTTGACGGGCAGCGGCACCTGCCAGCTCACCGTCATCTGCGTGCGCGGGTCGGCGCCGAAGGCGAGGTGGCGGGCGAACGGGGCGACGAGCGAGCCGTCGACGCGGGACGCGGCGGAGGACGGCAGGAAGGCGGGCGACGGGGCGGGGGTGCGCGTCGCGACGCGCTGCGCGGCGTTCGCGCTGCCGCTGAGGACGCCGAGGCCCGCGACGGCACCCGCCGTGACGGTGCCCGCGCGCAGCGCCGAACGCCGCGTCAGCCTGCGGCGCAGGTACTCGTGCTGCTCGGGCATCGTCATACGGGAAGCGAGGTGGTCGGGGATGCCGACCCGTGGAGTCTCCATGACCGGAAGGTCCCACTCGCGCGTGGCTTACGTGTGGCGTACAGGTGTCCGAGACACGACCGGACGGCAATGTGTCCGTATGGTGGACGGCGCGTGTCAGGCAGTGGGACGAGGAGTACGGTGCCCGCATGTCGCGCAGCATCAATCTCGCAGTCATTTCCGGTGACGGCATCGGCCCCGAGGTCGTGTCGCAGGGCCTGAAGGTCCTGCGCGCCGTCCTCCCGCAGGACGCCAAGCTGGAGACCAAGGAGTACGACCTCGGCGCCCAGCGCTGGCACCGCACGGGGGAGACCCTCCCGGACGCGGAGCTCGAAGCGCTGAAGTCGCACGACGCGATCCTCCTCGGCGCGATCGGCGATCCCTCGGTGCCCTCGGGGGTCCTGGAGCGCGGGCTGCTCCTCAAGCTCCGCTTCGCCTTCGACCACTTCATCAACCTGCGCCCCTCGCGCCTCTTCCCGAACACGAGGACGCCGCTCGCGGGCAACCCCGAGATCGACTTCGTCGTCGTCCGCGAGGGCACCGAGGGCCCCTACACGGGCAACGGGGGCTCGCTGCGCACCGGTACGCCCGCCGAGGTCGCCACCGAGGTCAGCGTCAACACGGCCTACGGAGTCGAGCGCGTCGTCCGCGACGCCTTCGCCCGCGCCCAGGCCCGCCCGCGCAAGAAGCTGACGCTCGTCCACAAGAACAACGTGCTCGTCTACGCGGGCCACCTGTGGAAGAACACCTTCGACAAGGTCGCGGCCGAGTACCCCGAGGTCAGCACCGACTACCTGCACGTCGACGCCGCGACGATCTTCCTCGTCACGCAGCCCGAGCGCTTCGACGTCATCGTCACCGACAACCTCTTCGGCGACATCCTCACCGACCTCGCCGCCGCCGTCACCGGCGGCATCGGCCTCGCCGCCTCGGGGAACATCAACCCGAGCGGCGCGTTCCCCTCGATGTTCGAGCCGGTCCACGGCTCCGCGCCCGACATCGCCGGGCAGGGCAAGGCCGACCCGACGGCCACGATCCTCTCCGTCGCGCTCCTGCTGCGCCACCTCGGCTACGAGACCGAGGCGGCGCGCGTCGAGGAGGCCGTCACGACCGACCTCACGGCCCGCGACGGCTCGCCCCGTACCACCGAGGAGATCGGCGACGCCCTCGCCGCCCGAGTAGCCGGCTGACCCGGCAGGTACGACCGTACGCAACGGGGCCGTACCACCCCGCTCCACCGAGCACCACAGCCGCCGGGCCGCGCACCACCGCCCGGCGGCTTCGGTGCGTCCGGGGGCACGTGACCCGTGCGACGTCCCGCCCTCCGCGCCCCCGATTCCGCGCCCGCACCGTTCCGCTGTTCGAGTGGGCGAGCGATAATCGGACACGGAGCCGCGACATCGCACGATGCTCGGACGTCCTACTACCCAGACGAGAACGCGAAGGAAGAGTCATGACGCCGACGATCGAGCTGAAGCCCACCGCAACGCCCCTCTCCGACGCCGCGCGCGAGGCGATCCTCACCGCCCCGGGCTTCGGCCGGCACTTCACCGACCACATGGTGACGATCAAGTGGACCGAGGGCCGCGGCTGGCACGAGGCCCAGCTCGTCCCGTACGCGCCGCTCTCGCTCGACCCGGCGAACATGACGCTGCACTACGCGCAGACGATCTTCGAGGGCCTCAAGGCGTACCGCCGCCCCGACGGCTCCGTCGCGACGTTCCGGCCCGAGGCGAACGCGGAGCGCTTCCAGCGTTCCGCGCGGCGGCTCGCGATGCCCGAACTGCCCGTCGAGACCTTCGTCGCCGCGTGCGACGCGCTCGTGCGCCAGGACAAGGCGTGGGTTCCGGCGCACGGCGAGGCGAGCCTCTACCTGCGGCCCTTCATGATCGCCACCGAGGTCGGGCTCGGCGTCAAGCCCGCCAACGAGTACCTGTTCGTCGTCATCGCCTCGCCCGCGGGCGCCTACTTCCCCGGCGGCGTCCAGCCCGTCTCGGTCTGGCTCTCGGAGGACTACGTCCGCGCCGTCAAGGGCGGCACGGGCGCCGCGAAGACCGGCGGCAACTACGCCGCCTCGCTCGTCGCGCAGGCCGAGGCCGCCGCCAAGGGCTGCGACCAGGTCGTGTGGCTCGACGCGGTCGAGCACCGCTGGGTCGAGGAGATGGGCGGCATGAACCTCTACTTCGTCTACGGCGACCACATCGTCACGCCCGAGCTGAGCGGCTCCCTGCTCCCGGGCATCACGCGCGACTCGCTCCTCACGCTCGCTCGCGACCTCGGCTACACCGCCGAGGAGCGCCGCCTCTCGACCGAGGAGTGGCGGCGCGACACCGAGGAGGGGCGCCTCACCGAGGTCTTCGCGTGCGGCACGGCCGCGGTCATCACGCCGGTCGGCACCGTCAAGTCCGCGGGCGCCGAGTGGACCCAGGGCGACGGCACCCCCGGCACCGTCACGATGCGGCTGCGCGAGGGGCTCCTCGGCCTCCAGTCCGGCGCGGTCGCGGACACGCACGGCTGGATGCACGAACTCGGCTGACCGTTTCCCGAAGAAAGCGGACAGTCCCGAACAAGGCTGCCGGTAAGGGGCGTCATCCCGGATGACGCCCCTTACCCGTGGGCACCGTTCCCGCATGGGACGACAGCAAGCCCGGCGGCACTGGAAGAAGATCTGGATCGGCTCGGCCGGGAACATGGTCGAGTGGTTCGACTGGTTCGTCTACGCGAGCTTCGCGCCGTACTTCGCGAGCGCTTTCTTCCCGAAGGGCGACGCGACGGCACAGCTCATGAACACCGCGGGCATCTTCGCGGTCGGCTTCTTCATGCGCCCGGTCGGCGGCTGGCTCCTCGGCCGTGTCGGCGACCGCAGGGGGCGCAAGGCGGCGCTGACCCTCACGGTCTCGCTCATGTCGGCCTCCGCGGTCCTCATCGCCGTCGCGCCCACGTACGGCGTCGCGGGATACGGCGGCGCGGCCGTCCTCCTCGTCGCGCGGCTGCTCCAGGGGCTCTCGGTCGGCGGCGAGTACGCGGCGAGCGCGACGTACCTCACGGAGGCGGCCGCACCGCGCCGCCGCGGCTTCGCGTCGAGCTTCCAGTACGTGTCGATGACGCTCGGCCAGATCCTCGGCCTCGCCCTGCTCCTCCTGCTCCAGCACACCCTGAGCGACGCCGCCCTGCACGCGTGGGGCTGGCGCGTGCCCTTCGCCGTGGGCGCGCTCGGCGCGGGCGTCGTTTTCTGGCTGCGCCGCTCGATGCTGGAGACGGAGGTCTACGAGGCCGAGGCGTACCCGGGGGACAGGGGCACCGTCCGCGCGCTGCTGCGCCACAAGCGCGAGGCGGTGCTCGTCGTCGCGCTGACGATGGGCGGGACGGTCGCGTACTACACGTACACGACGTACCTCACCAAGTACCTCTCGCACACCGCCGGGCTGCCGCAGCGGACGGCGACGCTCGTCTCGCTCGTCGCGCTCCTCGTCTTCGCGGCGCTCCAGCCGCTCGCCGGGGCGCTCTCGGACCGCGTCGGCAGGCGCCCGCTGCTCATCGCCTTCGCGGTCGGCTCGACCTTCCTGACCGTCCCGATCCTCACCCTCCTCGCCCACGTGAGGAGCTTCTGGCCGGCGCTCAGCCTCTCGCTCCTGGCCCTGGTCGTCGTGACCGGCTACACCTCGATCAACGCCTGCGTGAAGGCGGAACTCTTCCCGACGGGCATCCGCGCCCTCGGCGTCGCCCTCCCGTACGCCCTCGCGAACGCGGCGTTCGGGGGCACGGCGGAGTACGTCGCCCTGTGGTTCAAGGACGCGGGCGTGGAGAGCGGTTTCGCCTGGTACGTCGCGGGCTGCGCGGCGGTCTCGCTCGTCGTGTACGCGACGATGCGCGAGACCCGCGACCTGGACCTGACCCGCGTGGGCCCCACACCCGTCCCCCTCCAGGAGACGGCCCCCACACCCCGTACGGAACCGGCCTGACCCGCACCCACCGGCCCGGCTTCTTGGGGATTGCGCGGCTTCCCGTGGGCTGCCCGGTCCCTGTGGGCTGCCCGGCAACTCGGTGCAGCCTGGCTTCCCGGGGTCGCCCGGCAACTCGGGCCTGCCCGGCTTCCCATGGGCTGCCGGCAGCCCGGGGGACTGCTCAGGAACCCGGAGGACTGCCCGGCAACCCGGGCAACTCAGGACCTTCCCGGAAACCCGGAACCCCCCGGGGACCCGGCCCCCCCCGAGAACCCGGAACCACCCGCGGACCGCCCCGCCCCGGAACCACCCGCGACCGCCCCGCCCGGGAACCCCTCTCCCGCCCCGCGCGTTGGGCCCGTCGGGGGCCCAGCCACCCCCTAGGTGAAGCGTTCGACCTCCCCCTAGGTGATCCATTCGCCCCGGCCCCACCGCTCCCGTGCCCCCCTCGGCCCGCATCCTGAGACACCCCCTCCACCCCCGCCCCCCGCTGTGGCACACTGCCTCCATGCTCGTTCGCGCCATGATTATCGGCCGCAGCGCGCCGGTCCTTCGTGGCCGCTGACCCGCGATCCACACCTTCGCGGTCACGGCCACCGAGCCTCGGACCCGCGCGCAGACCTCTCGCACCCGCGAGGGGTCTTTTTCGTTTCCGGCCCCACCCGGCCGACGGACGGAGCGACGCGAGTGGAGAGGCGACGGAGCCACCACGCAGCCCCCTTTCCGATTTCCTCAGGAGCCACCAGCCCATGACCGCGACCCCCGAAGCCCAGGAGACGGCCCCCGCTCCCGGCGCCGCTCCCAGCGCCGACGCCGCCGTCGCCCGCGACTTCCACGTCTTCGACACGACCCTGCGCGACGGCGCCCAGCGCGAGGGCATCAACCTGACCGTCGCCGACAAGCTCACCATCGCCCGCCACCTCGACGACTTCGGCGTCGGCTTCATCGAGGGCGGCTGGCCGGGCGCCAATCCGCGCGACACCGAGTTCTTCGCCCGCGTCCAGAAGGAGGTCCCCTTCCGGCACGCCCAGCTCGTCGCCTTCGGCTCCACCCGCCGCCCGCACACCAAGGCCGCCGACGACGCGCAGGTCCAGGCCCTCCTCGACTCCGGCGCCCCCGTCATCACGCTCGTCGCCAAGTCCCACGACCGCCACGTCGAACTGGCCCTGCGCACGACGCTCGACGAGAACCTCGCGATGATCGCCGACACCGTCGCGCACCTGCGCGCCCAGGGCCGCCGCGTCTTCCTCGACTGCGAGCACTTCTTCGACGGCTACCGCGAGAACCCCGCGTACGCGAAGGCCGTCGTCCGCGCCGCGCACGAGGCGGGCGCCGACGTCGTCGTGCTGTGCGACACCAACGGCGGGATGCTGCCCGCGCAGGTCGGCGCGATCGTGCAGACCGTCCTCGCCGACACCGGTGCTCGCCTCGGTATGCACGCCCAGGACGACTCCGGCTGCGCCGTCGCCAACACCCTCGCCGCCGTCGACGCGGGCGCGACCCACGTCCAGGGCACGGCCAACGGCTACGGCGAACGCGTCGGCAACGCCAACCTCTTCCCCGTCGTCGCCGCGCTGGAGCTGAAGTACGGGCGCCAGGTGCTCCCCGAGGGCGCGCTGCGCGAGATGACGCGCATCTCGCACGCCATCGCCGAGGTCGTCAACCTCACCCCCGCGACGCACCAGCCCTACGTCGGCGTCTCGGCCTTCGCGCACAAGGGCGGCCTGCACGCCTCCGCGATCAAGGTCGACCCCGCGCTCTACCAGCACATCGAGCCCGAACTCGTCGGCAACCGGCTGCGCATGCTCGTCTCCGACATGGCCGGTCGCGCCTCCGTCGAGCTCAAGGGCAAGGAACTCGGCATCGACCTGTCGGGCGACAGGGAACTCGTCGGCCGCGTCGTCGCGCGCGTCAAGGAGCATGAACTCAAGGGCTACAGCTACGAGGCGGCCGACGCCTCCTTCGAACTCCTGCTGCGCACCGAGGCCGAGGGCCGCGCGCCGCGCTTCTTCCGTACGGAGTCCTGGCGCGCCATCGTCGAGGACCGCCCCGACGGCAGCCACGCCAACGAGGCGACGGTGAAGCTGTGGGCCAAGGGCGAGCGCCTCGTCGCGACCGCCGAGGGCAACGGCCCCGTCAACGCGCTCGACCGCGCGCTGCGCGTCGCCCTGGAGCGCATCCACCCCGAGCTGGCCGGCTTCCGCCTCACCGACTACAAGGTGCGCATCCTGGAGGGCCGCCACGGCACCGAGTCCACGACGCGCGTCCTCATCTCCACGGGTGACGGTGTCACGGAGTGGTCGACGGTGGGCGTCGCCGACAACGTCATCGCGGCCTCGTGGCAGGCCCTGGAGGACGCCTACACGTACGGCTTGCTGCGCGCCGGGGTCACCCCTTCCGAGTGACGCGGCGACCGTGCCCGGGTGAGGAGTGACCCGCACGGGTGGACGAGGGAAAAGACCCGGGCCGCAAGGTGTAAAAGGAAGCTTTTGCCGCTCGGCCCGGGGCTCCCCCTCGGCTAGCGTCGAACGCATGAACCAGATCAGGCCGGGCCGCCCCGCGGTCGCTCCCCGGCCGGTCGCCGCCGTCCCCGCCCGTACCCCCGTGGTGCCGGCCGCGCTCGGGCCCCGCACCCGCGCGTTCCCCCGCGGACCCCGCACCCCCGGGGTCCCGCCCCGGCCCCGCACTCCCGGGGTCCCGTCCCGGTCGCCCCGTACCCCGGCGGCCCCCCGGCTCCTGGCCCCGCTCCTCACCCTCCTGCTCGCCGTCGGTTCCTTCCTCGTGGCCGCCCCGGCGGCGGTGGCCGCGGACGCCGGGGTGCGGTCCGTCGCGCGGGCGCTGCGCGCCGACCCGGTGTACGTGGACCCCGCGATGCGCGCGGAGTTCTCGAAGGCGGGGGAGCGGGCGCTGGAACGGCGCATCGAGGACGGCGACCGCGCCGTCTTCGTCGCCGTGCTGCCGAGCGGCAGCGGCGCCGGACGGCTCCTCGACGAGCTGCGGCAGTCGACGGGCATCGCCGGGGTCTACGCGGTACGTCTCGGCGACACCCTGCACGCGCGCGCCGACGACGCGGTCCTGCCCGCCGACACGGTGCGCCGCGCCGTGTCGGCCGTGCGCGCGCAGACCCTGCCGCGTCAGCTCGACGCCTTCGTACGGCTCACGCTGCGCTCCGCGCGCGGCTCGGCCCCCGCCTCCTGGGGCCTCGCGGCGGGCGACGACGAGGGCCCCCTCGTCCCCGCGCTCCTCGTCTCCGGTGCCTTCGTCCTCCTCCTCGCCGGGACCTGGGCCGTGCTGCGCCGTCGCCGCGGCCGGCGCGAGCGCGCCCGCGCCGACGTGCTCGACAAACTGCGCGCCGCCGCCGAGGAGGACCTCGCCGCCTTCACCGAACAGCTCGAAGGGCTCGACTTCCATCCCGCCGAACCCGGCGCGGACGACACCCGCCGCGCCGACCACGAACGCGCCCTCGACGCCCTCGACCAGGCCCGCTCCCTCCTCGCCGCCGTGCTCGTGCCCGCCGATCTGCGCGCGGTCACGCGCGCCCTGGAGGAGGGCGGCCACAGCCTCGCGACCCTGCGCGCCCGCCGCGCGGGCGTCCCGGTCCCCGACCGCAGGCCGCCCTGCTTCTTCGACCCGGGCCACGGCCCCTCGGCGCTCGACGTGACCTGGGCCCCGCCGGGCGCGGCGCCGCGCGCCGTCCCGGTCTGCGCCGCCGACGCCGCGCTCCTGCGCGCGGGCGGGGCCCCCGCGGCGCGCACCGTCCCCACCGTCCTGGGCCGCCGCCCTTACTGGGAGGCCGACCCCGCCTGGTGGGGCCCCTGGGCCACCGGCTGGTACGGCGAGGACCTCGCCCCCGCCCTCCTCACCGGCACCCCGCTCGCCGCGGGCCTGCCCCACCACGCCCCTGCCTGAGCCCCGCGCCGCGCCGCGCCGCGCCCAGAGCGCCGCCCCGTACGCACGACGAGCGCCGCGCCGTAGGCGCCCCGCCCCGTACGCGCCCCGCCCCGTACACCCGACGATGCCCCGCCCCGTACGCACGACGATGCCCCCCTCGCCGTCCTCCGGCCGGACCGGAGGGCGCCGAGAGGGGCACCGGGCAGGGTGCGGGGCGGCCCCGCCTCGCTCACGCGTTCTTGATCGCCGAGATCTCCAGCGTCAGCTTGATCTTGTCCGAGACGAGCACGCCGCCGGTCTCCAGCGCCGCGTTGTACGTGAGGCCCCACTCCGAGCGCAGGATCTCCGCCTTGCCCTCGAAGCCGACGCGCTCGTTGCCGAAGGGGTCCTTCGCGGAGCCGTTGAACTCCAGGTCGATCACGAGCGGCTTGGTCGTGCCGTGGATCGTGAGGTCGCCCGTGATGCGGTACTCGTCGCCGCCGAGCGCCTCGGCGGAGGTCGAGCGGAAGCTCATCAGCGGGTGGTTCTCGACGTCGAAGAAGTCGGCGCTCTTGAGGTGGCCGTCGCGGTCGGGCGCGCCGGTGTCGACGCTGTCGAGCTTGACGTCGATCGAGGCGCTGGACCGCGAGGGGTCCGAGCCGTCGAGGTGCAGCGTGCCCTCGAAGTCCTTGAAGGAGCCCTTGACGTTGGTGACCATGGCGTGACGCGCCGAGAAGACGAGGCCCGAGTGCACCGGGTCGATCGTGTAGTCACCGGTCAGCGCGGCGAGGTCGGGGCTGACGGCGGCGGGCGCGGCTGCCCCGGCGGGGGCGGTGTTCTCGTTCTTGCGGCCGAAGAGACCCATGGTTGCTCCTTGGGAAACGAAGGGGGGGACGAAAGCCATCGAAAGCCCGGCTTCCGCGCTCGACGTGAAGTTGAACTTTCAATGACGCCGACAGTAGACCTATTCGGTTCAACTTTCAACAGCTAGCCCGGAGTGTCCGCGCGAACACGGGCGAATGCGCTCCATGCTCGCGTTCCCCTGCCCGCCCGGCACCCGCCGCGCGCCCGCTCGGGTGAGAGCGCCCCCGAGGCACCCTGGCGCCCCGCCCGCCCCGTACGGCACGATCGCCCTTGCTCCACCGCGCCACCCCCATGACCCGACGCGTGCACAGGAGACCTCCATGCCCTCCACCCCCCGCCTGCGCCCCCTCCTCGCCACCGGCGCCCTTCTCGGCGCCGCCCTCTTCGCCCCCGGCGTCGGCGCGCTCGCCGCCGCCCCCGCCTTCGCCGTCGACAAGATCAGCCACGCCACCGCGACCTCGATGTTCAGCGCCTCCGGCATCACGTGGTCCTCGTCCGGCGGCTGCTCGGACCGCAACGTCTCCACCTGTACGTCCTTCGACCAGCTCAACCTCGCCACCGCCCAGGGCGCCCAGACCCTCAAGTCCGCCTCGGGCTGCGCCCTCAACATCACCGGCGGCACCGAGACCGGCCACGCCTCGGGAACGTACTCGCACTGGAACGGGTACAAGCTGGACTTCGGCAAGAACACGTGCCTGACCAATTACGTCAAGAACACGTTCACGTACATCGGCCTGCGCGGCGACGGCTACCCGCAGTGGCAGGCGGCCTCCGGCAACCTCTACGCCGACGAGGGCAGCCACTGGGACGTGACCTTCAAGACCTGCGGCGGCTGCTGACCCCTCCCGCGCACGCCGCAGGGGGGCCCGCGCCCTCCCGCGCACGCCGTACGCGGGGGCCCGCACCCGCCCGCGTTCGGCGTACGCGAGCGGCCCGCACCCCTCCGCGTACGGCCCCCGCCCCGCCGCGCGCCGGACCCGTACGGCGGGACCGGACAAGACGCGCCCGCACCGCTGTGGCGCATCTCTCGTACGAGGCCCCCGGCCCCCTCTTGTCGGACCCCGACAAGAGCCACACCCCTTCACGCAGGGCCGATGCGCCCCGCCCGCGCGTTTCTGTGCAAGGACACCAGGAAATGCCGCGCGAGACTGTGCGAATCCGACGGACCCTTTGGGGTGCCCGATTTCGTATGGTCGCTACATGACCGTTTTGGACGAGACGCCGGACGCGACCCCGGACGAGCCCAAGGACGCCAAGGGCCGTGTGGCGGAACTGCTCGCGGTACGTGCCGAGGCGCTGCGAGGCCCCAGCGACCGGGCCACCGAGGCCCAGCACGCCAAGGGGAAGCTCACCGCGCGCGAGCGGATCGACCTGCTCCTCGACCCCGGCTCCTTCCATGAGGTCGAACAACTGCGGCGCCACCGCGCCACGGGCTTCGGCCTGGAGGCGAAGAAGCCCTACACGGACGGTGTGATCACCGGCTGGGGCACCGTCGACGGACGCACCGTCTTCGTCTACGCGCACGACTTCCGGATCTTCGGCGGCGCCCTCGGCGAGGCCCACGCCGCCAAGATCCACAACATCATGGACAAGGCCATCGCGGCCGGCGCCCCGCTCGTCTCGCTCAACGACGGCGCGGGCGCCCGCATCCAGGAAGGCGTCTCCGCCCTCGCGGGCTACGGCGGCATCTTCCAGCGCAACACCAAGGCGTCCGGCGTCATCCCGCAGATCTCCGTCATGCTCGGCCCCTGCGCGGGCGGCGCCGCCTACAGCCCGGCGCTCACCGACTTCGTCTTCATGGTCCGCGAGACCTCGCAGATGTTCATCACCGGGCCCGACGTCGTCAAGGCCGTCACCGGCGAGGAGATCACGCAGAACGGACTCGGCGGCGCCGACGTCCACGCCGAGACCTCCGGCGTCTGCCACTTCGCGTACGACGACGAGGAGACCTGCCTCGCCGAGGTCCGCTACCTCCTCTCGCTGCTGCCGAGGAACAACCGCGAGAACCCCCCGGCCACCGAGAGCGAGGACCCCGCGGACCGCCGCGGCGACGCCCTCCTCGACCTCGTCCCCGCCGACGGCAACCGCCCCTACGACATGCGCAAGGTCATCGAGGAGATCGTCGACGACGGCGAGTTCCTGGAGGTCCACGAGCGCTGGGCGACCAACATCATCTGCGCCCTGAGCCGTCTCGACGGCCAGGTCGTCGGCATCATCGCCAACCAGCCGCAGTCCCTCGCGGGCGTCCTCGACATCGAGGCGAGCGAGAAGGCCGCCCGCTTCGTGCAGATGTGCGACGCCTTCAACATCCCGCTCCTCACCCTCCTGGACGTCCCCGGCTTCCTCCCGGGCGTCGACCAGGAGCACGGTGGGATCATCCGGCACGGCGCGAAGCTCCTCTACGCGTACTGCAACGCGACCGTCCCCCGGATCTCGCTGATCCTGCGGAAGGCGTACGGAGGTGCCTACATCGTCATGGACTCGCAGTCCATCGGCGCCGACCTCACCTACGCCTGGCCCACCAACGAGATCGCCGTCATGGGCGCCGAGGGCGCCGCGAACGTCATCTTCCGCCGCCAGATCGCCGCCGCCGACGACCCCGAGTCCATGCGCCAGAAGATGGTCAAGGAGTACAAGTCGGAGCTGATGCACCCGTACTACGCGGCCGAGCGCGGCCTCGTGGACGACGTCATCGACCCCGCCGAGACCCGCGAGGTGCTCATCGCCTCCTTCGCGATGCTCCGCACCAAGCACGCCGATCTCCCCTCGCGCAAGCACGGCAACCCGCCGCAGTAAGCGCCCGCGAGTCCACCCGAACCACTACGAAGCAGAACGGAACGACATGAGCGAGCCCGTCACCGTCGACCCCGGCCTCCTGCGCGTCGAGAAGGGCCACGCCGAGCCCGAGGAACTCGCGGCCCTGACCGCCGTGCTCCTCGCCCGCGCCGCCGGAACCGCCGCGGCCCCCACGACCGCGCCGTCCGCCCGCGCCCCCCGCGCCGGCTGGCGCCGCCTGGAGCGCGAGAACGGCTTCCACGCCCCGCACAGCTGGCGCTGAACCGCCGCCGAGAACGCCGAAAGGGCCCGTACTCCCCAGGAGTACGGGCCCTTTCCGTGCCACCGGGACCCGCTTACCGCAGGCGGGCCATGAGGGCGTGTTCGACGAGGGTGATGAGGGCGGATTTGGCGTCGGCGCGGTGGCGGGCGTCGGTGGTGATGATCGGGGTGTCGGGTCCGATCTGGAGTGCTTCGCGGACTTCGTCGGGGGTGTAGGGCTGGTGTCCTTCGAAGCCGTTGAGGGCGATGACGAAGGGGAGGCCCGAGTTCTCGAA